>NZ_CP070961.1:2400000-3000000 GCF_017086465.1 Nocardioides sp. zg-1228 | reverse complement strand
CGACGAGCTCTTCCACACCTCGCCCGACGAGCTGGCCCCGGTCGCGCAGGACGTGATGAGCGCCCGCGAGCGCCGCCAGCTGCGCGCGTTCGTGCGCCGCGACACCTACGGGCGCTACGTGTCGGTCCTCGTCTACCTCCCGCGCGACCGCTACAACACGGCCGTGCGGGAGCGGTTCTCCGAGATCCTGCGCGAGCAGCTCGGCGGCGAGCACGTCGAGTTCACCGCCCGGGTCAACGAGTCGACGACCGCGCGGGTGCACTTCGTGGTGCACCCGCCCAAGGGCGCGCAGGTGCCCGAGATCGACGTGCCCGACCTCGAGCGGCGGCTGATGGAGGCCTCGCGCTCGTGGCGCGACGACTTCGTGGCGGCCGTGGTCGCCGAGTACGGCGTCGACGAGGGGTCGACGCTGGCGCGGGCGTGGTCCGAGGCGTTCCCCGAGGCCTACAAGGAGGACTACCAGCCCCAGCGCGCCTCGGCCGACCTCGGGCGCATCGAGGCCATCCAGGGCGAGGAGGGCATCGACCTCGCGCTCTTCGACCAGGACGAGGTCCGCGGCACCTACCGGCGAGGCGAGTCGCGGCTCAAGGTCTTCCGCGTGGGCGAGCCCCTGTCGCTGAGCGCGATGCTGCCGATGCTCACCTCGATGGGCGTCGAGGTCGTCGACGAGCGGCCCTACGAGCTCAGCGGGCTCGCGCGCCCGTCGTTCATCTACGAGTTCGGCCTGCGCCACGGCCGGGTGCTGGCCCCCCGCGAGCGAGCGCTGTTCGCGGAGGCGCTGCGCGCGGTGTGGGACGGCTACAACGAGATCGACGGCTTCAACCGGCTCGTGCTCGCGGCCGGGCTGACCTGGCGCCAGGCCACCGTGCTGCGCGCCTACGCGAAGTACCTCAAGCAGGGCAACTCGCCCTTCGCGCTCGACTACATCGAGGAGGCGCTGCGCAGCAACGTCGACATCACCCGCCTGCTCGTCGAGCTCTTCGAGGCGCGCTTCGACCCCGGCCGCGACGGCCGGGCGCTCGAGCACGACGCGGAGGCGCGCGTGGCGAAGGTGGAGGCGGTGGAGGAGCGGCTGGCCAGGGCCCTCGACGACGTCGTCAGCCTCGACCACGACCGCATCCTGCGCTCCTACCGCACGCTGATCCGCGCGACGCTGCGCACCAACTTCTTCCAGCGCTCCGCCGACGGCGACGTGCACCCCTACATCTCGTTCAAGCTCGAGCCGTCGGCCATCCCCGAGCTGCCCGAGCCGCGACCGCGCTTCGAGATCTTCGTCTACAGCCCGCGCGTCGAGGGCTCCCACCTGCGCTTCGGCGCCGTCGCGCGCGGCGGCCTGCGCTGGTCGGACCGTCGCGACGACTTCCGCACCGAGGTGCTGGGCCTGGTCAAGGCGCAGATGGTGAAGAACACCGTGATCGTCCCGGTGGGGGCCAAGGGCGCGTTCTTCTGCAAGCAGCTCCCCGACCCCTCCGACCGCGACGCGTGGCTGGCCGAGGGCGTGGCCTGCTACCGCATGTTCATCTCGGGCCTGCTCGACATCACCGACAACCTCGTCGACGGCCGGCCCGTGCCGCCCCGCGAGGTGGTGCGCCACGACGGCGACGATTCCTACCTCGTCGTCGCGGCTGACAAGGGCACCGCGACGTTCTCCGACATCGCCAACGGCGTGGCCAAGGACTACGGCTTCTGGCTGGGCGACGCCTTCGCCTCCGGCGGGTCGGTGGGCTACGACCACAAGGCGATGGGCATCACCGCCCGCGGCGCGTGGGTCTCGGTCCAGCGCCACTTCCGCGAGATGGGCGTCGACTGCCAGACCGAGGACTTCACCGCGGTGGGCATCGGCGACATGTCCGGCGACGTCTTCGGCAACGGCATGCTCTGCTCCGAGCACACCCGGCTGGTGGCGGCGTTCGACCACCGCGACATCTTCATCGACCCCTCGCCCGACGCCGCGACGTCGTACGCCGAGCGGCGCCGGCTCTTCGAGCTGCCGCGGTCGAGCTGGCGCGACTACGACACCTCCCTCATCTCCGAGGGCGGCGGGGTGTGGCCCCGCTCGGCCAAGTCGATCCCGGTGTCGGCGCAGGTGCGCCAGGTGCTCGGGCTGGGCGCCGACGTCACCGCGCTCACCCCCGCCGAGCTGATGAAGGCGATCCTGCTCGCGCCGGTCGACCTGCTCTGGAACGGCGGCATCGGCACCTACGTGAAGTCCTCGGAGGAGACCAACGCCGACGCCGGCGACAAGGCCAACGACGCGATCCGCGTCAACGGCGAGGACCTGCGGGCCCGCTGCGTGGGGGAGGGCGGCAACCTCGGCTTCACCCAGCTCGGTCGCGTGGAGTACGCCCGGTTCGGCGTCAACGGCGACGGCGGGCGGATCAACACCGACTTCATCGACAACTCCGCCGGCGTCGACACCTCCGACCACGAGGTCAACATCAAGATCCTGCTCGACCGCGTGGTGCGCGCGGGTGCGATGGACGAGGACGCGCGCAACACGCTCCTCGCCGCGATGACCGACGAGGTCGGCGAGCTGGTCCTGCGCGACAACTACGAGCAGAACCTCGCGCTCGCCAACGCCCAGGCGCACGCGCCGTCGCTGCTGCACGTGCACGAGGAGTGGATGCGCGCGCTCGAGCGCCGCGGCGTGCTCAACCGCGAGCTCGAGGGGCTGCCCAGCACTCGTCAGGTCCGCCGCCGCCTCGACCGCAAGCAGGCGCTGTCGACGCCCGAGCTCTCGGTGCTGCTGGCGTGGACGAAGATCGTGCTGGCCGAGGAGCTCATCGACTCCGACCTGCCCGACGACCCCTACCTGCGCGAGGACCTGCTGGGCTACTTCCCGAGGCAGATGCTGCCCGACCTCGAGGCGGCCATCGAGGACCACCCCCTGCGGCGCGAGATCATCGTGACCCAGGTGGTCAACGACCTGGTCAACGGCGCCGGCATGACGTTCTGGCCGCGGCTCCAGGGCGAGACCGGCGCGAGCCCGGCCGACCTGACCCGTGCCAACTTCGTCGCGCGCGAGATCTTCGGCTCGCTGCCGCTGCGCCAGGAGATCGCGGCGCTCGACAACCAGGTGCCCGCCGAGCGGCAGACCCGGATGCGCATCGAGATGCGCACCCTCGTCGAGCGCGCGTCGCGCTGGCTGGTCACCAACCGGCGGCCCCCGCTCGACTCGAGGGCCACGGTCGAGTTCTTCCGCGAGCGCGTGCAGACGGTCATGGCCGCGCTGCCGGAGATCATGAGCGGGCGCGAGCTCGACGACTACCAGGCCCGGGAGAAGCGGCTGACCGACCAGGGCGTCCCCGCCGACCTGGCGTCCCGGGTGGCGGTGCTGGCCTCGGCCTACGCGCTGCTCGGCATCGTGGAGACCGCCGACCGGCTCGACCTCGACCCCGTCGAGGTGGCCCGGGTGCACTTCGCCCTGGGCGAGCGACTGGGGCTGCCGGCCATGGTGGAGCGGATCTTCGGCCTGCCTCGCGACGACCGGTGGCAGACGATGGCGCGGGCCGCGGTGCGCGACGACCTCTACGGTGTGCACCAGCAGCTCACGGCGCAGGTGCTGGAGTCGACCGACGCCGCCGACCCGGCGCCGGCCCGGGTGGCGGCGTGGGAGGAGGCCGACGCGCAGCTGGTCGGGCGGGCGGCCAAGACGCTCGAGGAGATCTGCCGCGAGGAGAGCGCCGAGCTGGCGCGCCTGTCCGTCGGCCTGCGGGTGGTGCGGGGCCTGCTGTCCTGAGGGGCGGCCCCGGGCCCGGCTGTGCGCCGGGCCCGGGCCGGCCAGGACTCAGAACAGCAGGAGCGCCGCCACCACGCCCGCCGCGACGACGGCACCACGGAAGACCGCGTCGGGCAGCTTGCGACCGATGCGCGCGCCGACGTAGCCGCCGACCAGCGAGCCGGCCGCGAGCAGCACCACGACGTCCCAGCGCGGGTCGGCCACGACGGCGAAGATGGCGCCCGCGACGATGTTGCCGACCATCAGCGACAGGGTCTTCAGCCCGTTGACGACGCGCAGCTCGAGGTCGGTGCCGATGCCGAGCACCGCGACCATCATCACCCCCGCGCCGGCGCCGAAGTATCCGCCGTAGACGCCCGTGATCGTGGCGAAGACGGTGGTCAGGGGCGACATGTGACGGCGCTCGGCCAGGGCGACGCCGTGGCGTGTCTCGTGGCGCGCCCGCAGCCAGGCGGCGATCCGCGGCTGGATGCCGACGAGCAGGCAGGTGAAGAGGATCAGGTAGGGCACGATCGCCTCGAAGACGCCGGGTGGCAGTCCGATCAGGAGCGCGGCGCCGAGGATCGCGCCGAGGCCGCAGACGACCATGATCACGTACGCCACGCGACCCGCCTCGCGCACCTCCTGCCGGTAGCCGACGACCCCGCCGAGCCCTCCGGGGATGAGCCCCATGGTGTTGGAGACGTTGGCGACGACCGGGGGCAGCCCGAGGCCGACGAGGACGGGGAAGCTGAGCAGCGACGCGACCCCGACGGTGGACGACAGGACGCCGGCGGCGAGCCCGGTCGCCACGACCAGGACCAGCTCCGCGGGACTCACTGCTGCTCGCGGAGGAGCGCGACGTCGCTGACCAGCGCCACGTGCGCGTGCATCGCCTCGGCCGCGCCGGCCGCGTCCTGCGCACGGATCGCCTCGGCGATCGCGCGGTGGCCGGCCAGCGAGTCCTGGGGGCGGCCCGGCTGGCCGAGCGACTCCAGCCGCGTCTCCTCGACCAGGTCGCCGATCTCGTCCATCAGCCGGGCCAGGAGCAGGGAGTGCGACGCGGCGGTGACCGCGCCGTGGAAGCGCTCGTCGCCCTCCACGCCGCGCCCGCCGGCCTCGATGTCGGCGGCCATCGCGTCGAGGGCGTCGTCGATGCGCGCGAGGTCGTCGTCGGTACGACGCACGGCGGCGAGCGCGGCGATCTTGGTCTCGAGGGCGTCGCGGGTCTCGATGATCTCGGGCAGCCGGTCGGCGTGGCTGCGGATCGCGTCGACGATGCGGCGCGTCGTGCGGTGCCCGGCGGTGACGACGGTGCCGTCGCCGTGGCGCACCTCGACCACGCCGATCACCTCCAGCGCGACGAGCGCCTGGCTGAGCGTGGCGCGGCTGACGCCGAGGCGCTGGGCCAGCTCGCGCTCGGGGGGCAGCCGGTCGCCCGCCGTCAGCCCGTTGTCGTCGATCCAGGCCGAGATCTGCCCGGCGACCTGCTCGTAGAGCCGCGTACGGAGCAGGCGCTGGGGGAAGGAGGACGACTCGGACATGTCTCCAGCCTATTGACGATCCGGCTCATTGTCCTATTGGCTAGGCCACTGCGCCGCGCTGTGACCAGGGCCACCCCCCGAGGCCCCGCCGTGCCGGCCCTCTACTCGGAAGGGGACCGCAATGGGTCCGGAATGGATTGCGATCATCGCGCTGGTCGCGTTGTTCGTGGTCGGCACGGTGCTGCCGATCAACATGGGCGCGCTGGCCTACGTGGCCGCGTGGTTCGTCGGCATGTACGCCCTCGACCTCGACGAGAAGGAGATCCTGGCCGGCGTCAGCGGCGACCTGATCCTGACGCTGATCGGCGTCACCTACCTGTTCGCCATCGCCCGCAACAACGGCACCGTCGACCTGATCGTGCGCACGGCCGTGCGCGCCGTCGGCGGACGCGTGGCGCTGATCCCGTGGGTGATGTTCGCCGTCACCGGCGTCCTCACCGGCATCGGCGCGGTCAGCCCCGCCGCGTGCGCGATCATCGGCCCGATCGCGCTGGGCTTCGCCGGGCGCTACGGCATCAGCCCGCTGATGATGGGCATGTTCGTCGTGCACGGCGCCCAGGCCGGCGGCTTCTCGCCGATCAGCATCTACGGCGTCATCACCAACTCGGTGATGGAGGACGCCGGCCTGCCCTCGAGCGAGATCACCGTCTTCCTCGCCAGCCTGGTCGTCAACACGGTGATGGCCGCGATCCTCTTCGTGGTCCTCGGCGGCCGCAAGCTGATGGCGCTGCGGATCGACCCGGACGACGACGACACGCTCGACGACGACCTGCACCGCGGCGGAGTCACGGTGCCGGCGCGGGGGATGGGCGCGACCGCCCCGGTCGGCACCCAGGCCCAGGGCGTGCGCCGCGACCAGGTGCTCACCCTGGTCGCGTTCGTCGGGGTGGCCCTGGTCGCCCTCGTCTTCGACAAGAACATCGGCTTCGTCGCCATCACGGCCGCGGTCATCCTCGCGATGCTCTCGCCCAACGAGCACAAGGACGCCATCCGCCAGGTGGCCTGGCCCACCGTGCTCCTCGTCGCCGGCGTCAGCACCTACGCCACGATCCTCACCACCGCCGGCTCGCCGGAGTTCGTCGGCAGCTGGGCCGCCGGCCTCGGTGCGGCCGCCATCGGTGCCCTCGTCCTCTGCTACGTCGGCGGCGTCGTGTCGGCGTTCGCCTCCTCGACCGCGCTGCTGCCGGTCATCATCCCGATCGCCGTGCCCCTCATCGCCGACGGCGGCATCAACGCGGCGATGTTCGTCGCGGCCCTCGCCGTCGCCTCGACCATCGTCGACGTCAGCCCGTTCTCGACCAACGGTGCGCTCATGCTCGCCAACAAGCCCGACACGATCGAGGAGCCGGTCTACTACAAGCAGATCCTGACCTACGCCGTGATCGTCACCCTGGCCGGGCCGCTGCTCGTCTGGGCCGCCCTCGTCCTCCCCGGATGGTGAACCCCGACATGACCGACGCGACCGCATCCCCGACCGGCCCGCTCTCCGACCTCCTGGTCGTCGACCTCACCCGCGCGCTCGCCGGCCCGCACGCCACCCAGATGCTCGGCGACCTCGGCGCGCGGGTGATCAAGGTCGAGGCGCCCGGCAGCGGCGACGACACCCGCGGCTGGGGACCGCCGTTCGTCGGCGAGCCCGACGCGCGCCAGTCGACCTACTTCCTCTGCACCAACCGCAACAAGGAGTCGATCGCGCTCGACCTCAAGGACGACGTCGACACGGACGTGCTGGTCGGCCTCGTCGAGCGCGCCGACGTGCTGGTCGAGAACTTCCGCACCGGCGTGCTGGAGCGCCTCGGCCTCGGCATCGAGGAGCTGATGCGCCGCAACCCGCGGCTCGTGGTGCTCTCCATCACCGGCTTCGGCCACGACGGTCCCGAGGGAGGTCGCGCCGGCTACGACCAGATCGCCCAGGGCGAGGCGGGCCTGATGTCGCTCACCGGGTCGGGTCCCGACGACCCGCAGCGCGTCGGCGTGCCCATCGCCGACCTGCTGTCGGGGATGTACGGCGCCTACGGCGTGCTCGCCGCGCTCCACGAGCGCGAGCGCACCGGCAAGGGCACGGTCGTGCGTACGTCGCTGCTCGCGTCGGTCGTGGGGGTGCACGCCTTCCAGGGCACCCGCTGGACCGTGGCCGGCGAGGTCGGGCGCGCCCAGGGCAACCACCACCCCTCGATCGCCCCCTACGGCCTGTTCCACTGCCGTGACGGCGCGGTGCAGATCGCGCTGGGCAGCGAGGGGCTGTGGAGGCGGTTCTGCGAGGGCTTCGGGCTCGACCCCGAGGCCGAGGGGATGGCCACCAACGGCGAGCGGGTCGCCCGCCGCGAGGAGGTCATCGAGGTGGTCGAGCGGGCCTTCGCCGACTGGGACGCCGAGCCCCTGCTCGCCCGCCTCGCCGAGGTCGGCGTGCCGGCGGGCAAGGTGCGCACGCTCGACGAGGTCTATGTGTGGGACCAGGTCGCCAGTCAGGGACTGCTCGTCGACGTCGAGCACCCCACGCTCGGCGACATCACCCTGCCCGGCCCGCCGCTGCGGTTCTTCGACGCCGAAGGCACCGAGGTCACCCGGCGCGACCACGTCGCCCCTCCGCTGCTCGACCAGCACGCCGACGAGATCCGCTCGTGGATCGGCGGGGGCGGCGCGTGACGCCGGACCCGTCGAGTGGGCGCGTCCTGACCACGCATCGGGGCCGAGTGGGCGCGTCCTGACCACGCATCGGGGCCGAGTGGGCGCGTCCTGACCACGCATCGGGGTCGAGTGGGCGCGTCCTGACCGCGGAGCACCTGTGCGACGATCCGGCATGACCTCCCCGGCTGAGCTGCTGACCCTGCCCGACGGGCGACGGCTGGAGTACCTCACCGGCGGCGCCCCCGACGGACTCGCGCTCGTCCACCACTCCGGCACCCCGAGTGCCGCGGTCGTCGACCCGTCCCTGTGGGACGCCGCCGGGCGAGCCGGCCTCCGGCTGGTCACGTGCTCACGCCCGGGATACGGCGCCTCCACCCCCCGGCCCGCGCCGGAGGGATGGCCGGTGCCGCTCGTCGCCGACGCCGACGACACCGCGGCCCTGCTCGACCACCTCGGGATCGACGAGTTCGTCACGCTCGGCCACTCCGGCGGCGGGCCGCGCGCCCTGGCGTGCGCGGCGACCATGCCGCAGCGGTGCCGGTCGGTGGCCCTCCTCGCGGGCGTCGCCCCGTTCGACGCCGCCGGGCTCGACTGGAGCGCCGGCATGGGTCCGGAGAACGTCCGCGACTTCGCGGCCGCGGCGTCCGGTCGCGAGGCCTACCTCCCGATCGCGACCGAGCAGGCCGCCGAGCTGGGCGCCGTGACGGCCGACGACATCGTCGCCGCCTTCGGTGGCCTGGTCGACGAGGTCGACGCCGCTGCCCTGACGGGCGGGTTCGCCGGGTACGTCGCCGCATCCTTCCGCCACGCCATGGCGCAGGGACCCGGTGGCATGGTGGAGGACACCCTGCAGATCGTGCGGCCGTGGGGCTTCGACGTCGCCGAGGTCACCGTGCCCACCTCGGTCTGGCAGGGCGCCCACGACAAGATGGTGCCCTTCGAGCACGGTCGCTGGCTCGCGGCCGCGATCCCCGGCGCACGGGCGCACCTGTTCGACGACGAGGGACACATCTCGCTGGTCGCGAGGTTCGAGGAGATCCTCGCCGACCTGCGCGACCTCGCGAGCGCCTGACGGCCCCGGCCCCTGACGGCCCGGCCCTCGGCCTGAGGGGAGGGTCAGCTGGCCTTCCTGGCCTGCTTCTTCGCCGCGGTCTTCTTGGTCGTGCTCTTCGTGGCGCTCGACTTCTTCGCCGCCGCCTTCTTGGCGGGCGCCTTCTTGGCCGAGGGCTTCTTCGCGGCGCTCTTCCTCGCCGGCTTCTCGTCCTCGTCGGCATCGGCGTCAGAGGAGTCGGAGTCGTCGGACGAGGCGGCGTCCTCGCCGCGGGCGCTCTTGGCGGCGGCGACCGACTTCTGCAGCGCGGCCAGGAGGTCGACGACCTCGCCGGAGGTCTTGGTGGAGGTCTCGGTGCGCTTGATCTCCCCACCCTCGATCTTCGACTTCACGAGCGCCTCGACGGCGCCGGCGTAGTCGTCCTCGAACTCGGTGGCGTCGAAGTCGCCCGACAGCGTCTCGACGAGCATGTGGGCCATCTTGACCTCCTGCGGCTTGGCGTCGTCGACCTCGACCTTGAAGTCGGGGGTGCGCACCTCGTCGGGCCACATCATCGTCTGGAGCACGATGACCTCCCCGGCCTCGGTCTCGCGCACCCGCAGCACCGCGATGGTGGTGCGCTGGCGCAGCGCGACGGTCACCACCGCCATCCGGTCGGCGTCCTTGAGGGCCTGGCGCAGCAGGGCGTAGGGCTTGGCGCCGGCGCCCTCGGGCTCGAGGTAGTAGGACTTCTCGAACAGCAGTGGGTCGATCTGCTCGCGGGGCACGAACTTCTCCACCGCGATCTCCCGCGACGACGTCGAGGGCAGCTCGGCCATGTCGTCGTCGGTGAGGATGACCATCTCGCCGTCCTCGGTCTCGTAGCCCTTGGCGATGTCGGCGTAGGCCACCTCCTCGCCGTCGAGGGAGCAGACCCGCTGGTACTTGATCCGGCCGCCGTCCTTGGCGTGCACCTGCCGGAAGGACACGTCGTGGCTCTCCGTGGCGGCGTAGAGCTTGACCGGGACACTGACCAGGCCGAAGGAGACGGCACCCTTCCAGATCGCACGCATGCACCGACGATAGCCGCCGCCACGGACGGTCGTCTCCCCTCGCGGGGTGCCGCCCGCGCGCCCTGGTGCCAGACTGCACCCCGTGCGCCCGATGCTCGCCAGCAAGACCGACCGCGTGCCCGTGGGGGCCGAGTGGCTGCACGAGGTCAAGTGGGACGGCGTACGCGTGCTCGTCGACGTCCGCGACGGCGGCGTGCGGATGACCAGCCGCAACGACAACGACGTCACCCCGGCCTGGCCCGACCTGGCCGTCTCGCCGCTCGGCGACCGCGACGTCCTCGTAGACGGCGAGGTGATCGCCCTCAACGAGCGCGGCGTCCCCGACTTCCGGGTGCTCCAGCACCGCATGCACGTGCGCAACAGCCGGGAGGTGGCCCGCCTCGTCACGGCGGTGCCGGCCACGCTGATGGTCTTCGACCTCCTGCGCCTCGACGGCGACGACCTCACCTCCCGGCCGCTGGAGGAGAGGCGGGCACTGCTCGAGGGGCTGCCGCTGGCCGACTCGGCGTGGCAGGTCCCGGCGTCGTACGACGACGGCGACATGCTCTTCGAGGCCACCCTGCAGCAGGGCCTGGAGGGGGTGGTGAGCAAGCGGCGCTCGTCGCGCTACCGCTTCGGCGCCCGCAGCGAGGACTGGCGCAAGCTCGCCCACCGCCACCGTGGCTCGTTCGTCGTCGGTGGCTGGCGCCCCCAGGTCGGCACGACCGACCGACTCGCGGCCCTGCTCGTCGGCGAGCAGACGCCCGACGGCCTGCTCTACCGCGGACGGGTGGGCAGCGGCATCGCCGGCGCCACCAGCGCTCGGCTCGCCGGACTGCTCGCCCCGCTCGCGACCGGGACGTCGCCGTTCGCCGACGAGGTGCCGCGGGTCGACGCGGCCGGCACGTTCTGGGTGGAGCCGCGGGTCGTGGTGGACGTCGACACCCACGGGCTGGGCTACGACCGGCTGCGCCAGCCGTCGTTCCAGGGCGTGCGCGACGACGTGACGCCCGAGGACCTCGCCCGAGGGGAGCGGCAGGCGTGAGCGAGGTGCAGGTCGACGTGGAGGGCCGCACGCTCACCATCAGCAACCTCGACAAGGTGCTCTACCCGCGCACCGGCACGACGAAGGGGGAGGTGCTCAACTACTACGCGCAGGTCTCCCCGGTCCTGCTGCCGCACCTGCGCGACCGCGCCGTCACCCGCATCCGCTGGCCGCACGGCGTCGAGGGATCGAGCTTCTTCGAGAAGAACGCGCCCTCCCGCACGCCGTCGTGGGTGCGCACGCACGAGGTGCCGACCACGGGCTCGCGCTCGGGCAAGGGCGACGGCACCATCCGCTTCCCGATCTGCGACGACCTCGCCACCCTCACCTGGCTGGCCAACCTCGCCGCCCTCGAGCTGCACGTCCACCAGTGGACCGTCGACGCGAGGGGCCGGCCGCGCAACCCCGACCGGCTCGTCATCGACCTCGACCCCGGCGAGCCCGCAGGGCTCCACGAGTGCGCGCAGGTGGCGCTGCTGGTGCGCGACGCGCTGGCCGAGCGCGACCTCGGCTGCACGCCCGTCCTCAGCGGGAGCAAAGGGCTGCACCTCTACGCCCCGCTGCCCACCGGCCGCGGCAGTCTCGACAGCGACGGCACGACGGCCCTGGCCAAGGAGGTCGCCGAGGAGCTGATGAGGGAGCACCCCGGGCAGGTCACGAGCGTGATGACCAAGGCCAAGCGGCCGGGCAAGGTGTTCCTCGACTGGTCGCAGAACTCCGGCTCCAAGACGACCATCTCCCCCTACTCGCTGCGCGGCCGGGAGCGACCCACCGTCGCGGCGCCGCTGACCTGGGCGGAGGTCGAGGAGGGGGCCGCCGACGACCTCGCGCTCGAGCAGCTCTCGATGGACGAGGTGCTCCGCCGGGTCGCCGAGCTGGGCGACGTCTTCGAGGCCTGACACCCCCAGGGGTGAGGCGGACCACGGCCGTCCGATTCGCCCCACCGTTTGCTGGAAGCGCCTCTATGCTCTCGCCATGGCTCACGACGTGCTGGTGGTGGAGGACGAGGAAGACATCGCCGTCCCCCTCATGCGCACGCTCGAGCGTGAGGGCTACGAGGTCAACCGGGTGTCCGTGGGCTCCGAGGCCGTGTCGTTCGCGGTGGGCGCGGGTCCGGCGCTCGTGATCCTCGACCTGGGCCTGCCCGACATGGACGGCATCGACGTATGCCGCCAGATGCGCTCGGGCGGCTACCTCGGCGGCATCATCATGGTGACCGCCCGCGCCGGCGAGCTCGACCGCGTCGTCGGGCTCGACGTCGGTGCCGACGACTACCTCGCCAAGCCGTTCGGCCTCGCCGAGCTCCTCGCGCGGGTGCGGGCCCTGCTGCGCCGCAGCGGCGGCGCGCCGGCGCACGACGCCACGACCGTCACCACGTCCTCGGGCCTGCGCATCGACGCGGGCTCGCGCCGCGTGCACCTGGGCGAGCGCGAGATCGCGCTGACCGCCAAGGAGTTCGACGTCCTCGCCGTCCTCGCCACCCACCACGACAAGGTCGTGTCGCGGGAGACGCTGATGACCGAGGTGTGGGACCAGAACTGGTACGGCTCGACCAAGACCCTCGACGTCACGATCGGGCGCCTGCGCAGCAAGCTGGAGGCCGCCGCGGCCGGCGAGAAGGTCGTCGCGATCCGCGGGGTCGGCTTCCGCCTCGAGACCGGCACCTGACACCCCGGGCTAGCGTGGCAGGGTGCCCGACACCCCCCAGCACCACGACGTCCTGATCGTCGGCGGCGGCAACGCCGGCATCTCGCTCGCCGCCCGCCTGCTGCGTGACGGGGCCCCCGACGTCGCCGTGGTCGAGTCCCGCCCGGTGCACCGCTACCGCCCGCTCCTCAACTACGTCGGCGGTGGCGAGGCGACCATGGCGTCGCTCTCCCGCCCGGCGGATCGGGTCGTGCCCGAGGGTTGCACGGCGCTGCGCGACGAGGTCGTCGCGGTCGACCCGTCCGGGCCGTCGGTGGAGACCCGCTCGGGTCGCCGCCTCACCGGCACGACGCTGGTGGTGTGCCCCGGTCTCGACGAGGACTGGGACGCGACCCCCGGCCTGCGCGAGGCGTACGCCAGCGGGTGGGCGGCCTCGACGTTCGACGACGACACCGCCGCGGGGGTCTGGCCGGCGCTGCGCGGGGTGCGGTCGGGGCGCGTCGTGTTCACGGTCCCGCCCGAGCCGGCGCCGTGTGGCGCGACCGCGCTCAAGCCGCTCTTCATGGCCTGCGACCACTGGCGCCGCGTGGGCGTGCTGCCCTACGTCGACGTCTCGGGGGGAGCCCTGCGCAAGCAGGTCGCCGTGCTGGCGCCCAACCTCCTCGCCGCCCGCACCGGGGGGCCGATGGCGCACTACGACGGCTACACCGTCATGCCGATCACGACCGCGCGGCGCCGGCTCATGCTCGTCGAGGTGGACCGCGACGGCCGACCGCGGCCGAGCGTGCCGTTCCCCGACCTCACCGTGCCGCGGGCGGTGACCTGGTGGGTGGACCGGTACGCCCTTCCGCAGGTCTACTGGCGCCGCATCCTGCGCGGCCGCGTCTGAGGCGACGCGGCCGCGTGCCCGGGTCGCTCAGGCGTCCTGGTGGTCGTCCTCGACCGCCGCGCGGAGCTTGGCCTCCTCCTCGGCGGACAGGTTGGTCTCGATCAGCTCGCCGCGGATGCCCTCCTCGCGCAGGGAGCTGTGGACGCGGTCGATCACGGCGTCCGAGCTGAGCACGAAGAGCGCCGAGGTGCCCGGCGTGACCTTGGAGCGGACGTCCTTGATGAACTTGTCGTCGATGCCGATGTCGGTCAGGGCGCCGATGAGGGCGCCGGTGGCGGCGCCGACGGCGAGGCCGATCAGCGGGATGAAGAAGATGATCCCGAAGAGCAGGCCCCAGAACATCCCGCCCAACAGTCCCGGGCCCCACAGGTCGTTGGCCTGGCGCGTGCGGGGGCGCTTCTTCCCCTCGGGCCACGACACGGTGGCGGCGTCGAGCACCGTGATGAGCTCCTGGCGTTGGAGCTTGAACAACGCCTTCTCCGCCTGCTCGGCGCCTTCCGGGGTGTCGAACTTCCACACGGTCAAGGTGGCCATGTCTGCTCCTCCGAGTTCGGTCCAGTGAGTCGGCCACGGGTCGTGGTCGCGATCCCGACGCTATGTGCGGCCGACGGGGGGGAACAGGGGCCAACGACACGGGTCCCCGCGCGCTCGTGCGGAGGCGGTGCCGGTCGGGTGGCGTACGCGTCCCGGGGGCTGGTCGGGCCGGTGTCAGCCGGTGTCGGTGGACGGGCGCGGCCGGCGCCCGGCACGGGCCGGGCCGGCGGTGCGAGCGGCGTGCGCGCACAGCAGGCCGCCGATGACGAACCACGGCTCGACGGCGACCAGGAGGTAGGGCGGCATGGGCCCGTCGGGCACCAGCAGGAGCAGGGACAGCAGCCCGATCGCGCCTCGGACGAGCAGCAGGACGGCCGTGACCTGCAGGACGCGGCGCCAGCCGGGGACGTGCGTACGAGGTCGCAGCGCGAGCCAGCCGCACAGGAGGGCGCCGAGCACCGAGGCGACGGTGACGCCCCAGTTGTAGGCGGAGAACCAGGTCGTCCCGAGCGCGGCGTCGGCGGCCCCGCTCTCGGCGCCGAGACCGCCACGGCCCCCGAACGCCCAGTAGAGGTGCGGCGCGGCGAACAGCAGCGCCCACAGCGCCAGCGCGCCGTGGGCCGTGCGGGCGGCCCGCTCGTCGACCGGCTGCGGGGCGGCGCCGGACCCGGCCGGTGTCGCGATGGGCTTCCTCGTCACTCGACCATGATCGCGACGGGGGTGCTCGCAGACCATCGATATTGCAGCCGCGGGGTCGGGGGCGGCGTCGCTAGCCCAGATCGTAGGACAGCCAGATGCGGTGCACCCCGGTGTCGTCCACGGTGATCCCGCCGGTCCCCGAGATCGCGCTGAGCTCGCCCGAGCCGCTGGACGGCACGATGGCGAGGTGCTCGGCGGTGCGGTCGGTGCCGGAGGTGCTGGCGGAGTGGACGAAGTTGAAGGCCCCGCTCCGCTCGCCCAGCGATCCCTCGAACGCCTCGACCGCGACGTAGGTGCCGACACCGGTCGTGTCGTCGAACACCGAGGTGAAGACGGTGGCGGAGCGGCCGGAGAGCTCACCGGCGAACTCCTTCAGCATCACCGCCACACCGATGGGCAGCCGCGCGGTGATCGCCGGCTCCGGACTGATCGAGGCGGGCTGGAACTCCGCCACCGTGAAGGTCGCTTCGGCACGCATCGCGCGAGACTAGTGCCGTGGCTGCCGGGCACGCACCTGCTTTCCGGGGGCTGGTGCGACGGGTCACCGCGATGCGGCGCCCCGCTGGACGACACGCCACCACCGGCGACGGGCGAGCCTCGTTCGTTCGGCGTGCTCGGCTGCGCGGATGTGGTCCTGCGCGATGGCGAGGAACATCTCGGGATAGGCATCTCGGAACGGCGGCATCAGGGGTACTCCTTCGGGTCGTCCGGATCCGCTGTCGCCGGAACCGGGTCTACTCGTCCGACGAGGACCGAGGCGCCACCATCGACAGACCGGTCGACGACCTGCCGATCCCACCCGGGTCCTGTCGATCGTGGCGCCGGCGGTTCGTCGTAGGAGTAGACAGACCCCGGAGAGAGCACGAGAGGACGCGCGCGATGGCGAAGTACATGATCCTGATCTACGGCGACCAGCAGCAGTGGGACGAGATGACGCCCGAGGGGCAAGAGGCTCTCTACGCGGCGCACGCGGCCTTCGCGGCGTCAGCGGGGCCCCGGATCCTCGACAGTGCCGAGCTCCAGCCCCCACCCATGTCGACGACGGTGCGCTCGGATGCCGGCGGTCGGATCGTCACGACGGACGGGCCCTTCCTCGAGACCAAGGAGGTCCTCGGCGGCTACTACGTCCTCGAGGCCGCCGACCTCGACGAGGTGCTCGCGCTGGTCCCCGGGCTGCACGAGGTGCATGCCCACCACAGCGGCGTCGAGATCCGCCCGCTGGTGGACCACGGATGAGCGGTGAGGTCCTCGCTGCGCTCGCTGACGCGCACCGCACCGACTGGGCCCGGATCCTCGCGACCACGGCCCGGGTGACGGGGGACCTCGGCCTCGCGGAGGAGTGCACGCAGGACGCCTACGCCCGCGCGCTGGAGACGTGGTCGCAGTCGGGCGTTCCGTCGCGGCCGGCCGCCTGGCTGACGCAGGTCGCCCGCAACCGGGCGCTCGACATCGTGCGGCGCGACTCCGTGTGGCGGCGTTCGCTGCCGCAGCTGGTGCAGAGCGCGTCGGTGCCGGGCCCGGAGGACGGTCTCGACGACGACCGGCTGCGGCTCATCTTCACCTGCTGCCACCCTGCGCTCGCTCGGGAGGCCCAGGTCGCGCTGACGCTGCGGCTGGTCTGCGGGATGTCCACCGTCGAGGTGGCCCGGGCCTTCCTCGTGCAGGAGTCGACGATGGCCGCACGGATCACGCGGGCGAAGAAGAAGATCGCGGTGGCCGCGATCCCCTACCGGGTGCCGACCCCCGACCACCTGCCCGAACGCGTCGGAGCCGTCCTCGAGGTGGTGCACCTGATCTTCACCACCGGGCACACAGCACCCGTCGGGACCCAGCTCGTGCGTCACGACCTGGTCGACAACGCCATCGGTCTCGCCAGGTTGCTGCGCACGCTCATGCCGAACGACCCGGACGCCGCCGCCCTGCTCGCCCTCTTCCTCGTCAACGACGCGCGGCGTGCGACACGGGTGGGACCCGAGGGCCGGCTCCGCGTCCTGTCCGAGCAGGATCGGTCGCAGTGGGACCGGGCCGCGATCGCGGAGGGCACGCGCCTGCTGAGCGCGGCGCTCCGGAGCGGCCCCCCGTCCCGCTACGCCCTGGAGGCAGCCGTGGCGGCGGTCCACGCCGAGGCGCCGACGTGGGAGGCGACGGACTGGGGGGAGATCGTCGACCTCTACGACGTCATGCTCCGCCGCTTCCCCTCCGCCGTCGTCGCGCTGAACCGTGCCGTGGCCGTCGGCCTCCGGGACGGCCCGCGAGCCGGGCTCGAGGCGCTCCGGCCGCTGATGGACGAGCCGGCACTGGCGACGTACGGCGGATACCTCAGCGCCGCGCGGGCCCACTTCCTCCTGAGCCTCGGCAGCCACCGGAAGGCGCTCGAGGCGTACGAGGAGGCGTTGGCGCTCACCGACAACGAGGCGGAGCGTCGATTCCTCGCCGGGCGGCTCGAGGAGGCGCGGCACGGCCCCACGACCGCGCAGGACCGGTGACGACCCGGTCCGCGACGACCTTTCGGGCCGCGGTCAAGTCATAGGGTTCGTCAGCAGACGCCGATGAGTTCCACAGCGGCGAGCCGATCCTGGTCGTGGCGTGCATGGCGTGGGTGAACGCCGGACCGGGCAACGACCTCGTCATCGCCGAGGCCGAGTCCGGCGACCGCGACGGCGCTGAGATGGGCACCCCGGAGTGCGGCACGTACCGCGCGGTCGTGAACGGCGGCCGGGGCGACGACACGATCAAGGGCACCCCGGGGGACGACCACCTGGACGGCGACCGCGGCCGCGACGCCACCGACGGCCGCGGCGGGCGCGACACCTGCGACGCCGAGCGCCGGGTGCGATGCGACCGTCGCACCTGACTGGCACGGCCCTCTGCCCGTACGCAGCCAGGGACGCTGTGCGGACCGGGTGGTCAGGATGACCGCCGAGCGGCCCTCCATTCGTCGAACGCCTCGCGCGACGTCCTGGTCGGGGTGTACCCGAACACCGCCTTCAGGCGCGTGTTGTCGAGCACCGGGCGATACTGCAGGAACCGCGTCTGCTCCGGTCCGTACGGGGAGAGGCCGACTCGCGACGCCACGGCGAGCGCGCCCCGCAGGACCGGCTCGGGGACGGTCAGCACCGGCTTGCCGAGCAGTCCGGCGATCTCGGTGATCGTCAGCGCGCCGTCGCCCGCGACGTTGAAGACGCCGGTGACCGACCCGGTCACGGCCCGCTGGATGATCGCGACGACGTCCTCGTCCCAGATGAACACGAACGGCGACTCCGACCCGCGGATCCGCAGCAGCCGCCTGCGCTCGAACAGCGCGGTGATCTGGTTGTCGACCGACCGCCCGAGGATGGTGCCGATGCGCAGCACGACCTGCTCCAGGGAGGGGTAGGACGCGAGCATCTCCTCGACCAGCCGCTTGTGGTGGCTGTAGGCGAACTCCTCGTTGCCGCGGACGGGCTGGTCCTCGGTGATCCAGGCCGGGTTGTCCGCGTGGTAGCCGTACGCGGCCCCGCTGGAGGAGACGACCACGCGCCGCACCCCGGCGGCGACACAGGCGTCGAGGACGTGGCGCGTCCCGGTGACGTCGACGGCGTGCTCGAGCTCGCGGGTGGAGCCCGGGCCGGGGGTGACGATCGACGCGAGGTGGACGACCACCTCCGGCCGCTCGGCCGAGATGACCTGCGAGACCTGCTCCGCCGAGGTCACGTCCATGACCACGCTCGGTGGCCGCAGGTCGGTGCTCACCACCTCGTGTCCGGCCGCGGCCAGCCCGCGCACGACCGACGAGCCGAGGAACCCGCCGCCTCCGGTGACCAGGACCTTCATGCGGTCACCTCCGCCGAGGTCGTGGCGGGTGCCGTGCCGCGGACCCGCCGCCAGGCGACGGCGACGGTGAGCCCGGCGATGATGTCCCAGATGCCCCACCAGGCCGCGACCAGCGCCATGCCCCCGAGGCCGTCGAAGTAGGTGAACACCAGCAGCAGACCGAGCCCGGCGTTGCGGATGCCGACCTCGAAGGTCATCGCCCGGACGCTGCCGTCGGGCAGGCGGGCGCCCTTGCCGACGGCGTACCCGAGCGCCAGGGCGAGCGCGTCGTGCAGGAACACCGCGATCAGCACGACCCCGATGTAGTCGACGAAGACGTCCCAGTTGTTGGCGACGCCGATGACGATGATCCCGGCGAGCGCGACGTAGGACAGCGGTCCGACGATGCGGTGCCCGACCGCCGCGATCCGGGGCCACAGCCGGGCGATGGTGATGCCGAGGGCGAAGGGGACCCCGATGACCAGCCCCACCTCGACGAGCATGTCGCTCGCCGAGAGCGAGATGTCCTCGAGGATCGCCTTGCCCGTGGGGTGCAGGCCGCCCCAGAACGCGACGTTGAGCGGCATCAGGAAGATCGCGAGCACGTTGCCGACCGCGGTCATCGACACCGACAGCGCGACGTCGCCGCCGGAGCGGTGGGTGAGGATGTTCGAGACGTTCCCCGGCGGGCAGCAGGCCACGAGGATCAGCCCGAGTGCGAGTGAGGCGCGCAGGTCGAGCACCAGCGTGAGCAGGAAGGTGATCGCCGGCAGTGCGAGGAACTGGACGAGCACGCCGACGGTGATAGCGAACGGGCGCCTGAGCGCGACCGCGAAGTCCTCGAGCCTCGTGTCCAGCGCGATACCGAAGAGGATCGCGCCGATGACGATCTTCAACGTCGTCAGCGAGCCCTCCTCGAAGACGATCCTGATGGTGTCGACGTCGGTGGCCATGGGGGTCATGCCTGGAGCCTCTCGATCTCGGCGCGCACCGCGGAGCGGTAGGCGTCCTTGTTGACGTAGTAGGACATCCGCTCCAGTCCGAGGTAGCGGTATCCGCCCGAGAGGTCCGGCCGGGGCCCGCCGACGCGGGCCTCGAAGTCGCGTGCGGCGGCCGGGTTGTCGCTGCGCGCGCGCAGGTACGCCGCCACGAGCTCGGCCTGCTCGTAGCGTCCCTGCCAGCCGATGCCGGAGGCCTCGATCATGCCGAGCACGAAGAGGTCGGGGTCCTCCTGCGTGAAGATGTTGAGGTAGAGGTCCGGCGCGCTCCCTCGGCCCTCCCAGCGCAGCAGCGCGGGGTCCAGGAACGGGTAGTGCAGGTGGTAGCCGGTGGCCAGCACGATCACGTCGTACGCGCTCGTGCTGCCGTCGACGAACTCGACCTCCCCTCCGGCGAACCGGCGGACGTCCGGCCGGACGGCCAGGTCGCCGTGGCCGAGGTGGTGCAGCACCAGCGAGTTCACGATCGGGTGCGACTCGTAGATCTTGTAGTCGGGCCTGGGGAAGCCGAACTTCACCGGGTCACCGGTGAACAGCTTGAGCACGCGGGAGTCGATCGCCTGCTTGATCCGCGGCGGCAGCGGCCTGCCCTGGTTGAGGGTGTCCGCGGGCTTGCCGAACAGGTACTTCGGGACGAAGTAGTAGCCGCGCCGCACCGACATGTCCACCGAGGCCGCGTGGTGGACCGCGTCGACGGCGATGTCGCACCCGGAGTTGCCGGCGCCGATGATCAGCACCCGCTTGCCCGCGAGCACCGTAGGCGACTTGTAGGCGCTGGTGTGGAACATCTCGCCGTCGAAGGATCCCGCGAACGCCGGCACCGACGGCTCGCTGAGCGTCCCGTTGGCGGCGATCACGCCGGCGTGGCGGCGTTCGACGGTCCCCGCCGGACCCGTGGAGACCACCGTCCAGGAGCCGTCGCCGGTCGGCCGCGCGGAGACGACCTCGGTGCCGAACGCGAAGCCGTCGGTCAGCGAGTAGGTCTCGGCGAAGTTGCGGAAGTAGCCGAGCAGCTCGCGGTGCGAGGGGTAGTCGGCGACGTCGGCGCGCATCGGGTGCTCGGCGAACTGCGTGGTGGTCTTCGACGAGATCAGGTGCGCGGACTCGTAGACGGTGCTCCGCGGCCCGCCGATGTCCCAGAGTCCGCCGACGCCGGACGCCAGCTCGTAGCCCGACCAGGGGATGCCGGCCTTCTGGAGGTTACGGGCGGCGGCCAGGCCCGAAGGGCCGGCCCCGATCACGGCGTAGGTGTCGCGGGTGTCGTGGGTCACGCCGGGCATGATGTCGGCATGCGCCCCGTGCTCGCCACTCCGGGGCGACACGCGCACCCTCCACGCCGACAGCCCGCGTGAGGGCTGCTCTCCACAGATTGGTCCAGACCTCTGTTTTGCGCCCGCTCGGTGCGGGTAGTTTCCGAGTGCCGGCAACCTTCTCGGGATGGGGGCACCACCATGACGCTGGCGCGTCCAGACACCGCAGACAACAGCATGGTCGAGGCCCTCGACGCCCGCGTGCGCGAGCAGGTGCGGCGCGAGGGTGTCGACCCGCAGCGCGAGCCGGCCGTCGTGCGCCGCATCGCCGAGGACGTGGTGCGCGCCCACGACGAGCTCAGCCTCACCGGAGCGGTGGCCCCGATCGCCGACGACGGTGCGGTGGTCGGCGAGCTGGTCGCCCGGCTCTCCGGCTTCGGCCCGCTCCAGCCCTATCTCGACGACCCCGAGGTGGAGGAGGTGTGGATCAACGACCCGACAATGATCCGTAACAGGTGGCCTCATGTTGCTCGACTGGGCTAGCCCGGGTCACGGATCCGTGCTGCATCGTGCTGCAGCGGTGATGACTTCTGCGGCATCGTGCGGGAACTTTGCGGCGACCCTCCCGCCGACGCCGAGCGGCGTGCTCACCTTGCTCCATCGAACCGCAACCGAAGGAGCCACGCCATGACCATCATCGCCGCCGTACCCACCGCCACTGTCACCACCACTGGACCCGCCGAGGCCGTCGCCGCGGTGCCCAAGATGGCCGGTTACCTCACGCTGGCTGCGGCCGCTGAGCGGACCGGCCGCACGCCCTGGGCCGTTCGCGAGCTCGTTGAGGGCGGCCAGCTCGCCGTGGCCGCCTTCAACGGCCGCCCCTACGTCGAGGGACAGGCGCTTGATCGGGTCAGCGGCGGGGTGTCGCGGCTCAACGGGAAGCGCGTAGGGCCGTAGGCTGCCTCGCACGAGGATGCTCAGCCCACGGGGAGTCGGCTGACGTCCGCAGACCGGGGGAACTCATGCCGACCAACTCGTTTCGCCTGTTCGTTGTCAGCCTGCACGACGACCGCATCGGCGACAGGCAGCCATTCCGTGCCGCGCAAGAGCGGCCGACCAAGGAGGAGATCCCTGAGGATGAGCGCAAGGGGCGTACGAAGTACAAGATGGTGACCCCGGACAAGGTCGACTATCTGCAGGTCGCCATGGACGAGGTCAACGATCACCCCCAGGACAAGGCGTTCGTCTTCGGGAAGAAGACCTCGGACGAGGGCGACGATCTCGAGGACGGTTCCGAGGCCGCCACCGTCGTGGGGCACGCGCTGCGTTGGACTCAGGCGACCGGCATGTCGACCCTCAGGTTGTGGTTTGAAGCAGGGCCGACCAGTGAGGACGGGGTTGTGGTCGACCTGAGCGGCGAGACCAGTGACCTTGAGCTGAAGGGCCGCGCAACCCTTCATCCCTACCGTGCGGTTCTCGTCGCGCCAGACGACGACGACGCACGCTTCGCCCTCTTGGCGGTCGAGAAGCGTGGGCGTAGTTGCCCGAAGGACCAGGTCATCCGCGCCCTGCACGAGACAGGAGGGAGCGCGTGGCGGCTGCGGGTGATCGCCGGGGCGGCCGAGCGTGCGTCCGTGCTGGAGTACATCGATCGTTCCGGTGTTCGCGCGGTCACCTTCACAGAGTTCGGGTACAAGAAGGACGGCCAGAAGGCTCCTCCGACGCTCAAGAAGCTTCGGGTCGCCGAGATCGACGACGGCTTCGTCGAGGAGATCAAGGACACCGTCCGCGAGTGGGTCATGTCGACTTGGAGTGGTGGCGGGGCGGCTGCAGCCGGCAACTTGAAGTCAGTCATCATCACCGAAGAGGTAGACATCGCGTTCAACGACGTCACTGTCGAATTCGATGATGACCAGCTGCAGCGCTCCTACAAGCCCACCTCAGACTTCGATCAGTTCAGCTACTGGCTGGGCAAGGACGTGGTAGCCGATACCGCATTCTTCAGCAAGGCCGAGAAGGCCGCTGCCGATCTCTTGCCGGAGCTGCCTGGCGTGATCGACGATGGCGAGTAGGCTGACGCTCTAGCGGAGGGGTGGACCAGAATGCTCGATCGGTTCGATGTACGCACGGTGATGCAAGACCACTCCCGCTCGATGACCAACTACAACACTGGCCGTGTTGACGTCGCGGCCAAGGTCGTCCTGTGGGGTCTGCCGATCCTTGTCGGCGTACTCGCGGTCTACAACGACTACCGACTCGAGAACCCCACGGCCTTCGTGCCCGCCACTAGCCTGTTGGCCGGCATTCTGTTCGGTGCCGTCGGGCAGTTGATCTCAATCCGCGCACGGATCGCCGACTCGGTTACCTTGTCGCAAAACACGCGACTCAGGTCTCACTTCCGCGAATCCGTCAGCGGGATGCTGCTTGCTGCCCTCTCCGCGATGATCGTCTCGCTCTTGTTGGGGGCCCTCATCCTGATGCCAGCGACCTCGGCCGCTCATCCTGTGGCGTGGCCGCGCGCCGGGATCGCGGTGACGGCGATCGTTGCGACCATGGGGACGTACATGGTGCTGCTGTTCATCATCAGCACTCGTCGTCTCTACGCCAGCTACCTCGAGGCCTTCGAGAACGGTCGTGCCCTACCAAAGCGCTCTGCTATGCCCCCCGTCGTGTCGACTACCGACGTGCCGGCAGCGGTGGAGCAGCCCAAGCGAGCCCGCGCGGCTGGGTGACAGGCCCTAAATCCTCCCACTCCGGCGCACGGCGTCAGCTCGCTTCACGAGCTCCATGTGGTCGCGTCGGAACCATCGCCGACCATGGTGTAGTTCGTTGGGTAGTTTGCCGGCGTGAACGCGGTAGTCCACGCCCGATCGCCCTAGGCCGAGCACCGCGGCCGCCTCGTCGGAGTTGAGCCACTCGTGCTCCTGGTCCGGCGGCTGGGGCACCTTCCGCGGCTTCGGCAAAGGCGGGGCCTTAGGCAACCTGGGGGCTGCCCGACGGTCGCGAAGCGCTTCGACCTCGGTGCGGCTCAGGGACGGCCGGCGGCCCTGGCGAGGGGTGAGGTCGCCCCGCCGCACCATCTTCGGGATGGCCGAGACGTGCACCCCGAGGATCTGCGCGGCCTCGCGCCCGGTGATCCACTCCGACATGGGCGGCACGCTAGCGCGGAACGCACCGACGGTGGACCTGTGGATAACCCCTGCCGACGTGTCGGAGGTTGCCTGTACGGTCCGCCTCATGAGCGACCACACAGCCCCCAGCGGCAAGCCCCCGAACCTCTCCATAAGCCTCGACGTCGACGGCTCCCTCACATGGGCTGAGCTCTTCTGGTTCGTCGACCAGGCCCGCAAGGCCGGCGTGGACCCGTCCGACGACGTGATGTTCCGCTACGACGACCACCAGGAGTTCGCAGGCTTCGAGTGCTTCATCTTTCCTGAGGGCCTCGCCAGCTCATGAGGTCCCAGCAGCTCGAAGCCCGAGTGCTGCACCTTGTGGAGCAGGTACTTGCTGGGAGTCGGGTTGAAGACGACCGCGTCGAGTGCAAAGGGGTTTGGCCAACGGACCACAGAAAGGCCGCACGCCAGATTGCAGGTCTTGCGAACGCGGCTGCGGGTGAGGCGATCCTCTGGATCGTGGGTCTAGATGAAGACTCGTCCCGCCTCGTCGAATCGGGCTCCGTGGAACCGTCGTCATGGTGGGGCCAGGTGTTCAAGGTTTTCGCCGGAGTTGCCCCGGAGCCCCGTTGGTTGCACGTCCCCGTAGCGGAGCACGGCTCGGTGACCGCCGTGCTGTTCGACACCTCGCGCGCGCCGTATGTGGTCACTACCGACGGCCGCGGCGGAGTTCATCGCGAGATCCCTTGGAGGACTTCAGGCTCAACGCGGAGCGCGCACCGGAGCGAGATCCTGCGAGCTGTCGTCGGAGAGGCACAGGTGCCCCAGATCGAGCCGATCTCGGGGCACTGCAGGATCACGCACGAAGCGCTCAAACACGACGGATCGATGAAGGCGGAGCTCAGTATCAACCTGAAGGTCGAGGCGTACGTCGAAGCGAGTCAGTCCGTCACGTTGCCCGAACATCGTTGGGACCTCCGTGTCCGGGTTGGAGGCCACAAACTCCCGTTAGAAGGGGAGATCCAGGGCCCGCGGGAGTACCTAGGCCGCGGCGAAGGATTTCTAGAACGGATCTCCGGTGGTCGGTACGGCCCTATCGGGTCAATCGTTGCGATCCCGGGCTCAGGCCTCACGGTCGCTGGATCTGAGCGTATAACTATGCAGCTCCACTCGCGTTTCATGTGCGACGACCCTGACCTTCTAGCGACAATCCAGCGTGCGCAGCGGCTTCATGTGGAGGCCGACTTCCCGATTGCGTTGTCTGGCCGCGGCGCCAGGTTCAGCCAGTCGTTGCGCCGAGCAAGCCGCAGTGCGATGGACGGCGGTCGTCCTCTTGACGTCGACATTCGGATAGGCGAGTTCACGCACGACGGAACCGAGCACCCAGAGACCTACTACGGCACGTATCGGAGCAACGTGGCTGGGTACCAGAAGCCGGAGCCAGGGGAGGACCCTCGCGCGCTTCTCGATAAGTAACCTTGACGGTTCACACGGGCGCCAAGCGGCGCTGCTGCTGGGTGGCGGTGCATCGACGGCCACTAGGGCGGCCCGGATCGTCTTGGCCACCCCAGACGGTTCAGGCTGGGCAGTGGGGGAGATGTGGGTGAGTCACGAATGCTGGCGCCCGTCTAGGGTCGGGCTATGCCGTCGTCTGGGCCGACGTGGCGGCGTCGTGGATCAGCCCAGCGCCCTTGATGAGGTCGCGCTCGAGGTCGGACCTACCGCACAGCTCGACAAAGTCGCACGAGATGAGGCCGGCGCTCACCGCGATCAGCTTGTCGATGCCAGCACTGAAGTCGCCGTTCACGCGCGCGGTGCAGTCCTTGACGGCCTCCTTCTGCAGAGCCATCAGCCTGTCGAGGAACTGTCGGAACTGCGCTGACTCGTCGATGACCGCCGACTCCAGCTCGGACGCGATCGCGTCGGCGCGCTCCATGGTCGACTGGCAGGCGGTCGACTCGACCGGCGTGGGGTCCGCTGTCGGCTCAGCACTCGCTGACTCCTGGCTGGCGGCGTTGGGGGCGCTCGAGCTGCAGCCGACTAGGAGCACCGAGGCAGCGAGGAATCCGATGCCCCGCATGATCCCCGTCATGACTCCGAGCACAGGCGGCGAAACTGCTTCCGATGGCGGATCGTCGACGCGAAACGGCTGAGTTCGGCGGGGCCGCCTTGCCTTCGCGTCGACCTCAGCGGAACCGGATGACGCGGGAGGTCGATCCAGTGCGGTCGCTGTTGCCAGTCGTGACGGCACGCACGGCGGTCCGGCGCCCCGAGTACCGGGCCTTCACTACGACCTTGCCCGAGTCGTTGGTCATCGTGGAGTCGAGCGTGCGCCAAGAGCCGTTCCGCTTCGCCTGCAGCTTCACGTCCGCGTAGGTGGTGCCGAAGTAGCCAGCAGGGCGCTCGTCCTGGGAGGTAATGACGAAGCGCACGACCTGCCCCTTTGCCGGCCGCCTCGGCTTCGCCTTCAATCGCGTGCGCGTCTGGGGCAGGCGGAACGTGACGGTCGACTGCATCGCGGAGATCGGTACGTATGTGTAATCCGGGCCTCTCATCTCGCCCGAGCCTCGTAGCGTGTAGGTGCCGGGCAGGTTGGGTGAGTCGCACAAAAGGATTGAGCCGACGCCGGTGCGCGACTCTCCGTAGATGTACGCGCTGGAGGTGACGTTGCCGTCGGGTCCGACGAGCTCGACGTCCATGTTCCAGTAGGGGCCGTAGCCAGCTGGCAGGGCAGCTGAGTACGTGAAGTCGTGGGTGGCGCAGGAGTCGTAGAGGACCCCGCCTGCCATCGTTAGGGTCACCTCGTTGGCGGCGTGAGCTGGCGTCGCGGCGGCCAAGGGTGCAAGCAAGACAGCGAGAGCGGAACCGAGAACTGTGTAGCGCATGCGCCAACGCTACGTTGGGCGGCCCACGACGCAACCCAAGATCAGCAGGACCAACGCCGTGCGCTCCCATACGGGGCGCTCGATCCACCCTGTGAAGCTTCTTTTCTCGGCCATGTCCGGACCCTAGACCTCGCGAGACGGCGCCGGTGGCTTCCGCTGGCCTTTCCGACCGTCCATTCGCGCCTGAGTAGTCCGTGCACCTGCGGTCAGGGTGCCGTCGGGTCGCGGTAGGTCATAGCGGGTTCCTCCTTCGGGTTGGGATGCTGGGTGAGTTGTTCGTGAGGTCTCGGAGGAGATCGCGAGGGTCGGGTTCGTCCGGTCGGCGGCCGTCCGGTTCAAGCCCATGGGCCAGGCGGGCGGTCACGATCGCTTCGTGCTGCTCGCGCCAGCCGTAGAGCCGACGCGCCGCGAACCACGCGCGCCGAGCCACGCGGGCGCCCGGATCGAGGAGCGTGAGTGGCATGACGTCGCCGGCACCATCGATGCGGGTGCGGCGCCTAGCCACGACCGGCCGCCTTCACCCGGTGCGGCCGCCAACGCGCTTCCGCTGCTCGCCGGGCCCTGGCCTCGGTGAGCGATGGGAGGGTCTCGCCGGTCTCGTCGGGCAGCGCCAGTTGGGAGAGAAGTCGCCCCAGCACGACCTGTTGCTGCCGGAGCTCGACCAGCGCAGGATGGGGGACTGCTGCACGGATAGGTGACATCTGATCTGTGGTGCCGAGGGGTGCCGCTGGAAGGATGTGCGCTGTGCCGAAGCCGTACCCCAAAGAGTTCCGCGACGACGTCGTCCGCGTCGCCAGGAACCGTGAGCCGGGTGTCCACCTCAAGCAGATCGCAGCCGACTTCGGCATCAGCGAGTCGTGCTTGGCGAATTGGATGAAGACCGCCGACGTCGAGGACGGGGTCAAGTCGGGCGCTACTGCAGCGCAGTCGACAACCGAGCGGGAGCTGCGCAAGCGGGTCCGGCTGCTCGAGCAGGAGAACGAGGTCCTGCGTCGCGCTGCTGCCTATCTCTCTCAGGCCAACCTTCCGGGAAAATGATGTACCCGCTCGTCCGCGAGCTGGCCGCCAAGGACGCCCCCATCAGGGTTCCTGTGACGGTGACGTGCCGGGTCCTCAAGATCGCTCGCCAGCCCTACTACCGCTGGCTGAACGCACCGGTCACTGATGCCGAGCTTGTCGAGGCCTACCGCGCGACGCACTGTTCGACGCCCACCGTGACGACCCCGAGTTCGGCTACCGCTTCCTGGTCGACGAGGCACGCGACGCTGGCGAGTCGATGGCCGAGCGGACAGCGTGGCGGATCTGCTCACAACTTGGCTGGTGGTCAGCTTTCGGGAGGCCCAAGCGGGGCAAGGCGAAGAAGCCCGGCTCGCCGGTCCACGACGACCTGTGCGCCGTCGTCGACAAGCACGGCGTGATCCGCCACGAGTTCAAGGCTAATGCTCCGAACGAGTTGTGGCTCTCCGACATTACGGAGCACCGCACGAGCGAAGGCAAGCTCTACGTCTGCGCGGTCAAGGACGTCTACTCCAACCGGATCGTGGGCTACTCGATCGACTCCCGGATGAAGTCGCGGCTGGCAGTGGCGGCACTGAACAACGCCGTCGCAAGACGTGGCGTGGTCGCCGGTTGCGTGGTCCACACGGATAGAGGATCGCAATTTCGAAGCAGGAGATTCGTCCGCGCCCTCAACCGTCACGACATGGTCGGATCCATGGGCCGCGTCGGCGCAGCGCGCGACAACGCCGCCATGGAGAGCTTCTTCGCGCTGTTGCAGAAGAACGTCCTGAACCGCCGTACCTGGACCACCCGTGAGGAACTCCGGATCGCGATCGTGACCTGGATCGAACGGACCTACCACCGACGCCGGCGGCAGGCAGGCCTCGGACGATTGACCCCTATCGAGTTCGAGACCATCATGACCACGCCAGCCACTCAGACTGCGTGACCCAACCTGTCACCCGATCGTGCAGCAGTCCCGAACTCGTACCAGATCGCCTGACTCGAGCACGCAATCCGCGGACCGCGACCGCTCAGATGCCTACTTGCTGACGAATGAGTGCGGCCGTGATGTCGGCGAGGACCTCTGAGGGCACGCCGCGCAGCAGGCGGCCCGCCTTTCGAAGTGCGCCGGCGTCGTCCTCGTCGCCCACTCGTTCCGCGGCTTGAGCAAGCAGGTCCACCAAGGCGTCCGCACTTGACTCCTCGTCCGGCCACAGGCCTGTCTTGCGCCGCCCACGCTCGGTCAGGCCGGTGACCCAAATGGTGGGGTCGCCGGCCAGCGGCGCCGAACCTTGCGTCTCGATATACCCAGCCTGCTCCAAGCCAATGAGGGCCCGCACCAGCTCCCGCTCGCTCAAGCCCGCGGCCTCTTGGAACTCTTCGAGCTGGGTGTCGGCGTCCTCCGGCGAGTCGCTCTCCAGAATGCGCGCCGCAGCTAGCAGGGCTGGGAAATCCCGATCGTTCCAGCGGTCCGGCAGCAGCTCATGGGTCATGTGCCGACGGTAGCTGTTGATGCTGCAAGCGTGGCTGGCCGCAACGTGACAACCGCCAACTGCCCTAATGGCGGTGACACGCCGACCGAGGGGGCCGCCGATCTGGGCACGGCCCTCATCGCGTACGCCGACGCGCGAGCGCACCGGATGCAGACCGAAGGAGATAGATAGTTCCGCCCGCCAGGCGGCACTCCCGGGCGGGCCCACGACCGTGCTGCGTCTAGCGCGCCTTGTGGGCCATCCGGAGTACCGCGTCCTGGCGTCGCTTCGTTGTCGGGATCTTCGACAGCGCCGTCATCCGGCCACTCTCGGCCGACCGCACCACGTACCTGGCGGCCCCAGGGCGCGCCGAACTGATGGCCTTCGCGACCCAACGGCCCGACTTTGACTTCGCCATGGTGACCCCCTCGTGGATCTAGTGTGCTCCCTTTGCCGGGCTTTGCAAGGGAGGCTACGACTCGCCACCGACAGGGCGCATGAGACCGAGCCAGAACAGGATTGCGGCTTGGACTGTTGCTAGCGCGCCCAGGCCGGTGGAGAGGACATCCTCGTTCGGGTTCCATGCGACCAGGACTCCGGCGCACCAAAGAGAGACGGCGGAACAGAAACTGGCGAGGCGGGGAGCCATGAGAACCCGCGAGACCAGCTGGTGCTCGCTGCTGCGGGCGAGCAGCGCCATGAAGAGTGCAGGGAAGCTGAAGACGAGGCCGGCCAGCGTGCCGCTGCCACCGTCCTGGCTCAATCGGTCGCTGAGCGGTGCGGCTGCAAAACTCGCTCCGACAAGCAGTGCGATGCCAAGCAGCACCCCGAGCGTCACCTGGTTAAGCAGTCCCGCAGTGGTGGGAGCGAACCGCACCTGCGCTTGTGCTTGCCACCAAAGGTGCTCGAACCTCCCGTTGATGTGAGAGGTCGAGTCGCTGGGAGCTGCCTCGCTCTCGCGAACAACCTGCTCGGACGCCGAATCCCAGATGGCCGCCCGGAGTCGGCTGATCGTCAGGTTCGCTGGAGCGTGCAACTCGAGGTGCCATGAAGCGGCGCCCGCGGAACCTCGCGCATCGACGATGAGCGTCGTCCGCCCTACCCACGGGTCGATACGCTCAGATGACGTCGAAACCCGGTCATCGTCGTAACTCACCTTCACGACTGTTCGCTCACCAACCCAGGCGCGCGGAATCTCGACGACGAGCAAGAAGCCTTCGGCAAGACTCTTGGCCAACGCCGCGACAGCCTCGGCCTCATCTGCGGCGTTCGGGTCAGCGTCATGATTGAACGCATCACTTGCCAGTAGCTCGTCCAGTTCGGCTTGGACGTGTTCAGCCGACTCAGCGAAGACGATTGTCCGCACCAGTTCCCGAACCCGGGCGGAGGCGGGAGCGCCGCCCAGCGTGCTTAGGCCGGCAAGCATCAGTTCCGCCGCCAGGTTTCCGTTGCGCTCGGTTTCCCACACAACGAGCGACTCGTCCGCCGGCCCTGTCACATCCAGACGTTTGATCGGTCGCTTGTGTAGCGTCGTCAGCGGAAGCGCCACCCGCTCGCCGGTGATTGCGATCGCCCACTCTTGCGGTGGCGTCAAGTCCCAGCTGATGCGCCGACGCGTCTCGCCAGTGGGCTGGAAAGCCAACGACTCGACCCGCCGGTGAATCCAGACCTGGGGGAGAAGCAGGGCTCGGAGCGCCCGTGCGCCCACCGTGAGCCCATCATCGAGCGGCACCGCATCCGCCAGTCCTCGGCTTTCGGCTGAATCGCCTCGGTCAACGTGCCGGCACACGCGTCCCCCAGTGATCGACTCAAACCAGGCGTGCACCATCGTCCCCCTTCTTGCGCCGCCGCTGCGGGCAGCAGTGTCTCAGTAACGCCCCGTTACCGGGGGGAACGTGCGGCTTACTGAGGAGACGTGCGGCAGTGGTTTATCGAGTTGCGGTCAACATCCGCGAGTTCAGTCCTGCTGCTGGCTGCGAGGCCGACTAGGGGCACCGAGCACTAGCGCCCGTCGCCTCCGGACCGGCGCGTGTTCCTCGTTGGTGGGCAGCCGCCGAAGTCCCGTCTCTCGCTCCGCCACGTTGATCGGCGGGGGGTCTTGGTGACTTGCAGCAAGTCATTCGCTGGTCGGCGCGGGTTCGAGCATTCGGCGATCTGCCCGAGGCCGATGAGGCGTGGCCCAGCTCGACGACGGAGCAGACACGCCCGCGACGAGCAGCAGCCGCGCTGGCCCCGGTCTACGACGATGACGGCTACGACACTGACCTCTTGGGGGCCAGCGCGTAGACGTTCGCCCGTCGCCTGCGAAGGCTGACCCACGCCGGCAACACCGAGTCCCCGACGCGGTCACGCGTCGGGGGCCTCCGTCGTTCTCGGTGAGGCACTGGCGTTTACCAGGTGACGCCTGCGTGGTCGGAGAGTGTCAGGGGGACCCGCAGCCGTCGGGTCCTCTCGGTGAGCGCCCTAGATAGGTCTGGAGAGCGAGGCACTTACGGGGTCGTGGACCAAGGCGCCTACCGAAGACGAAACGGCTTCGATGTCGTTGCCTCAGTGAACTTCGCAGCGTCGCGCGGTACCAGAACTCGATACAGCGTGTCAGTTGCGCTCACCGACCTCGGAAGCCGCCATACGATTTTTCCTGCGCTGTTCGTGGGGCCGCCGGTACGTGTAGTGCGCCACCGACCGTCGACGCGCTTCTGTAGTTTCGCCCACCAGTTGGCCCGCGGAAGTTCGTTGCGGGTCAACGTAGCGACGACCTTGGTTCCGTTCGATCGCGTCCGAGCGGTGCGCACTTCCACGTCGGCCGTCGCGCGCCGGGCGTAATCGAAGGTCACTGGGATTGGAGTGGTCCGATAGGCGTCGACCGGGAACCCCATCTCGTCCACTCCGCTGTAGACAGTGAGCCAGGCGTCGTACGTGCCGAGTGGGTAGTCGGCACGGCATACGTCGTTCGACGATGCAGAGATCGTCGTTGGGCCGACACTACCGTCGAAACTCGTCGCGATCTCTGTGTCCTCAATCCACACTTCACGGGTCGCATCGGCGATCGAAACCTTGACGTGGAACTCGACGGTGGGAACGTCGACCTCCCACATGATCCTCCCGCACTTCTCGTTACCCAACAGATGCAAGTCGGTCACGCGCAACGCGTACTCGGTTGGGGTGGAGGAGGTTACTCCAGCGAGAGCAGCCTCTACTGGAACAGGTGCAGCGGCGAGTACAAGTGCAAGAGCAGTGGACTGTAAGACCGAGGAGAATATAGGCACCGCGGGAGTCTCCCAGAAGGCCAAGGTGGCGTCTGGCGTTTGAACTACGCAGAGCGAACTATGAGGTCCCATGCAACCCCGGGCTCGGACGCAGTCGCGGGCCGCCGCTGCAACTACCGCCAGATGCAACTACGACCACGACTCGGAAGCGGGGAGAGTGAACTGCCGCCAACGACTCCATCATCGACGAGTCGAACCTGTCACGGCGCCTGGCGTCAGCGTCTGTACTGGACCCGCTCCGCTCAGATGATCGCCTTCCGGGGACAGCCAGAACTGCCCGTTGGCGGCGTCGTAGACGTACGGCCCGGTGCAGGTGATGAGAGCGATCCGGTTGGGCCCGTTGGGTCGAACAGCCTTAGCGGCAGTGGGTGGCGGGGGTGCTTGGTGACCTTCGAGACGGCGTACGTGGCGACCTTCCGCGCCAGGTGACCTGAATCTGTGCGCCTTCGGGAGCGTCTCCGCCTTGTGCAGCGGGGACGTGTGGGGGTTTAACGATCGCCCGTCAACATCCGCAAGTTCCTGCTGCGCGCCCACCGGCTCTCCGACCTCGTGGCGCTCGCCAGCCTCACCCCGCAGGCCGCCCGCTTCCTCGAGGCGTCGGTGCGTGCGGGGATGAACATCCTCGTCGCCGGCGGCACCCAGGCCGGCAAGACGACCATGCTCAACTGCCTGGCCGCCGCGGTGCCCGGCGGCGAGCGGGTCTCAGCGCGGAGGAGGTCTTCGAGCTGCGCTTCAGCCACCCCGACTGGGTCGCGATGCAGACCCGGCAGGCGGGGCTCGAGCAGACGGGCGAGATCGTGCTGCGCGACCTGGTCAAGGAGGCGCTGCGGATGCGCCCGAGCCGGATCCTGGTCGGCGAGGTGCGCGCGGCCGAGTGCCTCGACCTGCTCCTCGCGCTCAACTCGGGGTTGCCCGGCATGTGCACCCTCCACGCCAACAGCGCCCGTGAGGCGTTGGTCAAGATGTGCACCCTGCCGCTGCTCGCGGGCGACAACATCTCGGCCCGCTTCGTGGTGCCGACGGTGGCGAGCAGCGTCGACATCGTGGTGCACCTCGGCCTGGGCGCCGACGGCGTACGCCGGGTCAACGAGGTCGTGTCGGTGCCGGGGCGGGTGGAGGCCGACATCATCGAGGTCGAGCCGATCTTCGTGCGGCACGGCGGCGAGCTGCGCCGCACCGGCGGAGTGCCGGCCCGGGTCGAGCGCTACGAACGGGTGGGCATCGACGTCCACCAGGTGCTCGCGTCCGAGGAGGTCGGTCGCTGATGGGCGCGCTCGTCGGGCTGGGGGTGGGCGTCGGCCTGCTCCTGATCTGGTCGGCGTTCGTCCTGCCGCGGCGGCCGAGGTCCGGGGCGCCGACCTCGACGGCGCTCGGCCGGCTCCTTGGTCGTGCCGGGCTCTCCGACGTCACCCCGGCGAGCGTCCTGACGCTCTGTGCGGTGCTCCTCGCGGTCGCCTTCGCGCTCGTGCAGGCCGTCTCGCGCACCCCACCGGTCGCGTTCACCTTCGCCCTCATGGCCGCCTACCTGCCCATCGCCGTCCTCCGCCAGCGCGCGACCCGGCGGCTGCGCGAGTTCGCCGAGGTGTGGCCCGAGGCCGTCGACAACCTCGCCAGCGCCGTGCGGGCCGGCCTCTCCCTGCCCGATGCCGTCGCCGCCCTCGGCACCAACGGGCCGGAGGCGCTGCGCGCCGACTTCTCCCGGTTCGCCCTCGACTACCAGGTCACCGGGCGGTTCCTCGAGTGCCTCGACCGCCTCAAGGACAGGCTCGCCGACCCCGTCGGCGACCGGGTGGTCGAGGGCCTGCGGCTTGCCCGCGAGGTCGGCGGCGGAGACCTCGGCCGCCTCCTGCGCAACCTCTCGGGGTTCCTGCGCGACGACGCGCGCACCCGCTCCGAGCTCGAGTCGCGGCAGGCCTGGACCGTCAACGGCGCCCGGCTGGCCGTGTCCGCGCCGTGGATCGTGCTGCTCCTGATGTCGTTCCAGACGACCGCCATCCGGCAGTACGCCTCACCCGGCGGCGTGCTGGTGCTCGGCATCGGCTTCGGCGTGTGCGTGCTCGCCTACGCCGCGATGATGCGGATCGGCCGGCTGCCCATCGAGAAGCGGATCCTGTCGTGAGCACCGCGGTGTGGGGCGCGTTCCTCGGCGGCACCGCCGGGGCCGGGCTGTTGCTCGTCCTGACGCGGGTCGCGGTGCTGCGGCGCCCGCTGCTCTCGGTGCGGGTGCTGCCCTACCTGCGCGACGTGCCACGCCTCGACGAGACCGCCGTCCTGCGGCCCGTGGTGTCGACGCCGACCTCGGCGGCCGCGCGGATCTTCGGGCCATCACTGCGCCGGGCGGCCGACGTGGTCGAGCGGGTGCTCGGCGGGAGCGCGTCGGTGCGCCGTCGGCTCCAGCGCGCCGGGCTCGACCGGACCGTCCAGGACTTCCGCACCGAGCAGGTCGTGTGGGGCCTCGTCGGCTTCGCGGCCGCCGCTGCGGTCGTCCTGCTGCGCGCGCTCGGCGGGGTGGGCGGCGTCGCGTCCGGCCTGGTCTTCTGCCTGCTCGGCTTCGCGGGCGGCGTCTTCCTGCGCGACAACCGGCTCAGCACGCAGGTGAAGGAGCGCGAGCGCCAGATCCTCGTCGAGTTCCCCACGGTCGCCGAGCTGCTGGCCCTGTCCGTGGCGGCCGGGGAGAGTCCCGTGGCGGCGCTCGACCGGGTCGTGCGCCGCAGCAACGGTGCCCTGTCTGACGACCTTGCCCAGGTGCTCGCCCGGATCCGCACCGGCGAGCCCGTCGGCGCCGCGTTCGAGTCGTTCGCGCGCTCCACCGGCCTGCCCATCGTGGCCCGGTTCGCGACGGGCATCACCGTGGCGATGGAGCGTGGCACCCCGCTGGCCGACGTGCTGCACGCCCAGGCCGCCGACGTACGCGAGGCGGGCCGGCGCCTGCTCATCGAGACGGCGGCGCGCAAGGAGATCGCGATGATGGCTCCGGTCGTGTTCTTCGTGCTGCCGGTGACCATCCTGTTCGCCTTCTACCCGGGCGTGCTCGGCCTGCGCCTCACCACCCCCTGATGCCTCCAACGAAAGGACACGCCATGTCTCCACCCCTCTCGAGACCCCTGCTCCACCTCCACCTCGTGCACCTCGACCTCGCAGGCCGCCGCCGCGACGACCGGGGCGACGTGCCGGGGTGGGTGATGGTCACGCTGATGACCGCCATCGTCGTGGCAGCGCTCACGCCCTTCGTCAGCGACGAGCTGCGCTCCCTGCTGTCGCGGGCGTTCTCGATGGTCAGCGGCTAGGCCGGACGTGCTCCGCGGCACCCGCCCCGGCGAGCGAGGGGCAGCGGTCGTCGACTTCGTCCTCGTCCTGCTGGTCCTGCTGCCGCTGGTCATCGGCATCCTCCAGCTCGCGCTGGTGCTGCACGTCCGCAACACCCTCGCCTCGGCCGCGGCCGAGGGCGCCCGGCACGCCGCGGTCGCCGGGTCGTCCGCACTGGCCGGCCAGGCGAAGGTGCACGAGCTCGTGGACGGCGCGCTCTCGCGCGACTTCGTCCACACCGTCACCGTCCGACCCGCCCTCGTCGGGGGCGCGCCCGGCTACGTGGCCGTCGTCGAGGCCGACGTCGGCCTGCTGGGGCTCGGTCACACCGGGGTCCCGATCCGCGTCACGGGCCATGCCGTGGCGGAGGTGCCGACCCCGTGAGCCTGCCAGTGGTCCGGCGCCGCGACGAGCAGGGCTCGGCGCTGGTCGAGGTCAGCTGGCTGGCGATCATCCTGCTGGTGCCCCTGGTGTGGATCGTGATCTCGGTCTTCGAGGTCCAGCAGGGTGCGTTCGCCACCAGCGCCGCCGCGCGTGCGGCCGGTCGGGCCTACGCACTCGCTCCCGACGACGCGACCGGTGAGCGCCGAGCCGAGGCCGTGGTCAGCCAGGTCCTCGCCGACCAGGGCGCGCCGGGCCAGCGCGCCCGGGTGACGGTCACGTGCGACGCGCCGGCGGGCGACTGCCACGTCGGCACCTCGGTCATCACCGTGCGCGTCGCCTCGGGTGTCCGGCTGCCGTTCTTCCCCGCGATCCTCGGCAGGGGGTCGGCGAGCTTCTCCCTCGACGCGACGCACACCATCCCGATCGGCCAGTACGTCGAGTCCGGGCCGGACGAGCCCGATGGGTGAGCGCGACGAGCAGGGCCAGGTCACCCTGCTGATCATCGGCTTCGCGAGCATCCTGCTCATGGCGATCGTGGTGGTCATCGACGCGTCGGCCGCCTACCTCCAGCGCCAGGGCCTCGACAACCTCGCCGACGGCGCCGCCCTCTACGGCGCCGACCTCGGCTCGGCCGGCATCTACGAGCAGGGCCTCGACGGCGAGCGGCTCACCCAGCAGGAGGCCGCGGTCGAGGCCGGGGTCCGCGACTACCTCGCCCGCGCCGGCGCAGGCGCGAAGTACCCCGGCATCCGGGTCGGCGTACGCGTCGACCCCGTCGGGCGCTCGGTGACCGTCCGCCTCAGCGCGCCGCTCGACCTCCCGCTGACGATCCCGGGATCGCCGGCCAGCCCGCTCGTCGGCGCGAGCAGCACCGCTGCCGTGACCGTGGTGCCGGGCGGGTGACGGCAGGCTCGCGCACTCGGTCGGCGCAGGTCAGGAGCCCGGTCCCTGCAGGTAGGCGAGCACGGCCATCACGCGACGGTTGTGGTCGTCGTCGGGCGGCAGGTCGAGCTTCATGAGGATGTTGCCGACGTGCTTCACCACGGCGAACTCGCTGACGAAGAGGCGCGAGGCGATGGCCTGGTTGGAGAGCCCCTCGGCGAGGAGGGCGAGGACCTCGCGCTCCCGCGGGGTCAGGCGGGTCAGCGGATGGGTGGTGGTCCGGAGCAGCTGGGTGACGACCAACGGGTCCAGCGCGGTGCCGCCCGCGTGCACGCGGTGGATGGTCGCGAGGAACTCGGCCACCTGGGTGACCCGATCCTTCAGCAGGTAGCCGAAGCCCGCACCCGACGCGGAGTCGAGCAGGTCGGTGACATAGCTGCGCTCGACGTACTGGCTCAGCACGATCACCGGCAGGTCGGGACGACGTTCGCGGAGCCGGGTGGCGGCGCGCAGGCCGTCCGCCCCGAGGTGCGGCGGCATGCGTACGTCGGTGATCAGGATGTCGGGCCGGTGCCGCTCGGCCGACGCGGTGAGCGCGTCCGCGTCGGCGACGGTGTCGACGACGTCGAGCTCACCCATGCTCAGGATCGCCTTGAGCCCTTCGCGGAGCAGGGCGTTGTCCTCGGCGAGCACGACGCGCAGGGTCATGGCCGGTCCCCGATCGGTGCGGTGATCCTCGCGCGGGTCGGACCGCCGCCGGGGGAGTGGAGCTCGAGGCGGGCGTCGATGGCCGCCAGCCTGTCGCTGACCCCGGTGAGTCCCGCGCCGGTCGGGTCGGCGCCCCCGCGGCCGTCGTCGGAGACGGTGATCACCACGCTGCCGTCCTGCCTGACGACGCTGATCCCGACGCGGCCGGCGTCGGCGTGCTTCGTGACGTTGCTGAGGAGCTCGGCGGTGGCGAAGTAGAGGGACGCCTCGAGGTGCGGGGGCAGGCGCCCGCCGAGCCTGTCGTCGATGGTGACGGGCATGGGTGCCCCGCTCGCGAGCTCTCCCAGGGCAGCGGTCAGGCCGTGGTCGTCGAGCACCTGGGGATGGATGCCGCGCACGAAGCGGCGCAGGGTCTCGAGCACCGACAGGGACTCGCGTTGCGCCTGCGCCACGAGGGGCCGGGCGGAGTCGTCCTCGGGGATGACGGCCAGGGCGAGGCCCAGGGTCATGGACACGCGCAGCAGCTCGGGCTGCACGCCGTCGTGGAGGTCGCGCTCGATGCGTCGGCGCTCGAGGTCGAAGGCATCGAGGATCCGGGCCCGGGACGTGGTCGCGGCGGCGAGGTCCTGCTCCAGCCGCTCCTCGCGGCCGAGGAGCACGGCGTGCGCCAGGCGGGAGTCGAGCGCCGCGAGCCGCGGCGCACCCACCAGGAGTGCGGTCAGGCAGCCGAGACCGATGAGGGCGACGACGATCGCCGGGCCCTGGTCGTCGATCCGCCAGGGGCCGAAGTCGACCCGGTCACCGCGCGAGACCAGCAACGGCGCGAGCGCCGCCACCGCGGAGACGAGGGTGACGACGAGGACGAGTGCCGTGACCGCGGACCTGACGGTGAGCGTGGTGGCGAGCCAGGCGAGGGACGGACCGTCCAGCCAACCCCTCGGTCGAGCCGGCGCCCTCGTCCGGAGACGACGCCGCGACCGTGCGGCCAGGGGACGGGCCGTGGCGAGGGCCAGCAGGCCGGAGAGCACCAGTGCGGCCAGCAGGAGGGACGCGCCGGCGATGCGATCCGGGCCGAGGAAGGCCTGCTGCGCCCCGAGGACGCCGGGGATGAGGCCCAGCGTCATGACGAACCACACCGCCAGGACCTCCAGCGCGCTCGCGGCGAGACGCAGCACGGCGAGCACGGCACCTGGTCGACCGGGCATGGCGGCCATCCTAGGAGGAACAGGACGCCCGGACGGTATGGCTGGCCCTACCCTCGACGCGGCAGCTGGCGCCAGTGAGCACGGACCGGATCCGCGGTGGACTGGAGCCATGAACACCTCAGACGTCCTCACGATCCGCGACGTGAGCCGTCGCTTCGGCACACGTGACAACGTCGTGCACGCGCTGCGGGGTGTCTCACTCGCCTGCGCCCCGGGCACGTGGACCACGGTCATGGGGCCGTCGGGATCGGGCAAGTCCACGCTCCTGCAGTGTGCGGCGGGACTCGACCGCCCCACCGAGGGACAGGTGGCCCTCGCCGGGCACGACCTGTCGGCGCTGGACGACGACGAGCTGACCCAGCTGCGGCGTACGACGATCGGGTTCATCTTCCAGGGCTTCAACCTCATCCCCGCGCTCACGGCCGAGCAGAACGTCACGCTGCCGATGCGCCTCGCCGGGCGCCGGGTGGACACGGCTGCCGTCCGCCGCGTGCTCGCCGACCTGGGGCTCGGCGAACGTGCCACCCACCGTCCGCGGGAGCTCTCCGGCGGCCAGCAGCAACGGGTGGCGATCGCGCGCGCGGTCATCACCCGGCCGGCCGTGCTGTTCGCCGACGAGCCGACCGGAGCACTCGACACCGCCTCGGCCGCCACCGTCCTCGACCTCGTGCGCGCCCTGGTCGACAGGCACGACCAGACGGTCCTGATGGTCACCCACGATCCGACGGTGGCCGCCCGTTCGGACCGCGTGGTGTTCATGCGCGACGGACTGGTGGTCGACCAGGCGAGCGGTGAGACGTCGGCGCAGATCGCGGCCCGTCTCGGCGGGCTGGAGCAGGTGCGATGATCGTCCTCACAGTGCGGGTGCTCCGCGACCGCTGGCACCTCCTGCTGGGCACCTTCTGCGCCATCGCGATCGGCGTCGCGCTCGTCCATGCCGGGCTGGGCATCGCCAGCACCGTCGCGTCCGCGTCGCCACCGGCCGGCCTGTCCGCCGCGGAGCAGGCCGCCTACGAGGCGCGGCTCAGCGGCGCCAACACGCTCAACGGCCTGGCGAGCATCCTCGGCGTCTTCCTGACGATCTTCGTGGTGCGCTCCACCGTCGACTTCGCGATCACCGAACGACGACGAGAGCTCGCGCTGCTGCGGCTCGCCGGGCTCAAGCGGCGCCAGCTCCGGCTGCTGCTCCTCGGGGAGGCCGCCCTGCTCGGGGCGGCGGGTGCCCTGGCGGGGGCGGTCCTCGGCGTGGTCGTCGCTGCGGTCCAGGTCAGGATCTTCGTGGGCATGGGGGTCCTGCCCGACGACGTGCACGTGGAGTGGAGCACCGCCCACCTGGTCGCCGACGCGGCGGTCGGCATCGGAGTCGCGGTCGCGGGTGCGCGCGCGGCGAGCAGACGGGCCACCCGGATCACGCCGCTCGAGGCGCTGCAACGTCGCGGCGCCGAGGGCTCGGCGATGACGCGGTCCCGCTGGATCTGGGGCACGCTCGGCGCCCTCGTCACCCTCGCCCAGATGGCCGCGGCGGTGGCCGTGGGGGGCATCCTCGGCCCCCTCCTGCTCGCGCTGGGGATCATCATCACCGGCTCGATCGCCATGAGTCAGCTCAGCCCGCTGCTGGTCCCGCTCCTCGCCTGGGCCATCGGCCCGGCGGTCCGTGACCCGCTCGGCCGGCTCGCCCTCGCGAAGATCCGTGGCGACGCCCGCCGTGCCGCCCAGGTCGCCGCGCCCCTGATCGTCCTCGTCGGGCTCGTCGTGGGCCTCCAGGGCCTGCTCGACACCCAGACGAAGGCCGGCGAGCTCGAGATCACCACGCTCACCCGCGCGGACCTCCTCGTGCGCACCCACGGCGACCCGTCGCGGCGGGTCGCGGCCGTGGACGGCGTCGCCAGCGCCGACACGGAGGTCCAGGTCCCGGCGCGGGTCGAGATCACCCGGGGTGACGCCGTCCGCGCGCTCCGGGGGACGGTCCTGGCCGTCGAGCCCTCCCGGTTCGGCGTCGTCCATCCCCACCCTCCGCGCAGCGGCAGCACCGCTGCGCTCGATGCCGGTCACATCGTCTTCGGGCCGGGTGTGGAGGATGCCCGGATCGCCGGCCGCATCCGACGCATCACGCTCACCGTGGGCGGCCGGACCCGGGTCCTGCGGGAGGCCGCCCGCACGGGCGAGGGCCTGGCGGCCGCCGACTGCTGCTACGTCGCGCGACAGGCGGTCCCGGACCGGATCCTCGCCGGCTCGCCCTCGACCGTGCTCGTGACCCTCGAGCGCGGAGCTGCCCCCGACGAGGTCCGCAGCGCCATCGAGGCGCTCGCCCTGGGCGAGGTGACCAGCCAGGAGGAGGAGGTCGCGGAGCTCACGGCGGCGAAGGCCGACGACAACCGGGCGGTGATGACGGCCCTCGTCGGTGTGGGCAGCGTCTATGCGCTCATCAGCCTGTTGAGCACCCTCGCGATCGCCATCACCCAGCGTCGCTCCGAGCTCGCCGTGGACCGCCTCGCCGGCATCACCCGCCGGCAGGTCGTCCGGGTGGTCCTCACCGAGACGGCGGCCATCCTGCTCATCGGCCTCGTCCTCGGGACCGTGGTCTCCGTCGCCGCCCTGGTCGGGCTGTGGGTCGGGACGTGGCGCCACCTCGGGTCGCCGGCCGTCGCCGTTCCCTGGCAGCTGCTCGGCGGCGTGAGCGTCACCGTCGCCCTGCTGGCCGCGGGGACGGCGACGGTGGCCGCACTCGTCGCGACCAGGCGCCCTCCCGTCCATGACATCGCCACCCAGGAGTGACCCAGGAGTGACCCAGGAGTGACCCAGGAGTGACCCAGGAGTGACCCGGGAGCCGCACCAGGGCCGCCACCGCTGTCGTCGTCGCGACGCCGACCGGGGGAGCCCCGGCTGGGACACGCGTCACCCTCGACGGGACGGCCCCACCCCATCGAATGGGTCGGGGGAGGGACTAGCGGCGCGTCGCCGGTACGTTCGTCGCATGATCGAGACCTGGCCCGGCACTGCCTATCCCCTGGGAGCCACGTTCGACGGCACCGGCACCAACTTCGCGCTCTTCAGCGAGGTCGCCGAGCGCGTCGAGCTGTGCCTGTTCGACCCCGACCCGGACGCCCCCGGCGGCTTCGTCGAGACCCGGCTCGAGGTCACCGAGGTCGACGCCTACGTGTGGCACTGCTACATCCCGACGGTGCAGCCCGGCCAGCGCTACGGCTACCGCGTGCACGGGCCGTGGGACCCGTCCCGCGGGCTGCGCTGCAACCCCAACAAGCTGCTGCTCGACCCGTACGCCAAGGCGACCGCGGGCGAGATCGACTGGGACCAGTCGCTGTTCGCCTACAACTTCGGCGACGAGGACTCGCGCAACGACGACGACTCGGCCGCGCACATGACCCACGGCGTGGTGATCAACCCGTTCTTCGACTGGGAGGGCGACCGGCGCCTGGACATCCCCTACAACGAGTCGTTCATCTACGAGGCGCACGTCAAGGGCCTCACCCAGCTGCACCCCGACGTCCCGGAGGAGCAGCGCGGCACGTACGCCGGGCTGGCGCACCCGTCGATCACCGCCCACCTGCAGAAGCTCGGCGTCACCGCGATCGAGCTGATGCCGGTGCACCAGTTCGTGCAGGACTCCACCCTGCTCGAGAAGGGCCTGCGCAACTACTGGGGCTACAACACCCTGGCCTTCCTGGCCCCGCACGCCGACTACGCGTCGAGCAAGCAGGGCCAGCAGGTGCAGGAGTTCAAGGCGATGGTCAAGGCGATGCACGCCGCCGGCATCGAGGTCATCCTCGACGTCGTCTACAACCACACCGCCGAGGGCAACCACCTCGGCCCGACGCTGAGCTTCAAGGGCATCGACAACGCGGCCTACTACCGCCTCGTCGACGACGACCAGCGCTACTACATGGACTACACCGGCACCGGCAACACCCTCAACGTGCGCCACCCGCACTCGGTGCAGCTGATCATGGACTCGCTGCGCTACTGGGTCACCGAGATGCACGTCGACGGCTTCCGCTTCGACCTCGCCGCGACCCTGGCCCGCGAGTTCTACGACGTCGACAAGCTGGCGACGTTCTTCGAGATGGTGCAGCAGGACCCGGTCGTCAGCCAGGTCAAGCTCATCGCCGAGCCGTGGGACATCGGGCCCGGCGGCTACCAGGTCGGCGGCTTCCCGCCGCAGTGGACGGAGTGGAACGGCGCCTACCGCGACACCGTGCGCGACTTCTGGCGCGGTGAGCCGTCGCTGGGCGAGTTCGCCTCGCGGCTCGCCGGCTCCTCCGACCTCTACGAGCACTCCGGCCGGCGGCCCTTCGCCAGCATCAACTTCGTCACCGCCCACGACGGCTTCACGCTGCGCGACCTCGTGTCCTACAACGAGAAGCACAACGAGGCCAACGGCGAGGACAACAACGACGGCGAGAGCCACAACCGCTCGTGGAACCACGGTGTGGAGGGACCGACCGACGACCCGGAGATCCTGCAGGCGCGAGCGCGCGAGCAGCGCAACTTCATCGCGACCCTGCTGCTGAGCCAGGGCGTGCCGATGCTGCTGCACGGCGACGAGCTGAGCCGCACCCAGCACGGCAACAACAACACCTACGCCCAGGACAGCGAGATCAGCTGGGTGCACTGGGACGAGGCCGACCGGCCGCTGATCGAGTTCACCGCGGCGGTGGCCGGGCTGCGCGCCGACCACCCGACGTTCCACCGCAAGCGCTTCTTCACCGGCAACACCGTGCGCACCGGCGATGGCGAGCGCCTCAACGACATCGTGTGGCTCGACCTCGACGGCGCCCCGATGGAGGACGACGACTGGGAGGGCGGCAAGGCCATCGGGATGTACCTCAACGGCAACGGCATCGCCGGCAAGGACGCCCGGGGCGCCACGATCACCGACGACCACTTCCTGCTCTACTTCAACGCCGACGGCCCGGCGCAGGTCACCCTGCCGCCGGAGGAGTACGCCGCCGCGTGGGACGTGGTGATCGACACCAGCGGCGACGCCGACGCCGGCCCGACGCTGAAGGCGGGCGGCACGTTCGACCTCGACACGCACTGCGTCGTGGTGCTCCGCGAGCACTCCGACGAGGAGAGCAGCTCCGACCACTCGGTGGCGGCATCACTGGCGGCCCGCTCGGGTACAGACGCCTCGTGACCGACGCCCCCACCCCCAGCCGGCCCGAGCGGCGTACGCCGCACAGCACCTACCGCCTCCAGATCAGCCCCGACTTCACGCTGCACGACGCGGCCCGGGTGCTGCCCTACCTCCACGACCTCGGTGTCGACTGGGTCTACCTGTCGCCGCTGCTGGCCTCCGAGCCCGGCAGCACGCACGGCTACGACGTCGTCGCCTTCGACCACGTCGACCCCGAGCGCGGCGGCGCCGAGGGCCTGGCCGCGCTGTCGGCCGAGGCCCGGCGCCTCGGCATGGGCGTGCTGGTCGACATCGTGCCCAACCACGTGGGGGTCGCCACCCCGGCGGAGGGCCCGTGGTGGTGGGACGTGCTCAGGCTGGGGCGCGGGTCCGAGTACGCGTCGGCGTTCGACGTCGACTGGGCCGCCGGCGACGGCCGCATCCTGATCCCCGTGGTCGGCGACGACGACGAGGACGCGATCCACCTCGCGGTGTCGGAGGCGGGGGAGGGCGAGGTGCGCTACCACGACCACCGCTTCCCGCTCGCCCCCGGCACGTCCACGCTGGAGGAGCAGCACTACGAGCTGGTCAGCTGGCGCGCGGCCGACGACGACCTCAACTACCGCCGGTTCTTCGCCGTCAACACCCTCGCCGCGGTGCGGGTGGAGGACCCCGAGGTCTTCGCCGAGACCCACGCCGAGGTGAAGCGGTGGTTCGACGAGGGCCTGGTCGACGGCCTGCGGGTCGACCACCCCGACGGCCTCCGCGACCCCAAGCGCTACCTCGACGACCTCGCCGCCCTCACCGGCGGCGCCTACGTGCTGGTGGAGAAGATCCTCGAGCCCGGCGAGCACCTGCCCGCCGACTGGGCGACCGCCGGCACCACCGGCTACGACGCGCTCGCGCTGATCGACCGCCTGCTGACCGACCCGGCCGGCGAGGCGCCGCTGACCGCGTTGGAGGACCGGCTGCGCGGCACCAGCGTCGACTGGGCGCAGATGGTCCACGACAACAAGCGCGCCGTCGCCGACGGGATCCTGCGCGCGGAGGTCCTGCGGATCACCCGCGAGGTCGAGCGCGTGCTGGAGTCGCGCGAGGAGCAGGCCGGGCCTGGTGCCGACTCCGACTCGGTGGCCGACGCGGTCGCCGAGCTGCTCGCCTGCTTCCCGGTCTACCGCTCCTACCTCCCCGAGGGCCGCGAGCACCTCGACCAGGCGTTCGCCGCCGCGCGTGCGCACCGCCCCGACCTCGCGGCGACGTACGACGTGCTGGAGCCGCTGCTCAACGACGAGTGGGGCCAGCCGGCACGCCGCTTCCAGCAGACCTCGGGCATGGTGATGGCCAAGGGTGTGGAGGACTGCTCGTTCTACCGGTGGTCGCGGCTGACGTCGCTCAACGAGGTCGGCGGCGACCCGTCGATCTTCTCCGTCGGCGTCGAGGAGTGGCACGACGCGATGGCCGCCCGCCAGCGCGACTGGCCCGACGCGATGGTCACGCTCTCGACCCACGACACCAAGCGCGGCGAGGACGTCCGCGCCCGCATCACCGTGCTCGCCGAGGAGCCCGGCCACTGGGAGCGGGCGCTCGACGAGCTGCTGCGGCTCGCGCCGGTCCCCGACCCGGGCTTCGGCTCACTGCTGTGGCAGGCGGTGCTCGGCGCAGCCTGGACCTGGGAGACGCCCGACCACCTGCCCGACCTGCGCGAGCGGCTCCACGGCTACGCCGAGAAGGCGATGCGGGAGGCCGGCGACCGCACCACCTGGACCGAGCCCGACGAGGCGTACGAGAAGCAGGTGCACGCGGCGGTCGATGCGATCTTCGACTCCGAGGAGGTGCGCGCGGTGCTCCTCGACCTCGCCGCGCGGATCGACGCACCCGCCCAGGCCAACTCGCTGTCGGCCAAGCTGCTCGCGATCACGATGCCGGGCGTGCCCGACGTCTACCAGGGCAGCGAGCTGTGGGAGACGTCGCTGGTCGACCCCGACAACCGCCGCCGGGTCGACTTCGACCACCGGGTCGCGGTGCTGGCCGGCACCGCCGAGGACGACGCGGCGACCAAGCTGCACGTCACCTGCACCGCCCTGACGCTGCGCCGCGACCGTCCCGAGCTGTTCACCGGCTACGCCCCGGTGGGCGCGACCGGCGCCGCGGCCGACCACGTCGTCGCCTACGACCGCGGCGGCGCGATCGCCGTCGCCACCCGGCTGCCCGTCGGGCTCGCCGCCGCCGGCGGCTGGGGCGACACCGTGCTGGAGCTCCCCGACGGCCGGTGGCACGACGTGCTCACCGGTCTCGACGCCGACGGCCGGCTCGCCGACCTGCTCGCCGTCCACCCCGTCGCCCTCCTCGTGAAGGTGGGCTGACGTGCGCGGCCCGTTCGACGTCTGGGCGCCGCGGCCCGGTCGCGTGCGCCTGCACGTCGCCGGCGAGGTGGTGGAGATGACCCGCGCCGACGACGGCTGGTGGAGTCCTACCGGGCCGGTGCCGCCGGTGGGTGACGCCGTCGACTACGGCTACCTCCTCGACGACGACCCCGACCCGCGGCCCGACCCGCGCTCGCGTCGCCAGCCCGACGGGGTGCACGGCCTGTCGCGGCGCGACGTCGACACCCACGAGTGGCAGGACTCGGCGTGGACCGGCCGCCAGCTCGCGGGGGCGGTGATCTACGAGCTGCACGTGGGCACGTTCACCCCGGAGGGCACGTTCGCCGCGGCTGCCGGGCGACTCGACCACCTGGTCGACCTCGGCGTCGACTTCGTCGAGCTGATGCCGGTCAACGCCTTCAACGGCACCCACAACTGGGGCTACGACGGCGTCGGCTGGTTCGCCGTGCACGAGGGGTACGGCGGCCCCGACGGCTACCGCCGCCTCGTCGACGCCTGCCACGCCAAGGGCCTCGGCGTCGTGCAGGACGTCGTCCACAACCACCTCGGCCCCTCGGGCAACTACCTGCCGCTGTTCGGGCCCTACCTCAAGGACGGCCGCAACACCTGGGGCGACCTGGTCAACCTCGACGGCGAGGGGTCGGCCGAGGTGCGCCGCTACATCCTCGACAACGTGCGGATGTGGTTCGAGGACTACCACGTCGACGCGCTGCGCCTCGACGCCGTGCACGCGCTCAGCGACACCTCCGAGGTGCACCTGCTCGAGGAGATGGCGATCGAGACCGCCGCCTGGTCCGCCCACGTGCGCCGCCCGCTGACGCTGATCGCCGAGTCCGACCTCAACGACACGCTGCTCGTGCGCCCGCGCGAGGCAGGCGGCTACGGGCTCGACGCCCAGTGGAGCGACGACTTCCACCACGCCGTGCACGTCGCGCTGAGCGGCGAGACCACCGGCTACTACGCCGACTTCGCGCCGCTCGAGGCGCTGGCCAAGGTGTGCGAGCGGGGCTTCTTCCACGACGGCACGTTCTCGTCGTTCCGCGAGCGCGACCACGGGGCGCCCGTCGACACCGCGCACATGCCGACCTGGCGCCTGGTCGTCGCCAACCAGAACCACGACCAGGTCGGCAACCGCGCCCGCGGCGACCGGCTCGCCGAGCACCTCGACGACGACCAGCTCGCCTGCGCGGCGCTGCTGACGCTGGCCGGGCCCTTCACCCCGATGCTCTTCATGGGCGAGGAGTGGGCCGCCTCGACGCCGTTCGCGTTCTTCACCTCCCACCCCGAGCCCGAGCTCGGCACGGCGACCGCCGAGGGCCGGATCGCCGAGTTCGAGAGGATGGGCTGGGACCGCGACGAGGTGCTCGACCCGCAGGACGTCGCCACCTTCCACGGCTCCCGGCTCGACTGGGACGAGCGGACCGAGGGGCGGCACGCGGTGCTGCTCGACTGCTACCAGCGCCTCGGCCGGCTGCGGCGCGACCTGCCCCAGCTCACTGACCCGTCGTTCGGCTCGGTCTCGTGCATGGTCGAGGGCCTGGTGTTCACCATGGCCCGCGGCGACCTGCTCGTCGTGGTCAACACCGGCGACGAGCCCGCCCGGGTCGAGGTGGGGGAGCGCGACGTGCTCTTCGAGACACCGGCGGGCGTCGACCTGGGCGACGGCACGTTGAGCGTGCCGGGCCACGCCGGGGCGCTGCTCGGTCCGGCCACAACTTTCGCCGGACCCGCCGCGTCTCCCTGAGTGAACGGCCCGTCATCCGGGCCCACACACGACGGGGAACGAACCATGAACCGCATCACCGCACTCGCCGCCACCGTGGCCCTCGCCGCGGGCTCGCTGGCGCTCTCCGCGCCGGCGCAGGCCGCGCCCGCCGCGGCCTACAAGGTCACCGCCAAGGCCAACATCGAGGTCGCCGTCGCCAAGGAGGACACGGTCAAGGTCCGCGGCCGCGTGACGCCGAAGGCCGCCGGCCAGAAGGTCGTGCTCCAGCAGCGCGTGGGCAAGAAGAAGACGTGGAAGGTGACCGGCAACGTCAAGGTCAAGAACAACGGCACCTACCTCCTCAAGGACACGCCCTCGACCCCGGGCCCTCGCGAGTACCGCGTGCTCAAGCCCGCCTCGAACGGGATCGCGAAGGGCTTCAGCAAGCCCGTCGCCGTCGAGGTCTACAAGTGGGAGAAGCTCGCCTACCGCACCAGTGGCCCCCGCGTGAACCTCGACGCGACCGGCGTCCTCATCGGCGCCGACTACTTCGGCCAGAGCCTGGCGACCACGACCTCCGGTGAGCCGGCGTCGGTGGAGTACACCCTCGGCCGCAAGTGCACCGCCCTGCGCGCGACGTACGCCCTCACCGACAGCTCGGCCACCGGCTCGAGCGGCGCGGTGACCGTGAGCGCCGACGGCGCCGTCCTGGCCACGCACCCGCTGGCGGTCGGCACGGTCGTGGCCGACGAGGTCCTCGACCTCTCCGGCGTCTTCCGCCTCAAGATCGACCTGTCCACCACCGCGACGCCCGTCGCGGTCGCCGCGGTGGCGACGCCCGAGGTGCTCTGCACGCGCTGACGCGCACCCGATCCGGCAGCGGCGCGCACGACCGGGGTCACAGGCCCGGGAGTGCGCGCCGCTGCTGCGCGTCCGGAGCCGCGATCAGGCCCCGACTGGCGTTTGGCCGTAGGGTTGGCTCTCGTGGCAGGCATCGACTACGACGCAGAGATCAAGCAGCTCCGGGCGACCATGAAGACCATCGGTCAGGTCCTCGACCTCGACAAGATGCGCGGCGAGATCGCCGACCTGGGCGAGCAGGTCGCCGCCCCCGACCTCTGGGACGACGTGGCGAGCGCCACCCGCATCACCGGCCGGCTCTCCGCCCTGCAGGGGGAGCTCGACCGCTTCACCGGCCTCGAGGCACGCATCGAGGACCTCGCGCTCATGGTCGAGATGGCGCAGGAGGAGGGCGACGCCGACTCGCTCGCCGACTCGGAGGCCGAGCTCGCCCGCATCAAGAAGTCGGTCGAGTCGCTCGAGATCCGCACCCTGCTGTCGGGGGAGTACGACGAGCGGGAGGCGATCGTCACGATCCGCTCGGGCGCCGGCGGCGTCGACGCGGCCGACTTCGCCGAGATGCTCATGCGGATGTACACGCGCTGGGCCGAGCAGCACAAGTACGGCGTCGAGGTCTACGACGTGTCCTACGCCGAGGAGGCGGGCATCAAGTCCGCCGAGTTCGCCATCCACGCGCCCTACGCCTACGGCACCCTGTCGGTCGAGGCCGGCACCCACCGCCTCGTGCGGATCAGCCCGTTCGACAACCAGGGCCGCCGGCAGACGTCGTTCGCCGCCGTCGAGGTGGTGCCGGTCCTCGAGCAGACCGACGAGATCGAGGTCGACGAGAACGACATCCGCACCGACGTCTTCCGCTCGGGCGGCCCGGGCGGCCAGTCGGTCAACACCACCGACTCCGCGGTCCGCCTGACCCACATCCCCACCGGCATCGTCGTGTCCTGCCAGAACGAGAAGTCGCAGCTGCAGAACAAGGCCTCCGCCATGGTGGTCCTCAAGGCCAAGCTGCTGGCGAAGAAGAAGGCCGAGGAGGCCGCGCTCAAGAAGGACCTCAAGGGCGACGTCGCCGCCAGCTGGGGCGACCAGATGCGCAACTACGTGCTCAACCCCTACCAGATCGTCAAGGACCTGCGCACCGGCCACGAGTCGGGCAACCCCAGCGCCGTCTTCGACGGTGACCTCGACGACTTCATGGAGGCCGGCATCCGCTGGCGCCGCGGGGCCGAGAAGGTCGACGCCTGAGGCCACGATGGGACTCTTCAGCAGGCCCGAGGTGATCGGCCCGGGCGTTGGGAGCGATGCGGACCGCGCCCGGATCGCGGAGCTCGAGCGACGCGTCGCCTCGCTCGAGGCACAGCTGGCCCAGCTGGCCCGGGCCGCGTCGCCCGCAGGCGTGGCCCCGCTGACGGCGTCCGCGACCGAGCCCTGGCTGGCCGAGGTGCAGGCGCTCCGCCGCGCCGGCAAGACGATCCACGCCATCAAGGTCTATCGCGAGCACACCGGCGCCAGCCTCACGCAGGCCAAGGACGCCGTCGAGGCGCTGCCGGTCTGAGTGCCCGCTCCGCGGCGGCACCGGAGGCGCTGGTGACCCACCCCACAGGCCCCGCCGCGTCGACCTGGGGCCCTGCGGCGCGCGTTTGCCGGACCTGCGTACCCCTCACGTAGCCTCGATGCCGTGATTCGCTTCGAGAAGGTCACCAAGAGCTACCCCGGCCACCCCCACCCCGCGCTCGACAACGTGTCCGTCGACGTCGAGAAGGGGGAGTTCGTCTTCCTGGTGGGCTCCTCCGGCTCGGGCAAGTCGACCTTCCTGCGCCTGGTGCTGCGCGAGTACCGACCCACCTCCGGGCGGGTCTACGTCGCCGGCAAGGAGATCAACCGGCTGGCCAGCTGGAAGGTGCCGCGGCTGCGCCGCGACATCGGCACCGTCTTCCAGGACTTCCGGCTGCTGCCCAACAAGACGGTGACGGAGAACGTCGCCTTCGCCCTCCAGGTGATCGGCAAGTCCCGCAAGGAGATCAAGGACGTCGTGCCGGAGACGCTCGAGCTGGTCGGGCTGAGCGGCAAGGGCGACCGGATGCCCGACGAGCTCTCGGGCGGCGAGCAGCAGCGCGTCGCGGTCGCGCGGGCGTTCGTCAACCGCCCGATGATCCTCATCGCCGACGAGCCCACCGGCAACCTCGACCCGACGACCTCCGTGGGCATCATGAAGCTCCTCGACCGCATCAACCGCACCGGCACGACCGTGGTGATGGCCACCCACGACGCCGGCATCGTCGACCAGATGCGCAAGCGCGTCATCGAGCTCGAGAACGGCCACGTCGTGCGCGACCAGGCGCAGGGCGTCTACGGCCACCAGAACTAGAGCGGCGCCCCCGCCCGATCCGCACCCCCCCCGAACGAATCGAGATCCTTCCTCCATGCAGCTGCGCTACGTCTTCTCCGAGCTCGGCCAGGGCCTGCGACGCAACCTGACGATGCACCTCGCGGTGATCCTCACCCTCGTCGTGTCGCTGACGCTCGTCGGCATCGGCCTGCTGTTCCAGCAGCAGGCGACGCGGGCGGCCGAGCACTTCGGCAACCAGCTCCAGATCACCGTCTACCTGTGCCGGCTCAACGACTCCAACCCGGTGTGCCCCAACCCGGTGACCGAGGCACAGAAGGCCGAGATCGAGGCGGTCGTGGAGGCCAACCCCGAGGTCGCGAGCCATCGCTTCGAGTCCGGCGAGGTGGCCCTGGAGAAGGCCAAGGAGCTCTACGGCGAGGAGCTGTTCTCCGGCGACAACCCGGCGCTGACCGCCGAGGACATGCCGGAGACGATCTGGATCACCCTCGAGGATCCGCAGGAGTATGAGGGCATCATCAGCGCGGTGCAGGGCCTCGACGGGGTGTCGCGCGTGCGTGACCTGCGCGAGCAGGTGGGCCCGATCCTCACCACGATCACCAAGATGCGCACGTACGCCCTCGGCACCGCCGGCCTGCTGGTGCTGGCCGCGCTGCTGCTCGTCGCCAACACGATCCGCCTCGCCGCCTTCGCGCGCCGCAAGGAGATCGGCATCATGCGCCTGGTCGGGGCCTCGACGCTCTACATCGCGCTGCCGTTCCTCCTCGAGGCGCTGGTGACGGCCCTGATCAGCGTCGCACTCGCCGGGGGAGCGCTGGCGGCGTTCCTGCACTTCGCGATCGGCGACCTCGCCGCCAACCTGAGGTTCGTGCCGTGGATCGGGTGGAGCGAGTACTGGGTGGCCGCCGGAGCCATCGGGATCCTCGGCCCGGTGCTCACCTTGCTCCCGACACTCGTGTTGACGCGCAAATACCTCAAAGTCTGAGTCGCGGGGGTTAGCGTCTAGGCGTCTCGCCCGGCGCCAGTCGGGAGTGGCACCCTTCCCCGCTTCCCCGACGCAAAGGCTTCCCCGGTGCGTACCTTCCCCCGTGCCGCTCAACGACGCCTGGCCGCAGCACTTGTCGCGGTCATGGCCCTGAGCGTGTCCGCGGCCCATGCCGACGACCTCAAGGACAAGAAGAACAAGGTCGAGCGCGAGCTCAAGGGCGCCCACCAGGACCTCGACGCGTCCAGCGCCCAGCTGCGCAAGGCCACGGCCCGGCTCGCGGCAGCCCAGCGGCAGCTCCGGGTCGCCAAGACCCGGCTCGCCACCGCGCGCGGCAAGGTGGAGGTGGCCCACGAGCGCGACGCGCGGATGCAGGCCGCGCTCGAGGTCGCGGAGGCCGAGCTGGCCGCCGCCGAGGCGGCCCTGGCCCAGGGCCGGGTCGACCGCGACACCCAGCGGCAGAAGGTCGCGAGCACCGTCGCCGACATGTACTCCGAGGGCGACCCCGAGCTCCTCGCGTTCTCGTCGCTGCTCGGCGCCGAGTCGACCGAGGAGCTCACCCGCCGCGACGGCGTCCGCGACGTCGTCGTCGGCCAGGAGGCGCGCGAGTACGACGAGCTCAAGGCCTCCGAGGTGCTGCTCGAGGTGCGCGAGGACCAGGTCGCCGAGGCCCGTGACGACGTGGCCGTCAAGCGCGAGGCTGCCGCCGAGCACCTCGAGGTGATGCAGGCCCTCGAGGCCGAGGAGCGGGCCGCCAAGGACGCGGTGGTCGAGCTCGTCGTCGAGCGCCGCGACGCCCGCGTCGGCGCGCGCCAGGCCCGCGCGAAGGACCTCGCCAAGCTCCGCAAGCTCGAGAAGGAGCAGCAGCGGATCGAGGAGATGCTCCGCAAGCGAGCGCTCGCCGCGCTCCGCCGCCAGCGGGCCCAGGCCCGCTCCCAGGCGGCGCCCAGCCCGGGCTCGGGGATCCTCGCCTCCCCCGTCGACGGCTACGTCACCTCGCCGTTCGGCTACCGCTCGCACCCGATCTACCACTACTGGGGCCTGCACGACGGCGTCGACTTCGCCGGCGGCTGCGGCACGCCGCTGCGCGCCGCGGCGCCGGGCCGGGTGGTGTCGTCCTACTACAGCGGGGTCTACGGCAACCGCCTCGTGATCGACCACGGCGTGCTCGGCGGACGTGGCATCGCCACGATCTACAACCACGCCAGCGGCTACAACGTCGGCGTGGGCGACCGGGTCGAGGTGGGGCAGGTGATCGGGTTCGAGGGCAGCACGGGCTGGTCGACCGGGTGCCACCTGCACTTCACCGTGATGGCCAACGGCCAGGCCGTGGACCCGATGAACTGGCTGTAACGCGCTGGACAGGCGTTGGTGACGCTCTGGGAGGATGGGCCCATGGCGAAGGAGCAGGGCCAGAAGATGGTCGCGCAGAACAAGAAGGCGCGCCACGACTACCACATCGAGGACACGTGGGAGGCCGGCCTGGTCCTCATGGGCACCGAGGTGAAGTCGCTGCGGCAGGGCCGGGCCTCGCTGGTCGACGGGTTCGCCGAGATCGACAACGGCGAGGCGTGGCTGCTGGGGGTGCACATCCCGGAGTACAGCCAGGGCACCTGGACCAACCACTCCGCCCGGCGGCGCCGCAAGCTGCTGCTCAACCGCTCGGAGATCGACAAGATCGAGCGCAAGATCACCGACAAGGGCTACACGATCGTCCCGCTCGCGCTCTACTTCAAGGACGGCCGCGCCAAGGTCGAGATCGCGCTCGCCAAGGGCAAGAAGGCCTACGACAAGCGCCACACCCTCGCCGAGCGGCAGGCCAACCGGGAGAAGGTCGACGCGGTCCAGCGGCGGCTCAAGGGTCACCGGGACTGAGCCCGGGGTGACCGATCCCGTCGCGTTCGCCCGTGCCCTCGGCCTGCCCGGCCTGCAGGACCTGCACACCCACTTCCTCCCGCCGCGGGTGATGGCCAAGGTCCGTGCGCAGTTCGACGCGGCCGGTCCGCTCATCGGCCGGCCGTGGCCGCTCCACTACCGCGACGCCGACGACGTCCTGGTGGAGACGCTGCGCTCCTTCGGCGTGCGTCGCTTCACCGCGCTGCCCTACGCCCACCGGGTCGGCATGGCGGAGTTCCTCAACGACTGGGCCGCCGGGTTCGCGCGGCGCGTGCCGGAGGCGGCGGTCTGCGGCACGTTCTTCCCCGAGCCCGGCGTCGCGGCGTACGTCGCCGCCCGGTCCGCGGCCCCCGAGCCGGTCGAGGTCTGGAAGGTGCACGTGCAGGTCGGCGCCTTCGACGTCACCGACCCCCTCCTCGACGAGGCGTGGGGCGTGGTCTCCGAGACCGGCGCCCCCGTCGTCCTCCACGCCGGCAGCGGTCCCGTCGCGACCGAGCACACCGGCCCGGCCCCGGTCGCCGCGCTGCTCGCCCGCCACCCGCGGCTGCGGCTGGTCATCGCCCACGCCGGCGCCCCGGAGTACGCCGACTTCCTCGGACTCGCCGAGCAGCACGAGCGGGTGGCCCTCGACACGACGATGGCGTTCACGCCGTTCTTCGAGGAGATGGGCGGCGCCTACCCCGACGACCTGCTGCCCCGGCTGCGCGACCTCGGCCTCGCCGGCCGGGTGCACCTCGGCAGCGACTTCCCCCACATCCCCTACCCCTACGGCGTGCAGCTCGAGTCGCTCGAGCGGCTCGGGCTCGGTGACGAGTGGCTGCGTGCCGTCTGCTGGGACAGCACGGCCACCCTGCTGGGCTGAGCGCCGCCTACAGGTGCGAGCCCCAGTAGTAGCCGCCGAACGCCAGGGCGACGCTGAGCACCAGCACCCCGACGCCGTAGGCCGCCGCCAGGCCGTAGCGCTTCTCGCGCACCAGCTGGACGGTCTCGTAGCTGGCGGTGCTGAAGGTCGTGTAGCCGCCCAGGAACCCGGTGCCCACGATGGCGCTCACGTCGGTCGAGGCGAGGTGGCTGGCGACCAGGCCGGTGAGGAACCCGAGCGCCGGCGAGCCGGTGAGGTTGATGATCGCCGTCGACCACGGGAAGGCCGACCCCTTCGTCCGGGCCTTGATCCAGGCATCGACGAGGTAGCGCACGCTGGCGCCCACCCCGCCGGCGACGACGAGCAGTGCGAAGAGTCCCGGCGTCATCGGCTGGCTCCTTCGCCGCGGGGGGACTGCGTGTGCCGGCTCGCCGCGAGGGCGATGCCCGCCAGGGTGGCCAGGCCGCCGACGACGAGCGTGCCGAGGGCGTAGACCGCAGCCACCCCCACGCGGGAGTCGTCGAGCAGCACGGCTGTGTCGGTCGCCAGCGAGCTGTAGGTGGTGAGACCCCCGCAGAACCCGGTGCCGATGAGCAGCTTGAGCCGCGACGTGAGCTGGGGCGGCGTCTCGTCGCGGGTGAGTGCCTCGTAGAGGAACCCCAGGACGAACGCCCCGAGCACGTTGACGACCGGCACCACGATGGGGATGCCGTCGGCGTTGGGCACGGCGAGCATGAATCCCTCACGCGCCCCGACGCCCACGATGCCCCCGGCCAGGACCAGCAGGACCGAGGTGAGTCGCGAGTCGTGCTGCGTCGCCGCGCTCATCGGCGCGTCCGATCCGGGGGCACGGTGATGCGTCCCCCGCGTGTGGCCCCTCCGGGACCAGTGCCCATGTCGTCCACTGTGTGCCTCCTCATGCAGTCGTCGGTTCAGCGGCGGGCTCGGCGGCGCCGACCGCCCCGGGGGAGACGGCCTCGAGGAGGGCCAGCAGGGTCTGGTTGACCAGGCTGACCTCCAGGAGGACCGCGTCGATGGTGCGTTGGGGCGCGTCCACGTCCGCCCCGTCGCCGACCGAGTCGTCGATCGCGCCCGGCAGCCGGCCGGACAGCGCCGTCGTGAGCGCAGCGACGTTCTCGCTGGTGGCCCGGCTCAGGGCGCCCCAGTCCAGGCTCGGGTCGACGCCCGGGTCGACACCCTCGGTGATCGCCCCCTCGACCGCCCCCACCAGCTGCCGGGTGTGGAAGACCAGGGACCAGGCCGCCGTGAGCTGGCTCTCCACGCCCCCGGGCTCGAGGGCCCCGGCCGAGCGGCGCAGCGGGTCCGCGGCGGTCGCGATGGAGCGCACGTGCCGGTCGGCGTCGAGGAGGCGTTGGCGCACCGCCGTCTGCGAGATCGCGTGGTCACCGGCCAGTCGCGACAGGCTCGCGGTGACGATCACGTCGACGTCCTCGACCAGCGCGGCGAGGTTGGCGTGGTAGTGGGTGCGGGTGTGGCGCGGCAGCACCAGCGCGGCGACGGCGAGCGCCACCAGCGCGCCGAAGACCGTCTCCAGCACCCGCTCCTCCAGCGCGAGGCTGGTCAGCCGCCCGAGGTACTCGTAGAGCATCGCGAAGATCATCGTCGTCCACAGCGCGGTGAGGGCCGGCGACACCTGGCGGTAGTAGGCGGAGGCGAAGACCGCCACGGCGAGGACCGGCAGCACCACCGCGGGGTCCGACCCGCTCTCCAGTGCGATCGCGAAGCCGATCGCCGCGCCCCCGACGGTGCCGGCGAGGCGTTGGGCGCCCTTGACCAGGGTCTCGCCGTCGGTCCCGCCCAACACCTGGTAGGCCGCGAGCACCGCCCAGTACTGGTGGCTCGAGGACACCAGCTCCCCGACCGCCAGCGCGAGGCCGGTCGCGACCGCGGCCTGGATCGCCTGGCGCGTCGACGGCGCGAGGGAACGCCCCGCCGGGGGAGCGTCCTCGGCGGCCTGGCGCGCGCCGGGCGCCACCAGCGCGTCGGCCCCCACCTCGCCCTGCTCGGCCAGGGGCACGGTGTAGGCGACCTCCGGGTCAAGAGCCGCGTCGACCGCGTCCCGCAGCTTCTCCGAGACGCGTTGCAGCTCGTCGATCGCCGCGTGCAGCGCACGCGCCTGGCGGGGCCAGTCCTGCGGCGGCTCCTCCTCCGTCCAGGGCGGCAGTGCCGCGAGGTCGGGACGCAGGTGGGCATCGGGCGTCGCCAACGCGGTCGTGCGGGCGAGATGGACCTGGAGCAGCTCGAGCCGACCGGCCAGCCGCGCCCGCAGCTCCAGCGACAAGGTGGTGCCGGTGACGTCGCGTGCGGCGGAGGCGAGGTTCTTGACGGCGAGCTCGGTGTCGAACAACCGCAGGCGCAGCGCCGCCGCGCGCTCGGGGGAGACGCCGATCGTCTCCTCGTCGCCGGTCATGCATCCTCCGATGAATGCACCGGCCCGGCGCAGCTGGCGCAGCTCGAGGTCGGCCCGCTTGCGCACGTCGCCGCTCCAGCGGGCCCACGAGATGGCGTCGACCAGGGTGTCCATCGCCGAGACCAGCTGGGCAGTGAATCCCTCGATGCCCTCGCGCAGCTCCTTGCGCGGGCGGGCGGGCAGCAGCACGTAGCACACGAGCAGCGCCCACAGCACGCCCACCGCGGCCGCGCCGAGGAACCACGGAGCGTCGCTGGGCTGCAGCCGGAGGATCAGCGCGAAGTAGTAGGCCATGAACGACACCCGGCCGATGGCGGCCCAGCGGGCGCCGAAGTGGCCCACCCACGTGCCGACCAGGGCCACGACGGCCAGCAGGACACCGGTGAGCGGTGTCGAGTCCGACACCAGCGCGCCGAGGAACACCACGACACCGATCGGCACGAGCTGCAGCACGCTGGTGAGCACCTGCCCGCGCTGCGACCTCTCGACGGCGACGCCCGTGCTCGTCATCGCGACGAAGCCGCCGAAGACGGCCGGCTGGATCGCGGCGCGGTCGGTGGCCGCATCGAGGAGGACGTAGAGCGAGGCCACGGCGAGGACGGCCGCGACGACGGAGCGCATCGCGGTGCGCAGCCGCGCGTAGCCGGGGTCGACCTGCGCGAGGTCGCGCTGCGCGAACCTCCGCCAGCGCGGCAGAGGGGTGAGGGTGGACCGAGCGCCGGCGGCCGTCGGGTCGCCCACCGGCGGCGGCTGCCCGCGCAGCACCATCTGCGCGGCGACGGTGGTGGTGTCGTCGAGGGCCGCGACGGGCCGGTCGCCGACGATCACGGGCTGGTAGTCGAGGTCGTCGCTGACCCCGAGCGTCAGCTGCTCGCTCCGGTAGGCGAAGGGCAGCCACCGGCTGTAGCGGGTGTGGGAGTCGTGCAGGTCGGCGAGCGGCTCCGTGCCGACCAGCCTCGCCATCGCGGTCTCGAGTTGCACGAAGCGCGGGACCCACTGGTCGGCGGGCGCCTGCTCGCCCAGGGCCTGGGCCCGGAACGTCTCGAAGCCGACCACCTCGGGGACGGGGCGCTCACCGAGGTGCACCGACTGCTCGAGCTGCTCGCCGAACTCGAGGAACTGGAAGGTGAGGGGCACCAGGCCCGGGAGGGTCGAGGCGGGGTGGCCCGACGGCAGGCCCCAGCGCAGGGCGCCGATCGTCCCACCGAGCATCCGCACCGCGTAGGGGAGGGCGAAGTGGTCGCGACCGCTCTGGAAGTAGTAGGCGGCGTGGTGCAGCCGCAGGCCGTCGGTGTAGGACGCGAACGACTCGGCGATGCCGTCGAGGTGGCCGTCGAGCCCGGACTGCTGGCCCCCCTGGAAGAACGGGGCGAGGCTGTCGACGGGGGAGCCCGCCCCGCGCTCCGCGGTGAAGAAGTGGCGGCAGAGCGCGTTGAGGTCGCTGATCACCGAGTAGACGCCGAGCAGGAAGGTGAGGATCAGCGAGATCAGCACGACGCCGCTCAGCGTCTCGGTGATGCTGAGGAAGCGCAGCACGTCGGTCTCGGCGGTGAGCGCCGAGCCACCGACCGTCGAGAGCTGGGCGGCGCTGAAGTACATGGCGTCGAAGAAGTCCAGGCTCGACCCCCGCCCGGAGACGGAGAACGACGTCGGGGTCATCAGCCCGCGGTAGATCAGCCCGAATCCGAGGATGACCCCGAAGACCCACACCAGGATCCCGATCACGACCTGCAGACCGGTCACCTGGCGCAGGGCGTACGGGCGCCACCGGCGAGGGAGCCGGCGGGTGACGCGGCGCAGCAGGTGCCACTGCCCGCGAGCGACCGGTCCGGAGAGGAATCCGGCCTCGTCGTAGTTGAGGACCGTGAGGAAGACGTCGGCGAGGGTCGCGGCGAGAACCGCGGCGCCGAGGACTAACCAGACGGTCTCCACCTCTGCAGGCTAACCGCATTTCCGGGCCGCAAAGCCAGGCCCGGCAAGGCTCATACCGATGGCACGGGCCGAACCTCCTGGGCCCTTGTGAAGGCGCACGGACGTGGATGAAGGTGAGGAATGCGCCCGGGGGAGACCCGCCTGGGACGACCCACCACCAGCCCGCCCTCAGGAGGTCGACACAGATGCAACTGACTCCGCGTGAGATCGACAAGCTCTACATCTACCAGGTCGCCGAGCTCGCCCGACGTCGGCGAGAGCGGGGGACCAAGATCAACCTCACCGAGGCCCAGGCGCTCATCTCGGAGGCGATCATCGAGGGAGCGCGCGACGGCAAGTCGGTCGCCGAGTGCATGGAGCTGGGCAAGCACGTCGTCACCGAGGCCGACTGCATGCCGGGGGTGCGCGAGCGGCTCTCCCTGCTCCAGGTGGAGGCGACCTTCGTCGACGGCAGCAAGCTCGTGTCCTGCCACGATCCCGTGGCGGCGTGAGGGAGATGTCCTCGGTCATGTCCGGGCGGACCAGGACCGTCCTGGTCGCAGGGCATGAGAGCGACGGGGGCGCCGCCCTGGCGCCGATCGCCGACACCCTGGGCGCCGTCGTCACCACCTCGGGCCGGCCGTTGCACGACGTCGTGACGGCACTGCTCACCGAGGGGGAGGGCCGCGTCGTGGTCGTCCCGATGACCTGGGGCCGTGACCCCGTCATGGTGGCCGACACGGCGAAGACGCTGCGGTGGATCAGTGCGACGGCGGGAGCGGGACGGGTCGCGCAGAGTGCCGACTTCGGCACCGTCGACCACCTGGTCGCGTGGCTGCGTCGCGCGGCCGAGCGGGTCTCGACCCGACCGGGCACCACCCTGGTCGTCACGGCACCGTCGGGCGACCCGTTCGACGACGCCGACCTCCACCGGGTCGCGCACCTGGCGCGCACCCACGGCGCGGGGGTGCCGGTCGAGGTCGCGTGCGTCGCCGAGCCCGGCGACCTGGCCGAGGTCGTACGCCGGGCGAGGCTGCTGGGAGCCGACCGAGTCGTGGTCGTCCCGGCCGGCTTCGCCCGCACCCCGCCAGCGGGCCTGCCCGAGGACGCGTCGTTCTTCGGCCCCCTGCTCTCCGAGGAGGCGGTCCTGGAGGTCATCCGGCGGCGCGTGGCCGCGGCGGAGCACGACCTCCGGCACGGGCACGACGGCATCGCGGCGGGTCTGCTGGCCGACCACGGTCACGGCTACGCCCACTCCCACGCCTTCGAGCACGGCGGCGAGGGGGACTCGCACGGTCACTCCCACGGCCACTCCGACGGTGCGACCCACCGGCACTCCCACCCCCCGTCACCGCCTGACCTCGAGGCGGTCGGCGCGGCCGGCTCGCTGCCCCGCGGGTAGGGACGGCACGCCACCCCGCCACGAGACGCCCCCAGTGCGCGGCGTCCCCCAGACCGGGCCATCCCGGTCGAACCCCGGAGTCCCGGGCGACGCGCGTTCGCTCGTGCCCACCATGAAAGGACATCCCCATGCTCGGCAGCCCCAAGTACGACCACAACGAGAACGAGATCGAGATCAACGCCGGTCGCGAGAGCGTCACCCTCACTGTCAGCAACACCGGCGACAGAGCGATCCAGATCGGGTCCCACTTCCACTTCTTCGAGGTCAACCGCGCCCTGCAGTTCGAGCGTGAGAGGGCCTACGGGATGCACCTCGACATCCCGGCGGGGACCGGGGTCCGGATCGAGCCGGGCGAGACCAGAGACGTCACCCTCACGGCCTACGCCGGCAGCAGGTACGTCTACGGGTTCAACGGTCTCGTCAACGGCGGCCTCGACGCCGGGCAGACCCGGATTGATGCCCTCGCCCGGATGACCGAGCGGCAGTTCAAGGACGGCGCCCCCGCGGCGAAGAACCGTGGGGCCAACAAGCAGGGAAAGAAGAACTGACATGGCCATCATCTCGCGCAAGCAGTACACCGACCTCTTCGGACCGACGACCGGCGACAAGGTGCAGCTCGCCGACACCAACCTGGTCATCGAGATCGAGAAGGACTACAACGAAGGGCACTACGGCGACGAGGTCGTCTACGGCGGCGGAAAGACCGCTCGCGACGGGATGGCGGCGGACCCGCAGGCGACCAGCGCCCAGGGCGTGCTCGACCTCGTCATCACCAACGCGATCGTCCTCGATCCGGTCCTGGGTGTCGTGAAGGGGGACATCGGCGTCAAGGACGGCCGCATCGTCGGCGTCGGCAAGTCGGGCAACCCCCACCTGCAGAGCGGCGTCGACCCGCGCCTCGTCGTCGGGCCGGGCACCGAGCTGCTTGCGGGGGAGCACTGCATCGCGACCGCCGGTGCCATCGACTCCCACGTGCACTACATCTCGCCGCAGCAGGCGGAGGCAGCCCTGTCGAACGGGATCACCACGCTCTTCGGCGGTGGCACCGGACCCACGGACGGGACCAACGGCGTCACCACGACTCCGGGTGTCTGGAACCTCCACCGGATGATCCAGGCCGCCGAGGACGTGGGGGTCAACATGGGCTTCCACGGCAAGGGCAACGGCTCCATGAGGGAGGCCCTGGTCGAGCAGATCAAGGCCGGGGCCTCGTCGTTGAAGGTGCACGAGGACTACGGGACGACCCCCGCGGCGATCGACAGCGCGCTGCGGGTGGCCGACGAGTTCGACGTCCAGATCTCGATCCACACCGACAGCCTCAACGAGTCCGGATTCGTGGAGGACACCATCTCCGCGATCAACGGCCGCACCATCCACACCTACCACACCGAGGGGGCCGGCGGCGGTCACGCGCCGGACATCATGAAGGTCGCGAGCCTGCCCAACGTGCTGCCCTCCTCGACCAACCCGACCCTGCCCTACACGGTCAACTCCGTCGACGAGCTGCTCGACATGGTGATGGTCTGCCACCACCTCTCCCACGACATCCCCGAGGACGTCGCCTTCGCTGACTCGCGGGTGCGCGCGGAGACGATCTCGGCCGAGACGGTGCTCCACGACGAGGGCGTGCTGTCGATGTTCTCCTCGGACTCCCAGGCGATGGGACGCATCGGCGAGTCGGTGACGCGGGCCTTCCAGACCGCCCATCACAACAAGGACCAGCGCGGGGCGCTGCCCGAGGACGCCGAGGGCAACGACAACTTCCGGGTGCTGCGCTACCTGGCCAAGGTGACCATCAACCCCGCGATCACCCAAGGGGTCTCGGACCACATCGGATCGCTCGAGGACGGCAAGCTCGCCGACATCGTGATCTGGCCGGTGGACTCGTTCGGGGTCAAGCCGCGGATGGTCATCAAGGGCGGGCTGACCAGCTGGGCGCAGATGGGAGATCCCAACGCGTCCCTGCCGACGCCGCAGCCGGTGTACTACCGGCCGATGTTCGGCGCCTACGGCAGGGCCCGGCAGAAGACCCGGGTGACCTTCATGTCCCAGGCCGCGATCGACCTCGGTGTCCCCGAGCAGCTCGGGCTGGAGAGCCAGGTGCTGCCGGTGCGGCGCTGCCGGGGGATCGGCAAGGAGCACATGGTGCGCAACGACCGCACCCCGCTCGTCGAGGTGGACCCCGAGACCTACAAGGTCACCTTCGACGGCAAGCCGGCCCACATCGACCCGGCGGAGTCCCTGCCGCTCAACCAGCTCTTCTTCCTGGCGTGAGGACGAGATGACCTCGACGACCGCGGTCCCGGAGCTGCTGGTGAGCCTGCAGCTCTCGGACTCCGCCTTCCCCAGCGGCTTCTACACGATGTCGCACGGGCTGGAGGGCTTCAGCCAGGCCCGCGCGGTCGACCAGGACGGTCTCGAGGGACTGTTGCGAGGCTTGCTCCTCCACTCCGTGGGCCCGGGCGACGCCACCGCGCTCGCCCGGGCCCACGAGGCGGTCGCGCAGGGCGACTGGGCCCGCGTACGCCACGTCGACCGGCTGCTGTTCGCAGCCAAGCTCAACGCCGAGCTCCGACGGGTGACGGTGCGCAGTGGCCACCAGGTCACCGACGTGGCGGTCGCCGCGATCGGCGGGCCGCTGCTGGAGGAGTGGCAGCGCGCCCTCGCGGCCAAGGAGACACCGGGGTGCCAGCCGGTCGCGACCGCGGTGGCCTACGCCGCCGCGGGCGTGCCGGCGGCCCAGGCCGTCGCGTCCGACCTCTCCGCCTTCGCGGTGAGCTTCCTCGGGGCGGCCCTGCGGCTCGGGCTCACCGAGTACAAGCACCTGCAGGTGGTGCTGCACGCCCTGGGACCGGTCATCGAGCAGGTGTGTGCCGAGGCGATCGATCGGGACCTCGCGGACATGGGCGGATGTGCGCCGATGACCGACGTGATGTCTGCGCGGCACGAGCACTCCGACGCACGACTGTTCGCCAGCTGAGGACCCTCCTCGGCCGGCACGACGACGACAACCACGACGACAACCACGACGACAACCACGACGACAACCACGACGACAACCACGACGACAAACAAGGCGGACGTATGAGCGAGAACGTGTTGCGGATCGGCATCGGCGGCCCGGTGGGCTCGGGCAAGACGGCCCTGGCGGAGGCGCTCGTGCCCCGGCTCCTGGCCGCGGGCCGGCAGCCCGCGGTCATCACCAACGACATCTACACGCAGGAGGACGCCCACCACGTGCGGCGCGAGCTCGCCGGGGTGCTCGATCCCGACCGGGTGGTGGGCGTCGAGACCGGGGCCTGTCCCCACACCGCGGTCCGCGACGACCCGACGATGAACCTGGCCGCGGGCGCCGAGATGCTCGAGCGCCACCCCGATGTCGACACGCTCATCTACGAGTCCGGCGGCGACAACCTGACGCTGACCTTCTCGCCGTCGCTGGCGGACGTCTTCGTCTTCGTCCTCGACACCTCGGAGGGCGAGAAGATGCCCCGCAAGCGCGGCCCCGGGATCACCGACTCCGACATCCTGGTCATCAACAAGATCGACATCGCCCAGTACGTGCGGACCGACCTGTCGATCATGGAGTCCGACGCCCACCGGGTCCGCGACGGCAAGCCGGTCGTCCTCACCAACTCCCTGACCGGCGAGGGGGTCGACGCGCTCCAGGACCTGATCCTCGCCGCCTGGGACAGGCGTCCGGTGGCGTCCTCGCGATGACCACCTCGCTCCTGCGCGAGCGGGACCCGGTCCCCTCCAGCACCGTCCCAGTGCCGACGACGCGCTACGGCGGGCCGCGCCTCGACCCGGCCTACTACGAGCCCGACCGCGTGCCCGACATCATCGAGCGCTACGCCGGACCGATCGACACCCTGCCCCCCGGCAGCCCCGGCAAGGTCGGCCTGCTGGAGCTGGAGTTCGGGCGCACACCGCGAGGGACCGAGCTCGTGCAGCACTACCAGAAGGCGCCGCTGCAGATCATGCGCCCGCTCTACTACGACCCGGCGCGCCCGGACATGCCCTACACCTACCTGATGTCGACCGGCGCCGGCGTCATGCAGGGCGATCGGCTGCGCACCGACCTCGTCTTCGGGCCGGGCACGTCCGCGCACGTGACGACCTCGGCCTGGACCAAGGTGCTGCGCATGCACCACGACTACGCGGTCGCGCAGGTCAACATCTCGGTGGGCGAGGACGCCTTCCTGGAGTACCTGCCCGACCCGGTGATCCTGTTCGCCGAGGCCCGGCTCTACCAGCGCACCCGGCTCACGCTGCCGCCGTCGGCGAGCGTCGTCGTGGGCGAGACTCTCGTGGCCGGGCGGCTCGCCCACCACGACGAGCGTCACCTCTACTCGGCGCTCGCCGCCGACTTCGAGGTCTGCCGGCCCGACGGGACGGTCGTGGCACTCGACCGGGTGCGCCTCACGCCCGCGGACGGAGCGACAGGGGACCTCGCCGTCCTCGACGACCACGACGTCCTGTCCATGCTCTACGTCCTCACCTCGCAGGCTTCGGTGGCCGAGGTCACCGAGCTGCTCCACAGCGCGCTGGCCCCGTCGACCACGGGTGGGGTGATCTTCGGGGTCAGCGCCCTCCCCGATGACGCGGGCGTCTGGGTGCGCCTCCTCGGCGACGACACCCGGTCGGTCGGCGCCGCGATGACGCTCGCCTGGCAGTCCGTGCGGCGACTGCTGACAGGCGGCACCGCCCCGACCATCCGCAAGACCTGACCCACTCCCGACGCGCAGAGCGCGCCCGGGCGACCCGCTCCACCCGACGTACGACCACCACGGACAAGGGAGCTGAGATGACAACATCGCGAACGGCCGCCACGGCGGCGCCCAGCACGTGGCTCACCTGGGAGGTCGTGCCGCGCGGGGTCTCGGAGATCTTCTTCCAGAGCAACACCTGGACCGGCCTGCTGATCCTCGCCGCGTTCGTGGTGGCCGACTGGCAGATGGCCCTGCTCGCCCTGATCGGGGCGATCTGCTCGACGCTCGCCGGCGTGCTCATGCGGGTGAAGACCGACGACATCACGATGGGCATGGCGGGCTTCAACGGCACCCTGGTGGGCGCTGCCCTCTTCGTCGAGCTCGGCGGCGGCAAGGTCTGGACCTATGTGCTCACCGTCGTCGGCGCCCTCGTCTGCGGCCCGGTCACCTGGTTCTTCAACTGGCTCTTCGCGACGCCCGCCCTGTCGCGCTTCGGCCTGCCGTCGACCACGGCGCCGTTCTGCTCGGTGACCGGCGTCATCTACGTCCTCACGACGAGCCTGCACGTCGAGTCGTCGTCGCACCACGCCTTCGACGAGTCGGCCGGCTCGCTGCTGCGCTCGCTGCTGACCAACGTGTCGGAGGTGGTGCTCATCAACAACGTGTGGTCGGGGGCGCTGATCCTGGTCGGGCTGTTCGTCGCGTCGTGGAAGGTGGGACTGGCCGCGGCGATGGGCAGCGTCATCGGCACCCTGTGCGCGCTCGCGATGGGGGAGAGCGCGGAGACGATCGTGGAGGGTCTCGCCGGCTACTCCGGCGTGCTGACCGCCATCGCGCTGTCGGTGGTGTTCCTGCGCAGCACCGTCGGGTCCTGGATCTACGCCGCCGTGGGCGCCGCGATCACCGCGGTCGTCACGGTCGCGATGACCGACGCCTACGGCGGCCCGCACTTCACCTGGCCCTACATCCTCACCACGTGGGTGCTGCTCGTCATCGCGACCTTCATCCCCGCACTGAAGCGACCGTGAGCAGCTCCGACGACCTGGCCTCTCCCGACCCGGACCGAGGCGTGCCACCCCAGACCCGACCCCCCACCCATCCCCAGCCCCACTCCCACCGCAGGGCTGATCACCCCGGGCAGACGATGCGCGTCGAGCTCGACCAGGTGCACGTGATGGGCCGCCGGGACCGCCTGCTCGAGATCGACCACCTCGCCCTCAGCACCGGCGAGTGCGTCCTCGTGGCCGGCGAGCCGGGGCAGGGCCACTCCGCGCTCGCGCTGGCCACCACCGGCCGCCTCGCGCCCACCGGCGGCTCCGTCCGGCTGGTCGCCGACGACGGCACCGTGAGCGACGACATGGCACAGCTGCGGCGGGTCACTGCCGTGGTCGACCTGCCCGGCGTCTCCGAGCCCGACGACGTGATGCCCGTCGAGACCGTCGCCGCCGAGGACCTCGCCCTGGCCGGTCACGACTCCACGCCCGGTGCGGTGCACACGTGGCTGGAGCAGCACGCGCTCGAGGGGTTCGAGGACCACCGGGTCGACGCCGTCGAGGGGGTCGTCCGCACGGCGTTGCTCACCGGGCTCGCGGCGGAGCGTCCCGACGTCCGGTTCCTGGTGATGACGCTGCCCGACCGGCACGGCGGCGAGGCGTACGGATGGTGGCACCTCGCGACGTCCTACGCCGCGCTGGGCTACGGCGTGCTCGTGCAGTGCACCAGGTCGTCCGCGCGCGACCTCGGCGCCGACCTCCCCCCGGCGCGCGGGGGCCACGCCCACCGGATCACGCCCGTCGAGGCGCTGCGCCTGATGCCGTCGGCCGGCACCGCCGGCGAGCTGGGCGACACCCGCACGGTGGTCTCCGACGACCCGACCGAGACACGCGTGCTTGAGGGCACCCCACCGCCCGATCCGGGTGAGCCACCACCCCCACCGCAGGAGAGGAACGAAGGCCGGTGATCGCTCTCCGTCTGGCCATCACCGAGCTGCGGCGCATCAGCGCCGGCACGCTCCCCAAGCTGGCCGTCCTCGCCCTCATCGTGATCCCCACGCTCTACGCCGGCCTCTACGTCTTCGCCAACAAGGACCCCTACGGCTCGCTCGACCGGGTGCCCGCCGCGCTGGTGGTGGAGGACCAGGGCGCCACCCTGACCGACCCGGTCACCGGCAGCTCGGAGGAGGTCAACTACGGCCACCGGATCGCCGAGCGCCTCGTCGACGGCGACGGCGGGTTCGGCTGGGTCGAGACGAGCGCGAAGGAGGCGGACGAGGGGGTGCGGTCGGGCCGCTACGACGCCGCGCTCTACGTCGGCAGCGACTTCTCCGAGGACCTGACCTCCGTGGCCCGCTACGAGCCCCACCGGGCGAGCCTGCGCCTGGTGACCAACGACGCCAACAACTACATGGCCACCACCTTGGCCAAGACGGTCGTCGGCGACGTGCGCAACGAGATCGCCCGGGAGGTCGGCGTCACCTCGGCGAGCACGTTCATCCGCGGTCTCGACGAGGTGCACGTCGACCTGCAGAAGGGACTCAAGGGCGCGCGCAAGCTGGTGGCCGGCACCAAGCGGCTCGGCAAGGGCACCGACCGGCTCGTCAGCGGCACCGGCCGGCTCGCGTCCGGAGCCGCCCGGACGGCGCGCGGTGCCAATCGGCTCGCCTCCGGGGCGAGCCAGGGGGCGCGGGGCAGCGCCCAGCTCGCGAGCGGTGCCACGCAGCTGGCGGGCGGGCTGCGCACCCTGCGCCAGCGCACGTCCGCGCTGCCCGCCGACACCCAGCGGCTCGCCGCCGGTGCCCGGGAGGTGGCCGCCGGCAACGCGAAGGTGGCTGCCATCGGCCGGGACGCCGCCGGCGCGGCCCGCGCGATCGCCCGCCAGCTCGCCGTGGCCCGCGGCGACGTGACGGCGATCGTGCGGCAGCTCGTGCGGCAGGGGCGGCTGACGCCCGCCGAGGCGGCCCGGCTGACGCGGGTCCTCGACGTCGCGCGAGCCGGTGTCGACGACGCCGTACGCACCGCCGAGGGCGCGGCGGGCAAGCTCGGGCGGCTGAGCTCGGGCGCCAAGCAGGTGGCAGCCGGCGCCGGCAGGCTCGCCGGCGCTGCGCCGGCCCTCGCGCGCGGTGTGGCCACCGCGGCCGCCGGCGGCGACCGCGTCGCCTCCGGCAGCACGCGGCTCGCGGCCGGCTCGCGCACGCTGGCGAGCGGCGCCTCGACCCTCTCCTCCGGGACCGGCCAGGTCTCGGCCGGCGCCAACCGGCTGGCGAAGTCGAGCACCACGCTCCGCCAGGGCGCCCAGCGGCTGGGGTCGGGCACGACCCGGCTCAAGGACGGCCTGCGCCGCGGGCTGAAGAAGGTGCCCGACCTCGACCAGGCGACCGGCCGCGACACGGCGCGCACGATCGCCGATCCCGTCGCGCTGGACGACGACACGCTGGCCCAGGCGGGGTCGTACGGCGCCGGGCTCGCACCGTTCTTCATGTCCCTCGGGCTCTGGATCGGCGCCTACGTCCTGTTCCTGCTCGTGCGGCCGCTGTCGGCCCGCGCCCTCGCCGCCAACGGTCCCCCCCTGCGCACCGCGCTCGGCGGGCTGCTCCCACCGGTGACCGTCGGGATCTTCCAGGTCGCGGTGATGCTGCTCGTCGTCCGCTTCGGCCTGCGCATCGTGCCCGACGAGCTGCTCGGCACGATCGCGCTGCTGCTGGTGGCGTCCATTGCGTTCGTGGCGATCATCCAGGCGCTCAACGCGTGGTTCGGCACCGTCGGCGAGTTCGCCGGGTTGGTGCTGATGCTGGTCCAGCTCGTCACGGCCGGCGGCACCTTCCCGTGGGAGACGATCCCCGAGCCGCTGCGCTCGCTGCACTGGCTGCTGCCGATGACCTACGCCGTCAACGGCCTGCGCCAGACCCTCTACGGCGGCGAGGACTCCCTCCTCGCGCGCGACCTCGCGGTGCTGGCCGGGGTCGGCCTGGTCGCCATGGCGGCGACGGCGTGGGCCGCCCACCGCCAGCGGGTGTGGACCCCCGAGCGGCTGCAGCCCGAGCTGGTCCTCTGAGCGGCGGGGACCGGCGGGGCTGGGCGGGCAGGGCTGGGCGGGCAGGGCTGGGCGGGCAGGGCTGGGCAGGCAGGCAGGGCAAGAAGGTCGAGTCGGCGCGTCCTGACGCGCCCAGCCCGTCGAGTCGGCGCGTCCTGACCCCGTGTCGTCTTGACGGGCGCGGGCCGGGTGCGCTGACCTACGCGAGGTGACCGCTCGCGCCCCCGCACCGTCCACGAGACGGCGCCGCGAGGCGGGCGCCGGGAGGACCGGGTGGACACGGTGAGCACGCGGGCGGGCACGGACGTGGGCGCGGCGGCGACCCGCGCCGTTGGCCTCGACGTCGGCGGCACCAAGACGCATGGCGTGGTGCTCGCCGAGGACGGATCGATCCTCGCCGAGGCCCGGGAGCCCACGCGGCCCGGAGCCGACGGCGTGGTCGCGACCGCCGCGGAGGTGTACGACGCCCTCGCGCGCGAGGTCGGTGGGCCGCCCGGCCGCGTCGGGGTCGGCGTACCCGGCCTGGTGGACGCCGAGCGAGGGGTGGTGCGGCACGCGGTCAACCTCGGCGTCGACGGCGCCGACCTGCCGCTGCGGGACCTGCTCGCCGCCCGGCTCGGGGTGGAGGTGGCCGTCGAGAACGACGTCAACGCGGCCGCCCTGGCCGCGGGCGCGCTCGCAGGGGTCGACGACGTCGTCTACCTCAGCGTCGGCACCGGGCTCGCGGCGGGCGTGGTGATCGACGGCCGGCTGCGTCGCGGCGCGCAGGCGGCGGCGGGCGAGGTCGGCCACCTGCCGGTCGATCCCGCCGGTGCCCGGTGCGGCTGCGGCCAGACCGGCTGCCTGGAGACCATCGCGTCCGGTCGTGCGCTCGCCCGCGCCTGGCCGACGCCCGACGGCTCGCCGGCCACGGCGGTCTTCACGGCGGCGGCCGCGGGCGACCCAGCGGCCGTGGCCGTACGCGACCGCTTCTGTCGGGGCGTGGCGAGCGCCGTGCGCATCCTGGGCCTGACGATCGACCCCGAGCGGATCGTGCTGGGCGGCGGCGTGGCCGAGCTGGGGGAGCCGCTGCGCGAGCAGGTGGTCCGTCAGCTGCACGTGCTGGGGGAGGGGTCGCCGTTCCTCGCCTCGCTCGGCCTCGCCGACCGGCTCACCCTCGTGCCGTCCGGCCACCCCGTCGCGGCCGTCGGCGCTGCCATCCTGGGCGGGTCGCCGTAGCCGAGGCGGGCGCGGACGTCGTACGAGGCGCCACGGGCTCTGCAGCGTCACGGGCGGCTCGGTAGGTTGTGGCCGTGGAACCCGGCACCTGGATCGATGTCCTGCTCGTCCTCGCCTTCATCCTGGTGGGGGGTGTCTTCGCGGCCACCGAGATCGCGCTGGTGTCCCTGCGCTCCGGGCAGGTCGAGCGCCTGGAGACGCAGGGCGGCCGCGGGCACGCCGTCGCCTCCCTGGCCCGTGACCCCAACCGGTTCCTGTCGGCGGTGCAGATCGGCGTGACCGTGGCGGGGTTCTTCTCCGCCGCCTTCGGCGCCTCGACGCTGGCGCCGTCGTTCGCGCCGGCCTTCGAGAGCCTCGGCGCCCCGGCGCCCGACACGGTGTCGCTGGTGGTCACCACGCTGGTGGTGTCCTACCTCTCCCTGGTGCTGGGCGAGCTGGTGCCCAAGCGCCTCGCGCTGCAGCGCTCGGTGGGGGTGGCCAAGCTGTTCGCGCCGCCGCTGGGCCGGTTCGCGACCGTGATGACCCCGGTCATCTGGCTGCTCTCGCTCTCCACCAACCTCCTCGTCCGGCTCCTCGGCGGCAACCCCGACGCGGCCGGCGACGAGGTCGACGAGGAGGAGCTGCGGATGATGATCTCCGGCCACGAGGACATCCCCGAGGGCGAACGCCGCCTCGTCCACGATGTCTTCGAGGCGGGCGACCGCTCGCTCAGCGAGGTGATGAAGCCGCGCGGCGACGTCGTCTTCCTCGCCGGCGACCTCACCCTCGCCGAGGCGGTGGCCGTGATCGTCGGCCAGCCCTACACCCGCTACCCGGTGACCGGCACGTCGTTCGACGAGGTGCTGGGCTACCTCCACCTGCGCGACGTGCTCGGCCGCGCCGACGACCGCTCCACCAAGGTGGCCGACATCGCGCGCGAGCTGCCGGTGCTGCCGCGCACCAACCGGGTGCTGCCCTCCATCGACCAGCTCCGCAACCTCGGCGCGCACATCGCCCTGGTCGTCGACGAGTACGGCGGCACCGACGGCATCGTCACCCTCGAGGACCTCATGGAGGAGCTCGTCGGGGAGATCCACGACGAGTACGACACCGACGCCGCCATCGCCGCGTCCGCCGACCCGGCCACCCTCGACGCGGGCATGACGATCGAGGAGTTCCGCGAGCGGACCGGGCTCGAGCTCGAGGACGGGCCCTACGAGACGGTCGCCGGCTACCTGCTGCACCGCCTGGCGCGGATGAGCGAGGTGGGCGACTCCGTCCTCGTCGACGGCCGCCCGCTGGAGGTCGTCGAGGTCGACGGCCACCGCATCACGCGGGTGCGCCTACACGCCGCGCCCGACCCGCACCAGGACACCGCCGCGGACTCGGCAGCGTCGCCGGAGGAGTCCGGCAAGCCGCGTCCGGACGGGCACACGGACGCCTCCACGGACGCCTTCGCCGACGCCTCCGGCGACGCCGAGGGCCGCCGGGCGGAATAGCGTTCGCACGCTGTCGGTTGTGACCAGTAGGCTGGGCCCGCGGGCTCGGGCCTGCTTGACAACACAAGAGGGGCTGATCGGTTTCGACTTGGGACGTTAGTTCCAGGGGAAGCGGGTCGAGAAGCCAGCGTCATCTCGTAAACGACCGCTGGAAAACCATAGTTGCCAACACCAATCGCAACGACTTCGCTCTCGCTGCCTGAGCAGTGATCGAAGGGTCTGACCGGGCACCCGTCTCCGTCCCGGATCCAGGCCTCATCTAGGAGACTTGCTGGTCACTCTCTGTCAGGAGGGGTGACCGGGACTCAATCCTGACTGGGCCTGTCGGCGACGTGTCTGTGCGAGCGCCGGGGCCGAGAAAAGCGATCTCACTGACTGCACCCGGAGAAGACCTGGATCGACGCTCGAGGACCGGGGTTCGATTCCCCGCAGCTCCACTGAGAGGGCTTTCCCGAAATGGGCCCGAACAGTTTCCCGAAATGGGAGACGGTTCGGGAGGCCCTCACCAGCCCCCTCTAGCTACAGCAGGGCCCCCACCACGTTCGTGGTGGGGGCCCTGCTTGGCTCTTCAAGCGGGTGTTCTCATGCGGCGGTTCGCTCGAGGTGCTCGAAGACGTCGTCACCGCGGAGCACGAGGCTCTCGATGATCTCTCCCTCGAGGGGATGGTTCATCAGCGGACTGTTGAACTGCTCGCCTGACTCGCGGCCGTGCTTCTCCAGGATGCGGATGTTGTAGCAGGCGGCTGCTGCAACGACGGCAAGCGTCACGAGCGGCAGTCCGACGACCTGGACGAACCCCCGTCGGACGTCCTCGGTGCCGCGGTTCTTGATGTTGCCGAAGACGGCCTCGACGGCCGAGCGCAGGGCGTAGGCGAGCTCCCACTGCTCGCTGCCCCAGTAGTCCTCCTGCAGGTACTTCATCGGGGTACCGGCCTCGATCTGGATCGTCTGCTGGGTGCAGCAGGCAGGCAGCTGCTCCCCGGCCTCAGCCTGGGGAGGGTTGGGAACCACGGGAGTTCCGACCTGTCGCGCCAAGGCGACGGTGCCCTGACGCAGGGGGCAGCCCACGGTGCCGGCGACCGCAGGGCACTGCCAGCGGGTGACACCCACCTTGGGGTCGTCCTCACCCGCGGCCGTCTTCGTGGGCGATGCCAGGGGACCCTTGACCATACGTAGGGCGAACTTCTCCCGGTAGGCGACCTGGTTCCGGAACTCAACCTGCTCCGTGGGGTCGTCTGAGGGAGTCAACGCCTCGAGGTGGGGCGCCATGCCGGGGCAGTGCGGGCGGCCGTCGATCACCTTCGAGCCGTACTGGTCCATGGCGCCGGGCTTGTCGACGCGCAGGTCGAGGACCTGGTGGACCCGGCGCCGCCAGAGCTCCATGGCCCACCGGTCGTACCGCTTGTAGCCGTAGTGACGGTCACCGACAAGACGGACGAAGGGTGCCCGCTCCCGGATCTGGTCCACCAGTCGCAGAGACACGTCGACGATGTCGGCGTTCGCGGGGGTGAGCTCGAGCGCCTGAATCAGGACGGGCAGCGGGGCCTTGCGGGCGGGGTCGTTGGTGTTCACGATGACGTGGGCCTTGTAGCCGTAGATCCCGACCTGGGCCCCGCTCTTGGCGGTCTTCCCGCCCCATGCGGCGTCGGGGCAGAGCCAGGATGCCGGGTTGCGTCGCGCGGCCTCTTCCTCGGCCGCGGTGAGGACCGGTGCCGCCTGGGCGTTCGGTTCATGGGCGGAGGCGTCGTGCGGGGGCGTCTGGGTGTTGTCTTCATCGGCGAGCGGGCGGTCCTGGCCGCCTTCCTGGTGTCTAGTGCCACCGGGGGCCTTGGACCATGCCCAGATGCTGGTGTCGTCGATGGCGTATGTACCGTGCTCGACGTCGATGAGATGCGTCCCCGTCAACAACCGAGTGACGATGGCGTTCACTACCGCGTGCCGCTCGGCCTGCCGCTCGCGAAGGAGCGCTTTCTGGTCCTCGTCGGGGAGGCTTCGCTCCGCGTTGGTGAGACAGTCGGTGGTGTAGGACAGGTTCTTCCCGAGACCTTCGGTCATCGTGTAAAGCTGCTTGCGGGTGAGCTCGCGGACCTTCTTCTTGTTCTCGTAGACCACGATCCCGAACTTCACCCGGGTGTCGAGGGGGAGGGAGTGCGCGATGACGTACATCTGCTCGACCGTTGCCTGCCCGGTGGTGAAGACCGCGGTCAGCTGGAGGGCGTAGTAGAGGGCACCGTCCAGTCCCTGCTTCTTGCGGCCGCGGTTCGAGCTGCGGCAGTGGCGGTCCAGGAGCTCACCGACGCCGGTGGACTCCACGAGCCAGTGGTGGCGGAGGAAGGCCGCGTCGAGCTGGGCAAGCAGGTTGGGGTGGAGACGAACCTTGGCGGAGATCGTGCCGGAGATCTTGGCCTCCTCGGTGTCGTGCGTCGCGATGAGCGGCGCGAGGTCGGGGTGAATTCCCTCTGCGAGGTTCGAGTCGGGGCTGGGGGTCGTGCTGGACACGGGTGCGATTCCTGTCGTCTTGGTTGAAGGACGACCGGGACCGTGAGGACCGGTGATGCGGATGCCAATCGCCGCACCCACCGGGCCAGCCGTCAGCGGAGAGCCGCTGCGTCCGCGCCCTTCGGCAGGTGTTCCAGGAGCTCGACGAGGGTCCGGGCTGTCGTCAGGCCGGCTGCCTGCAGCAGGACGTTGAGGGGAGTGGTGCGCTGCAGGTGCGTGGCCAGCCACGTGGAACGGAGACGCGCCTGCGCGAGCTCCGGCACCTCCTTGCTCAGCACGGCACGGGCAAAGACGCTGGCGGCCACGTTGGCGCGTTCCGCGTCCCGGCCGAGCAGGAGATGTCCTCGTCTGGCTCCCTCGAGTCCGATGCGGACCATGTCCTCGTACTCGCGCAGGACCCACACGGTGCGGTGAGTGCGCTTCTCGGTGTTGTCCTTGCTGCGGCGGAGGTTGGTGACGTGGACCTCGATGCCCTTGTCCGGGCCGTGGTCTGTCACATCGCTGTCCCGCAAGCGCTTGATGTCGGTGGAGTCGATGCCTGCGCCTGCGCCGAGGCCGACCAGCAAGCACAACTGCCGCACCAGCTGCCTCGTGGGCTGCACCTGTGCCACCCGTCGGATGACCGCCATCTCCGACAGGCTGTACGGCGCGGCGACGCTGCGGTGAGCCAGCGGCGGGCCCTTGACCGGTGCATCGTCGGGGTGGATCTGGTCAGCCATCGCCATCAAGCGGGAACGCCGGGTCTGGCGCGTCGAACCGCCAGCGTCCACCAACACTTCGCTGTCGTAACGGCCGACGTTCGTGCGGGTGAGGGTCGAGGACTCCAGCGGGAGCGCGACGGTGCGTGCCCAGTGGAAGAAGTAGGCCAGGTGGGTCACGTGCTTGCGCATGCTGTCTTCCCCACGCACCGACGAGGCAGCCAACGTGGCCTCGACGGCACCCTTGAGCTCGTCCCAGTGCGGGCGGACGGCCGCCTCGAGAGGGATGTAGACCTCGCGGATGTAGGTCCGCATGGAATCCGGCATGGAGTCCGTCCTGGTCTCACGCTCGGCGTTGGCCGCGGCGAGGGCCAAGCGCATCTGGCGGGCCGAGGGCTTCCGGCGGCGGCGCGCCGGGGCGGGTGGCTGGCTGGCGGTCTCAGCCTGGGTGCTCTGAGGTGACGCGTAGTGCGGGATGGTGGACACGGTGAACGAGCCTCCGGGTGCGGGGTGGGCGGGTGCCTCGTCCTCTGTCGTGGCGTCGAGGCGGCCGTCACGGTGCTCGGGTGACGCCGTGGTGCAGTCGCCGAGGAGGCCGGTTTCACTGTGAGGTTCGGCTGCGGGTCCCGCTCCTTCGCGCAAGATCTCGCGGCATACCGCGTCACCGACCGTCGGCAACAGCGACGCCGCTTCCGTAGCGGTACGACGAGTTGCGCCGAGGTCGCGGAGCACCTCGGACAGCGAACCCCGCATCGGGTGGCTCAGTGCGCGCACGTGCTGCGTGCGCGCTACCTGTGCCTTCGTCAGGTTGACACCCAGTTGAATGGCGGCGGCTCGCGCGTGCGCCCACGCGGAGGCGCTCATGTCGTCCGGCTTGTTGAGGGCTCGAGCGAGGAGGGCGTCGTCCTGGGCGGCTGCCACCAGCAGGGACCAGATCTCCTCGCTGTAGCCCTGTGAGGAGGCGTCGGTCGGTGCCTGCTCCTTCGAGCTGCTCGACTGGGAATCCTCGGTTTCGGACGCTCGAAGAGCGGTCGTTGCCTCGTCAGCGGTGGACGCGGCGTCCAGCCCAGCACGCGCCTTCAGGACGCGCCGTACCCGCCCGCGGACGTTGCCGAGGGCACCGTCACCCAGACCGGTGGGGTTCGCTCGGAGGAACCGCTGGAGCGAGTCCTCCGACAGGGCTTGGTCCAAGTCGTTGACCAGCGGCATGGCCCACGCCAGCAGCTCGAGGACGGCGCTGGCGATGCGTCGTGCTTCGGTGACTCCTGCTGCGGGGGCGGCTGAGATCCGGGGTTCGAGCTCGGCGCGGTGCGCCTTCCAGACGGCCGCTGCGCGCTCGCTGCTCGGGCTGTAGCCATCGGCCCAGGTGCAGAGGTCACCGGCCGCCCGGCTGTGCCAGGCGTTCGCGGCCTGGGTGGTAGGGACGTTCTGAGTGTTCTGCGAGTTGGTCACGCGGCGGACGGTCCCGACCGAGCGGCATCGCGCCAACCGCTGCAAACCGTCCTGCAGCGGGCCGATCACCGGGAGGAGCCGCTCGCGCCTTGGCAGGCGAGATCTAGCGCTGACTGGTGAGGTCGGGTCACAAGCGATTCAGACCCCCGCAGACGTCGGGGCAATGGGTCCCGATGCTGCGGTGAGCCAGCTGGAGCCACATGATGAAGACCAGCCGTCACAGCTCGTCCTCACGGGCGTGACCAACACCGGCCCCGTCAGGGGCGCCGTCCGGTCGTTCGCCGCGGAGGTGGTCCTGATCCGCAACTGGGTGGAGATCATCCGGCAGTGCGCGATGGTCACCGCCCACGGCACGCTCGGGGGCAAGCTGCCCGGATGCGAGGAGCTCTTGGAGCTGCTCGAAGCCACCGAGACAGCGATCCTCACCGGTGTCCACGAGGGGGCTGACCTCCTCGACCGGATGGCCGCGTGGGAGGCGTCCCTGCTGCACGTGGCCCCGCACGTGCCGCCGACGCACTGCCTGATCTGCCAACGCGCCAAGTCGATCCCCGACGCGATGCCCACCGAGTACGCGTGGGCGATGCGGGTGATCGCCGAGGCGTCGTGAGCTAGACACGAGGGGTCGGAGAACCATTGGTTCTCCGACCCCTCAACGCGTGCGCCCGGGTCTTGGCGGCAGGGACTGCGCTTCAGACCACGCGACGGACGGTGATGCTCGCCGCCGGGCATGCGTAGCAGTCAGATCCCGAGTCGGCAGGCATCTTGGCAACTCAACAGAGCACGCAGCCTCGTGAAGTCACGAGCGAGCGGGGCAGGCGATCAGAAGGAGGTGAGACGTCGTCGCCTGTCCGGCTCCGTCTCGGCTTCACCTGCCAGCACCGCGGGGCATGGGCCAAGATGAACCCATGCCGATTCGGGGACACGTCAGCGCAACGCGGTCAGAGAAACATCACCAGACACTCAGCGACACCCGTAGCGAGGCAGCCCGGTGAGCACGCTCGGCAGCTTCATCTGGTCGATCGCCGACCAGCTTCGCGGCCCGTACCGCCCCAACCAGTACGGCACCGTGATCCTCCCATTCACGATCCTGCGACGCCTCGACTGCATCCTCGAACCCGACCGCGGCACCGTGCGGGAGCTGGCTGCGAAGTTCGACAACCCGAACCGACTCAAGGTCGAGGTCACCAAGGCCACCGGCCGACCCTTCTACAACACCTCGAACTACGGGTTTGCCAACCTCTTGGCCGACGCCGACGGGCTCGCGGACAACCTCACCGACTACGTCGACCGCTTCTCCGCCGACGTCGACGTGTTCGAGTACTTCGACTTCAAGAAGGAAATCCTCGCCCTCGAGAAGGCAGGCCTTCTGCGCGAGATCGTCAAGTCCTTCGGCGCCGTCGACCTCCACCCGGAGAAGGTGTCGAACTCCGACATGGGCGACGCCTTCGAGTACATCATCCGCAAGTTCAACGAAGCCGCGAACGAGACCTCTGGTGATCACTACACACCACGCGACGCGATCAAGCTCTTGGTGGACCTCCTCTTCGCGGAGAAGGACGCCGACCTGACCGAAGCCGGCATCGTCCGCACTCTCTACGACCCCACCGCCGGTACGGGTGGGATGCTTTCGCTCGCAGAGGAGCACCTGCTCGCCCAGAACCCTGATGCGCGGCTCACCCTCTACGGCCAGGAGTACAACCCGCAGTCGTACGCGATCTGCAAGTCCGACCTGCTCGCCAAGGGCCACGACGCCACCAACATCACCTTCGGCAACACCCTGACCGACGACGCGTTCACCAGCCGCCGCTTCGATTTCTCCATGTCCAACCCGCCCTACGGAGTCGACTGGAAGCAGTACGCCAAGGCCATCACCAAGGAACGCGACGAAGCCGGCCCCTACGGCCGCTTCGCCCCCGGTCTGCCGGCCACCTCCGACGGCCAGATGCTCTTCCTGCTCCACCTCGCCCACAAGATGCGCGCCCCCGAAGACGGCGGCGGCCGGGTCGGCATCGTCATGAATGGCTCCCCGCTCTTCAACGGAGGCGCCGGATCCGGGCCCTCCAACATCCGCCAGTGGCTGCTGGAGAACGACCTCGTCGAGGCCATCGTCGCGTTGCCGACCAACATGTTCTTCAACACCGGGATCGCCACCTACATCTGGATCCTCGACAACAGCAAGCACCCCGACCGCAAGGGTCTGGTGCAGCTCATCGACGGCACCTCGTTCTGGACCAAGATGCGCAAGAACCTCGGCTCCAAGGGCCGCGAGATCAGCGACACCGACCGCGCCCAGGTCCTCCGGCTGTACGACGACTTCACCGACGCCGACCCCGACTACTCCAAGGTCCTGTCCAACGACGAGTTCGGCTACTGGACCATTACCGTCGAACGGCCCCTCCTCGACGAGGACGGCAACCCGGTCGTCGACCGCAAGGGCAAGCCCAAGGCCGACAGCAAGAAGCGCGACACCGAGAACGTGCCCTTCACCTACGGCCGCTCCACCGCTGGCGCGGCCGGCAAGATGGAGGTCATCCAGGCCTACTTCGACACCGAGGTGAAGCCACACGTCCCCGACGCCTGGATCGACTGGACCAAGACCAAGACCGGCTACGAGATCCCCTTCACCCGCCACTTCTACAAGTACGTCCCACCCCGTCCTCTTACCGAGATCGACGCCGACCTAGAGAAGCAGGTCGCCAAGATCCTCGACCTGCTGCGGGAGGTCGAGAAGTGAGCACGACGGCCTCGCCCAAGGCCTGGACGTCGACTCGGCTCGGGTGGTTGTTCCAGCCGATCTCTGACCGGGGCCATGAAGACGCGCTGGTGCTGAGCGTCTACCGGGATCACGGCGTGATTCCGAAGGAAAGCCGGACAGACAACTTCAACCGCACTCCCGAAAACCTGGGCAACTACCAGCTCGTGCAGCCCGGTGACCTCGTCGTGAACCGGATGAAGGCATGGCAGGGATCTCTTGGTGTCTCAGAGCACCGGGGCATCGTCAGCCCCGACTATGAAGTTCTCCGCCCGACGGACCCTGCCTACGACCGGCGCTTTCTGCACTCGCTGCTCCGCTCACGTCCTCTCATCGACCAGTACGCGCTGCGTTCCACCGGCATCCGGCCGTCCCAGTGGCGGCTCTACTGGGACGAGATGAAGACGATCGAGGTCTCCCTGCCCCCGGCGGCGGAGCAGCGAGCCATCGCCGACTACCTCGACCGCGAGACCGCCCGCATTGACAACCTCATCGAGGAGCAGCAGAGCCTCGTCCTGTTGCTCCGCGAACGGAGAGTGGCGACTGTCGTAGAGGCACTGGAGGGATACGAAGAGATCCCCCTACGGCGACTCGTTGATCGCCGGCGTCCGATGACGTACGGAATCCTGCAAGCAGGGGAGCCCGTTGAGGGTGGTGTTCCCTACATCGGTCCGTCAGACATCACGGGCGAAGGAATTTCTCCCGAGAGGGAAGCTCTGCGAACGACGACGCCCGAGATTGCGAGCGCGTATCGCCGTTCTGTCTTGGCTGGCGGAGATCTCGTCGTCTCGATCGGTCCCGCGTACGGGAAGGTGGCTGTCGTTTCTGATGATCTGGCAGGGGCGAACCTGACGCAGGACACGGTGCGCGTAGCGCTGGTGCCGGATGTGGCCGACAAAAAGTTCGTGGTTTGGTCATTGCTTTCGCGTCAGACAGCCGATCACTGGGACTACCAGATCATGGGCGCGACGTTCCGTCGTCTAAACCTCGGTACCCTCGCGCGGACGCCGATCCCGCTTGTGCCGCTGGAGGAACAGCGCCGTATCGCGGCCTACCTGGATGAGCGAACCGCAAAGATCGACGCACTACTCGCGGAAACCGAACTTTTCATAGATCTGTCGAAGGAGCGTCGGTCGGCGCTGATCACGGCGGCAGTGACGGGTCAGATCGACGTACGGACGGCGGCATGATGGCTGACCATAACGAGGTCGTGTTCGAGACTGAGATCTGCGACCACCTCGCGGCCCACGGGTGGCTGTACTCGGCCAAGGACGTGGGCTACGACCGCGAGCGGGCGCTCTTCCCGGAGGACCTGTTTGCGTGGCTGGAGGCGACTCAACCGACGGCGTACGAGAAGGCGTTGAAGGCGGCCGGCTCGCCCGCGAAGTTCCTCGATGTGCTGACGACGGCGCTGGACAAGCCGCTGGAGCACGGCGGCGGGACGCTGAACATCCTGCGTAGCGGGGTGCAGTACATCGGCGGAGGCCGTCTCAAGATGGCCCAGTTCCGCCCTGAGACCACGCTGAACGAGACCACGAACGTCCACTACGCGGCAATGCGGGTGCGGGTGATGCGGCAGGTGCACTTCTCCACCGCCGACCAGCGCAGCATCGACCTGGTGTTCTTCGTCAACGGGCTCCCGGTGGCGACGGTGGAGTTGAAGACGCACTTCACCCAGTCGCTGGACGAGGCGATCCAGCAGTACCGCAAGGACCGCCACCCGATGACCAACGGCCGACCGGAGCCGTTGTTGTCGTTCGGACACCGGGCGCTGGTGCACTTTGCGGTCTCCAACGACCTGGCGGCGATGACCACGAAGTTGGAGGGCGACAAGACCCACTTCCTCCCGTTCAACACAGGCTACGACGCAGGTGCCGGCAACCCACCCGGCGCGGACGGACGGTCGGCGACCGCGTACCTGTGGGAGCAGGTGTGGGAGAAGGACGCCTGGCTCACCATCATCGGCCGGCTGATGCTCGTGGAGACCAAGGAGGAGTGGGACGTCGCCACCGGCACCTCGGTGCGCCGCACCAGCATGCTGTTCCCCCGGTTCCACCAGTGGGAGGCGGTAACGGACATCGTGTCCGCGGTCGCCGAGGAGGGGGTCGGGCAGCGGTATCTCATCGAGCATTCAGCCGGTTCGGGGAAGACCAACACGATCGCCTGGACCGCGCACCGGCTGGCCCGGCTGCACGTGGACAACAAGAAGGTCTTCGACTCCGTCATCGTGGTCGTGGACCGCACCGTGCTCGACGGGCAGCTCCAGGACGCCATCCGTCAGCTTGACGGCAACAAGATCGTGGCCACCATCAGCCCCGAGGACGTCCGCAAGGCCGGCGCGAAGTCGAAGTCCAGCCTGCTCGCCACGGCGTTGAAGAACGGCGAGCTGATCATCGCGGTGACGGTGCAGACGTTCCCGTACGCGTTGGAGGAGATCCGGGCCGACGCCGGGCTGAAGGGCAAGAAGTTCGCCGTCATCGCGGACGAGGCGCACTCATCGCAGTCCGGGCAGATCTCCTCCAAGCTGAAGCAGGTCCTGACCGCGGAGGAGGTCAAGGAGATCGAAGAAGGAGGCGAGATCGACGTCGAGACGATCCTGGCCGCGGAGATGAGCGAGCGGGCCGAGTCGCCCAACATTTCCTACCTCGCCTTCACCGCCACCCCGAAGAACAAGACCCTCGAGCTGTTCGGCCGCAAGGGGTCCGACGGCAAGCCGCGCGAGTTCCACCTGTACTCGATGAAGCAGGCGATCGAGGAGGGCTACATCCTCGACGTCCTCAAGGGCTACCAGGCGTACGAGACCGCCTTGAAGATCGCCGGCAACGCCGGGAGCGAGGGCGAGGTCGAAGAGGGTGCGGCACGCAAGGGCCTGATGCGGTGGGTGCGGCTGCACCCGACCAACATCAGCGAGAAGGTGCGGATCATCGTCGAGCACTTCCACACCAACGTCGCCCACCTGCTGGAGGGCAAGGCCAAGGCGATGGTCGTGACCGACTCCCGCAAGGCCGCGGTGAAGTACAAGAGGGCGATCGACGCCTACATCGCCAAGCGCGCGGCCGCGGATGCCTCGTACAACTACCGGACCCTGGTCGCGTTCTCCGGTGGGGTGCGTATGAACGAGGACGAGGTCTGGGCATCCGATTGGGGCCCGGCGCCGGACAAGGACGACGAGTTCACCGAGGCCAACATGAACCCCGGCGCCGGGGCCGATCTCGCGGCGGCGTTCAAGGGCGACACCTACAAGATCATGCTGGTCGCCAACAAGTTCCAGACAGGGTTTGACCAGCCGCTGCTTTCGGCGATGTACGTCGACAAGAGGCTGTCGGGAGTGACCGCGGTGCAGACGCTGTCGCGGCTCAACCGCACCCACCGCACCGCCAGCGGGGAGCAGAAGCGCAAGACGTTCGTCATCGACTTCGTCAACGAGCCCGAGGACATCAAGGCCGCGTTCGAGCCGTACTTCAAGAACGCCACCTTGGAGACCGAAACCGACCCTTACGTGGTTGTGCACCTGGCGACCAAGCTCGCCCAGGCCGGCATCTACGCCGAGGACGACGTCCGCAAGGTCGCGGAGCTGTGGGTCACCCGCAAGGGCAACAACGCGCTGTCCGCGGCCATCAGCCCGGCCCAGCACGACTTCGCCCGCCGATACGCCCGAGCCCTGGAGGAGGACGACAAGGTCACCCTCAACGAGCTCGACCTGTTCCGCAAGGACGTCTCCACCTACGTGCGGCTCTACGACTTCATGAGCCAGATCGTCGACTACGGCGACCCCTACCTGGAGATGCTCTCCATCTACCTGCGGCTGCTGGAGCGGGTCATCTCCGAATCAACCGTGTTCGCTGAGGTCGACCTCTCAGATGTCGTCCTGGTCGGCGTCAAGCACACCAAGAGCACCCGGGTCGACATCTCGCTCACTGGCGACGGTCAGCTCAAGGGCATCAGCGCCGCCGGCACCGGCACCAAGAAGGAACCGAAGTACGTCGCCCTGCAAGTCGTCATCGACAAGATGAACGACCTGTTCGGCGCCGAGTCGTTCACCGAATCCCAGATCCGCGAGTTCGTCAACGGGTTGGTCCAGCGGCTGCTGGCCTACCCAGACTTGGTCAAGCAGACCAAGGTGAACTCAAGGAAGCAGTTCCTGGAATCCCAGGACTTCCAATCCGCCGTCACCGAAGCAGTCATCGACAACCAAGGCGCCCACAACACCATGGCGGACTACTTCTTCAGTGACGGCCCCGGGATCAACGGCGTCGTTCTCGCACTGGCGGACGCGTTCTACGAAGCAGCGATCGACGAGTCGGCACGGCTCTAACGCGCGCGGTTCCCTACTTGCGATGGACGAGGCGTGTCGCAGCGCTAGCTCCCGAGAAGACAGACCGAGCCCCGTGGGCCTTGGCGGGGCGTCATCCGGCCTGCTAGAGAAGGGGAGTCGGCCGGTCTTCCCTGAACTTGACCCGCGGACCCGTCGGTGAGGCCCGCGGTGTCCCCAATCGACGTCTGCGCGCGCCGTTGCGGCAGCGGTGGCTCAGGTAGTGCGGCAAGATCTCCACATGCAGGTGGAGAATCGGTACATCGAGAGATTTCGGCGCCAGCTCTCGAGGGGTGAGGTCATCCTGTTCACAGGAGCGGGGTTCTCGTACGACGCCATCGCCCGCGACGGTCGCCCTGTTGCTCAGGTCGATGACTTGAAGGAGGAATTGGCGCGGATTGCTTTCCCGAGCACTCCAACAGCGGCGGGGGAGTCTTCCATCGCGGATCTGTACGAAGTCGCAGTCGCGCGCGGCGAGGGCAGAGTCAAACAAGTTTTCGAGGATCGCCTACACGTCGACTCTAGGAAGACGCCTGAGCGGTTTGACCGGTGGTTTGCAATGCCGTGGAAGCGGCATTACACCGTCAATGTGGACGACCTCGACGAGGTGGTTCGGGGGCGTGCCTCGATGGCCCGATCCCTTAGACCCGTTTCCGCCCTCAGCCACGTCGCCGTCCAAACGAACGAGTTACTCAGCATCCACCTGAACGGAAGGTTGAACGACTTTCCTCAGGTCACGTTCGCTGCGCGGCAGTACGCACAGAGGGCTGGCATGCCGGACCCTTGGTACGAGATGCTCACGGCGGACCTGTTGACGAGCCCCGTTCTGTTCATCGGAACGATCGTGAACGAGCCCGGACTATGGCAGCACCTCGAGATGCGAAACACGCGAGGTCAGGGCGACGTTGAACTGCGACCCCCCTCCTACCTGGTGTCGCCATCGCTGCCTCCCGCTCGCGCAGCGTTGCTCAAGCGCTACAACGTGGACTGGCTGCAAGTTACCGAGAAGGAGTTCTATGAGCAGGTGCTAGTGGGCGCCAGTACCGAAGCGGTGACGGGGCATCAGGCTATTCAGAGGAGACATCATCCGACGACCGCCGGTAGTTCCCTCCGTTCTGTCTCGCAGTTGCGGAGCGAGAAGAGCAACGCTGACCCTGCGCTCTATCTTCATGGGCGTGAGCCCGTCTGGTCAGACGTCGAGCCGAGCGGATTCGCGGTTGTGCGGGACTTCGAGGCGAATCTCCTTGATCGCGCGAAGAATGGTCGCGAGAAGGTTCTTCTCCTCACTGGAACAGCTGCGTCAGGAAAGAGCACCACCGGTATGCGGCTCACGCTCGGGCTCGAAAGCGAGGGAGCTCGGGCGTTCTCCTACGACACGGCCACCGGGTCCCTCTCGGTCTCGCAGGTGCTTCGAGCGGCTCGAGCGCACAAGCCCGAAGTGATCTTCATTGACGATGTCGACGTGTTTGGCGAGGCCGCAGGTCGTTTGTTGCGGGACCTAGCGGAACTTCCTCGAACTCAGCGCGTGATCGCTACGATCCGCAACAGTCGACTCCAGGGTCTTCCGGTCGAGTCGGAGCTCGCGACGGTGGCGTGGTCCGAGCATGCGATCCCGCCGCTTCACGACGAGGACATCGACGCCGTGATCGCATCTCTGGAGCGAGCTGGACTGCTGGGCCTGATGGCTGGTCTCAGCCAGGAAGAGCGTCGCCGGATCTTCCGTGAGCAGGCGGGCCGCCACCTCCTCGTCGCGATGTACTTCGCAACGTCGGGCGAACAACTCGAAGACAAGGTGCGAAGCGAATGCGAAGACCTGAGCGGCGCCTCTCGGATGGCCTACGGGATGGCTGCGCTCGCTACTACTGACCGTCAGTGGGTCTCGAAGGCGGAACTACTTCTAGGACTGGGCAACCTCGGGTTCACGAGAGACGGCAACCAGATCCTCAACGAAATCGAAAACCTTGTGCAGCGTCAACTCCTGGTCAGTTCATCCGGAGGACTCTCAGTGCGCCACCGCTGGATCGCGGAGAAAGTCTGTCGACTTCTTCACGGCCAACGGCCTGATGCACCGAGTGATCGGCGCCTTGGCATTCGCGTTGGCGTCCGAGGTGGATCCGCAAACCAGCCCGCATACGCGCGAGCGCCGAATGTTGCGCCGGCTCATCAACCACGACCGCATACAGCGGCTTGTTGATGACCTCGATGACTGTCGCGACATCTACTCGCGCCTTCAAGACCGCCTGGGATGGGACTACCACTACTGGCTGCAGCGGGGGAGCCTCGAAGTAGAGAAGGGAGACCTAGGACAAGCGAAGACCTACCTGGAATCGGCTCGGAGCCTCGTAGATGGTGTCGACCACATCGTCGAGAACGAGTACGCGTACCTCCGGTTGAAGAGAGCGTCGGCTGATCCGTTGGCGACCTCAGCACTAGACGAAGCGAACGCCGCACTAGCGGATCTTGAAGAAGCGATGCGCTCACGCGGTCGCACGGATTCCTACCCGTTCCACGTGTACGGGGCTCAAGGTCTCCGGTGGGCGAGAAGAGCGCCCTTGGGACCCGAAGAGAAGCGAGTGCTGCTTGGGCGCCTACTCGATGCGGTTCGTGAGGGTCGCAAACACCATCCGAAGCGGGATGATCTTCGACAGTTGGAAGGCGACTTGGAGCGCGAGTACCTGCTCTCGGCGACCTAGCGATGGAGCAAACTGCGAACCACTCGGGTCTGCTGCACGGAGAAGGTGAATTGATCTGAGCCGGTTGATCTGCGTCGTGTCCATGGTGGTCGACGCAGTCATCGGTAGATCAAGAGACCTAGCGCGAGCAGTCCAGCGCACGGCTCTCGCGCACCCTCGGCATCCAGGCCATTGCCGGTTGGGTGTCAAGCGCCATCGGCGTCGGGACGTGTGGCTGTGCAGGTCATCCCGGCTAGAGGGCTGCATCGAATCATCGCCAGCGGTCGGGAGTCCGCATTGTGTCGGAGTTGCCGTTCCCGCTTGTCTCTGCTTACGCCTGTGGTAGCACCCTCCTAGGATCACCCGCACGACCGCCGACACGTACGAGACGCGCGACGACTCTGGCGCGATGGATGAATAGGACCAGTCATGGGGTATCGCACCTTCACAAAGGCCGAGTACGAGGAGCTGAGGCGCCAGCACAACATCATGGTCCTGGTCGGCAATGGCTTCGACATTCAAGTCGCTCGCCGCTATGGGTCTCGGTTCTCTCCCCGCTACCCGGCCTTCTACCACTATCTTCTCTCGCGCGACTTCGACTCCTCGAACCTCGTTGTCCAGCAGATGGCAGTTGCCAAGGAGCGCGGTCAGGAGAACTGGAGTGACGTCGAAGCTGCCATCGGAGACCTCATCACACCTGCGGGCGGCTGGCACCCAGCCAGCGCCGTCTACGAGGCAACTCTCGCCATTCAGGCAGCGTTCTCGGAGTACCTGGAACTCGTCGCGCCGCCTGAACTGCTCACTCGTGTCGGGAAGGACTCCGCTGAAGGCTCATTGGCCGTCAGGTCGATGGCGGACTTCATCGGGGACGTCGCGACTGGTTCGCAGACTTTCGGCTCATTCGGTTTCCCCAAGGAAACCAACCACTACCACCTCTTCAACTACCTCTTCGTCAACTTCAACTACACGCCGTTGCTTGACGACTACGTTTTCCGCGACGCTCGGCAGTTCCTCCCGCAAGCGCACACGGTTGCTGACCGGAACTTCCAGTTCCATCCCAACCCAACTAGTCATCCGGACGGCGACTATAACCGCGAGACCGGTTGGTCCAGCTACCTCCGCAGCGAGGTCATCCATCCTCACGGGCAGCAGCCGATTCCGCGGTCGCTACTGTTCGGAATCGACGCTCCCGACAACTTCGACGCAGGCAGGAACCCCCACCGGCAGCTCATGAAGCCGTACTGGGCCATGAACCGCATCGAGTACGGCCATCTGTTCTCCGACACGCGGCTGTTCATCATCTTCGGGTGCTCCCTCGGCAAGACCGACGGCTGGTGGTGGCGCCGCGTGTACGACGCCCTCAACGGCCCGACTGGCGACGGAGCATCTCCGAGCGAGCTCATCATTTACTGGTGGAGTCCTATCGCGGGCTCCGTCACCAGGGAAGCAGTCCTCGACACCTTCTTCGCCGGCGTCGCAGGGAACGGGTATCCGCCGGATCGGGCGAGGGTGGAGCACCAGATCCAGGTCGTCGTCTACACCGATGACACCCCGCCGACCTTCCTGGCCACACCGTAGGGGTCTGCGCTCCGCTCTGAAGAGTTCCTCGGCGAGGGGCCCTCGGAGCAACCAGCTGGCCGGCCCGTCCCAGATTGCCTTGTACTCGTCGGCGACACGCCGACATGCCTTCTCGACGGTGTCCTCGACGCTGTCGATCCCTTCCATCAGTGCTCTCATGACGCCTGACCGTCAGGGATCTGGATGTGCACCTCGGCCACGCGAAGGACCTCGGGTTCGAGGTTACCTGGCGCACGGTCGGTCCTCGGACAAGACATCGAACTGCTCACTCGAGCCGGTGGCAGACGCCGACATACGGGCCGAACGGCCATCGAGTTATCGAGCGGGTCGCCGAACGCGCTTGCAGCCTGGCTTAGACGAGTAGATTCCGGTCAAGACACGGACTGCCGTTGCAACGACCGCGGGGGAGCACAAGTGAAAGCGTCAGAGACCAAGTTGCTGGACCTTCTTGCCAAGGGCAGCCAGTTCGTGATCCCCATCTATCAGCGGACCTACTCATGGACCCAGGCTGAGTGTGCTCAGCTTTGGAGCGACGTCCTGCGGGCCGGCACCAATAGTTCGCTGAACGCGCACTTCATCGGCTCCATCGTGCACGTCGAGAAGGGACTGTCCAACCTCACGTCACAGGAACCGAATCTGGTCATTGACGGCCAGCAACGGTTGACCACAGCCACGCTGCTCATCGCCGCGTTGGCACGAGCGCTGGAGCAGTTGCCTGAGGATCAACGGGAGCCCCTCGATGGCTTCTCGCCGAGGAAGCTACGGAATCGCTACCTGGTGAACAACGACGAGGACGGCGAGCGCTACTTCAAGTTGTTGCTGTCGCAGACCGACAAGGAGACGCTGAAGGCTGTCGTGGGGGGCACCGAATCTCCGTCGCAGAAGTCGGAACGCGTGGAGGAGAACTTCGGTTACTTCGAGGATCAGCTGGCCAAGCTCAGCGACGATCTGGGAACAGTGTGCCGCGGCCTCGCGAAGCTCGTGGTCGTCGACATTCGCCTCGATAGGACGCATGACAACCCTCAGCTCATCTTCGAGTCGATGAACTCGACCGGTCGAAAGCTGTCGCAGGCTGACCTGATTCGGAACTTCGTGTTGATGGGCCTGGAGCCGAGCACGCAGGACCGGTTGTATGCGCAGTACTGGCGGCCGATGGAAACCGACTTCGGTCAGGCGGCATACGAGGCCCAGTTCGACGACTTCGTCCGGCACTACCTCACGGTGGTCACCGGAGACATCCCTCGCCTGGGAGACATCTACGAAGCGTTCAAGGCACATGACCGGGCTCGACGCGACCGCGGGGAGTCCGTGGAGGCGCTGGTCAGCGAGTTGCGTGACTACGCGCGGCGCTATTGCGCGGTCGCGTTGGGGCATGAGCGGGACAGGCGCCTGAACGCAGCCTTCCAGGACCTCCGCGAGATCAAGGCCGACGTTGTCTACCCGTTCCTCCTTGAGGTCTACACGGACTACGAGCTGGGCACCCTCAGCAGTACGGAACTGACCGAGATCGTCGACATGGTGACGTCGTACATCTTCCGTAGGGCGGTCTGCCGTGTGCCCACCAACTCGCTCAACACCACCTTCGCCACGTTCGCCAAGGCGTTGCGCAAGGACCGGTACGTCGACAGCGTCAGGGCGCACTTCCTCAGCATGAGGAGCTACCGCGCCTTCCCGACTGACGAGGAGTTCTCTGAGTCGCTCACGTCCACCGACCTCTACCACTTCAAGCGACGGTCGTACTTCCTGCGACACCTCGAGAACCACGACCGCAAGGAGCACGTCGCGATCGAGGACTACACCATCGAGCACATCTTGCCGCAGAACGAGGACCTCTCTCCAGCCTGGCGGCAGGCGCTGGGGGAGGACTGGGCGGAGGTGCAAGCGCGATACCTTCACACGCTGGGGAATCTCACCCTCACCGGCTACAACTCCGAGTACAGCGACCATCCATTCGCCGTGAAGCGCGACATGGAGGGTGGCTTCAAGGACAGTCCGCTTCGGCTCAACAGGGGCCTCGGGCAGTTGGACGAGTGGAACGCCAAGCGCATCGAGGAACGAGCCGAACGGTTGGCTGAGAACGCAATCAAGATCTGGACTAGGCCCAGCCTCCCGGCCGCCACACTGGCTGAGTTTCATGAGCCTCGCCCTGACACGGGTTTCACGATCGAGGACCACCCGAACTTGCTCCCGGCCCCTCGACGCGCTCTCTTCGAGAAGTTCCGCGCTGAGGTCCTAGCGCTGGACCCGGGGGTCAGCGAGCAGTTCCTCAAGTTGTACGTCGCGTACAAGGTCGAGACCAACTTCGTCGATGTCGTGCCTCAGGTCGCACGGCTGCGCCTGAGCCTGAACCTGCCGTTCGAGGCGCTGCACGACGAGCGAAGGCTCGCGTGGGATGTCACAGGGCGCGGGCACTGGGGTAACGGAAACGTCGAAGTAGGACTGGACGAAAACTCGGACTTCACCTATGTCATGGGACTAGTCCGGCAGGCGTACGAGTATCAGCTGGCCGAGTGATGACCGCGCAAGTCTGAGTTGGGCTCAACTGCATCAGTCATGCATCCTGCGGATCGGTCAGCGGGAGCCCGATCGCTTCTTCGCCTTCGGGTGTTCATTGGACGTCCAGGCCTCAGCGGGCTGCAACGCCTTGGCCTTCGATTTCAGCGCATCGTCAAGCTCGCCGCTGTGATCGTCAAACCACACGCCGATCAGATCCCGCGTAGCTTCGCTGTACTCCAAGACGACACCCCGAGACAGTCCCCACTGGTGCTTCTTCACCCGCAGGTAGTCACGCGCATCCTGCTCAGCCGCTGCTGGAATGAACCCCGGTGGTCGAGTCATCCACACCACGAGCCAACCGTCGGCACGGTCACTGGACTGCGGCAACGGCATTGCTTGCATACGCCGTCGGCGCCCTCCCGCGAACGGGTTATGCAGCAAATCAACCGGAATCTTCGCCATTTGCGACTGCGCGGCCTCAGAACCCGCTAGCAGGGTCGCGCAGATGCTGAGCCAGGCATAGTCCTTCCGAGCGCGTAGTTGATCCAGCAGCGGCCGCAGCTCCGTGTGAGCCATAGCCGGCTTGGGCACGCTTCCCTGCCCAGCAAGTTGGGCGTAGTGCCAGTGGTCAAGGGCGTCCGTGCGGCTCGTCAGGTACACCGGCCGCTGGCGCTCGTACCGACGGCGCTCCGCCGTTCTCACCTCGCCCATCCATGGGTAGGTCTCTCGGAGGGCATGCGGGTCTTCCTCGACGTAGAGACCGGCCGAGAAGAAGTGTAGGAACAGGTCGAGCTCATCGGGTGCCGTGTACATCACGGTCGACTCCAGCGCTCGACGCCGCCGCAGATACAGCAGCAACTCGGCCGGGTGGTCGATCAACTCCGCGATGAGGTCAAGGTCGAGGATGGACACAGTCCACGGGATGTTGTCGGGAGGGATGATCCCCGCTATGGCCAGCTGTGCGGTCGCCGTCGAGACTCCCATCAGGTCCTCAATGCTTACCGCCACCGTGTGGATCTCACGGATGTGAGTGAGATCGATCCACCCCTCACCATGCACCTGGATACCGCCATCGACGAGGATGCGTTCACGAAGTCGGCCTGCCTGATCGGCCGCCTTCGTCACGATCCCGGTCAGGTCGCGCCGAAGCCGTCGCGTTTCACCTTCGCGCGAGCCCGGCGAGATCGCCACCGCCTTGTCTTCAATGATGATTGCGACGTCGTCCTGGACGACCAGATGATCCCCCTCCACACGTTTTGTGTAAGTGGAGGGAGATCTGCCCTCCTCATCCGGCGAGGCCGGCACGTAGTACTCGAACCCCTCGCGATACGACGCATCCGGGAGTACCTTCGCCAGGGCGCCGTGACTTCGCTGCTCAAGCAGCTCGCCCCGGTGCTTCGCATAGCGCTCCCAGGAACTTGTGGTCTTCAGGTGTTCCTCGAACGCTTCTCGAACAGCGGCGAGCAGGTCAGCGTTATGAACGAGCATGAAGCCGTCCGACAAAGCCAAGACTGGGTGCACGCGCAGCGGGTTCGCCCCGCTGGTGAACTCATGAACGACATCAAGCGCCGTGGCTGATCTCGTATCGAGGCTGAAGAAGTCCAGCACCGACTGAACGGTCTGCGGCGGCAGTCCGATTGTGTCGGCGATCTCGGCCGCTCCAACAACGACCTGGGCCGTTGGCGGCTCCCATGCTGCAGTCCAAGCCGCCTTCGCCACGGCTAGAGCATTGGGGTTGGGTGTGCCTCCTCTGGGGGTGGAACTCATCGCCACGGTGCTCGCAACCCGCATGGCGATCATCCGATCGTTCAGGCGTCCCACCTGAACATCGTGGAGACCGCCCAGGACACTGTGCGCCTGTCGCGCATCAAACCCAAGGGTGTCAATGAGAGCCTGTCGGACTGCTGGCTCAGAGAAGAGCTCCATGTAGAGGTCCTCGACACGATCCGGGTACGAGGAACTACGAATCCATACCTGAGCACCGCGCATGTAGGCGGCGATGACTGCCAACTGGTCTGAGAAGTCAGCCTGTGCCATTTCGCGTAGCTGCGCTAGGTGGAACAAGCGGTCCACGGCCGGCAGCAACCGACCGTGAACCAGGTCCGTCAGAGGCTGAACCCCAGGAGCAGGGTCGCCAGCATCATTCGGCCCGCTCGATGACCCATCGTGGACCGCCGCAGTGATCGCTATCAAGGCCATGAGCTCAGCTCTGGACGGAGCCGAATCCGCGTCCTCTCGAACCTCGCCTTCGGGCGCCCAAGGCAGGCACGCCAGACGCACGACCTCGATCAACCGTGCCGGCTCGACCTCGTTGATGGCAGCCGTGAACTCTTCGACGGCAGTGGCGAGCGCATCGCCTATCGCCGCCGCGGGGTCGTCCGCGTCGGCGTACTCGGCCATCAGGTTGACGATGGCCTCAGTCTGTGCGGTTGCGACGCGCACGTGCGGGTCGAGCGGCTCCGCACGCCCCGTCGTAGTGCGCCCCCTCTTCTTACGCGCGTTCTTGCGCTTTGTCTTAGATGCCATCGCGCTCACTACATCACGCTGCCCAGGGCGATCGGCCCTTCCCCCGCAGGTGCCGCGCCGGCGTCTGCCTCACGATGGGCAGACGTCCGGCCTGCCGAGACCAAGATCGATGCACGCGTCTTCCTCGCGACAGACAAGATGACCGCAAGGACTTCGTCTCCATGAGTTGGCGACGATCGCGCTTATCATGGCCACGCGTGTGCAAACTGCGTCGCTGACGTGTGCAACCCGAGTCTCGACAGGCTGTAACGATGCCCGTCTACGCGGAAAGCTTCATTTCGGGGAAGCCCTCACTGAGAGGTCTTCGCAGAATAACGCGGAGACTTCGCAGAATTACCGGTCCCGGTGGGTCACCCCATCGAGAGCCAGCCCTCTTGAACGAGAGCCGCTCCGACACCCGTCGGTGCGGCTCTCGTGCGTGGCCTGCCAGTCCGTCACAAGCAATCCGTCTGCGCCGACCTCACGCGGCGGGCGGGGCGACTGTCGCGTCGTGTCTACCTGATCGGATGAGCGCCTCGGCGATGAAGCCGGTGACTTTCAGGTCCTCGACGAAGGTACGCAGGAATCCGACCGTCTGGGGGCTCCGGGTCCGCGTGGTGCCCACGGCCTGCTGGATCTCCATGAAGCACGGCTCGAGCAGCCGAGTCCCGGGATGGGTTGCGACGAAGTCGACGACCGGCTGCCTGATGCCCGCGGCGACCTCCAGTTGCTGCTCAGTGAACGTCGCGGTGCCCTCGCTGCCACGCACCACCTCTGCGTGAGCCAGGGTGCGGGTGAGGAACAGGTCGTAGGCGGACCCCTTCTTGACCCCGACCCGGACGCCCGGGCGGTCCACGTCGGTGGCAGAGGTGAGAGGCGAGTCGTCGCGGACCGCGAAGACCCCCTCGATGAGGGCGTACGGCGCGGTGAAGGCGACTGTCTCTTCGCGGGCAGGGTCGACGGCGAGGAAGCAGATGTCGGCCCGACCAGCGGCCATCGCCTCGAACGAGTCGCGCGCGGCGTCGAAACAGATCAGCTCGACCGGGATCCCGAGCCGAGAGCCGAGCTCCCGGGCAATGTCGACCGTGACGCCGGCGGGAGCGTCGGGTGTGCCCTGGGCGAGCACGGGGTTGCCGAGGTTGATCGACGCACGCAGGGTGCCGGACGGAGCTAGATCGTTGGTGATGTCCACGAGCCGCATGGTGCCAGCCGTGTCGCTCGTGGCAGCGGGCGACGTTCCGGTCCCGGTGGGGTCACCCCGCTGAGAGCCAGCCCTCGTGAACGTGAGCCGCTCCGACACCCGTCCCCTGCGTGTGAGCTCATACCGATCTGGATCCGCCTGTCACACGCCTCCCATCAGGTTCGGATGCGAGCGCACCGGTGGGTGCTGAATCTGTTGTCGGAGGGTGCAGATTGGCGGAGCAGTTCGCGGAATGCGACTGCTACGAGCTGCGCGATGGCGGCCAACTTCGACCTCACGCCCGGACTGGGCGGGCAGGGATGGACTGGCCTTGGAACGGGTCGGGCTCAGCTGAGTCCCGGTAGCGGTTGGCGACTGCGTCTGCCCGAGCGTGCAGGGAGACGCGCAGCTCACGCGGGGCGATCGCTTCAGCGTTGATACCGAGCTGCCACAGCGCCCACTCTGCGTGCCAGAGATCTTGGAAGGTGACTTCGAGCCGCAGCCAGCCGTCTGGTTCGGCCTCCTCGACGCGAACCGCTTCGGCCATGTCGAGGAGGTCATCCCGCCGCGCCGCGCTCACCCGTACCTGGACGGGGACGTGACCCTCGGACAGGAACTCCGCGCACCGCTGTGCCCAGACGTGCTCGAGGTCGACCTGCTCGGGTCGCTGAGCCGGTTCGGCAAGCTCTTCGGCGGCGCGGATGCGCGATAGTCGAAGGGTCCGGTCGGTGCCGGACTCGGTGACCAGGAGGTAGCCCGTGTCTCGCACGGTGACCAGGCCGATCGGGTCCACTGTGCGCCACTGGGGTGTCTGGCCTCGCGAGGCGTAGTGGATCCGCAACCTGCGGCCGGCGAGGACCGCGCGTCGCACCACCGTCAACGTGGCGTCGGGCAGCGCGTCTCGGCTCAGGCGACGGGAAAGGAGGTCGGTCTCGGGGTTGACCAGGAATCGCTGTGCCGCGTTGCTCGCGGCGACCTGATGGCTTTCGGGCAGCGCGTCAACGATCTTCCGCATCGCTGAGGCGAGAGCCGTTCGGAGTCCCAGAATCTGCTCGCCTGAACCCGAGTCCGCGGTGAGCAGCGCGAGCGCTTCCTCGTGGTTGAGGCCCGTGAGCTCGGTGCGGAACCCCGGCAGCAGCGAGTAGCCACCGTGCCTGCCGCGTTCGGCATAGACGGGGACGCCAGCCGCAGAAAGGGCTTCGATGTCGCGCATGACGGTGCGCGTGGAGACCTCGAGCTCCTTGGCCAAGGCAGTCGCGGTCAGCTGGCCGCGCTGACGCAGCAGAAGGACCAAGGACACCAGCCGATCAGCGCGCACCACGAAGACGCTACCGAATACCTGACACAAGGTGTCGTGATTCAGCGTCAGGGTGGTGACGCGGGGCCGACCGCGGCCCGCGAACGGGGGAGACTCCGGATGCAATCTGATGGGAGCTGATGTGGCGATCGAACGAGTGGCCGTCAACCCCGTGGGGTGGTCGGTGGAGATGGGGTTCAACCAGGGCGAAGTGGTCACCGGCCACACCCGGACGTTGTACTGCTCTGGGCAGACCGCGATGGGGGCCGACGGAACTCCCCGTCATGAGGGAGACATGGCAGCACAGGTGAGGTTGAGCCTGGACAACCTGGAGGCGGTGCTCGCCGCGGCCGGCATGACGCTGGCCGATCTCGTGCGGCTCAACGTCTACACGACCGACGTCGACCTGCTCTTCGAGCACTACGGGGTGCTGGCGTCGCGGCTGGGAGCAGCCCAGGTGGCGCCGACCACCACGATGCTCGGCGTGGCTCGGCTGGCGATCCCCGGGCAGATGATCGAACTGGAAGGGACGGCAGTCGCCTGAGCGGCTGTCGCTGCTGCCGCACCGAGCCCCGCCCGGCCTGGCCTCCTGCCCGCGCCATCCGGCATGGGCACTGTGGCCCGTCCGCAGACCGGCCGGCCGCGTTACCGTCCACGGGTGTGCTTCTCGGTGGGCGCCGATCTGACGGCGGGCGTGGTCCTCCTCCCCGTCGGCGTGTTCTGCCTGAGCGAGGTGCGCACGCTGCGTGAGGTGCCGTTCGCCTCGCTGCCGCTGCTCTTCGCGCTCCACCAGCTGACCGAGGCCCTCGTCTGGCACAGCGCGTCCGACATCTTCTCGCCCGGGGTCCAGCACGCCGCAGCGATGGCCTACGTCCTCTTCGCGTTCCCAGTGCTTCCGATCCTGGTGCCACTCGCGGTGCTGCTCCTCGAGCCGAAGGGGCGCCGCCGGCGGGTGACCCCGTTCGTCGCGCTCGGCGCGGTGGTCGCGGCCTACCTGCTCTGGGCGGTGCTCAGCGGCCCGCTCGAGGTCCGGGAGGAGCCGCACGCGCTGGTCTACGACGTCGGCCTGACCTTCGGGCCGATGTGGGCCGTGCTCTACGTCGTCGCGGTGATCGGTCCGTCGGTGCTCTCGGGCTACCCCTCCATCGTCGCCTTCGGGCTGCTCAACCTCGTCGGGCTCACGGTCGTCGCCATCGTCTACGTCCAGGCGTTCGCGTCGCTGTGGTGCGTGTACGCCGCGCTGACGTCCGCGCTGATCACCGTGCACATGGTGCTGCGCCGCCGGCTGTCCGACCTCCACCGCCTCGAGGGTCAGGCACTGGCGCCCGCCTGAGGCGGCGCCGACGCGGGGGAGAGGGAAATTCCTCGGATCCGGCCGGTCGCCGGTGCATCCAGTGGGCGGTGTGGTGCGGAGAAGGAGGTGACCGCAGATCGCGGTCACCCACGAGAGGACATGCCAATGAACGTGTTCCGCCGCACCACCGCAACTCTCGCTCTCGCCCTCACCACGGCACTGGTCGCCCCAGCTGCCGCCCACGCTGCCGGCTCCGGATCGGGGGGCGCCGGCGCCACGGGGACGAACAGCCTGGCGTCGGTGCTCACCGCCGACGGCAACCAGTTCGACCGCGACTGGTACGACTACGACATCGTCACCGAGGCGGTGCTGGCCGTCATCGCCGCCGACTCCGACGCCAACAGCCCGGTGCGCCTGCTCGCCGACGGGTCGGTGGCGCTGACCGCGTTCCTCCCCAACGACCGCGCGTTCCAGGTGCTCGTCAAGGACCTGACCGGGCGGTGGGTGCGCTCGGAGGCGGACGTGTTCGCCGCAGTCGCGAGCCTGGGCATCGACACGGTCGAGAACGTCCTGCTCTACCACGTCGTCCCGGGCGCCACCATCACGGCCCGCGACGCGCTCCGGTCGAACGGCGCCCAGCTGACCACGGCGCTCGGGCCCACGATCGGCGTCAAGGTGCCCTCGCGGTTCCTGCCGATCATCATCCTTCGGGACCAGGACCCCAACGACGTCGACCCGATCGTCAACCCGCTCGCTCTCGACATCAATCGGGGCAACGCGCAGATCGCCCACGGCATCACCTTCGTCCTGCGCCCGGCCGACCTGTGATGTGACAGGCCAGGCGTAGTCGAGCACGAGGGCCTCCGGCGGGACGGGTCTCCCCCACCCCATCGCCGGAGGACCTCGTCGCTACGCCTCGGACCGCGCCGGTCCGGTGCGCGGTGGCAGCCGGCCTACTTCGGGGCGCCGGCCTCGAGCTCGCCCAGCAGTCGGTCGAGCAGGCGGCGAAGCGTACGGGCCTCGTCCTCGCTCAGGTCGATGCCCTCCACCAGCCCTGCCGGCACGCCGGCCACGTCGGCGCGGAGGGCCAGACCGCGCTCGGTGGGGGCGACCAGCACCCGCCGCTCGTCGGCGCGGTCGCGGGTGCGGGTGACCAGGCCGGCCTGCTCCATCCGCTTGAGCAGCGGCGTCAGGGTGCCCGAGTCGAGGTGGACCCGGCCGCCCAGCTCGCCGACCGTCAGCGGACCGTCGGCGTCCCAGAGCGCGAGCAGGCAGAGGTACTGCGGGTAGGTCAGGCCGACGCCGGCCAGCAGCTCGCCGTAGCGCCGGGTGAGGGCCCGCGACGTCGCGTAGAGCGGCAGGCAGATCTGCTCGTCGAGCGCGAGCTGCGGGTAGTCGTCCACGACGTGGATGATACTGGTTGTGCAATTAAATTGTGCGCAATATGATCGAGCACATGGAAACTGTCTACACCGCAAGCGCCGTCGCCACGGGCGAGGGCCGCAACGGCCACGTCGAGTCCACCGACGGCCTGCTCGCCGTCGACGTCCGCATCCCGAAGGAGATGGGAGGCCCCGGCGGGGCGACCAACCCCGAGCAGCTGTTCGCGGCCGGCTACGCCGCGTGCTTCCACTCCGCGCTCCACGCCGTGGCCCGGGGCTCGGACGCGGACGTGTCGGAGTCCGAGGTCGTGGCCGACGTCTCGATCGGCGACAACGGCAAGGGCGGGTTCGGCCTGGCCGTCGCCCTCGAGGTCACCCTTCCCCGTGTCGAGCGCTCGCTCGCCGAGGAGCTGGTCGAGAAGGCGCACCAGGTGTGCCCCTACTCCAACGCCACCCGCGGCAACATCGAGGTCCGGCTCACCGTCGCCTGACGGAGCGAGCGGCCGGCGTCGGGCTAGACGTCGAAGACGTTCCAGCAGATCGGGTTGCGACGTCGTTGGTCCTCGAGCACCAGCTCGCGGACCTCGCGGGGGAGCCGGGCGTGCTGCCACCGACACTCGGCCGCACGCGCGGCCTCCTGGCGCTCGGTCCCCGCGGCGGCCATGGCCGCCTTGATGGCGTAGGCCGCGGCGCCGAGGTCGTGCTCGGGCACGTGCGCGACCACCGCGGCCTGCCCGGCGGCGTACGCAGCGAAGCGCGGCGCACCCGCGAGATCGCGAGCGGCTCCCATCGCGTGGCCGCCCGCGGCCCGCGTGCGCATCATCGGCAGCTCTCCCCGGACCCACGCGCGGACGGCCTCGATCGCCTCCCGCGGCCGGGGGTCGTCCCCCCGAGCCTGTTCGAAAAGAGCCAGCACGTGCTCCGCGCACGTGGCGGCCCAGAGGGCGAGCCGGTGATGGTCCTCGTCGCGCAAGGTCCCTCCGCGCCGGATCGTCACCAGGCGCGGGTCACGGACCTGCGGCAGGATCACGGGCCGACGCTACGTCACCAGCAGGACGCCCAGGCGCCGCGGGCGTGGGTGCGGGCGTGGTCGATCGCGCGGACGTACTCCCGGTGCCGCGCCACCGGCTTGCCGCCGAACACGTACGGCCGGGTGTGGCCGTCCCACGCTTGGCGGAACGACAGGTCGCCGTAGCCGCCCTTGCGGCCGACGTAGCGCAGCAGCCGGCCGTAGCGGTCCTTCGCCGCCTGGGTGCGGTCGGAGACGAGGGTGACCGTCGAGCCGACCGGCGCGAGCCGGCGCAGGTTGGCGGTCGCGGCGTCCGCGCCGCACCGGCCGCGCTCGGGGGTGTCGATGCCGAGCATGCGCACCGAGACGTGGGCACCGCTGCGCAGCCGCACGCGCAGCGTGTCGCCGTCGGTGATGCGTACGACGTCGCCCGTCTCGCGGTACGTCCGCGGGCCTTGCTGCTGGCTGTTGCCGGCGTGCTGCTGCGGCGAGGTCGTGCCCCGCCCGATGCACGGGCACGGGTTGGACTCGCACGCGACGCCGTCGCCGTCGTCGTCGAGGCGGTGCGGGTCGCCCGCGCCGGCTCCGAGGAAGAAGTGCTGAGCGGCGGCCTGGCTGGCGAAGTCGCCGCAGTCGCGGTCGACGACGGCGGACGCCAGCGCCGGCGCGGTGGCGCTCAGGCCGAGCGCCACCACGGCCAGCGCAAGCGCGCGGACGATCGTGTCGAGCATGGTCCCCCCACGGGATCGGGTGTGCTGAGGGGCAAGCCTCACACCGCCGCGCCCGGCGCGTGGCCGGAACGGGAAAGCCGAGGCGGCGCATCCTGACCGCCAGATCGGGTCGAGGCGGCGCACCCTGACCGCCGGATGGGGTCGAGTCGGCGCATCCTGTGCCAAGATGCGCCGACTCGACGGGCTGGGCGCGTCAAGACGCGCCGACTCGACCGCTTGGTCAGCCGGCGTCCTCGGTGGAGGCTTGTCGCCGCGTGCGCCAGCCCTTCTTCGCGGCCCGGCTGCGGCGCCGGCGGGCCCGTTCGGCCTCCTCCACGAGTCGTTCGGCCGCCCGCTGCTCGCGCCGCGCGGCGGTCTCTTCCCGGCGGCGCTCGGCCTCGAGCACGGCGGGGGAGCGGACCGGCCAGGCGTAGGGCAGGTCGTCGGGGACGCCGGGAAACCGCTCGCGGTAGAGGTCAGGATCCTTGCGCACCAGCGCCGAGCGGTGGCTCAGGTGGAGAGCCGGGTCGCCCAGCCACGCCGGGAGTGCGCCGGCCGCGGCGAGCTCGGGCTGCGTACGCACGCTCGTGATCCCGGCCTCGGCCAGGTCGGCGGCGATCGTCGCCGCGCACGTGTCGCCGAAGCCGAGCTCGAGCCACACCACGCAGCAGGTGAGGCCGTAGCGCCCGAGCGCCTCCTCGTGGCCCTTCCACATCAGCGTCGCCGGGTGGTTGGCCCAGCCGTAGCCCGGCACGGTCAGCGCCCGCACCACCTGGATGGTCTCCACCCGTTGCTTGCCCAGCCGCTTCTGGTCCAGCGCCCGCGCCGACGCCTCGAAGTCGGGGTAGGGGAGGAAGGTCTGCACCCGTTCGAGGCTAGGTGGCGCTCCGGGGGCCACGCCCCACCCCGACGGCCGATCGGGGATTCCTCGGAACGTCCTCGAGCCGCCTGCCGTCCCGGCCGCATCTCGGGTCAGGACGGGCCGACTGGACGGGCTGGGCGGGTCAGGACGCGCCGACTCGACGGGCTGGGCGGGTCAGGACGCGTCTGGCAGCATCCGCGGGGTGGACGGATGCGTGTTCTGCCAGATCATCGCCGGCGAGCTGCCCGGGCACCTGGTGCTGGAGACCGACGACCTGGTCGCCTTCCTGGACACCCGGCCGGTGTTCAAGGGCCACGTGCTGCTCGTGCCGCGTGCCCACCTCGAGACGCTGCCCGACCTGCCGGCCGACCAGCGCGACGGGTTCCTGGCCGCGGCCCAGCGGCTCGCGACCGCGGTGGTGGACGCCCTCGGTGCGCAGGGGTCGTTCGTCGCGATCAACAACACGGTCAGCCAGTCGGTGCCGCACCTGCACCTGCACGTGGTGCCGCGGACCAAGGGCGACGGGCTGCGCGGCTTCTTCTGGCCGCGCACGAAGTACGCCGAGGGCGAGGCGGCGGCGTACGCCGAGCGGTTGCGGGCTGCCCTCGACTCCTAGCCGGACGGGACGCCACCTCACCCCGGCGACGTCGTACGCTCCCGACGCCGCACCACCGCCAGCACGCCGACGACCGCGGCTGCGACCGCGGCCAGCGTGGGCACGACGAGCGCCCGCTGGTAGTCGCCGAGGGCGGCCCCGTCGGCGTGGCCTGCGCCCAGCGCGACCGTGACGCCCGCCAGGCCGAGCGCCCCGCCGAACTGGAACGCGGTGTAGACGACGCCACCGGCGGAGCCCTGCTCGGCCTCCGGCACCCCCTCGGCGGCCAGCGAGGTCAGCGGTCCGTAGACCAGGGCGAACGCCGCGGCGACCAGCAGCAGGCTCGGCAGGAAGTCCACGTAGGACCAGTCGTTCCCGAGCCCGAGCAGGCGGCCGAACGCGACGGCGGCCGCGACGAGGCCGGCGGTCATCACCCGGGCGGCGCCGAAGCGGCGGACCAGCGACGGCGTCAGCAGCGGCGCGGCCACCAGGTCCAGGCCCATGATCGCGAAGGTGAGACCCGCCTCGAGCGGGCTCCAGCCCCGCAGGTCCTGGAGGTAGAGGGTGACGGCGAACTGGAAGCCGAAGAAGGCGCCCATGAAGAGCAGGCCGGCGAGGCTCGCGTGCAGGAGGAGGCCCTCGCGCAGCATCCCCAAGCGGAGCAGTGGCGAGGAGTGGCGGGACTCGATCGCGACGAAGGCCCCGAGGAGCACCACCGCCGCGCCGACGACGAGGACCGCGGCGCCGAGCGCGCCGCCCTCGCCGACGGTGATCACCGCGTAGACGACAGCCACCATCCCGGCGGTCGCGGTGAGGGCCCCCGCCACGTCGAAGCCTCCGGGTGGGCCGTCGTGCTCGTCGGGCCGGATCAGCCTCGCGCCGGCGACCAGCAGGACCAGGCCGAGGACGGCCGGGCCGAAGAAGACCAGCCGCCAGCTCGCCGACGCCAGTACGCCGCCCGCGACCGTGCCGAGCACGAAACCCGCCGCCCCGACCGAGCCGTAGACGACCAGCGCTCGGTCGCGCAGCGGCCCCTCGGGGAAGGTGGTGACGACGATGCCGAACCCGGCGGGCGTCAGGAAACCGGCGGACACACCGGTCGCGAACCGAGCCAGGACCAGCACCCAGTCCGCCGTCGCCAGGCCCCCGAGCACCGAGAAGGCGACGAAGATGACCAGCGCGAGCAGGAACACGCGGCGCCGGCCGGCGAGGTCGGCGGTCCGTCCGCCGAGCAGCATGAACCCGGCATAGCCGAGCACGTAGGCGCTGATCACCCAGTGCGCCGTGCCGGCGGTCAGCCCGACGTCGGCCGCGATGACCGGCACCGCAACGTTCAGCATGGCGATGTCGATGCCCTCGAGGAACAGTGCCCCGCAGACGACCATCAGCAGGCCCCAGGACCGGAGCGTGCTCGCTCGGTCGGCCCCCGTCTCCATGGCCCGGTCGGTCACGATGCCTCCAGTTCCGATTCGTGTCTCGGTTACCACTTGTAACCATGTCTCATCGTGAGGACGATGGACTGATGACGGAAGTAGGCACTTCGAAGTCACCTAGTTCCCGTGAGGTGACCACGGTGGACGAGGCCGCCGAGTGCGGCTGCCCGGACGCCTTCCAGTGGGACGTGCGCGAGGGATGCGAGGTGCGGCAGATCCTCGACCGGATCGCCGACAAGTGGTCGCTGCTCGTGATCGCGCTGCTGGAGCGGCGCACGATGCGCTTCAACGAGTTGCGCAGGGAGATCGACGGGATCAGCCAGCGCATGCTGACCGTCACGCTGCGCCACCTCGAGCGCGACGGGCTCGTCGGGCGCACCGTGCACCCGGAGGTGCCGCCCCGCGTCGAGTACCGGCTGACCGCGCTGGGGTGCACGCTGCTCGAGATCATCCAGTCCCTGGTGCACTGGACCGAGCTGCATCAGCACCAGATCGCCCACGCCCGAGAGAAGTTCGACGAGCGCACCGCTCGCGAGGGGCGGTCCGCCTAGTCTGCGGGACGCTCTCCGCGCCTAGGAGGCCATCGCCTCGTCGGCGCGGTCGCGGGCCGAGGCGCGCGACCACGGCCGCTCCCGCCGACGCAGCGGGTGGCCGGTCACCCAGGCCGCGAGCACCAGCGCGAGCGTGCCGACCAGCGCCCCGCCGATCACGTCGACGAAGAAGTGCCACCCGAGGTAGACCGTGGACAGGCAGGTGAGCCCGGCGAAGACCCACCCGGCCACCCGCACCGGGCGCGGCAGCCGCAACAGCTCCATCACCAGGCAGGTGGTCACCGTGATGGCCACGTGCAGGGACGCGAACGCCGCCACCGTCTGCACGGCGCGGGTGTCCCAGGCTCCGGCCAGCACGGCGACGCGGTCGCTGAGCAGCAGGTCCTGCACGTCGGTGTTGAAGGTGTGGGGCAGGTCGGCGAACTGCTGGGGCCGCGAGTAGACCGGGCCGAGCGAGGGGACCAGGTAGTAGACCGCCACGCCGAGCATCCAGTTGAACGACACCGCCGTGACGTAGAGCGCGCCCGCGGCCGAGCGCCGGGTCCACACCAGCGCGATCGCCAGCGCCGCCGGCACCAGCCCGATCCACAGCACGTAGACGCCGGACAGCACCCACGCCGCCCACCCGGTGCCGAGCACGTCGTGCAGCACGCCGGCGGGGTCGTGACCCAGCCAGAGCAGCCGGTCGAGGCGCGCCAGCTCGGTGTCCCACAGCCGGTCGTCGACGAAGGGGAGATAGCCCTTGAGGTTGCGGAAGGCGACGTAGGAGACGTACCAGGCCGCGAGGCCGCTCACCGTGAACCACACCTGGTCGCGGGTCCAGCGGTCGCGGAGCACGGTGCGCAGGGCCGTCCACGCCCCCGGGCGGGGCGTGGCCCGCGCACCGGCCACCCACCGCGGCACCGCGTCGAGCAGGACGGCGAGGAGCACGATGAGCGGCAGCCGCACCCACGTCGGGACCGAGACGCCGTCGGGGTCGCGCACCGGCAGGTCGTGGGTGGCGGCGACCGCCCACGTGGCGACCGCCATCGCGGCCGCGACGCCCATCGCGCCGCGGAAGTCGCCCCGTGCCATGGCTGGCAGGCTAGGGCACCGGACGACGGCGCGCGAGCGAGATGCACCGGATCTCCCCACCGCGGGGGAGCCCCGCCCCGGCCCACGCACTACCCTCACGACAGACAGCCGCCCAGTCCTGAGGAGTCACGAGATGGGTCGATTCGACCGCCGCGTAGCCGTCATCACCGGAGCCGCCCGAGGCATCGGGTTCGGCATCGCGCAGCGCCTGGCGAGCGAGGGCGCCTCGATCGCGATCCTCGACCTCGACGAGTCCGCCGCCCAGGAGGCCGCCGGCCGCCTCGACCTCGCCGAGGGTGCGCGCGCCGTCGGCATCGGCTGCGACGTCGTCGACTCGGCCGCCGCCGAGGCCGCCGTGCAGCGGGTCGTCGACGAGCTCGGCGGCATCCACGTGCTGGTCAACAACGCCGGCGTCACCCGCGACAACCTGCTCTTCAAGATGACCGAGGACGACTGGGACATCGTGATGAACGTCCACCTCAAGGGCGTCTTCAACATGACCAAGGCCGCGCAGTCGCGGTTCGTGGAGCAGAAGTACGGCAAGATCCTCAACCTCTCCAGCGTCTCGGCGCTGGGCAACCGCGGCCAGGCCAACTACTCGGCCGCCAAGATGGGCATCCAGGGCCTCACCCGCACGCTGGGCATCGAGCTCGGCCCCTTCGGCATCACCGCCAACGCCATCGCACCGGGATTCATCGTCACCGAGATGACCGACGCCACCGCCCGCCGGCTCAAGATGGAGCCCGAGGAGCTGCAGCGGCTCAACGCCGAGGCCACCCCGGTGCGGCGCGTGGGCCAGCCCGAGGACATCGCCGCGGCCGCGGCGTTCCTCTGCAGCGACGAGGCGTCGTTCATCACCGGTCAGACGTTGTACGTCGACGGGGGCCGCAAGCTGGGCTGAGCCCCTCCTCCGCGTGAGATCGGCCACGATCCCTGCCTCAGGGGTCGTGGCCGGTTTGGATCTGCCCGGTCGTCCTGTCACGTTGGAGGAGGTCGAGAGACCCAACCGTCCCGGAGTACGCCGAGTCCTGCCCGGCCGGGACGACACCCCCGACAGCACCAGGGCAGGAGTGGGGGACCCACAGGTTCCAGCGCCGGTCGTCGACCGGCTCGGGGCGAAGCCACCGGACTCCCTCGGAGGACGGGGCGGGGCACCTTCCTGCCCTAGCCCGACAGCTCACCTCACAGGCGTGGAAAGGAACAACCATGCCTACGACCACTCGTGTGGCGCGAGCCTGCGCGCTCGCCCTCGCCGGGCTCGGCCTCGCCGGATCGACGATGAGCGCCCTGCCCGCCACGGCCGCCCCGGGCGCCGGCCAGTCCGACCGCACCACCAGCACGCGCACCACCAGCGACGACATGAACCGGAGTCCCCAGGACCGGAGCTCCCACGACCGGAGCGCCAAGCGGACCCCGCGCAAGCACGCGCGCACGTCGGCGCGCCTCAGCGCCAAGCGCCGCGTCGACAGCCGGGTGCTGGCCGCCCGCAACATCGCCATGCGCCAGCGCGGTGACGCCTACGCGTACGGCGCCGCCGGGCCGGACCGCTTCGACTGCTCCGGGCTGATCCGCTACAGCTACAGCCGTGCCGGCTTCGCCGTGCCCCGCACCTCGCGCGCCCAGGCGGCCCACGCCCGCCGCATCGCGAAGGGCAGCATGCGCTCCGGCGACCTGATGTTCTTCTACGGCGGCGGCGGGGTCTACCACGCTGCGATCTTCCTCCGCTGGGTCGGCGGGAAGGCCCAGATGCTGCACGCCCCCGGCACCGGCCAGCGGGTCCGGGTCGCCACGGCCTGGACGCCGAGCTGGTTCGGCGGCACCCTGCGACGCGCCTGAGCGGGCCGCCACCCGGGCGACAGGCTCGGATTGGTAGGCAGTTCCTGCTGATCTACCCTGTGGCGCGCCTTCCCCGATCAGGGAGGGCGCGCCTCCAGACTTTCCAGATGCCCCCGCGGGCCCAGGCCCGGCACCCCCGTTCGATCGGAGTCACCGTGCGTCACCGTCGTCCCACCTCGTCCTTCCGGGCCGTCGTCGCCACGCTCGCAGCGAGCGTGCTGGTCCTCACCGCGTGCAGCGGCGGCGACGACGAGCCGACGAGCGGATCGGCCTCGGCCGAGCCGAGCCCGTCGGAGACCACCGAGGCCCCGCCGGAGCCGAGCTACTGGCCCCTCACCGGCCTGGAGCGCAAGGGCGACGCGCCCAAGCACCCGGTCCTCGTCACCAAGGTCGACAACACGTCCTCGAGCGCCCCGCAGGTCGGGCTCGGCTCCGCCGACCTGGTCGTCGAGGAGCTCGTCGAGGGCGGCTACACCCGGCTGGCGGCGTTCTACTACTCCCAGGTGCCCGGCTCCATCGGACCGGTGCGCTCGATGCGCGCGAGCGACATCGGGATCGTGCCCGAGGGCGCCACCGTGGTGACCAGCGGTGCCGCAGCCGTCACCATCAAGCGCATCAACGGTGCCGGGATCCCGTGGATCACCGAGGGCGACGCCGGGGTCTACCGGGACACCTCCCGCTCGGCCCCCTACAACCTCTTCGCCCGGCTGGGCGAGATCGCCAAGCGCGTCAAGGCCGACGAGGAGCCGCCGCCCTACCTGCCGTGGGGCGACGCGGCCGACCTGCCGAAGGGCGCCAAGGCCCGCACGCTGACCGCCGACTTCGGCGCCCACTCGACCAGCTGGCAGTTCCAGCGCGGCCGCTACGTCAACACCGACTCCTACGCCGCCGAGGGCGACCACTTCCCGGCCGAGTCGGTGCTCGTGCTGCGGGTGGAGGTCGGCGACGCCGGCTACCGCGACCCCGCGGGCTACCCGGTGCCCGAGACCAAGCTCGAGGGCAAGGGCACCGCGCTGCTCTTCCACGGCGGCCGCGTGGTGAAGGGCACCTGGCGCAAGGACGGCCTCAACGGCGCGATCGAGCTCTCCACCAAGCGGGGCGACCTCACGGTGCCCGCCGGTCGCGTGTGGATCGAGCTGGTGCCGGCCGTCAACGGCGAGGTCACCTTCGCCAAGTAGCGCCGGGGTCGGTCGCCCCGTCCCCACCGGCGGTGTCCTCCAGCAGGCGCCGCAGGCCCGTGACGATGGCGCCGATCGCCGCCTCCGCTCGGACCGCCGCGGCCGCGGGGTCCTCGCTCGTGGCCACCGAGCCGCCGGCGGCCGACACCGCGCCGAAGACGACCCGGGCGGACGTGTCGAGCAGCGCGTCGTCGGGGGACCGGTCGAGGCCCGTGAGCGCCGAGCGGACGAGCTCGGCGACGACGGCGTAGGTCGACCGCTCGTGCTCGCGGTGGCGCGCGGGGCCGAGCACCGAGGGGCCGTCGGAGACGACGATCTGGCGGTAGTCGGGCTCCTGCGCGACCCGGAGGAACGCCCGCAGACCGGCCTGTCCCTGCTCCCACGGGTCGGCGTGCTGCGCGCTGGCGTGGACGATCGTGGCGCTCGCGCGGGCCTGCACGAGCTCGAGGGCGGCTTCGAAGACGGCCTGCTTGCCGCTGAAGTGGTGGTAGAGCGCGCCCTTGGTGAGCTGGGCGGCCTCGGCGATCGCCTCCAGCGAGGCGGCCGGGTAGCCGTGGACGGTGAACAGCTCCCGCGCCGCGTCGACGAGCGCCTGCCTCGTGGCGTCGGAGGAGCGCGGCCGGCGGGTCTCCATGGCTCGCAGCCTAGGTGACCCGTGCCCCCGTGGGGGTGTGCCCGAGGCGCCCTCACGAATCGTCGGGAGCCCTTCCGGGGGATGATGTGCGGCCGGGAGGGCGCGGTCCATAGTGGAAGCCATGCAGCCCGCATCGGGAATGCTCCTGGTCGCCACGCCGGCGCTGCAGGACCCCAACTTCGCCGACACCGTGGTCCTCCTGCTCGACGTCACGGAGGAGGGTGCCCTCGGCGTGGTGCTCAACCGGCCCTCCCAGGTGCCCGTCGCCGACGTCCTCGAGCCGTGGCGCGACGTCGTGGTCGAGCCCGAGGTGCTGTTCCGCGGCGGGCCGGTCGGCACGGACGGCGCCCTCGCTGTCGCAGCGCTGCGCGATCCGCAGGACCCGCCGGTGGGCTGGCGCCCGGTGGCCGGCCTGCTCGGCATGGTCGACCTCGACACCCCGACCGAGCTGGTCGACGGCGCGCTGACCGGGATGCGCGTCTTCGCCGGCTACGCCGGGTGGGGCGTCGGACAGCTCGAGGGGGAGGTCGAGGAGGGCAGCTGGTACGTCGTCACCAGTGAGACGGCCGACGCGTTCCGCGACGACCCGAGCGAGCTGCGTCGCGAGGTCATGCGCCGCCAGCCCGGGACGCTGGCCTGGCACGTCAACCGGCCCGTCGACCCCGACCTCAACTGATCCGCTCGTCGCGCAACCGGAAGCACCGGGCGCGCGTCTCCCCCCACATGACGACGACCACGGGGGCAGCACGGGGCGGGGCACGACGCGGGTTCAGCGGTGGGTTCCGCGGTGGGGTGGCCGCCCTGGCGGCTGCGGCGGCGTGGGGCCTGGTGGCCGTGCCGCCCGGGGGCGCGGTCGGTGCGGCCGGTGCGCCACCCGTCGCCCCCGCGGTGCGGACCGCCGGCACGGCTGCTGAGCAGCCCGCCCGCAACCGGGTCGTCGACACCGTGCTGCGGGGGGAGCGCTACGACTACCAGCGCAAGAACTGGCGCGTGCAGGACGCGGACCGCCTGCCGCGGTGGCTGCGGCTGCGCGGGGGTCGCCTCACCGGCACGGCGCCGCGGCTGGGGACCTGGCGGATCGGCCTCGTCGAGCGCGGGGTGCGCACGCAGCGGGGCGAGACGCGGCGCACGACGCTCGTCCTGAAGGCCGTGACGCCGCGCGCCGCCCCCGGAACGGTCCTGGTGACGCGCGGCCTGGACGGCCGTCCGGCCAACGGGTGGAGCGGCGACGTCACCGTGTCGGGCGACGGCGGGACCGTGGTGTTCTCCTCCGCCGCCACCAACCTCGTCGCGGGCACCCGCCGCGGCGTCGAGCGGCTCTACGTCTGGGAGGCGTCGTCCCGGCGGGTGTCGCTCCTCCACCCGGACGCCTGGACAAGGGTCGAGGGGCTGAGCCACGACGGCCGGCGCGTGCTGCTCGACCTCGATCCCGGGCTCGTCCTCCTCGACCGCACCGACGGATCGCTGACCGAGGTCGCCCCACGCGCGTCCGGGGCGGCGCTGACCGCGGACGGCGCCCGGGTGGTCTACCGGGACCGCTACCCGGTGATGAACGCGCCCGCGCCCCAGCTGCTGGAGTGGACCGCCGCCACGGGCACGACCCGGACCGTCGTGCCCGACCTCGGGTCGCAGGTGTTCGCCGGGATGTCGGACGACGCCCGCCACGTCGTCCTCGTCGACGCCGACCGCAGCCGGATGCTCGACACGACCGACGGCTCCGTGCGCGACCTCGGCCGCCTCGGCGTCGAGTCCGGCAGCACGCGCCGGGTGGCGGTGTCGAACGACGGGCGGCTGGTGTCGGTGACGGGGGCGGGCATCCCCGCCTGCTGCGGCGACGGCGGGCGTCCGGTGGGCGGCGTCCACGACACCCTCCTCGGGTCGTCGCTGGGGCCGTCGCGTGACAACCTCGGCGCCGCCGTCACCGCCGACGGTGCCCACTACACGGTGGCCACGTCACGACGTCCGCTGCGCCTGGTCGCGACCGCCACGGCCGAGCGCTCCGCGGCCTTCGTGGGGCGGCCCGCCGGCACGCAGGAGAGCGTCTCGCTGAGTGACGACGCCTCGCGGGTGGCGTACGCAAGCGACGCCCACGACGTGCTGCGCGGCACCCGGCGCGGCGTCGCCAACGTCTTCATCTGGGTGCGTGGGCGTTAGGCTTGCCCATCATGAGCACCATCGGATTCTCCCCGGGCAGCCAGACGATCGAAGAGCGTCAGACCGTCCCGACGGACGAGGGTGACCACGAGCGCTTCTCGCACTACGTCCCCAAGGACAAGCTCACCGAGGCCATGGTGATGGGCACCCCGGTGATCGCGCTGTGCGGCAAGGTCTGGGTGCCCTCCCGCTCCCCGGAGAAGTACCCCGTGTGCCCGGAGTGCAAGGAGATCTGGGACTCGATGAACCCGGGCAAGCCCGGCGACGGCTCCGACGGCTCGGGCCCCGAGGCGTGACGGGGCGGCCTGACGCGCCGCTGCCTCCCGCGTGGCCCGACCGGGCCGCCTGGGGCACCGCGCCCTCCCTCCGTGCCTGGCAGCAGGCGGCGATGGACGTCTACCTGTCCCGCCAGCCCCGCGACTTCCTCGCGGTCGCCACGCCCGGCGCCGGCAAGACGACATTCGCGCTGACCGTCGCGGCCGACCTGCTGAGCCGGCGGCTGGTCGACCGGATCACCGTCGTCGCGCCCACCGAGCACCTCAAGACGCAGTGGGCCGAGGCCGCGGCCCGCGCCGGGATCCCGATCGACCCCACCTACTCGGCGGGCAAGGGCAGGACCTCCGACGACTACGTCGGCATCGCGGTGACCTACGCCGGGGTGGCGGTCAACCCGCTCGCCATGCGCATCCGCACCGAGCGCTTCAAGACGCTGGTGATCCTCGACGAGATCCACCACGCCGGCGACGCGCTGTCGTGGGGTGAGGGCGTGCGCGAGGCGTTCGACCCGGCGACCCGCCGGCTGGCGCTGACCGGCACCCCGTTCCGCTCCGACATCAACCCGATCCCGTTCGTCACCTACGCCCCCGGCGAGGACGGGATCCCGGTCTCGGCCGCCGACTACACCTACGGCTACGCCCACGCCCTGGCCGACCACGTCGTGCGCCCGGTGATCTTCATGGCCTACTCCGGTGAGATGCAGTGGCGCACCCGGGCCGGTGACGAGGTCGTCGCCCGGCTGGGCGAGCCGCTCACCAAGGACATGCACGCCCAGGCGCTGCGCACGGCCCTCGACCCGAAGGGATCGTGGATCCCGGCGGTGCTGGAGGCGGCCGACACGCGCCTGTCGGAGGTACGCCGCCACGTGCCCGACGCCGGCGGGCTGGTGATCGCCGGCGACCAGGAGACGGCGCGCGCCTACGCCGGGCTGCTGAAGAAGATCACCGGCGAGTCGCCCACCGTCGTGCTGTCCGACGAGAAGGGCTCGTCGAAGAAGATCGCGAAGTTCACCGCCTCCGACGACCGCTGGATGGTGGCCGTCCGGATGGTCTCCGAGGGCGTCGACGTGCCGCGCCTGGCGGTCGGGGTCTGGGCGACCACCGTCTCCACGCCGCTGTTCTTCGCCCAGGCGGTCGGCCGCTTCGTCCGCGCCCGCTCGCGCGGCGAGACCGCGTCGGTGTTCCTGCCGTCGGTGCCGCACCTGCTGGAGTTCGCCTCCGACATGGAGGCCCAGCGCGACCACGTGCTGGGGCGCCGGGTCACCGACGAGGACGACATCTTCGCCGCGGAGGAGGGGCTGCTCGCCGAGGCGCAGCAGGGGGAGTCCGCCTCCGACGAGCTCGAGATGTCGTGGGAGGCGCTGGGCTCCACCGCGTCCTTCGACCACGTGCTCTACGAGGGTGCGCAGTTCGGCCACTCCGGCGAGGTCAACGTGGGCTCGGAGGAGGAGATGGACTTCCTCGGCATCCCCGGCCTGCTCGAGCCCGACCAGGTCCGCGAGCTGTTGCACTCGCGCCAGAGCGAGCGCGCGCGCAAGCAGCGCGCCGACGGCGCCGGGGACCGGGTGGTCGACTCGGTGCAGGAGCTCAGCACGCACCAGCAGCTCGGCGTGCTCCGGCGCGAGCTCAACGGGCTGGTCGCCGCCTGGCACCACCGCACGGGCCAGGCGCACGGCATCACCCACAACGCGCTGCGCAAGGAGTGCGGCGGCCCGCCGGCGGCGGTCGCCAACGCCGAGCAGCTGCACGAGCGGATCAACCGGATCCGCGAGTGGGCGGTGCGGCAGACCTCCTGAGGCTCGCACTGCCATAGTGGGCACGTGGCGACCGAGACCTCGCAGACGCTCGACCGTGGCCTGCGGGTGCTCGAGGTCCTGGCCGAGAGCCCCGAGGGGCTGACCGTCACCGAGCTCTCCCACCGGCTCGAGGTCAACCGCACGGTCGTCTACCGGCTGATCAGCACCCTCGAGCAGCACGGCCTCGTGCGCCGCGACGCGCGCTCGCGGCTCTTCATCGGCCTGGGCGTGCTCCACCTCGCCAGCGGCGTGCAGCCGCTGCTGCGCGACCTCGCGCTGCCCGAGCTGCGCCGGCTCGCGGAGGCGCTCGGCGCGACCGCCCACCTCACGGTCGCCGACGGCGAGGAGGCGCTCGCGCTGGCCGTCGTCGAGCCGACCTGGACCGACTTCCACGTCTCCTACCGCGTCGGCGCCCGACACCCCCTGACCCAGGGCGCGGCCGGCAAGGCCATCGCGCTGGCCGACGTCGACGAGCCGGCGTACGCCGTGACCAGCGGCGAGCTGCAGACCGGCGCCCGCGGGCTCGCGGCGCCCGTGCGCGGCGTCGAGGGGCTGCGGGCGAGCGTGGGCATCGTGACGCTCGACGGCGCCATCGACGAGGCCGCCGTCGCGCCGCAGGTGATCGCCGCCGCGGCTGCGGTCGCCCGACGGCTCGGGTGACGCGGGCGCCCTAGGGGGTCGGCGGCTCCGGGGTCGGCCGCACGGCGGCCCGGGCCAGAGGCACCACCCGGTGGGAGATCTGCGTCGCCAGCGCGATCACCGTCGTCGAGCGGTCGATGCCGGGCTCGGTGAGCACGAGGTCGATCACCCGCTGGAGGTCGGAGTTGGAGCGGGCGACGACGCGCGCCCACATGTCGCCGGCGCCGGTGATCGTGTAGGCCTCCAGCACCTCGGGGATGCCCGCCAGGTGCGCGGCGACGGCCTCGTGGCCGCCGCGGTCGGCCGAGCCCTGGCGGATCTCCAGGGTCAGGAAGGCCGTGACGGGGTAGCCGAGCGCCTCGGGGGAGAGGTCGGGACCCCACCCGGTGATCACGCCGGCGGCGGCCAGCTTGTCCAGGCGCGCCTGCACGGTGCCGCGGGCGATGCCGAGGCGGCGACTCGCCTCGAGCACCCCCAGCCGCGGCTCCCCGGCGAACAGATCGATCACCTTGCCGTCGATCTCGTCCATCAGGCTCCCTTGGTTGGGCAGTCTGCTCGATGTTTCGGCGTACTGTTGCACATTGTGCCGTCGGTGGGCAGGGTTCGGACCATGACGACTGACATCGCCTCGACCGGCGGCGCCCTGACCGTGGACGAGATGAAGGCCGACCTCTCCCTCGAGCAGCTGCGCCAGCTCGTCGGCCTCGTGGAGTACGACGCCGACGCCGACCCGTTCCCGGTGACCGGGTGGGACGCGATCTGCTTCGTGGTCGGCAACGCCACCCAGGCCGCGCACTACTACGCCTCGGCCTGGGGCATGGACCTCATCGCCTACTCCGGCCCGGAGAACGGCAACCGCGACCACAAGTCCTACGTCTTGAAGTCGGGCTCGATCAAGTTCGTGCTGAGCGGCGCCGTCGCGCCCGACAGCGACCTCATCGCCCACCACGCCCGGCACGGCGACGGCGTCGTCGACATCGCCCTCGAGGTGCCCGACGTCGACCAGTGCATCGCCCAGGCCCGCCGGGCCGGCGCGACGGTGCTCGTGGAGCCGCAGACCGTGGCCGACGAGCACGGCAAGGTCCGCGTCGCCGCGATCGCGACCTACGGCGAGACCCGCCACACGCTCGTGCAGCGCACCGTCGACGGCGAGACCTACGCCGGCCCCTACCTCCCCGGCTACGTTCCCGTCGCGCCGCGCTGGGAGAAGAAGCCCGACCAGCCCAAGCGCCTGTTCCAGGCCCTCGACCACATCGTCGGCAACGTCGAGCTCGGGCGGATGGACGAGTGGGTCACCTTCTACAACAAGGTGATGGGCTTCGTGAACATGGCCGAGTTCATCGGCGACGACATCGCCACCGACTACTCCGCGCTGATGTCGAAGGTCGTCGCCAACGGCAACCACCGGGTGAAGTTCCCCCTCAACGAGCCGGCGATCGCCAAGAAGAAGTCGCAGATCGACGAGTACCTCGAGTTCTACAACGGCCCCGGCGCCCAGCACCTCGCGCTCGCCACCGGTGACATCCTCACCACCGTCGACGCCCTGCGTGCCAACGGCGTGGAGTTCCTCAACACCCCGGACTCCTACTACGAGGACCCCGAGCTGCGCGCGCGCATCGGCGAGGTGCGGGTGCCGATCGAGGAGCTGCAGAAGCGCGGCATCCTCGTCGACCGCGACGAGGACGGCTACCTGCTCCAGATCTTCACCAAGCCCCTCGGCGACCGGCCCACGGTGTTCTTCGAGCTCATCGAGCGCCACGGCTCGCTCGGCTTCGGCAAGGGCAACTTCAAGGCGCTCTTCGAGGCCATCGAGCGCGAGCAGGACGCCCGCGGCAACCTCTGACCGCGCCCGGCGCGCGGGGCGGGCGCTGGAGACGGCGCGGCCGCCGGTGGGAGACTCGGCGCCATGATGATCCGACCGGCCGAGCTGGCCGCGATCAAGGCCGGGACCGTGGACCTGGCGTTCCGTCGCTGGGCCCGGCCCCGCGTGGTGGTCGGCACCCGGATGCGCACGGCCGTCGGGGTCGTCGAGGTGACCTCCGTCGAGGAGGTCAGCGTGTCGAGCCTGCGCGCCGAGGACGCCCGCCGCGCCGGAGCACAGTCGCTCGCGGCGCTGAAGCAGGCGCTGGCGGCGCGCCCGGACGACCCGGCGTGGCGCATCGGGCTGGCGTACGCCGGTCCGGACCCCCGTGAGACGCTGCGCTCCACCGTGCCGGACGCCGACGAGATCGCGGCCATCAACGCCCGCCTCGACCGCCTCGACGCCGCCTCGTCCACCGGGCCGTGGACGCGCGAGACCCTCGACCTGATCGACCTCAACCCGACGGTGCGCGCCCCCGACCTCGCGGCCCGGGTCGGCCGCGAGACGGCCGACTTCAAGAAGGACGTGCGCAAGCTCAAGGAGCTCGGCCTCACCGAGTCGCTGGCGATCGGCTACCTGCTGTCCCCGCGAGGCGAGGCGGTGGTCGACGCCGGGCTGCCGGCACCGCGCGAGCGCGCCCCCCGCGAGGAGGGCACGCCGCTGCCGAGGAGCATCGGGGCGCCCGCGACCCGGGCGCTGCGCGGGGCGGGGCTGACCACGCTCGAGCAGGTGGCCACCCGCAGCGCTGACGAGCTGGCCGCGATGCACGGCGTCGGCCCGATGGCGATCACCCGTCTCGCGGAGGCGCTGGCCGAGCGCGACCTGGCGTTCGCCGACCGATAGGGGTCAGTGCGCGAGCAGCCCCACGCCGAGGGCGCCCATGACCACCGCGATCGTCGAGTCCAGCACGCGCCAGGCGGCCGGGCGGGCGAACAGGCCGCGCAGCAGCCGTGCCCCGTAGCCCAGTCCGAAGAACCACAGCAGGCTCGCGACGAGGGTGCCGGCGAGGAACCACCAGCGGTCGGTGCCGAAGCTGTTGGCCACCGTGCCCAGCATCAGCACCGCGTCGAGGTAGAAGTGCGGGTTGAGCCAGGTCAGCGCGAGCGTCAGGAGCACAGCGCGGCCCGGGGTGAGTGCGGTGCCCTCGCCCGCCTCGAGCCCCTTCGGCCGCCACGCGCGCATCGCGGCGTGCAGGCCGAAGGCGATCAGGTAGAGCCCGCCGAGCAGCTGGGCGAACGGCAGCACGCCCGGCCACCGCTCGAGGACGACGCCCAGGCCGGCCACTCCCGCCGTGATCGCCACGACGTCGGAGAGCAGGCAGGTCAGCACGATCGGCAGCACGTGCTGACCGCGGATCCCCTGGCGCAGGAGGAACGCGTTCTGCGCGCCGATGGCGACGATGAGAGCGAGTCCGGTCAGCAGACCGGCGAGAGCAACCTGGAACACGTGGTCAACGGTAGGTCGCGTGCGTGGTGCAATCCAGCGAACTATTCTGAGGAATCATTAGGATGTCTTGTTATGAAAGACATCACCCAGCTCGACCCTGTGGCTCTCCGCACACTCGCCGTCGCGGTGCGCCTCGGCACCTTCGAGGCGACCGCTCGCGAGCTGCACGTCACGCCGTCGGCGGTGAGCCAGCGCATCAAGGCGCTGGAGACCCGGATCGGCCGGGTGCTGCTCCACCGCGTCAAGCCGTTGGAGCCCACGGAGGCGGGCCAGGTGCTGGTGCGGCTGGCCACCCAGACCGAGCTGCTCGAGCGCGAGGCCGTCGCCGAGCTGGTGGAGGAGACCGGCGGCGGCACGACGTCGTACGCCTCGCTCCCGATCGCCGTCAACGCCGACGCGCTCTACGGCTGGTTCGTCGACGCGCTCGCCGAGGTGCAGTCGCGCCACCGGGTCGTCTTCGAGGTGGTCCGCGAGGACCACACCCGCACCGCCGAGCGGCTGCGGCGCGGCGAGGTCGTGGCGGCGATCACCGGTGAGCCCAAGCCGGTGCCGGGCTGCCGGGTGGTGCGCCTGGGCCGGCTCCGCTACGCCGCCGTCTCCACCCGCGACTTCCACGCCGCCCACTTCGCCGACGGCGTCGCCTCGGGCTCGCTGGGCGAGGCGCCGATCGTGGCGTTCGACCGCAACGACTCGCTCCAGCACGACTTCATCCGCCGCGTCACGCGGCGCCACCTCGCGCCGCCGGTGACCTACGTGCCGTCGGTGCGCGAGTTCGACCGGGCCATCCGGGTCGGCATGGGGTGGGGCCTGCTGCCCGAGTCGGACGTCGTCGACGAGCTCGACCGCGGCGACCTCGTCGAGCTCGTGCCGGGCCGCCGGCCCGAGGTGCCGCTGTTCTGGCAGCACTGGCGCCTCGGCTCCGCGCTGGTCGACGACCTGACCGACGCCGTGGTCGGCGCCGCCCGCGGGTGGATGGCCGGTTGAGGGCCGCACTCGATCGGATCCGGGATTCGGCTGACAGGCGACGGTGCCGGACCTAGGCTCCGAGCCAGATCGAGCACGGAGCTCATCACCGACCTGATCGGGGAAGGCCAGTGACACGTCGTCGAGCCGCAGGGCGTGCCGTCGCCGCCTGCGCGGGCCTCCTGCTCACCCTCGCCGCGTGCGGGGGATCGGGCGAGACCGCCGCGACCGACGGCGCCGAGGGCGTGCTGCTGGAGGACGAGCAGCTCGACGCGATCAAGGGCCAGGTCGACAAGATGGGCATCGTCGAGTGGCACGGCCAGCTGCTGACGAAGAACCCGGACAACGGCGGCAAGCGGATCTTCGACCTTGACGGCCGCTACAGCCCGTCCACCGGCTACAGCGAGCTCTCGATGGACTCCGCGATCGACGGCAACCGCCAGCAGGTCGACTACCTCGTCGTCGCCGGCCGCACCTACTTCAACAGCGAGGTCTGGGGCCCCAACGCCTCCGACTGCTGGGCCGACATCACCGGCGACGAGTCCCGCAGCTGGGGCCTGCCGACCGACCTCGACCCGACCTGGCCGGTCGTCGCGGCCCGGGCGATCCGGCTCGCCGGCGACGGCGTCGCGGTGGGCGTGCCGGCGCGCACGGTGATCACCGGGATGCCGCGCGGTCTCTTCCCGTCCGTGCCTCCCGCGCTCGACAAGATCGAGGCCGGCGCGGTCGTCACGCCGCACGGCCACCTGATCGAGGTCGGCGTCGACGTCGTGAACATGTGGAACGACGTCCCCGCCGCCGCGCGCTCCGCCATCGAGACCCGCAAGGCCGGCTGGTGGGCGATGACGATGAAGGAGTCGCAGAACGATGCGAACATCACGCCGCCCAAGCACGTCTTCGACCCGGTCGTGACGCCGCCCAGCCAGTGCAAGCGCGGCTGACCCCACGCCGGTTCGGGGGGATACTCCCGGCATGCCCACCTACATCGCCTTCCTGCGCGCGATCAACCTCGGCGCGAAGCGGAAGTTCCCCAAGGACGCGATCCGCGCCGCGACGGAGGCGGCCGGCGGCACCGACGTGGAGACCTACATCAACACCGGCAACGTCCGGCTGACGCACCCGGCCCGCTCGGTGGCCAAGGTGCAGGCGGTGCTGGAGCAGGCGTACGCCGCCGAGGCCGGCTTCGAGGTGCCGACCGTGGTGTTCACCGCACCAGACCTCGCCGCGCTCACTGCCCGGGGGGAGGAGCTGCACGCCCGCCACGACCCCGCGGGCCAGCACTACGTGTCGTTGTACGCCGACCCGCCGCCCGCAGCGGCCGTCGACGCGGTCCACGCCCTGGCTCACGCCGGCGAGACCGTGGTCGTCGACGGCCGCGCCGCCTACGTGCTGCTCGACGGCGACATCCACACCTCGAGGGTGATGGCGGCGAAGGAGCTCGCCGCGCTCGGCCGAGGGACCGCCCGCACCATCAAGGTGCTCCGCACGGTCACCCAGAAGTGGTGCTGAGACCGCTCGCGGAGCCGGTCAGGCGATCTCCACCCCGGCGCGCGCCAGCTCGGTGATCGCCGCGGCCGTGGACTCCTCGGCGACCCCGGCGCACAGCGCGGTGAGCACCCGGGTGGTGAACCCCTCGGCGATGGCGTCGAGCGCCGTCGCGCGGACGCAGTGGTCGGTGGCGATGCCGCACACGTCGACCTCGTCGACCTGCCGGGCCCGCAGCCACTCGGCCAACGGCTCGCCCGACGACGTACGCCCCTCGAAGCCGCTGTAGGCGGCCGCGTGCTCGCCCTTGTAGAAGACCTCGTCGAAGGGCTGGGGGTCGAGGTTGGGGTGGAACGCCGCGCCCTCCGTGCCGACCTTGCAGTGCACCGGCCACGAGTCGGTGAAGTCGGGCTTGGCCGACCAGTGCGGCCCGGGGTCGACGTGGTGGTCCTTCGTGGCGAGCACGGCGTCGTAGGCCGGGGCGTCCTCGGCCCGCGCGTGCCAGCGGTGGAGCAGGTCGTTGATGCCGGCCGCCACGTGGGCGCCGCCCGTGACGGGAAGCGAGCCGCCCTCGCAGAAGTCGTTCTGGACGTCGACGACGATCAGGGCTCGGGCCATGCCACGAGGCTAGCGGTCCCCGTCGTGGGAGCAGCCCTCCCGCCTCGCGGCAGGAGGGCTGCTCGCGGCCTCGGTCCCCACGGCCGGGCCGGCGCGACAGGGCGCATCCCTGTCCGCGTCGTTCAGCGGCGGGTGGCCGTGACGAGGCGGTACTCCCAGTCGCACACCAGGTGGCCGGACCCCTCGCGGCGGTCGTGCGACTCGGCGAGCGCGACCAGGTCGGCCCGGAGCGCGGCGCGCCCCTGGTCGTCCAGCCGGCTCGCCGCCGCGAACGTGGGCCCGTAGTAGGTGAGGAACAGGTCGGCGAAGGCTCCGGCGTCGGTGAAGCGCTGGGTCACCGTGGCGGTCTGCGACCGCAGGTCTCCCACCCCCTCGCCGAGCAGGCCGGCGACGACCTCCTCCGTGCCCCAGCGGGTCGCGGGCCGGGCGCCGGGCGGCGGCGCGGCGTGCGCCCCGACAGTGCGCAGCATGCCGCCCACGAACCCCTCCGGGGTCCAGCTCGCGAGCCCGATCCGCCCGCCGGGGCGGGTCACCCGGACGAGCTCGCGCCCGGCGGCGTCGGGGTCGGCGGCGAACATGACGCCGATCGCCGACAGCACGACGTCGAAGGACGCGTCGTCGTGCGGCAGGTGCTCGGCGTCGGCCTCGGTGAGGTCGACGGCGACGTCCTCCGCGGCGGCCCGGCGCCGGGCGATCTCGAGCAGCGCCGGGACGTAGTCGATGCCGACCGCCTCGGCGCCGCGGCGCGCGGCGGCCAGGGCGACGTGCCCCGTGCCGGTGGCGACGTCGAGCACCCGGTCGGCCGGGCCGACGCCGACGTGGTCGACGAGGTGCTCCGACACCGGGACGGTCAGGGCGGCGATCTTGTTGTAGTCACCGCTGCTCCAGACCTTCTGCTGCTTGTCGCGCAGCTCGGTGAGGTCCGGGCCGGGACTCGAGGTGCCGGTGCCGGTGGTGCTGCTGGTGCTGGTCATGCGGGTTCCTTTCGTGGTGCCGACCGGCGTCTCGGGAACGCCGGCGACGGACGTGGTGGCCGCCGAGACGTGCTCGAGCCGGAGCCCGGCCCGTCGCACCGCCTCGGCGACCAGGTGGGCCGAGTCGGCCTCGTAGAGCAGGAAGCACGTCTCGTCCTCGGGGACGAAGATCGACCTCAGGCAGCGCACGGCCCGGCCCTCCCGGGACAGGTCGGCGCCGGCCCGCTCCGCCAGCGCGACCTGATGCCGCGCGGCGGCGTGGTCGCCCTGAGCGACGTAGAGCTCGACGAGGTACTCGGCCATGTCTCCACCGTGCGCCCCCATGAGGGTCCGCGAAACTGTGGATGACCCGAGGAAATGGCCGGAGAGGAACCCCAGTCGACACGACCGACCGGCGCTGGTCGGCTCACTCCGGTCGGGTCACTCCGGTCGGGTCACGCCGGCGTCGAGCTCGGCGAGGCGGGGCGCGAGCTCCATCCGGGAGCGGATCTCGAGCTTGGTGTAGGTGTTGCGGAGGTGGAACTCCACGGTGCTGACGGTGACGACGAGGGCCCGGGCGATCTCCTTGTTGGCCAGTCCCTGCGCCGCGAGGTCCGCCACCCGGCGCTCGGCGGTCGTCAACCGGCCGGGGGAGCCCGGGCGCCTGGCGCCGACGCGCTCCAGCTCGCCGCGCGCGGCGTCGGCCCAGCCGGGGGCGTGCTGCGCCTCGAAGAGGCCGACCGCGCACTCCAGGGACGCGCGGGCCGCGCCCCACTTGCGCGAGCGGCGCTGCGCCCGGCCAAGGGCGAGCCAGGTGCGGGCGGCGTCGGCGACCAGCCCGCGGTCGTCGTAGCCCGACGCGATGCCGGCCAGTGCGGCGGCGTCGGCGTCCGACCACGCCCGGGCCAGCGCGATGGTCGCCGAGCCGCGGGCCGCGGCCTGCCGGGCCCAGTCGTGGTCCTGCAGGTCGGCGGCGTCGGCCAGCGCGTCGACGACCTGGCGCGCCTCGTCGAGGGACTCGGTGCTGCCGACCTCGGCGAGGGCCTCGACGAGGTCGGGGGCGGCCGGGAAGGCGCCGGGGTCGAGCACGCCCGCGTCGCGTGTGTGCGCCCACACCGCGCGCAGCCGGCTGGCGGCCTCGTCGGGCCGGTGGTCGAGCAGGTCGGCCACGCCCGCCGCCCGGGTGGCCTCCAGCCAGTCCCACTGGACGCCCGTGTCCTCCGCCTGGGCGACGGCGCGCTGGGCCCAGTCGCGCGCCGCCGCGGGGTCGCCGCGGCCGGCGGCGAGCAGGCTGCGGCAGCGCTCGTACATCGGCCAGTGCAACAGGCTGCTGTCGGTCGAGGCCGCCCACTCGTCGAGCAGCGCCTCGGCGGCGTCCCACCCGCCCAGGCGCAGCTCGAGCTCGCACAGGTGGAGCCGGGCGAGCGCGTAGGAGTTGGGCTCGCCGCGCTCGGCGGCGAGCCCGCGGAACGCCTCGAAGCGCTCGCGGGCCGGGCCCGGCTCGCCGCGCCACACGTGCTGCTGGCCGGCCACCCGGCCCGGGGTGCGGGCCAGGTAGGTCGACCGGCTGGCCAGCGCCTCGTAGCGCTCGAGGAGGTCGTCGAGCGGCCGCCCGCGCAGGGCCGAGGTCCACACCCGCGTGTAGAGCGCGAGGCGCTGGTCGCCGCCGGTGCCGGTCGCGGAGGCCTCGACGGCCTGGGCGGCGCGCGCGTCGGCGAGCGCGACGTGGCGCACCGCGATGACGGCCTCGTTCTCGGCGAGGTGGCACAGGACGCGCAGGCGCAGGTCGTGGTCGTCGCCGGCCTCGTCGAGGGCCTGTTGGAGCAGCGCGCGGATGTCGGCGTTGCCGCGCACCACGCCGCCGGTGAGCAGGACGTAGGCCCGGACCCGGTCGGCGCGGTCGGGCAGCGTCGCCGCGCGGGAGCCGAGCAGCGCGGTGAGGCGCTGCTTCTCCCCGGCCATGTGCAGCACCTTGGCCAGCACCATCACGCGTGCCGCGTCGGGCTCGCCGGCCGGTGTCAGGCGCAGGGCGTGGGTCGCGAGGTCGGCGGCGAGCCGGATCGAGCCGCGGGCGATGGCCCGCGTGGCGGCACCGTCGAGCCGCTCGGCGAGGAGGGCGTCGGGCTCGGTGGCGGCGAGGGCGAGGTGCTGCAGCATCCGGCAGGGGTCGTCGGCGACGACCGCGGCGAGGTCGGCGTGCAGCCCGCGCACCTCGTCGGGCGACGCCGCCCGCCGCGCCGCCTGCGCGAGGAGGGGGTGCGCCGAACGCACCCGCTCGCCGTCGAGGTCGACGACCCCTGCGGCGGCGGCCTGCTGGAGCGCGTCGGGCCCGAACAGCGCCTGCAGCCGGGGCGCGCGCAGGTCGGCGTCGAGGGCGAGCGCGAGCAGCAGCCGGCGCGTGGTGGGGTCGAGGTCGGCGACCCGCAGGCCGAGGAGGTCCTCGACCGCGTCGGGCACCGGGAGCTCGTCGCCCAGCGTCGCCGGGTCGCGCCGGGCCAGCAGCCGGCCCACCTCGAGGGCGAACAGCGGGTTGCCCAACGTGGTGTCGTAGACGCGACGGAGCAGGTGGTGCGGCAGCCGGAGCCCGAGCCGGGTCGCGAGGATCTGGCGGGTGCCGCCGAGCGTGGTGGCGCGCACGACGAGGTGCTCGACCCGGCCCTCGCGGAACGCCCGCTCGACCGCGGTCGGCGCTCCGGGGCGGCGGGAGAGCACGACGGTCACGTCGTCGGGGAGGCGGCGCGCGACGTAGGCGAGCGCGGTCAGGGAGGAGGCGTCGAGCCACTGCAGGTCGTCGACGGCGACGAGCAGCCGCTGGTGGCGGGCCAGCGTCCGCAGCGCGGACAGCAGGGCGAGCGAGACGACCTGCTCCGTGGGCGGCTGCTCGCCGGGGTCGGCACGGTAGAGCGCCACCGCGAGGGCGTGCAGCTGGGGCGCCGGCATCTCCAGCTCCTCGACCCCGACCTCGTCGAGCAGGTCGATGAGCCCCGCGAACGGCAGCTCCGTCTCGGACGCACTGGCCCGCGCCGCCAGCACGCGCAGGCCGCGGTCGCGCCCGCCGGCCAGCGCCTGCTCCCAGAGGCTGGTCTTGCCCACGCCCGGCTCGCCCTCGAGCACCAGGGCCCGCACCGGGGTCGGCTCCTGGTCGAGCACCCCGGCGATGACTGCGAGCTCGGCGGCGCGCGCGACGAGACCCATGGGGGCATGATCGCAGCCGTCGGCCCCGAGGGCATCGACAATTCGGGGCAGGTGGGGCGCTACCCGCCGAGGTGGACCGTGGGGATGACCGGCTCGCCCGCCGACATCATCGTGACGGCGCGCGGGAGCTCGGCGACCGACGCGCGGTGCCGGGCCCGGGCCTCGTCGAGCGTGGTCCGCCCGACGACCTCGCCGTCGCGCACCAGGGGGACGAGCAGCGGGCGGTCGTCCCCGTCGTCCCCCGGGACCTCGTCGATCCCGACGACCTCCGCCTGGGCGACGCCCGAGGGTCCGCGGCGGCGCAGGGCGTGCTTGCGGCCGCCGATGGACAGCTTGTCGGTCGACCGCTTGGCCACCGACACCAGCTCGCCGTCGGTCCCCTCACGCGCGACGAGCTTGTAGACGAAGCCGCACGTCGGGTGCCCGGAGCCGGTGACCAGCTGCGTCCCGACGCCGTAGGCGTCGACGGGGGCCGCGGCGAGCGCCGCGATGGCGTACTCGTCGAGGTCGCTCGTCACCACGATCCGGGTGTCGTGGGCGCCGAGGCCGTCGAGCTGGGCGCGCACCTCGCGGGCCAGGTCGCCGAGGTCGCCCGAGTCGAGCCGCACCGCACCGAGCCCGGTGCCGGCCACCTCGACGGCGAGTCGCACCGCCTCGGCGACGTCGTAGGTGTCGACCAGCAGCGTGGTGCCCACGCCGAGCGTCTCGACCTGCGCGCGGAACGCGTCGGCCTCGGCGTCGTGCAGCAGCGTGAACGAGTGGGCCGCGGTGCCGGTGGAGGGTACGCCGTAGCGGGCCCGGGCCGCGAGGTTGCTCGTGGCGTCGAAGCCGGCGACGTACGCCGCCCGGGCGGCCGCGACCGCCGCGTCCTCGTGGGTGCGGCGCGCGCCCATCTCGATGCACGGGCGGCCGTGGGCGGCCAGCACCATCCTCGACGCGGCCGAGGCGATGGCGGAGTCGTGGTTGTAGATCGACAGCAGGACCGTCTCGAGGAGCACGGCCTCGGCGAAGGTGCCCTCGACGACCATCAGGGGTGAGTGGGGGAAGTAGGCCTCGCCCTCGGCGTAGCCCCACACGTCACCGGTGAAGCGGTAGGAGGCGAGCCAGTCGAGCATGCCCGGGTCGACGATGCCCTCGAGCGCGGTGAGCGCCGCCGCGTCGAAGCTGAAGTCCTCGATCGCGTCGAGCGCCCGGCCGACCCCGGCGACCACGCCGTAGCGCCGGCCCTCCGGCAGCCGCCGGGGGAACAGCTCGAAGACCGCCCGGCGCTCGGCCGTGCCGGCCTGGCGCGCGGCCTGCACCATGGTCAGCTCGTAGTGGTCGGTCAGGAGCGCGGTCGACGCACGGGGGGAGCTGGTCACGACCCACACTGTGCCACGATGGGACCCGTGTCAGCCGCCAGTCCCGTAGAGGTCGAGCCGACCATCACCCCTGACGAGATCACCTTCCTGGCCAAGCCGTGGGTGACCCTCGTCTGGGACGATCCGGTCAACTTGATGTCCTACGTCTCCTACGTGTTCCAGAAGTACTTCGGCTACGACAAGGCCAAGGCCGAGAAGCTCATGCTCGAGGTGCACACCGACGGCAAGTCGGTCGTCTCGACCGGCACGCGTGAGGAGATGGAGCGCGACGTGCAGGCGATGCACGAGTACGGCCTCTGGGCGACGATGGAGAAGGCGTCGTAGTGCACCGGTCCCGCATCTCCGTGGTCATGATCGACCACCCCGAGGAGACCTACGACCCCGCGGCCGCGTTCTGGGCCGCCGCGCGGGGCGGTCGTCGTACGACCAACGAGGAACCCGCCTTCGAGTCGCTGGAGCGGCTGCCGGGCAACGTCGCGCTCGAGCTCCAGCGCACCGGCAGCGGCACCCCACCGCGCGTGCACCTCGACCTCGAGACCGACGACGTGGACGCCGAGGTGGCCCGCCTCGAAGCGCTCGGCGCCACCGTGCAGAGCCGACACGACACCTGGGCGGTGCTCACCGACCCGGGCGGGCTGGTGTTCTGCGTGGTCCCCGTGTGGACCGACCAGGCCGACTTCGACCGCCACGCGACCACGTGGGGGGGCCTGACGTGAGCGGCTTCGAGCGACACCGCAGGTCCGGGCGCGTCATCGCCACGTTCACCGGCTTCGAGGCCGACCTCCTGCGGTCACTGGCCTCGCAGATGGTCGAGCTGCTGCGCAACGAGCGCGCCGAGCCCGCCGCCCCGAGCGCCGACCCGTTCGACGCGATGATGGCAGAGTTCTCCGGCGCCACGACGATCCCCGACGACCCGGTGCTCGCCCGGCTCTTCCCCACCGCCTATCCCGACGACGAGGAGGCGGCCGCCGACTTCCGCCGCTTCACCGAGGGCGGCCTGCGCGACGGCAAGGCGGCCACGGCCGGCTCGATCATCGACACCCTGGAGGAGGCCGGGCTGCCGTCCGAGCTGGACCAGGACGGCCTTGTCATCGACGTCGAGCTCACCGACGCCGAGGCCGAGACGTGGATGCGCGCCTTCACCGACATCCGGCTCGCGCTGGCCACCCGGCTCGGCGTCGAGGCCGGCGACGAGCACTACTGGCACTCGCTGCCCGACGACGACCCGCGGGCGCAGGCCCACGACATCTACGAGTGGGTGGGCTACCTCCAGGAGACCGTGGTCGAGGCGCTCACCTCGTGAGCGGACGGTGAGCCGCCCGTGAGCCCGGTGCCCGACTTCGTCCTGGCGCTGCGCGAGAAGATCGGGCACGACCCGCTCTGGCTCCCCGGGGTCACCGCGGTCGTCCGCCGCGGCGACCAGGTGCTGCTGGTCAAGCGCGCCGACAACGGCCACTGGACGCCCGTCACCGGGATCCCCGAGCCGGGGGAGGAGCCGGCCGAGGCCGCCGCCCGGGAGGCGCGGGAGGAGACCGGCGTCCGGATCCGGGTGGACCGGCTGGCCTCCACCGGCGTGCACGGCGAGATCGTGCACGCCAACGGCGACCGCGCGTCCTACCTCGACCTCACCTTCGCCTGCACCTGGGTCGAGGGCGAGGCCCACGTGGCCGACGACGAGTCGAGCGAGGTGCGGTGGTGGCCCGTCGGTGCGCTGCCGCCGATGTCGGAGCTGATGACCGCCCGCATCGAGGCCGCCCTCGACGACGACCCCGAGGCACGGTTCGTGCGGCCGCCGGGCCAGCACGACGTCGAGCCGCCGCCGGTCCTCGCACCGCCGGTGCCCGTCCTCGGCGTCGACGCCTGCCCGGCCGGCTGGGTGGGGGTGGTGCTCGACACCGGGCTGCGCGCCTCCGTCTACGTCGCACCCGACATCGCCGGGCTCGTCGACCTGGTCCGCGAGCAGCACGACGTCGCGGTCGCGGCCGTCGACATCCCGATCGGACTGCCCGACGCGGGCGGCCGGAAGGCGGACGCGGAGGCCCGGCGCGCGCTGGTGGGGAAGGCGTCCTCGGTGTTCTCCACGCCGGTGCGGGCCGCGCTCGAGGCGGAGACCTACGAGCTGGCGCGCGCGGCCAACCTCGCCGCGACCGACGGGCGCACCAGCGTGAGCGCCCAGGCCTACGCGCTGCGGGAGAAGGTGCTGCAGGTCGACGCGTGGGTGCGCGGGCGGCCAGGCGTCCTCGTGATCGAGGTGCACCCCGAGCTGAGCTTCGCCCGGATGGCGGGCGCGCCCGTGCGGGCGCGCAAGAAGGACGCCGACGGCGTCCGCGCCCGGCGCGAGGCGCTCGCCGCCCACGGGGTCGTGGCGCCGGCGTGGTTCCACGGCGCGGGCTTCGGCGAGGACGACCTGCTCGACGCCTGCGCGGCCGCGTGGACGGCCGTGCGCCACGCGCACGGGGTCGCGGAGTCGTACCCCGAGGAGCCCGAGGTGTTCTCCGACGGGGTCCCGGCCGCGATCTGGGCCTGAGCGGCGTACGCCCACCCTGCCCGGGGCGCTGCTCAGCCCGAGTGGGTCAGCACGCCGTAGCGCTCGCGTGAGGCGAGGGCCCAGCGCGAGACGGGCACCGACACCAGCGCCACCGCGAGCATCAGCGCGGCCAGCACCAGCCAGCCGGTCTCGCCCATCTCGACGCAGAGCAGGGTCACCACGGGCGGGCCGACGACGGCGATCACGCTGAACCCCAGCCCGGCGAACCCCTGGTACTGGCCCTGCTTCTCGTGCGGTGCGAGACCCATCTGGAGCCCCCACTGGCCGCCGGAGCCGATCATCTCGCCGACGACGTGGACCAGCGAGCCGACGACCAGCACGACCACCGCGAAGGTGGCGTCGCCCCGGTCGGCCAGGGCGACGATGGCGAAGCCGGCGGCGATCCACACCGCGCCGCGCACCAGCGCGCGGGCGCCCGCCTCGACCGAGTCGGCGCGCCGGGACAGCCGGACCTGGAAGAGCGCGACGCAGGCGGTGTTGACGATGAGCAGGATCGCGACCATGACCGGCGGCGCGGAGGTGCGCTCGGAGATGTAGAGCGCCAGGCCGAGCTCCATCACGAAGAAGTGCAGCGAGAACAGCCCGGTCAGCGCCACCACGACGACGTAGGGCCAGTCGCGCAGCACCGCCAGGCGCGGCTCGCCCTCGACGCGGACGTAGGCCGGCAGGTCGGGCAGCCGCGTGGTGTTCCACGCCGCGAAGCCGGTGAAGACCGCGTTGAGGACGAACACCGAGATGTAGGCCCACGGCTCGTCCACGACGAGGGCCGCGCCGCCGAAGACCGAGCCGAGGCCGATCGCGGTGTTGGTCACCGCCCGGAGGTAGGCCTTGAACTGCACGCCGCGCCCACCCGTGGCGAGCTGGGCGATGACGCCCTGCTGCACGGACCCGGCCGAGCGCTCGAAGAACGTGAGGAGCGCCAGCAGCAGCGCGAGCTGCCACGGCGTGCGGGCCAGCACCGGGAGCGCGCTGGTGAGGGCGGCGCCGACCATGAACGCGGTCAGCACCCGCCGCGGCCCCCGGCTGTCGGCGAGCTGGCCGGCCGGCACCTGCACCACGATCCCCACCACGGCCGCGACGGCCATCGCGAAGGCGACCTCGGCGGCGGAGAAGCCGACCTGCCGGGTGAAGTAGAGCGCGCTGGTGGTCATCACGGCGCCGGCCCCGAACCGGTTGGCGAACGAGCCGAGAGCCAGCACCCGCAGGTCCCGCTCGAGCGGGATCCCCCTCCGGGTCAGCGGTGCGGGCGCGTGCGACGACGACATGACTCTCCTCGACAAAGTATCTCGACGTCGAGACTATGTCGTGAGACGCGGGCCGGCCGCATCGGCCTCGTGCCTACGCTTGGCTGCGTGCTGACCTTGGACCAGGAGATCTACGACGCGATCGTGGCGCACGCGCGCCGCGACCACCCCGACGAGGCCTGCGGAGTCGTCGCGGGTCCCGAGGGCAGCGACCGTCCCGAGCGGTTCGTCCCGATGGTCAACGCGGCCGGCAGCCCGACGTTCTACGAGTTCGACTCCAGCGAGCTGCTCGCGCTCTACAAGGAGATGGACGCCCGCGACGAGGAGCCGGTGGTGATCTACCACTCCCACACCGCCACCGAGGCCTACCCCAGCCGCACCGACATCAACCTGGCCAGCGAGCCCCACGCCCACTACGTGCTCGTCAGCACACGCGAGCACGGGAATAGTGAGGGCCCGGTGGAGTTCAGGTCCTACAGGATCGTCGACGGGGTCGTGACCGAGGAGGACGTCACGGTCGCACCGACGACAGAGACGCCAGAGACACCCGAGCAGACCGAGGAAGCGAGCACCCCCTGATGGCCATCGAGGTCCGGATCCCCACCATCCTGCGCACCTACACCGACGGCGCCAAGGCCGTCGAGGGATCGGGCGGCACGCTGTCCGCGCTGATCGACGACCTCGAGGGGAGCCACCCCGGCATCAAGGACCGCCTCGTCGAGGAGAAGGCCGGCTCGGTCGACCTGCGCCGCTTCGTCAACATCTACATCAACGACGAGGACGTCCGCTTCATCGGTGGCCTCGACGCCGAGCTCTCCGACGGCGACCAGGTCGTCGTGCTGCCCGCCGTCGCGGGCGGCTGCTGAGCCAGAGCGCTCAGCCCAGGATCCCGCGCTCGTAGGCCCTCGCCACCGCGGCGGCGCGGTCGCTGACGCCGAGCTTGTCGTAGGCGTGCACGAGGTGGGTCTTCACCGTCGCCTCGCTGACGAACAGCTCCTCGGCGATCAGCCGGTTGGAGCGCCCCCGCGCCACCAGCGTGAGCACCTCCCGCTCGCGCGCGCTCAGCACGCCCGACGCGGCCGGGCGGCGTACGTGCGAGGCCAGCCGCGCCGCCACGGCCGGGGACAGCACGGTCTCCCCGGCGGCCGTGGCGCGCACCGCGTCGAAGAGCGTCTCGGCGGGGGTGTCCTTGAGGAGGTAGCCCGTCGCCCCGGCCTCGATCGCCGCGACGGTGTCGCTGTCGGTGTCGTAGGTCGTCAGCACCAGGACCGCGGCCCGCGAGCCGCGCTCGCGCAGGGCGCGGACCGCGTCGACGCCGCCACCGCCGGGCATCCGCAGGTCCATCACGACCACGTCGGGGTCGGTCGCGACGACCCGCTCGACCGCCTCGGGACCGCTCGCCGCCTCGCCGACGACCTCGAAGCCGTCGACGCCGGCGAGCATGCTGCGCACGCCGTCGCGGACGACGGGGTGGTCGTCGACCACCACGATGCGCACCGTCATGCCGCCTCCCTCGCCAGGGCGGGGAGGCGGGCGGAGACCGCGGTGCCGCGACCCCGCTCCGACTCCAGCGCCAGGGCGCCTGCCAGCCGCGCGACGCGCTGGCGCATCCCGCGCAGGCCGAACGAGCTCGACGCCGTCGGGGCGGCGACGTCGAAGCCGACCCCGTCGTCGCGCACGTCGAGCACGACCTCGTCGCCGTCGTAGGACAGCGTCACCCCGACCCGGGTCGCCTCGGCGTGCTTGGCGACGTTGGCCAGCGACTCCTGCGCGATGCGCAGCACGGTCGCCTCCACCTCGGGGTGCAGCGGCACGGCGTCGCCGACGACGACCGCGTCCGCGCGCACCTCGTGCTCGGCGGACCACGAGGCCACCACGCCCGCCAGGGCCTCGGCCAGGGTGGTGCCGTCGAGGTCGCCGGGGGACAGGTCGAGCATCGAGCGGCGCGCCTCCGCCAGCGCCTGGCGGGCCAGGCCGAGGGCGCGCTGCTGGCGCTCGCCGCCGACCGACGCCTCGAGCTGGGTGACGATGCCCGCCAGGCTCTGGGCGATGGTGTCGTGGATCTCGCCGGCCAGCCGGGCGCGCTCCTCCTGCACGCCGGCCTCGCGCGCCTGGGCGACCAGCTGCTCGTGCAGGCTGCGGTTCTCCGCCAGCGCCTCCTCGAGCCCGGCGTTGAGGCGCTCGAGCTCGGCGGTGCGCTGCTCGGTGCGCAGCGACACCTTCATGAAGGCGGTGGCCAGACCGGCGTTGAGCAGGATGAGGGCGCCGAAGACGGATGCCTGGGCGGGATCCTGTGGGGGGAAGCCGCCGGACTGCGAGCCCGCCTGGGTGATCCCGACGACCACCATGCCGGCGTAGATCCAGCGTCCCTTGAGCGACTCGAAGGCGTCGAAGAAGCCGGCGACGCCGAAGATGCCGTAGAACGGGTTGAGCCAGCAGAGCACGAAGGCCAGCGCGGTGCGCCCCGCGTAGTGGATCGCGCTGGGTCTGGGCGTCGCGATCATCCACGCGGCGGTGAGGGCCGAGAGGGCGAGCGTCCAGCGGACGTCGGCCGCGCCCTCCCCGAGCGCCGGGGCGGCCGCGGTCGCGACGACGGTGGCGAGCCCGAGCAGTCCGAACGGCAGCCAGCGCAGCCACCGCTCGTCACTGCACTGCTCGTGCGCGAGGGCAGCGGCCCACCCGCCGCTCTGCCCGCGCGCCCCCTCGCTCACGGGGGTCATCCTTGCAGTCCCGGCGTCCCGGCTCACTCCCATCGGAAGAGTCGCACCGCGACGAGCGACAGGACGACGGTCCACCCGCCCACCACCGCGAGGTCGGCGACGTCGGGCGCGAGGCCCTGCAGCGCGTCGTTCAGCACCTCCGAGGCCGCGCCGAGGGGCGTGGCGACCACGAGGTCGCGGAGCCAGCCGCCCATGCTCTGGACGGGCAGCCAGACCCCGGCGGTGAACATCATCGGGAACAGCACGACCGTGCCCAGGGTCTGCGCGACCCGAGTGCTTCGCGAGACGGCGGTGACCACGGCGCCGATGGAGAACGACGCCGCGATCGCGAGCAGCAGCGCGACGACGTACCACCCCGGGGCTTGCGGCAGCGGCACGTCGTGCACGACCCGGGCGGCGCCGAGGGCGAGGACGACGGCGACGAGGACCGCGCCGGCGTGCAGGCCGATCTGCGCGCCCAGCAGCGCCCCGGGGTGCACGGGAGTGGTGCGCAGTCGCCGCAGCACCCCGCCCTCCCGGTAGGCCGTGATCACCGACGGCATCGCCATGATCGCCGCCATGATCATCGCCAGGACCACGCACACCGACGCGTAGAGGTCGATCACCCGCTGCCCACCGAGGGCGGGGTCGGGCTCGCCGTAGTCGGGGACCAGCCCGATGATCACGAGCAGGATCGTCGGGAACAGCAGGATCCAGAACAGCGAGCCCAGCTCGCGGCCGAACAGCACCGCCTCGGTGCGTACGACGGCCGCCGTGGCAGACGTGGCCGACGTGCGCGCCGGGCGGGTCGTCCCGGTGGTGGTGTCCGGCGTGGTGGAGGTGCTCATGCGGGGCTCTCCTCGAGGGTCTCGGTGAGCTGGAGGTAGGCGGTGTCGAGGGTGCCGTCGACGACGCGCAGGCCGTGCGGCGTCACGTGCTGGCCGGACAGGAGGTCGAGGACCTCGAGCGCGGCGCCGTCTCGCCCCTCCACGACGATCCGGTCCGACTCGGTCCGGACCGCGGAGACCGACGCGAGCTCGCGGAGCGACTCGAGGTCGAGCGGGTGGTCGGTGGTGAAGGAGGTGACCGTGGCGGCGCTCGCTCCGGCGATGAGCGCGTCGGGGGTGTCGAGCGCCCGGATCCGGCCGCCGTCGATGATGGCGATCCGGTCGCACAGCTGCTGCGCCTCCTCCATCGAGTGCGTCACGAGCAGCACGGTGACCCCGTCGGCGCGCAGGTCGCGCACGATCTGCCACACGTCGCGCCGCGCGCGGGGGTCGAGGCCGGTGCTGAGCTCGTCGAGGATGACCACGCGCGGCCGGCCCACCAGGGCCAGGACGATCGACAGGCGCTGCTGCTGGCCTCCGCTCAGGTCGCGGAACCTCGTGCGCAGCTGCTCCTCGAGCCCGAGCCTGCCGAGGAGGTCGCCCGACGGCAGCGGGTCGTCGTAGAGCGCGGACCACAGCCGCAGCGCCTCGTCGACGGTGATCTTCGGCTGTAGCCGGCTCTCCTGCAGCTGGACGCCGAGCAGCCGGGTGAGCGCGGCGCGCTCCGTGCGCGGGTCGAGGCCCGCGACGCGCACGGTGCCCGCGTCGGGCACCCGCAGCCCGGCGACGCACTCGACGGTGGTGGTCTTGCCGGCCCCGTTGGGGCCGAGGACGCCGAGCACCTCGCCCTCGGCGACCTCGAGGGAGACGTCGTCGACGGCGAGGGTGTCGCCGTAGGCCTTGCGCAGGTGCGAGATCGAGATCATGGCCCCAGCCTCGTCGTCGGCGCCGTCTCGCACATCGGGCAACCGGCGCCTCCGGCCATCCACCGATCGGTGGATGTCATGCTGGACGCATGCGCTTCGACAGCCTCCTGGAGTCGGTCGGCGGCACGCCCCTCGTCGGGCTGCCCCGGCTCTCGCCGAGCCCGGACGTCCGGATCTGGGCCAAGCTGGAGGACCGCAACCCGACCGGCTCCATCAAGGACCGGCCGGCGCTGAGGATGATCGAGCAGGCGGAGAAGGACGGCACGCTGCGGCCGGGGTGCACGATCCTCGAGCCGACCAGCGGCAACACCGGCATCTCCCTGGCGATGGCCGCCAAGCTCAAGGGCTACCGCATCGTGTGCGTCATGCCGGAGAACACCTCCGAGGAGCGGCGCCAGCTGCTGCGCATGTGGGGTGCGGAGATCGTCTCCTCGCCCGCTGCCGGCGGGTCCAACGAGGCCGTGCGCGTCGCCAAGCAGGTCGCGGGGGAGCACCCCGACTGGGTCATGCTCTACCAGTACGGCAACGAGGCCAACGCGCTCGCGCACGAGGAGGGCACCGGCCCCGAGCTGCTCGCCGACCTCCCCGAGATCACCCACTTCGTCGCCGGCCTCGGCACCACCGGCACCCTGATGGGGGTCTCCCGCTTCTTCCGCCGCGCCAAGCCCGACGTGCGCATCGTCGCCGCCGAGCCGCGCTACGGCGAGCTGGTCTACGGACTGCGCAACCTCGACGAGGGCTTCGTCCCCGAGCTCTACGACGCCTCGCTCATCGACTCGCGCTTCAGCGTCGGCCCGCGCGACGCCGTACGCCGGGTGCGCGAGCTGCTCGAGCTGGAGGGCATCTTCGCCGGCATCTCCACCGGTGCGATCCTGCACGCCGCGCTCGGGCAGGCAGCCCGCGCGGTCAAGGCGGGGGAGCGCGCCGAGATCGCGTTCGTGGTGTGCGACGGCGGCTGGAAGTACCTGTCGACCGGCGCCTACGAGGGCACCGTCGACGAGGCCGAGGACCGCCTCGACGGCCAGCTCTGGGCCTAGGAGCACGCTCCCGCATCGCCGCCCGGCCCGTGACGGAGGCCTCTGGTGGCTACCGGCTCCCCTCCTTACCGTCAGGGCATGAACGCGCCCGCCCACCTCTCGGGACGCTCCGTCGAGCCCCCCGGCCGCACCGCGTCGCCCAAGAGCCACAAGCGCGACAGCCGTCCCGCCCGCGCGAAGGGCAGCCCGATGCTGATCGTGCTGATGATGATCGTGGTGCTTCCCTCGGTGCTGCTCGCCGACCACTGGGGCGCCGGCGCGGCGGGGATCATCGGCGGCCTGACGGGCATGTTCTCGCTCGTGGCGTTCATGGGCGGTCCGCTCCGACCCGACCTGCGGGTCGCTGCGGTGCTGGGCCCGCTGCTCGTCGTCGCCGCGGCCGTCCCCCGGCTGGTCGCGGAGGCGTCCCGCCCGGCGGCGATCGCCCTCGTGGTGCTGCTGACGTTCGTCGCGGCGCTGCTGCCCCTGGTCGGTGCCCGCTTCGCCAACGCGGGGATGGGCCTCGGGATGACCACCATGTTCGGCTACGGCTACGCGCCGATGGGCGGGGCCGACCATCGGCAGGTCTTCGCCGCCGCCATCGCGGGTGTCGTCGTCGCCCTCCTGCTGCGCATCCTCATGGGCATCGCCGACCCGTCCAAGCCGACGCGCGAGCAGGTGGCCGCGGTGCTGGTCGCCGACGACGTCGCGGGCGCCACCGCCACGGCGTTCAGCACCTGGCTCAGCGACGGCAGGCAGCGCTGGCTCGCCGACTCCCTCGAGGCGGCCTCCGACTACCGGCTCGCGGTGCGCGCCGCCCAGGTGGACGGGCTGGCTGCCGACGATGTGGCCGGGCTCCGGGCCCGGGCCGAGGAGCTCGCGGGGGAGCTGCGGGCCAAGCCGGGTCGTGACAAGGGCGGCACGGCCGACACGTCGGGCGAGGACGCCGCGACCGCAGCCGTCGGGGCGCCGGCGCCGCGGCCGGTGCCGTCCGCCACGGACGGGCCCCTCGCCGACGCCGTCCGGGCGCTCGACACCATCGAGCGGGCCGTGCGCGAGCGCGACACTACGCCCGTCGAGCTCGAGCGCACCCGGCGCCACGAGCTCCAGGACGCACTGCTGCACCCCTCGGCCAGGCTGACCTCGATCCAGCTCCGCCACGCGCTCCGCACGGCGCTCGCCGTGCTGCTGATGCTGATCATCACCTCGGGCCTCGAGCGCGGCGACCCGCTGGTCTCGACCTCGCTGCTTGCCACCTTCAGCATCCTCCAGGCCAGCTGGAGTGACACGGCGACCAAGACCCGCAACAAGATCGTCGGCGTGGTCGCCGGCTCGCTCACGGTCGCGGTGGTGCTGCTGGTCGTGCCGTCCGACCTGCTCGTCGCCGTCGCGGCGATCTCCCTGTGCCTGGGGCTGTGGTACGTCGTGACCCGCCCGGCGCTCGGCAACGCCTTCATGGTCGTGGTCAGCGTCGGGTTCAACTCGGTCAGCCGCGACCTCGACCCCGTCGCCCTCCTCGTGCAGTACGTCGGGCTCACCGCCAGTGCCGTGCTGGTCGGGGTCGTCCTGGGGTTCACCGTCATCCCGCGCTTCCGGCCCGCGCCGCTGCGGCGACGCATCGAGACAGCCGCCGAGGCCACCGCGACCGCCCTCCGGGCCTCGTCGGACGGCTCCCGGCCGATGGGAGCGGAGGTGATCACGCTGTTCCGCGACGCTGCCCGTACGCAGGACGACCTGGTGCCCGACCGCGAGGACCTCGACGAGCGGCAGCGCGCCGAGCTCGACACGCTCCGCACCGTGCTGGGCGACCTGACCGTCCTCGCCGGCGCCACCGACCTCGCCCGCGACGAGGTCGACCGGGTGGTGCGCGCGCTGAGCCCCGAGGGGACAGCGGCCCCGGGTGCGCCGACAGTGTCGCTCCCGGGCGACGAGCGGACCTCGCCCACCCCGGCATCCTCGACCCTGTGGGAGCTGGCCCAGCAGGCCGGCTCGGCCGAGCGCTACCTCCTCGAGACGCTGCCGGCCGGCGCCTGAGCCCGACGGCGCTGATCGTGGCGGACGTCAGCGGGTGTTGGCCGCGATGGCCACGACGGCCGTCGCGGGCGAGCCGACCACGAGGTCGGATGAGGCGCCCGTGAGCCCGACCTGCACCGTCTCGCGGGCCTCGGTCTCGCGGTCGTCGAGGATCCGGACGGGCACGCGCTGCTCCACCTGCCCGGCGGCGAAGTCGAGCTGACCCTGCGCGGCCAGGAAGTCCTCGCCCGCGGTGGCCGTGCCGGCCTGGACGGCGTAGGTCACGCGCACCGGCGTGCTCGGCGCCGACTGCAGCCGCACGGGCACCCACACCGTACGCGCGCGCTCGGTGGCGCGGTGCCGGATGCCGCCGAGGCGCACCTCGTTGAGGCTCAGCCACTGGATGCGCCGGGTGAGCCAGTCGCGGAGGAAGTCGACCTCGGCCTGGCGGTCGAGCCCGCGGTGGGTCCAGTCCAGGTCGCCCGTGGCGTGCCACCGGTCCCAGTCGGCCTCGGCGGCGGGAGCCAGCGTCGCCGCCGCGGCGGAGATCTGGGAGACGACTTCGCGCACCCCCGGCTTGAGCCGGGCCCAGCGGCTCTTGACCCGCTCCGAGAACGCCGGGTCCTGGAGCATCCGCGTGATCCAGTGCCGCCCGAGCCGGGTGTGCCAGGTGTCGGGCTCGCTCGAGGCGCGCCACCGCGTCCCAGCGCTGAGGTCGAAGTCCCAGACGGGGCCGAAGACGAAGCGCTTGCCCGGCACCCAGCTGAAGTGCACGCTCGACTGGAAGTTGGAGTCCTGGTTGGCGAAGAGCTCCTGCACGATGTACCAGTCGATCATCCTGCCGACGTCGACGTGGGCGGCGTACCCACGCTCGGGGTCGGCGAAGTCGGGACCGTAGAGGACGTCCTCGAAGCGCGACACCGCGCGCCGGACCTCGCGGCGCTGTCGCTTGGTGACCTCGTCGGGGTCCTTGAACGCCACGGGCGTCCCGCGCCGGGTGCGGAAGCCGGGCTCGTCGTCGCGCAGGTAGCGCTGGTTGACCTCGAGCAGGTAGCCGTCGTCGGGCAGGTCCACGCGACCCGCGCCGGCCTCGACCTGCTCGGTGAGCAGGTAGAGGCCCTGGGGCTGGCCGTTGAGGACGACCTCGACGAAGCGGAACTGCGGCGTCCACCGCAGCCGCGTCTGCGCGGCTACGGCGAACGCGGCGGCCGTGCGCAGCGAGCTGCGGTCGCCGTAGCCCGCCAGCAGCACCCACTCGTCGAAGGCGCGCGTGCCGACGAGCGCGGCGTCCTGCTCGAGCTTGAGCTTGTAGGGCTTCTTCGCCCAGCCCCAGGTCGAGTTGCCGCGCCCGCGGACCTCGGTGACCCGCGTGACGCCGTCCAGCGTCACCGTGCCCGGCACGTAGTCCTCACGACCGACGGCGACCCCGCCGGTGTCGATGACCAGCTGCGAGGGGGCGGCCGGCGGCCAGCCGACCGCGGCGGCGGTGCCGTCCGGACCTGCGGCCCGGGCGGACGCCGGTGTGAGCGCCAGCGTCGACGCCGTGACGGCGAGAGCGACCACCGTGGAGAGCTTCTTCAGGACGGACACGACGTCTCCTCTGCCCGGTGCGCGGGCGGTCAGTGGTCAGGCAGGTGGACGTGAGACGTCGAGGTCGAGGCGCAGGTTGTGCTCGCTTCCCGGCACGGCGCCGAGGTCGAGCAGGTCGAGCGCGAGGTTGGCGAGGTCGCCGTTGCGGACGGGCTGGACGGACTGCCGGTAGGTGGTGCGCCGCATGCCCGGGTCGAGGTAGTCGTCGGCGTTGAGCTCGTAGAGGTCCGCCCCGGCCTCGACGCCCGGACCGGCCACCATGAAGGGCACCCGATAGTTGGCGAGCCGGCGGGGGTCGGAGTGGCTCGCGCCGAGTCCGCCGTGGTCGCTGGTCAGGATGATGGCGGTGCGGCCGACGAGCTCGGGGTCGGACCGCACGGCACCGACGATGACCCCGAGCAGCCCGTCGACCTTCTCGACGGCCCGCAGGTAGCGCGAGGACATGAAGCCGTGGTCGTGACCCGCCGAGTCGGGGAGCGAGAGGTGCACGAACCGGAAGGCGCGCTCGTGGTCGCGCAGGTCGCGCCGGACCGACCGGGCGAGCCGGGTGTTGTCGAGCTGGATGCGGGTGGTGTCGATGCTCCGCGGCCAGCTGCGCTTCCACAGGGAGAACTTCGTCTTGCTCGCGAAGAGCGCCGTCGAGCCCCCTGCGGCCTTGACCTGGGTGAAGACCGACTCGACCCGCTGCCCGGCCGCCGACTGGACGGTCGCCGGGCGGCGCCGGTCGTCGTTCCACGTCACGCCGTGCCCGCCCGTGCTGGCCTCGACCCGGCGGCCGGTCACCATGCCGGTGTGGTTGGGCAGCGTGATGGTGAGCTCGCGCTCGGTGCGGGCGTTGAGCGTCGAGGCGCCGGAGTCCATCAGGTCGTGCAGGTGCGGGGTGCGCTCTCGCCCCAGCTTGGCGAGGGCGTCGGTGTTGAGCCCGTCGACCGAGATGGCGACCACGGAGTCGATGGCGTCGTCGGCCGACACCCGCGGCGTGGGCGGCGGCAGCTCGCCGTCGGGGACCGCGGCCGGGGCCGACGCCGGGCACACCGCGAGGGCGGTGCAGGCGAGCAGGGAGGCGAGCACGGAGCGCAGGGTCACCGGGCGACCCTAACCCGGAGGGAGGGGGTGTGACGGGGCCGACGCACGTGATCGCGTGACCGACGCCAGCCCGAGCGCCTAGCCTGCTGCCTGTGCCGACGCCCCCCGCGAGAGAGACCGCAGACGCCCCCATCGGCATCTTCGACTCCGGCTTCGGCGGGCTCACCGTCGCCCGCTCGGTGATCGACCAGCTCCCGCACGAGTCGGTCACCTACCTCGGCGACACCGCCCGGCAGCCCTACGGCCAGAAGCCCATCGGCGAGGTCCGCGAGTATGCCCTCGAGTGCCTCGACCACCTCTACGAGCAGGGCGTCAAGGCACTGGTCATCGCGTGCAACTCAGCCAGCGCGGCGATGCTCCGTGACGCCCGCGAGCGCTACGACGTCCCGGTCGTCGAGGTGATCCTGCCGGCGGCGCGACGGGCCGCGGCCGCCACCCGCAACCAGCGGGTGGGCGTCATCTGCACCCGGGCGACCGCGAGCTCGATGGCCTACGACGACGCGTTCGCCGCCGCTCCCCACCTGGACCTCCACATCCGGGCCTGCCCGCGGTTCGTCGACTTCGTCGAGCAGGGCGTCACCGGCGGCGACGAGCTCCTCGCCGCCGCGCACGACTACCTCGACCCGCTCGCGGACGCCGGCGTGGACACGCTCATCCTCGGCTGCACCCACTACCCGCTGCTCACCGGCGTCATCTCCTACGTGATGGGCGACGAGGTCACGCTCGTGAGCTCGGCGGAGGAGTGCGCCAAGGACGTCTACAAGATGCTGGCCGGCACGGGCCTGATGCGGCCCGACGGGGAGCCGACCTACACGTTCTCGACCACCGGCAGCCCCGACGACTTCGCCACGGTCGGGCGCCGCTTCCTCGGCTCCGAGCTGCTCGGGGCGACGCAGTTCGCCGGAGGTCGGGCGTGAGCCCGCACCCGCTGCGGCTCACCGTCGTGGGCTGCTCGGGCTCCTATCCCGGTCCCGAGTCGGCCGCGAGCTGCTACCTGCTCGAGGCCGAGCAGGACGGCCGCACGTGGCGGATCCTCCTCGACCTGGGCAACGGCGCGCTCGGCCAGCTCCACCGCTACGTCGACCCGCTGAGCATCGACGCGGTGTTCCTCAGCCACCTCCACGCCGACCACTGCCTCGACCTGTGCGGCTACTACGTGATGCGCAAGTACCACCCGACCGGTGCACAGCCGTCGATCCCGGTGTGGGGCCCCGACGGCACGGCCGCGCGGATGGCACGCGCCTACGACCTGCCCCTCGAGCCGGGCATGACCGAGGAGTTCGACTTCCGCGTCTACGGCGACCGCGACGACGGTGACCGCGCCGAGGTCGAGCTGGGCCCGTTCCGGGTCGAGGCTCGCCGGGTGGTCCACCCGGTCGCCGCCTACGCACTCCGCGTCACCGCCGGAGGCCGCACACTCGTCTACTCCGGCGACACCGCTCCGTGCGCCGAGCTCGACGAGATCGCAGCCGGCACCGACCTGCTGCTCGCCGAGGCGTCGTTCCGCACCGGGGACCCCAATCCCGCCGACCTCCACCTCACCGGCGCCGACTGCGCCCGCACCGCCGCACGTGCCGGCGCCGAGCGGCTCGTGCTCACCCACGTCCCGCCGTGGCACGACCCGGCCGACGCCGAGGCCGAGGCCCGCGCCGCGTGGGACGGCCCGGTCGAGCTGGCCCGCGCCGGGGCGACGTACGACGTCTAGACGAGGCCCGCGTCGTGCACGACCATCGCCACCTGCACGCGGTTGGTGCACTCGAGCTTGGTGAGCAGGCGTGAGACGTGCGACTTGACGGTCGGGATCGACAGGTAGAGCTCCGAGGCGATCTCGGAGTTGCTGAGCCCGCGGCCCACGCACACGGCGACCTCGAGCTCACGCTCGGTCAGCACCGTCAGCCGGTCGGCGGCGGTGGAGGTGCGCGCGCTCGGCGAGCTCCCGCGCAGCCGCGAGACCAGGCTGCGGGTGGCGGACGGTGACAGCATCGCGTCGCCCGCCGCCACGGTGCGGATGGCGCCGACGATGTCGGCGGGCGCGGTGTCCTTGAGCAGGAAGCCGTCGGCGCCCGCCGCCACGGCGCGCAGGACGTGGTCGTCGGCGTCGAAGGTGGTCAGCACGACCACGGCCGGCGGCGACGGACGCGAGTGGAGCACCTGCGTGGCCTCCAGGCCGTCCATCACCGGCATCCGGATGTCCATGAGCACCACGTCGGGCTCGTGCTGGGCGACCTGCGCCAGGCCCTCCTCGCCGTCGGCGGCCTCGCCCACGACCTCGAGGTCCGACTGGCCCCCGAGCATGAGGGTGAGCGCAGAGCGCACGAGCGGGTCGTCGTCGACGAGCAGCACGCGGATCACGGCGCCCACGGTAACCAAGCCTCCAGGACGAACGTCGCCCCCTCCGTGCGCTTCTCGAGCCGGCCGCCGCGCAGCTCGGTGCGCTCGCGCAGCCCGACGAGCCCGAGGCCGGCCCCCGGCGCCGCGCTGGGACGCTCGCCCAACGGGTTGCTCACCACCACCGTGATGCCGCGCTCCTCGTCGCCCGCGGAGCGGATCCGCACCTGCGCGCCGGGCGCGTGCTTGCGCACGTTGGTGATGCCCTCCTGCACGATCCGGTAGACCGTGCGACCGGTGGCGGGCGGGACCGCGGCGGTCGTGTCCACCTCGTCGTCCCAGTCGACCTCGAGGCCGAGTGAGCGCGCCTCGTCGATGAGCGCGGGGACGTCGTCGTACGTCGGCTGCGGGCGGGCGGTGGGCGGACTCGGGTCGTCCTGGCGCAGCACGCCCAGCACCCCGCGCAGCTCGTGGAGCGCGTCGTTGGCCTGGCGCTGGATCTCGCCGAGGCCCTCGCGGAGCTGGTCGGCGTGGAGGTCGGCGCGGAAGGCGAGGGCTCCGGCCTGCATGGAGACCTGCGTGATGCGGTGCGCCACCACGTCGTGCATCTCGCGCGCGATGCGGGCCCGCTCCGCCGAGCGGGCCTTGCCGACCCGCAGCTCCTGCTCGTGCTCGAGCCGCTCGGCGCGGTGGCGCAGGTCGCCGAGCAGCTCGCGTCGCGACCCGATGTAGAGGCCCCACCCCATGACCCCGGCGTTGACCGCCACGTTGACCAGGGCGGTCACCACGAGGTCGTCGCCGCGGACCGGCGCGACCGTCGCCCACGCCTGCGCCGCGACGATGCTGGTGCCGCCGACCAGCAGCACCTCGCGCCAGCGTCGGCGGGTGGCGACCGACAGCGCCGCCAGGGTGGCGGGCCCGGCCGCGATGCCGGAGAGGGCGCTCAGCCCGGCGACCGCCAGCGCGACCTGCACCGGGGCCTGCCGGCGGAAGTGGACGAGGACATAGGAGGCTGCGCCGAGCGCGAGCTCGACGCCGAAGAGGAGGCGGTGCTCGCGCCACTCGGTCGCCGCCACCACCTGCCAGACGGCCGCGGAGAACACCAGGCAGGCGGCGTAGCGCCATGTGTGCGACACCCACGTGAGCTCGGGTTGGGTGTCGGGGCGTGGCGTCACGGCGCACAGGTTAGCCAGCGCTGGCCCTACTTTGGTCGGCTTCACGATGCGACCTGGGACCGATGCACGCGACGCCTCCACAACGCAAGGTGGGACTCCCCGGCCGGGTGGAGCGATCCGCGCGGACGCGGGGGCCGGCTCCCGCAGACGGTCCCCCGGGGGACGGGGCCTCGGATCAGGGCCCCGGACCGGGTCCGGTAGCACACGGGGGTGACCGGACCCGGCTCGGCCACGTCTAGGGTCGGGGCCATGACTTCTGCTGCCCGCGCCGACGGCCGCGCCGACGACGAGCTCCGCCCGATCACGATCACGCGCCACTGGCTCGACCACGCCGCGGGGTCGGTCCTCGTCGAGTTCGGCGGCACCAAGGTGCTCTGCGCCGCGTCCGCCTCCGAGGGCGTGCCCCGCTGGCGCAAGGGCTCGGGCCTGGGGTGGGTGACCGCCGAGTACGCGATGCTGCCCGCCGCGACCAACACCCGTTCGGACCGCGAGTCGGTCAAGGGCCGCATCGGCGGTCGTACGCACGAGATCTCGCGCCTCATCGGCCGCTCGTTGCGCGCCGTCATCGACTACCAGGCCCTCGGCGAGAACACGATCGTGCTCGACTGCGACGTCCTCCAGGCCGACGGCGGCACCCGCACCGCCGCGATCACCGGGGCCTACGTCGCCCTGGCCGACGCCGTGGCGCACCTGCGCGAGACCGGCGCCCTCGCCGGGGAGCCGCTCACCGGCTCGGTCGCCGCCGTCAGCGTCGGCATCATCGACGGAGTGCCCCGCCTCGACCTGCCCTACGAGGAGGACGTCCGCGCCGAGACCGACATGAACGTCGTGATGACCGGCGAGGGCGCCTACGTCGAGGTGCAGGGCACGGCCGAGGGCGCCGCCTTCGACCGCGCCGAGCTCGACGCGCTGCTGAGCCTCGCCGAGAAGGGCTGCGCCGACCTGACCCGCCTCCAGCACGAGGCGCTGGCCCGGTGAAGGTGTTCCTGGCCTCGGCCAACGCCAAGAAGATCGTCGAGATGCAGCGGATCCTGGCCGAGCACGCGCCCGGGATCGAGGTCCTCGGCATCGGTGACGTCGAGGGCTACGTCGAGCCCGTGGAGGACCAGCCGAGCTTCGAGGGCAACGCCCTGCTCAAGGCGCGCGCCGGTGTCGCCGCCACCGGTCTGCCGTCGATCGCCGACGACAGCGGGCTGTGCGTCGACGCCCTCAACGGCATGCCGGGGGTGCTGTCGGCCCGGTGGTCGGGCCAGGACAAGTCCGACGCCCGCAACAACGAGCTGCTGCTCGACCAGCTCCGCGACGTCCCGGACGAGCGGCGCGGCGCGCACTTCACCTGCGCCGTGGCCTGGGTGATGCCCGACGGGCGCGAGCGCGTGGTCGAGGGCCGCATGGACGGCCGGATCACCCGCGAGGTGCGGGGGAGCGGCGGCTTCGGCTACGACGTGGTCTTCGTCGCCGTCGAGCACGAGGCCGACGACCTCACCTCCGCCGAGCTCGAGCCGGGGGAGAAGGACCGGATCTCGCACCGGGGGCGGGCGCTGCGCGCCCTGGCGCCGCAGGTCGCGTCCGACCTCTCAGGCGACTGAGTCGGCATCGAGGGCTGCGCCCTCCCGGGCGCCGCCGACCTGCCGGCTGACCCACGCGCCCCACAGGGCGGCGAAGGCGAACATCACCAGCGAGTAGACGGCCGCCGGCACCGAGATCTCGACCTCGTCGAGCACCTCGACCGCGACGAAGATCGCGAGCGTCGCGTTGTGCACGCCGACCTCCATCGAAGAGGCGATCGCCTGCGGCCCGGTGACGCCCAGCGCCTTCGGCACGTAGTAGCCCACGACCAGGCTGATCGCGCAGAAGAGCGCAGCGATGACGCCGACGTCGGCGAGGTAGTCGCCGACGTCCTCGCGCTGGTCGAGCAGGATCCCGAGCACCAGCACGGCGAGGATCACCGCGGAGCCGATCCGCACGGGCTTGTCCATCCGGCGGGCGAAGGCGGGCGCGCGGTCGTTGACCACCATGCCGATGCCGACGGGCAGGAGGATCAGCGCGAACACCTTGACGATCTCGACCAGCGGCATCGAGACGTCGTCCTGCCGGTCGTAGTAGGCGATGGCGAGCCCGGTGATGAGGGGGAGCGTCACCACGGCGATGACGGTGTTGATGGCCGTCAGCGTGATGTTGAGGGCGACATCGCCGCGGAAGAGGTGGCTGAACAGGTTGGCGGTCGTGCCGCCCGGCGAGGCGGCGAGCAGGAGCATGCCGATGCCGAGCAGGGCCGGCAGGTCGAAGAGCACCACCAGCGCGAAGCAGACGAGCGGCAGCAGCAGGACCTGGCAGGCCAGCGAGACGGCCACCGCCCGCGGTGCCCGGCCGATGCGCTTGAAGTCGCCGACCGTCAGGTCGAGCCCGAGGCCGAACATGATGATCGCCAGGGCGACGGGCAGTCCGACGGTGGTGAGCGCGGAGTCCATGCGCGGACCCTAGTGGTGACGTGGCTCACACCGCAGCCACTCGCGCATCGCGCGCGGATCGTGGTGCGCCCGGTGAGAGTCGAACTCACACTGTCACGGACCTAAACCGTGTGCCTCTGCCTGTTGGGCTACGGGCGCTGGACCGAATCAGGCCAACCCTAGGTCCCGACGCAGCTTGGCGACGTGGCCGGTGGCCTTCACGTTGTACTGCGCCAGCTCGACCGTGCCGTCCTCGTCGATCACGAAGGTCGAGCGGATCACGCCCTCGACCTCCTTGCCGTAGAGCTTCTTGGTGCCGAACGCGCCGTAGGCCCTGTGCACGGCCAGGTCCTCGTCGGAGAGCAACGTCAGCGTCAGCGCGTCGCGCTCGCGGAACTTCGCGAGCTTGGCGGGGGCGTCCTTGGACACGCCGAGCACCTCGTATCCCTCGCCGCGCAGCGACTCGAGCGACTCGGAGAAGTCGCAGGCCTGCGTGGTGCAGCCGGGCGTCATCGCGGCGGGGTAGAAGTAGAGGATCACCTTCCGGCCGCGCAGGCCCGACAGCGAGATGGGCTCGCCGGTGTCGCTGGGGAGGGTGAAGTCGGGTGCGGCGTCGCCGGGGGAGAGGCGGTCGGGCATCGGGGGCTCCTGTGCGCTGGTCGGCCCGGACCGCGGCCCGGGTGTGGTTGTTGCAAGACATTTGCAATAAGGTCGAGGGTGTCGGAGCGGCATCGGGGGATCCGCGCCGGACACCACTCATCCAACCAGTCGCGGCCAGTGCCACCCACGGCCGCCATCCATCCGAGACACCCACCAGCAGGAGCGACCCGTGCACGTGCCCGACGGTTTCCTCGACGCCCCCACCTCGGTGGCCACCGGGGTCGTGGCGGCCACCGCGGTCGCCCTGTCCCTGCGCGGTGCGCGACGCGAGCTGGACGACCGCACGGCGCCGATGGCCGGGCTGGTCGCGACCTTCGTGTTCGCCGCGCAGATGATCAACTTCCCGGTGGGCGCGGGCACCAGCGGCCACCTCATGGGCGGTGCTCTCGCCGCGGTCCTGGTCGGGCCGTGGACCGCGGTGCTGTGCCTGTCGGTGGTGCTCCTGGTCCAGGCCCTGCTGATGGCCGACGGCGGCATCACCGCGCTCGGCACCAACATCACCCTCATCGGCATCGTCACCGTCGCCGTCGGCTGGGTGGTGTTCGTCGGCCTGCGCCGCGTGCTGCCCAAGCGCCTCGGCATGGTCGCGCCCGCAGCCGCGGTCGCCGCCCTGGTCAGCGTGCCGGTCGCGGCCCTCGTCTTCACCGGCCTCTTCGCCGTCGGCGGCAACATCGAGGTGGACCTCGGCGCCGTCCTCACCGCGATGCTGGGCTGGCACACCGTCATCGGCCTCGGAGAGGCCGTCGTCACCGGCCTGGTGGTCGCGAGCGTCGTCGCGGCCCGCCCCGACCTCGTCCACGGCGCCCGACCACTGCTCGTCGAGCGCGAGCTCGAGCTGCGAGACGGAGTCCACCGATGAGCACCCGCCGCTTCTTCGCCGTCGCCCTGGTCGTCAGCCTGCTCGTCGCAGGCGTCGCGAGCTACTACGCCAGCTCGCACCCCGACGGCTTGGAGTACGTCGCCGAGCAGACCGGCTTCATCGACTCCGCGGAGGACTCCGCTACCGCCGACAGCCCTCTCGCCGACTACCAGACCTCCGGCGTCGACGACGCCCGGATCAGCGGTGGGCTCGCCGGCGTGATCGGCGTGGTCGTGATGCTGCTGCTGAGCACGGGCCTGTTCTGGCTGGTGCGCCGCCGCGGGCCCGACGGGCCCGACGCCGCGCCCCGGGAGGCGTCCCACGACGACACACCCTCGACGCGCACGCCGGGGTCCTGATGGGTGCCGGGCACGGGCACCGGCTCCACTTCCACGGGCACAGCCCGGTCCATCGCGCGCCCGCGCACCTCAAGGTGCTGGCGCTGCTCGGCTTCATGCTCGTGGTCGTCGCCACCCCGCGCGAGGCCTACCCGCTGTTCGCGGTCGAGGCCGCGGTCCTGCTGGGCGTCATCGCGCTCTCCCGGGTGCCGCTGCGCTACCTGCTGCCCCGCATGGTCGTCGAGCTGCCGTTCGTGGTCTTCGCCGTGCTGATGCCCTTCATCGCCCACGGGCCGCGCACCGAGGTGCTGGGGGTGAGCGTCTCCGAGCCCGGGCTCGTCGCCGGCGTCGCGCTGCTGGTCAAGGGCAGCATCGGCGTTCTCGCCTCGCTCACCCTCGCCGCCACCACCGAGCCGCAGGACCTGCTCCGGGGACTGCAGCGGCTGCGCGCGCCCGACCTGATCGTGCAGATCATGGGCTTCATGATCCGCTACCTCGACGTCGTCACCGACGAGCTCACCCGGATGATGACGGCGCTGCGCTCGCGCGGCTGCGACCCCCGCTCGCCGCGCCACTGGCCGGTGCTGGCACGTTCGCTGGGCGCGCTGTTCATCCGGTCCTACGAACGGGGCGAGCGCGTCCACCTCGCGATGCTCTCGCGCGGCTACGACGGGAAGCTGCCGTCGTGAGCACCCCCGTCCTCGACGTCCGCGGGCTGGCGTTCGCCTACCCCGACGGCCACCAGGCGCTCTTCGGGGTCGACCTCCACGTCCACCGGGGCGAGCGGGTCGCCCTGCTCGGTCCCAACGGCGCGGGCAAGACCACCCTCGTGCTCCACCTCAACGGCATCCTCACCGCGGGCCGGGGTTCGGTCACGGTCAGCGGGCTCCCGGTCGCCAAGCAGCACCTCCTCGAGATCCGGCGCCGCGTCGGCATCGTCTTCCAGGACCCCGACGACCAGCTCTTCCTCGGCACCGTCCGCCAGGACGTCGCCTTCGGGCCGGCCAACCTCGGGCTCAAGGGCGCCGAGCTCGACCGCCGGGTGATGGACGCGCTCGACCGGGTCGGCATGGCCGACTTCGTCGACCGGCCGCCGCACCACCTGTCCTACGGCCAGCGCCGCCGCGTCGCGGTGGCCACCGTGCTGGCGATGGAGCCGGAGGTCCTGGTGCTCGACGAGCCCTCCTCCAACCTCGACCCCGCCTCGCGCCGCGAGCTCGCCGACATCCTCCGCAGCCTCGACGTGACGGTGTTCATGGTCACTCACGACCTGCCCTACGCCCTCGAGCTGTGCCCGCGCAGCGTCGTGCTCAGCGAGGGGGTCGTGGTCGCCGACCGGCCGACGTTCGACGTCCTCACCGACGACGAGCTGATGGCCGCCCACCGGCTCGAGCTGCCGTGGGGGTTCGACCCGCGTCGCATTGATAGCCTTCCCGGGTGACCCAGGACATGAGCGCGCTCGAGCGCGAGATCGAGGAGACGCGCGAGCGGCTGGCCTCGACAATCGACCAGCTCGCCTACCGTGCCCACCCCAAGACGATCATCGGCCGCCAGGTGACGACCCTGAAGGCGCACTTCGTCGACCTCGACACGGGCGAGCCGCGCACCGACAACATCCTCCAGGCCGCCGGCATCGTGGTCGGCGTCGTCGTCCTGCTCGGCATCGTCCGGAAGGTCGCGCGCTGAGCGCCGTGCCGGGTGTGGGGGGCAGCGCCCCGATCAAGATGCTCCACGACCGCATCCTCGTCGAGGTCGACCAGGAGGCCGGGGAGCGCCGGTCCACCGGCGGCATCGTCATCCCGGCGACCGCCGCGATGGGCGCACGGCGACTGGCCTGGTCGCGCGTGATCGCCGTGGGCCCCCACGCCCGCGCCGTCGAGATCGGTGACCGCGTGCTCTTCGACCCCGAGGACAAGGCCGAGGTCGAGGTGCAGGGCGAGGTCTACGTCGTCATGCGCGAGCGCGACGTCCACGCGGTCGCCGCGGAGCGCCTCGAGGGCGGCTCCACCGGGCTCTACCTCTAGCCCTCCAGCCCGTCCCCTTCTCCGCCAGCCAGGAGCGCCCGATGGCCTACTTCGTCAAGCAGTCCCACCGCGCCCCCGCGGTCACCTCGCCCGTCCCGGTCGACGAGTCGCTCCCGCGCGCGTGCATCATCGGCGCCGGCTCGTCGGGCATCGCCGCGGCCAAGCAGCTCTACCTCGCCGGAGTCCCGTTCGACTGCTTCGAGAAGGGTCGCGACATCGGCGGCACCTGGGTCCTCGACAACTCCAACGGGCAGTCGGCCTGCTACGACACCCTCGAGATCAACACGTCCTGCCCGCGGATGGCGTTCTCGGACTTCCCGATGCCCGAGGACTACCCGCCCTACGCACGGCACGACCAAGTGCGCGCCTACTTCGAGCAGTACGTCGACCACTTCGGCTTCCGCGACACGATCACGTTCGACACCACCGTCCAGGACGTCTCCCGCTCGGCCGACGGGCGCTGGGACGTGCGGATCTCCGGACCCGGCGGCACCGAGACCCGCACCTACGACGCGGTGCTCGTCGCCAACGGCCACCACTGGGACCCGCGGTGGCCCGAGCCGGCCTATCCCGGCACGTTCGACGGAGAGCAGATCCACGCCCACGACTACCGCTCCGGCGAGCAGCTCGCCGGGCGCGACGTCGTCGTGGTCGGCGCCGGCAACTCCGCGATGGACATCGCGGTGGAGTCGTCGCTCGTGGCGCGTACGACGACGTGGTCGGTGCGCCGCACGGAGTGGGTGCTGCGCAAGTTCCTCCTGGGCCGGCCGAGCGACCAGGTCGCCCTGCCGGGGTGGCTGCCGTGGTGGGTCACGGCGGCGCGCCTGCGGCTCGGCGCCGCCTACGCCGGCAGCATGACGAAGTACGGCCTGCCGGCCCCGACCCACAAGCCCGGCCAGTCGCACCCCGTCCAGTCCGACCGGATCCGCGAGCGACTCGACGCCGGCGCGATCACCGCTCGGCCCGGCATCGAGCGACTCGACGGCGACCGGGTGGTCTTCGTCGACGGCACCGACGCGCCGGCCGACCTGATCGTCTGGGCGACCGGCTACCGGGTCAGCTTCCCGTTCCTCGCCCCCGACCTGGTGTCCCCACACGACAACGACCTGCCGCTGTGGAAGCGCACCGTCCACCCGGACCTGCCGGGCCTCTACTTCATCGGCCTCGTCCAGGCCATCGGCGCGGTGATGCCGATCGCCGAGGCGCAGTCGGCGTGGATCGCGGACACGCTCGCCGGTCGCTACGTCCCGCCGGCCGGCGACGTCGTACGCCGCCAGATGGACGCCGAGCACCGTCGCGACAAGCGGCAGTTCTACGCCTCGCCGCGCCACACGATGGAGGTCGACTTCGACCACTACCTGTGGGACCTCGACCGCGAGCGCAAGGCCGGTCGGGCGCGGGCCGCGACGCGTACGCCGTCCCTCGGCTCGGCCGCTGGGCCGGCGGCCTCCGCGTCCGTCGCGGCTGCCGCGCCGACGTCAGGCGGTGGGGGAGTGCGCCGCACGCTCGCCCGCGTCCTGCTGGGCGCGGCCCGCTGGCGGGCCGTGGGCGAGGTGCCCCAGCGCGCCGTCCTCGTCGGCGCCCCGCACACCTCCAACTGGGACTGGGTGCTCACCATCCTCCTGGCGTGGCGCTACGGCATCGACATCCGGCTGCTCGTCAAGAAGGAGCTCTTCGTGGGCCCCCTGGGCTGGCTCCTGCGCCGCACCGGCGCCGTCGCGCTGGACCGGAAGAACCCGTCGGCGACCATCAAGGCGCTGCTCGCCGAGGCCGAGGGCGACGACCCCTGGTTGCTCGGCCTCGCCGCGGAGGGCACCCGCTCGCGCGGGGAGTACTGGAAGTCGGGGTTCTACCGGATCGCCCGCCAGACCGGCCTCCCGATCACCCTCGCGTTCATCGATGCGCCGTCCCGCACGGTCGGCTGGGGGCCGACCTTCCACCCGACCGGCGACGTCCGCGCCGACATGGACCTGGTGCGCGCCTTCTACACCGACAAGACCGGCATCCGCCCCGACGACTTCACGCCGCCCCGCCTGCGCGAGGAGGACTGAGGACCCATGCCGTTGTACCCCCCAGAGGGGTGTGATCGGCTCGCCCCGATCGCGCGCCCCCGCTAGGTTGACCGTTCAACCGAAGGGAGCATGCGAAATGGCATTTCTGCTGTGGATCCTTGCCGTCATCCTCGTGGTGTCCGGCATCGTCTCGTTGATCAGGGGTCAGATGCTCTGGGGCATCGTGCTCATCATCGTCGGGCTGCTCGTCGGCCCCGGTGGAGTCAGCCTGTTCACGTAGCAGCCCTTGCGGGAGAGCGTGCGAGGAGTCGGTCCGTCAGGACCGGCTCCTCGCTCCCATTTACGGGGCGTTCGCGTCCGCTGTCGGAGTCCCCGCTCGAGCGGGGACTCCGACACTTGGAGGGGGTTGCAACGGCCTCCAGGTGTCGGACTCGCCCACCAAGTTCGCGTTACGTCAACGCGTCTCGTTGGCGCGCCCGAGTGGGGTCCGGTCGCCGCTGCCCCCGCACCGAGTCCCACAGCGAGGCGGCATCACGCGAAGAGTGCGTCGCCGTAGCGCAGCACCACCACCAGGACCAGTCCGAGCAGCCACGCGACGACCACCATCGCGTCGAGTCGTGCGCTCACCGCCTCCTCGAGCGCTCTCTGGGCCCGCGGCGGAAGCGGGAGGTGTCCTGCCCGGATGTTGATCCGCGTCATCTCGAAGAAGACCAGCGTGGTCGCGACCGTGACCAGCAGACACCACGGGCACAGCGCGCCGATGGCGAAGAGCCCCTGGTAGAACAGCCAGTACGCCAGGACGACGCCGAGCGCGTACACCGCCTGGGCGCAGAGCATGAACCACCGGGGGAACCTGACCCCTCCAAGGCTGGCGACGGCCAGCGTGATGACCACGGGCTCGGCGACCAGGCCCAGGTAGGCGTTGGGGAACCCGAACAGCGACGCCTGCCACGAGCTGCCCACGGTGCCGCAGCTGATGACGGCGTTGATGTTGCAGCCGAACTCCGCGCTCGCGTTGGCGGCCAGCTCGAGCGCGTCGACAGCGAGGACGAACGAGGCGACCAGGCTCACGACCGCCCCGGCCAGCATCATCGCCCAGTCGCCGCGGTCGGACGCGACACCCGCCCGGGGCGCGCTGCTGCTGCTCCCGCGGCCGCGGGGGATGCGACTGCCGGCGGCGGCGGAACGCGAGGCGGTCATCGGTCCGACCGCCCCGCGGCTGCCCGCACCGCCTCGGTGAGGTCACCGGGCGCGTAGAGGTTGCCGTCGAAGACGACGCCGTCCACCCGGACGGTCGGGGTGCCCGTGATGCCGTCGGAGTCGAACGCGTGCTGGGTGACGTCTGCGACCCACGTGGCGTACGCGCCTTCGGCGAACCGGGCCGCGGTGTCCTGCGGCACGCCGGCCGCTACGGCCAGGTCCGCGAGCTCGTCATCGGTGTGGCCGGCGCCGCCTTCGATCGGCTGCGAGGCGAACAGCGCGGCGTGGAAATCGAGAACGCGGTCGGGTGCTGAGTCCGCGACGGTGGCGACGGCGTTGGCGGCACGCGTCGAGTACTGGGTGCCCGAAGACGCACGGTCGAGGAACGACAGGGGCCGCAGGTTGAGCTGTACGACGCCTTCCTCGACCAGGGCGTCGAGCTCGGCGCCGTTGGCGGCCTCGAAGTCCGCGCAGTACGGGCACAGGTAGTCGTAGAACACGTCGACGATGACCGGGGCGTTGCCGCTGCCGACGGGGATCGCGGGACCCTCCGTGTTGCGCGGCGTCGTCGACGAGGTGTCGCGAGCGGTGTCAGCTGCGGTGCTCGGGCCTCCCGCGCGTCCGGATGCGCCCACCACCACGACGACGACGGCGACCAGCAGGACCGCGACGATGGCCCCGCCGGCAGCCTGTAGTTGTCGGCGTCGGCGCTCGCGCTGCTGCTGCTCGCGCGCCAGGCGCTCCCGAGCCGTCGTGGGTACCGCGTGCCCGTTCACCTGCGCCTCGCTCTCGCTGCCGGCGGCTCCCGGGTGGGAAGCGGTTGCGCCGGACTGTCGCCCCGGGTCCGCCGGTGTCGTTGCCGAGTCGGCGGAACGGACGGCCGCGTCCCCGGCGGATCGACGGGGCTGCGGAGGCGGCTGCCGTTCGCATCCCCCACTCTGACGGGCCGACGAGTTGCACCCACAAGCACAAGGTCCCGACCTGGGCGCCCGAAGGTCCCGACCTGGCTGCGTCCGCCGAACAGCGGCCGCGCGGGACCGGTGACGGCGCACCCTCCCGTGCCAACGGGCGAGCAGGTGCACGAAGAGCTCGCGACGCAGAACGGCAGAGGCCCTTCCGGATCTCTCCGGAAGGGCCTCTGCTGTGTTCGGTACGCCATCAGGGACTCGAACCCCGAACCCGCTGATTAAGAGTCAGCTGCTCTGCCAATTGAGCTAATGGCGCGCGCGGTGAAGCGAGTAGAACTCTACCCCGTGGCCATCGGCACGCGAAATCGAGGTGGCTCAGACCTCGGCCAGGACCGCTTGAGCGGCGTTGTGCCCGCCCAGGCCCGACACCGCTCCGCCGCGTCGCGCGCCGGAGCCGCACAGCAGGACGGTGTCGTGCTCGGTCTGTACGCCCCACTGCCGGGCCGGCGTGTCGAGGCGGGAGCGGTTGGGTGCCCAGGGCCACTCCAGGTCGCCGTGGAAGATGTGCCCGCCCGGCATGGCGAGGTCCTGCTCGACGTCCTGGGGCACCTTCGCCTCCACGCACGGCCGGCCGTCGGCGTCCGTGGCGATGCAGTCGGCGAGCGGCTCGGCCAGCACCGCGTCGATCGAGGCGAGGGCCCGCTGGACGGCGACGTCGCGGGCGCCGGGATCGGCGTCGAAGAGCCCGTCGGGGGTGTGCAGGCCGAAGTAGGTCAGGGTGTGCGCCGAGCCGGCCCGGTCGCCGAGGATCGAGGGGTCGGTGAGGCTGTGGCAGTAGACCTCGCCCGGCAGCGGGTCGGGCACCGAGCCGCCGGCCGCGGCGGCGTACCCCTGCTCGAGGAGCGAGTAGTCCTCGGCGAGGTGCAGCGTGCCGGCGAACGCGACGGCCGGGTCGACGCCCGACCTGAGGGCGGGCAGCCGGTCGAGCAGGACGTTGATCTTGAGCTGAGAGCCCGACGGCTTGGTCTCGGCGTCCTCGCCCTCGCCGAGCAGGATCCGCAGCACCCAGGGCGCGACCCCGGACAGCACCCGCCGACCGGTCACCGCGTGCTCGCGCTCCCCGTCGTGCCAGGTGACCTCGGCGCCGTCCGCGCCGGGGGTGATGGAGCTGACGCCGGCCCCGGTCACGATCTCGGCACCGGCCTCGACGGCCGCCCGGGCGAGGGCGTCGGTCACCGCGCCCATCCCGCCGATCGGCACCCGCCACTCGCCCGTGCCGTTGCCGATGAGGTGGTAGAGGAAGCACCGGTTCTGCACGAGGGAGGGGTCGTCCATCGACGCGAACGTGCCGATCAGCGCGTCGGTGGCGACCACCCCGCGCACCGTGTCGTCGGCGAAGCGCCGGGTGATCGCGCGCCCGAGCGGCTCCTCGACGACGTCGGCCCAGGTGCGCTCGTCGACCCGGTCGCGCAGCTCGCGCTCGAGCGGCAGCGGCTGCATCAGGGTCGGCGCGACGACGCCGGCGAGCCGGCCCACCTCGTCGTAGAAGGCCTGCCAGGCGGCGTACTCGTCGTCGCCGCCCGTGAGCTCGCGGAACGACGCGCGCGTCGCCTCGCCCTCGGGTCGCTCGACGAGGAGCCCACCGTCGCGGCCCGCGCGCGTCCAGGGCGTGTACGACGCCGTGGTGCGCGAGGCGAGCCGGACGTCGAGGTCGAGGTCGGCCATCAGCTGCTGCGGCATCAGGCTCACCAGGTAGGAGTACCGGGAGAGCCGGGCCGGGTGACCGGCGAACGGCTCGACCGACACGGCGGCGCCGCCGATGTGCCCGAGCCGCTCCAGCACGACCACCGAGAGGCCGGCGCGGGCGAGGTAGGCGGCGCTGACGAGGGCGTTGTGCCCGCCGCCGACGACCACGACGTCATAGCTGCCGGTGCCCTGGTCCACCGCACCAACGTAGTCCCCCGGGCGCTCCGACCGGCGGCCGGCCGTGCCCGCCGCGGGGCGCCAGCAGCAAGGCCCTTCGCCGCCGGGGTGGGGTCCAAGGACCCTTCGTCCCGCGTCCCGCGCGGCGAAGAGTGGAGGCACAGCACCAGTCGAGGAGGACGTCATGACCGAGCAGCTCACCGCCACCCGCGGACCCAGGATCGTGGTGGGGGTCGGGCCCGAGGACGTGGAGTCCGCGCTGGCGTTCGCGGCCGCCGAGGCCGTACGCGCAGGGTGCGGGCTGCACCTGTTGCACGCCCTCGACCTGGCGCCGGCCGGTCCGGAGGCCTGGCTGGTCGCCGCCGATCTCCAGGCCTGGGGCGTCGAGCACCTCGCCGACGCCGTGAAGCGGGCCGAGGGCCTGGTCGACGGAGCGGTGCCCGTGACCCACGAGCTGGTCCGTGGCACGGCGGTCGGCTCGCTGGTCGAGGCCGGACGGTCGGCGCGGATGGTCGTGCTGGAGCACCGGCACCTGTCGCGGCTCTCGCGGATCGTCAACCGCACGGTCGCCGGCGGCGTCGCCGCGCACCTGCGGGTGCCGGTCGTGGCCGTGCCGAGCGGGTGGCGTCCCGACGGGGCGCAGCGCGTCGTGGTCGCGGGAGTCGACGTGCCCGAGCGCTCCGACGAGGTGCTGCGCGCGGCCCTGGCCGAGGCGCACGCGCGCGGCGCGCAGCTGCGGGTCGTCCACGCGTGGTCCCTGCCGCGCCCCTACGAGGGGGTCACCAGGGCCGAGGAGGTCGGGCGCTGGTCGGACTCCGTACGGGCCGAGGTGCTGTCCGCGCTGGACCGTGTCGGCGACCTCTCCGCGGCGACCGACGCGGAGGTGCGCATCGAGCAGGGCCGCGCGGCCGACTGCCTGGTGCGGGCCTCACTCGACGCCGAGCTGCTGGTCATCGGTCGCCACGACCCGCTCGTGCCGATCGGGTCGCACGTCGGACCGATCGCGCGCGCGGTGCTCCGGGAGTCCGGTTGCCCGGTGCTGCTCGCGACCCCGCGATCCCACCCGGCGGCCTACCACCCGTGAGGTCAGCGGCCGAGGAGCCGTGAGAGGAACCCCTTGCCCGCCCCCGCGGCGGCCTTCTCCTCCGCGGTGTGCTGGCCGTTGCACCACTGGCCGGCGGGGACGCCGGCCCTGACCTGACCGATGTGCTGGCCGCAGCCGGCCCACGTGGTCTTGCCGCAGGTCTTGCAGCGGACTGCTCGACACATGTCGTACCTCTTCCTCGGTGAGGGATGGGTGGGTCAGACGAGGGCGGGGAACGCCGTCACTTCTCCACCACGACCTCGCGCCCGGACGCCAGCCAGCCCTTGGTCCCGCCGGCCACCGACACCGCGTCGAAGCCGCTGGCCACCAGCAGGTCGGTCATCGCCTTCGACCGGTTGCCCGAGGCGCAGATCACGTGCACGCGGGCGCCACGGTCGAGCTCGCCGAGGCGGGACGGGAGCTGGCCCATGGGCACGGAGAGCGCCCCCGGCACGTGGCCCTCGACGTACTCGCTCGTCTCACGGACGTCCACGGTGACGCCGCTGTCGCGCTCGGCGGCGTACTCCTCGACGGTGATCTCGGGCGTGCGGTGCGACATGCGGTCCTCTCAGGGTGCTTCGTCCACCGCCGATTTTATCGCCGTGGGACAGGCGCACCGAAACCGAGAGATACCCCCCCGGGTGGTACGCACTCGCGGCTGGTCGCGACACCGCGCCTCGGCGGGAGTCGTAGGGTCGTCCGCCGAGGAGAGGAGCGTCGGTGAGGGAGAAGCGGAGGACGAGGTGGAGGGAGCGCGTCGACGACCGGCTCGCTGACCCGATCTGGTGGAACGACGTCCTGCAGCTGTTCAAGACCGTGCTGGCGGCGGTCGCCGCCTGGGTCATCGCGGCGAGCGTCCTCGACCTGCCCCAGCCGTTCCTGGCGCCCTGGTCCGCGCTGCTCGTCGTCCACGCCACCGTCTACCGCACGTTCTCGAAGGGGATGCAGCAGGTGGCGGCCACCGTCGTCGCCGTGCTGCTCGCGACGCTGGTGGGCGAGGCGTTGGGGCTGAGCACCTGGGCCGTCACCCTGCTGCTGGTCGTCGCACTCGTGCTGGGGGCCGTCCCGTGGCTGGGCGCCGAGGCCACCACCATCGCGACGACGGGCCTCGTGGTGCTCACCACCGGCTTCGATGACGACGCGATGCTCGTCGCGCGCCTGCTCGACACCGCGATCGGGGTGGGTGTCGGCCTGCTGGTCAACGTCCTCGTCTGGCCGCCCCTGCGCCGGCACACCGCGGCCAAGGCGCTCGAGCGCGTCGACGAGAGCATCGGTGAGCTGCTCGTCGACATGGCGGGCGGTCTGGGCGACGGGTGCCAGGACGAGGACGTCACGGGCTGGGTCGACCGCACCCGCGACATCGACGCCGACCTCGACCAGGCCTGGGCGCTGGTGCGGCAGGCCGAGGAGAGCGCCCGGATGAACCCGCGCCGCTCGGCGCGCCCGATGAGGAACCCGGAGGAGTGGCACGAGCTGCTGCGCCGCATGGAGCAGGCGGTGGCCGAGACCCGGAGCCTGGCGCGCACCCTCGGCGGCCAGCGGGCCCACCGCGAGACGTGGGGGGACTCCTTCGCCGTCCCCTGGATCTCCATGCTCGGCGACGCCGGCCGGGCGACCAGCTCCGCCGACCCCGCGGCGCTGCTCGACGTGCGCCGCCGGCTCGTGGAGTTCACCGAGAAGCTGCGCTCCACCGAGCGCTCGCCCGAGTGGCCCGTCTACGGCGCGCTCATCATCAACCTGCGCAACATCGTCGACGCCATGGACCAGGTCGCGGAGGCGAACCCGATCGGCGGACCGCCGCTGCCGCTGCGGATCCCGCAACGTCGCGCTTGACCTTGCCGCAGGGGCAGGGCACACGCTCGGGCAGCCGGCGGCGCAGGGTCGCCGGCAGGAGAGGAACGATGATGCTGTCCATCGGCGAGTTCGCTCGGGAGACCGGGCTCAGCGCCAAGGCGCTGCGCCTCTACGACGAGCTCGAGCTGGTCACGCCGGCCGAGGTCGACGACCGCACGGGCTACCGCCGCTACACCGCCGACCAGGTGGACCACGCGCGCCTGGTCGCCCGCCTGCGGGTGGCCGGGGTGCCGTTGCGCACCATCGCGGCGGTCGCCGGTGCGACCACGCCCGAGGTGGCGGCGGCCGAGCTGTTGTCCTACTGGCGGCAGGTCGAGGCGGACACCGCGTCGGCCCGCAGCATCGTCGCGTCGCTCCTCGCCCAGATGAGAGGACGTCACGCCATGACCGACACGACCGAGACCACCACGCGGATCCCGAGGTCCGCCCACCGCGCCGGGCGCGGCGCGCGCGACGCGCAGCTCGACGAGGTCCATCCCCGCACCCACCGGCTCGCGGCGCAGGTCGCGGGGCAGCGGCTCTTCGCCGTGGCCGACGGCTTCGGCGACGCCGACGGCGCGGCAGGGGTCGCCCTCGACGCCCTGGCCGCCCTGGACGCCGCGCCCGCCGGCCCCGACCCGCTCGGGGCCCTGGACGCGGCGGTCCGCACCGCCGCCGACGCCGTGGCCCGCCGCGCCGACGACGGCGCGCCGGGCAGCGGCACCACCCTGACGGCGCTGCTGCTCGTCGGCGACCGGGCGCTGGTCGCCCACGTCGGCGACTCGCGCGCGTACGCCGTCGGCGGGGAGGGACTCGTCCGGCTCACCCACGACCACACCGTCGTGCAGTCGATGCTCGACCAGGGACGCCTCAGGCCGGAGGAGGCCGGCGACCAGCCGTCGCCGGCCGTCCTCAACCGCGCCCTGGGGCACGGCACGCCGACCGCGCCCGACCTGTCCGTGCGCCCGGTCGCCCCGGGGGAGCGGCTGGTGCTCACCACCGACGGCGTCCACGCGGTGCTCGAGCCGCGACTGCTGGCCGAGCTCCTGACCGCACCGGGGGAGCCCGACGAGGTGGCGGCGTCGGTGGAGGCGGCCGTCCTGGCCGCCGGGGCGCCGGACAACTACGCCGTCGTCGTGGTGGAGGTCTGAGCGGGCCGCCCCGTACGACGATCGAGCCCCCGACCGGATCCGGTCGGGGGCTCGATCTGCATGGGGTGAGTAACGGGACTTGAACCCGCGACATCCGCCACCACAAGGCGGCGCTCTACCAGCTGAGCTATACCCACCATGCCCCTCAGCTCGCGCTGTGGACGACGAGAAGTGTAGGGCACTCAGTCCGTGGAGCCGGAATCGGCGTCCGCGTCCGGGCCGAGGCCGGTGAGCTGGCCGCCGTGACGGGCCGCGATCTCCCGGGCGCTCGCGCTGTCGGGGCCGGGCGGGGGCACGAAGACGGCCTCGCGGTAGTAGCGCAGCTCCTCGATGCTCTCCTGGATGTCGGCGAGCGCGCGATGGTTGCCGCGCTTGGTCGGGGCCGCGAAGTAGGCCCGGGGATACCAGCGGCGCGAGAGCTCCTTGATCGAGGAGACGTCGACGATGCGGTAGTGGAGGAACGACTCGAGGCCGGGCATGTCGCGGGCGAGGAACGCGCGGTCCGTGGCCACGGTGTTGCCGGCCAGCGGCGGCCGGCTCCCGTCGGGGCAGTGCTCCTTGATGTAGGCGAGCACCTCCTGCTCGGCGTCGGCCAGCGTGGTCCCGGCGGCGAGCTCGTCGAGCAGCCCGGACTTCTCATGCATCGAGCGGACGAACTCCACCATCTGGTCGAGGGCCTCCTGGGAGGGCTTGATGATGACGTCGACGCCCTCGCCCAGCACGTTGAGCTCGAAGTCCGTGACGAGGGCCGCGACCTCGATGAGCGCGTCGGCGCCCAGGTCGAGGCCGGTCATCTCGCAGTCGATCCACACCAGTCTGTCGCTCACGACGTGTCACCCTACTGGGGGGTTCTCAGGGACGACTCAGCCTCACCTCCTAGGGTCGTGGCCGTGAAGGACTGGTTCGGCCTCGTCGCTCGCCTGGCGACGGGAGGCGTGTGGGTCGCGGCGGGGGCGCTCAAGCTGCCCTATCCCGCCGAGAGCGTGCGCGCCGTGCGGGCCTACGACCTGCTTCCCGAGGCGATCGTCCCTGCCGTCGGGCACCTGCTGCCCGTGCTCGAGGTGGTCATCGGCCTCTGCCTGATCCTGGGCGTGCTGGTGCGCGGCAGCTCCGTCGTCTCCGCCCTGCTCTACCTGGCCTTCATCATCGGGATCTCGAGCGCGTGGGCGCGCGGGCTGTCGATCGACTGCGGCTGCTTCGGCGGCGGGGGCGAGATCCCCGACGCCGCTGCGAAGTACCCCCGCGAGATCGCCCGCGACGTCGTCCTGATGGCGCTGAGCGGGTGGCTCGTCGTCCGCCCCGCGTCCCGGCTGGCGCTCGACAACGTGCTGTTCGCCTCGACCGCCGATCCCGGCACCCACCCCCCGACCGATGACACCTCCGACCACGAAGGAAGCCTCGATGGCGCAGAAGAAGACCACGCACAGGACCGCTGAGGAGAAGGCCGCCACCGCGGCCAAGCGGGAGGCGCGGCGGGCGCGGACCGAGCGGGCCCGTGCCCAGGCCGAGGAGCGACGCAAGAAGGCCAAGCGCAAGGAGCAGCTCACCCGCTTCGGGCTGATCGCCGGTGTGCTGGTCCTCGTCGTGGGCGGCTACTTCCTGATCAGCAACCTCGGCTCCGACAAGCCCGACACCGCTCCCGCTGGCGCGAGCGACGACTACGGTCTGGTCCTCGGTGAGGACGACGCCCCGAAGTCGATCGTGGTCTACGAGGACTTCCTGTGCCCCTTCTGCGGCCAGCTCGAGCAGACCGTCGGCGACCAGCTCGACGAGGCCGTCGAGGCCGGCGAGGTCAAGGTCGAGTTCCGGGCGCTGCCGTTCCTCGAGCGGATCAGCGACTTCTCCCCGAAGGCGGCCAACGCCCTCGCCGTGGTGCTCGACACGTCCGGACCCGAGGTCGCCAAGTCCTTCCACGACCTGCTCTACGACAACCAGCCCTCGGAGTCGGGCCCGTTCCCCGACGACGACCAGCTCGTCGCGTGGGCCGTCGAGGCCGGTGCCGACGAGGACGCCGTGCGTCCCGGCATCGAGGACATGGCCTTCGAGGGCTGGGTCGACGCTGCCGGCGAGGCCGCGTCGAAGGCCGGGATCAAGTCCACGCCGACGGTGCTGGTCGACGGCAAGAAGGTCGAGGGCCAGACCCTCGCCGAGATCGCCGAGGCGATGGTCGGGCCCACCAGCTGACCCGCGCCCTGCGACACTGCGGGGCGTGAGCCTCCAGTCGTTCGTCGCGGGCCTGCCCAAGGCCGAGCTGCACGTGCACCACGTCGGGTCGGCGTCGCCGCGGATCGTCTCCGAGCTCGCGGCGCGCCACCCCGACGCGGGGGTGCCGTCCGACCTGGAGGCGTTGCGGGAGTTCTTCACGTTCCGCGACTTCGCCCACTTCATCGAGGTCTACCTCTCCGTGGTCGACCTCGTCCGCACACCCGAGGACGTGCGGCTGCTGACCTACGAGGTCGCCCGCGACATGGCCGAGGGCCAGAACCTTCGCTACGCCGAGCTGACCTGCACCCCCTACACCTCCGTCCTGCGCGGCGTCCCGATCGAGGCCTACACCGAGGCGATCGAGGACGCGCGGATCGCCGCCGAGCGCGACTTCGGGCTGGTGCTGCGCTGGATCTACGACATCCCGGGGGAGTCCGGTCTGCCGGCCGCCGATGCGACGCTGCGCTACGCGCTCGAGCACCGCACCGATGCGCTCGTCGGCTTCGGGCTGGGCGGACCCGAGGTGGGGGTGCCGCGGGCGCAGTTCCGCGAGCACTTCGACACCGCACGTGCCGCCGGGCTGCGGTCGGTGCCGCACGCGGGTGAGACCACCGGGCCGGAGACGGTCTGGGACTCGGTGCGGCTGCTCGGCGCCGAGCGGATCGGTCACGGCTGCTCGGCCGCGACCGACCCCGACCTGCTCGCCCACCTCGCCGACACCGGCGTGGTGCTCGAGGTGTGTCCGACGTCCAACGTCGCCACGCGCGCCGTCGACCGCATCGAGGACCATCCGCTCCGCACGTTCGTCGAGGCCGGCGTCGTGGTGACGATCAACTCCGACGACCCGCCGATGTTCGCGACCACCCTCAACCACGACTACGAGGTGGCCGCGCGCCTTCTCGACCTCGACGAGCGCGGTGTCGCCGCTCTCGCGCGGGCCGCCGTCGACGCCTCGTTCGCGCCGGCGGACGTCAAGGCGCGCATCGGCGCGGAGATCGACGCGTACGCCGCCCGGTAGCGGCCCGCCAGCTCCACCCGCAGGGCGGCGCGGGCAAAGGTGAAGGCCCCGCTACCTCATACGTGGCGGGGCCTGGCGACCACTCTGGCGGAGCCGGGCGGCATCCGCGGGGAGGCCGCCGGGCGTGTCGGTGACCTGTGGCGCCCCCGGCAGGACTCGAACCTGCAACCCACGGATTAGAAGGCCGTTGCGCTATCCGTTGCGCCACGGGGGCTGGGCGCGGTCAGTATCCCAGTAGCGCACGGCCCGCGCTCCGCAAGGTGGTTGCGGAGCGCGGGCCGTGGTGGCGGCAGACGGTCAGGCAGCGGCGGGCGTGACGTCCCTCGCGTCGGTGTCGGCGTCCTCGCGCCACGCCTCGCGCCCGCGGGGGGCGTCGTACGTCGACTGGTCGAGGATGCCCTCGCGCTTGGCGACGATGGTCGGGACCAGCGCCTGGCCGGTGACGTTGACCGCGGTGCGGCCCATGTCGAGGATCGGGTCGATCGCCAGGAGCAGGCCGACGCCCTCGAGCGGCAGGCCGAGCGTGGACAGCGTCAGCGTGAGCATCACGGTGGCGCCGGTGACGCCGGCCGTCGCGGCGGAGCCGATCACGGAGACGAACGCGATCAGCACGTAGTCGGTGATCGAGAGGTCGAGGCCGAAGAACTGCGCCACGAAGATCGCCGAGATCGCGGGATAGATCGAGGCGCAGCCGTCCATCTTGGTGGTCGCGCCCAGCGGCACGGCGAACGACGCGTAGGCGCGGGGCACGCCGAGGTTGCGCTCGGTGACCGACTCGGTCACCGGCATGGTGCCGATCGAGGACCGGGACACGAAGGCGAGGGAGATCGCCGGCCAAGCGCCGGAGAAGAACTGGCGCACCGAGAGGCCGTTGAGGCGCAGCAGGGCGGGGTAGACGCCGGCGATGACGATCGCCAGCCCGGCGTAGATCGCGACGGTGAACATGCCGAGCGAGCCCAGGGCGTCCCAGCCGTAGCTGGCGACGGCGTTGCCGAGCAGGCCGACGGTCGCGATCGGGGCGAGCAGGATGATCCACCACAGCACCTTCTGGACGACCGCCAGCGCGGAGCGGACGAAGGCCAGGAACGGCTCCGCTGCCTCGCCGACCTTGAGGGTCGCGATGCCGACGGCGATGGAGACCACGAGGATCTGCAGCACGTTGAACGACAGCCCCACCGAGCCGTCGTCGGACGCCGAGCCCTCGAGACCCAGCACGTTGGCCGGCACCAGGCCGGTCAGGAAGTCGAGCCACGAGCCCGTGCTCGACGGCGCCGCTGCCGCCTCGGAGGTGACGCTGGTGTGGTCGCCGGGCTGCAGCACCAGGCCCAGCACGATGCCGATGACGACCGCGATGAGGGCGGTGATGGCGAACCACATGAGGGTGCGCCACGCCAGTCGGGCGGCGCCCGCGACGTCGCGGAGGTTGGCGATCGAGGCGACGATCGCGAGGAAGACCAGCGGAGGCACCACCGCCCGCAGGAGGGTCACGAACGTGCCGCCCACGGTGGAGAGGGTCTCGGTCAGCCAGTTGGGGTCGACCTCGCCGGTGCCGGCGTCGACGCCGTCGGCGCCCATGCTGCGGGCCACGAGGCCGAGGACCACGCCGAGCACCAGTCCGATCAGGACCTGGGTGCCGAACGAGGGGAGCCGTAAGCGGGTGCGCTTCTTGTCGGCCGTAACAGAAGTAGTCATACTGAAAAGATAGCCTTTCCGAGAGGCAGCCCGTCGACGCGGGCGCCGGGACCGGGTGGTGCGGGAGACGGTCTGAGGGCGCGCGGTCAGCGACAGAGGGCGCTCTGGGTGCGCGCCAGGTCCACCGCGCGACGCTGCGTCAGCAGCTCGCCGACGGTCGCGGGGACGAGGAGGGATGGGCGCACGAGAGGCACAACCCCGCCCGGCGTCCGTCGATTCCCGTGACCCGCCTCACACCGTCCGTCCAGGCCCTGAGCGCGCCCGCTCACCGCGACAGCAGCGTGATGACCTCGTAGTGCGTGGTGTGCGGGAACATGTCGAGCACCCGCGCCTCCACGGGCCGCAGCGACGGCATGAGGGCGAGGTCGCGGGCCAGGGACTGCGCGTTGCACGAGGAGTAGACGACGTGGCGCACCCCGCAGGACTCGAGCCATCCGGCGAGCTCGGCGCCGATGCCGCGCCGGGGAGGGTTGACGACCACCAGGTCGGGCACGGTGCCGGCGGCGAGTGCGTACGCCGTCGCGTCGGCCGCGACGAACCGGGCCGGGGCGCCCGACGCGGCCGCAGTGGCGCTCGCCGCCCCGACCGCGTCGGCGGAGGCCTCGACGCCGAGCACCTCGCGGCCCTCGGAAGCGAGGTGGAGCGCAAAGCCGCCCACGCCGCAGTAGAGGTCCCAGACCGTGCGGACGTCGGGCAGGTCGCTCACCCAGGCGCGGGCCTGGTCGTACAGGGCCTCCGCGACCGGGGTGTTGGTCTGGAAGAACGACCGCGGCCCCAGCCGGAGCGTCACCCCGGTGGCCAGCCGCATGGGCAGCACCCCGGCGTCGGTCAGCACGATCTCGCGCTCGCCCTCCAGCACCGCCTTGTGCTCCGGCTGGACGTTGACCGTCACGACCCGCAGCGCCGGCACCGCCTCGAGCAGCGTGGGCAGGCGGGAGCGGATGCGTGCCTCCAGTGCCGTGGACCGCATCACGAGCCGGAGCATCGTCTCGCCGTCGGGCGACTCGGTCAGCAGCACGTGCTTGAGCTCGCCGCGGCGCGTCGCGACGTCGTACGGCGTCAGCCCGGCCTCGGCGATCCAGGCGGCGACGCGCTGCAGGCTCGCGCGCAGGCCGTCGGAGTGCAGGCCGCAGTCGCGCAGGTCGACGCCGGCCAGGTCGCGGTCGAGGATGCCGAGGGTGGGCGCCTCGACGGTGCCCCCGACCACCATCTTGGCCTTGTTGCGGAAGCCGACGTCCGCCCCGGCCACGGTCGGCAGCCACCCCCCGGCGTCGACCAGCGAGCGCGCGTGGGCCTCCTTGTCGGACAGCTGGCGCTCGCGCGGGATCCCGAGAAGGGTGCAGGAGCGACAGCGGAAGGCGTCGTAGTGGTGGCAGCGCGGCACGCCGTCGACGACGCGGAGGCTGGGCGCAGGCGGCGGGTCAGCCACCGATGCGGGAGCCCATCCACTCCTCGACGTCGGCCGAGGTGCGGGGGAGCGAGGCCGAGAGGTTTCGGTGACCGTCGGCGGTGACGAGGATGTCGTCCTCGATGCGGATGCCGATGCCGCGCAGCTCCTCGGGGACGAGCAGGTCGTCCTCCTGGAAGTAGAGACCAGGCTCCACGGTCAGCACCATGCCCTCGGCGAGGTCGCCCTTGGGGTAGATGTCGGCCGAGGAGCGACCGCAGTCGTGGACGTCCATGCCGAGCATGTGCGAGGTGCCGTGGAGGGTCCACCGCGAGTAGAGCTTGGACTCCGGGTCGAGCGCCTCCTCCGCGGAGACCGGCAGGAGTTGGAGGTCCTCCAGGCCGTGCGCGAGCACCTCCATCGCGGCGTGGTGGGCGGCGAGGAACGCCGCGCCCGGGCGTACGGCGTCGATGCCGGCCTGCTGCGCCTGCTGCACGAGGTCGTAGAGGTCGCGCTGGAGCGGCGTGAAGCGGCCGTCGACCGGCAGGGTGCGGGTGACGTCGGCGGTGTAGAGGTTGCGTCCCTCCACGCCCATGTCGAGCAGCACCAGCTTGCCGGGCTCGATCGCGCCGGTGTTGTCGATCCAGTGCAGGGTCGTCGCGTGGGACCCGCCCGCGCAGATCGAGTCGTAGCCGATGTCGTTGCCCATCGCGCGGGCGCGGCGGAAGAACGTGCCCTCGATCCAGCGCTCGCCGAACTCCAGGACGCGGTCCCACTCGCGCACCGAGTCGTCGAAGCCGAGGGCCGTGATGTCGCACGCCTCCTGCAGCTCGCCGATCTCCCAGTCGTCCTTGACCAGGCGCAGCTCGTCGGCGACGCGGGCGAGGTCCTCGTCGCGGGTGAGGTCGCGGGTCTTGCGGTCGTCGTCGAAGGACGGCAGGTCCTTGACGTGGCGGACCTCGATGCCGAGGGAGTCGGAGATCTCCTGCGCCGACGGCCGGCGGCCCGCCCAGAGCTCGCCGTACTGGCGGTCGCGGAAGAACTCGTCGGTGTCGCGCTCGGAGCGGGGCCGGGCGTAGAGCACCGACTCGCCGTCCTCGATCACCAGGACCGCGTCGGAGGTCTGGTTGCCGGAGAAGTAGGTGTGGGCGGTGTCGGGCCGGAACCGGTAGTCGGTGTCGTTGGCGCGGACCTTGTAGGTGCCGGCGGGCAGCACGAGCCGGTCGTCGGGGAAGGCGTCGGCGAGCCGCGCGCGACGGGCGGCGGCGAGGTCGGCCACCGGGTGGCGCGGCATGTCGAGCGCCCGGTCGCCCCAGCCCTTGCGCATGAAGGCGGCGTAGGCGGCGGGGACCGCGGGGTCGTGCGACTCGGTGCGGGGGTGCTCGTCGGCGTCGGCGGTCTGGACGCTCTCGGCGGGGATCTCGGCAGTCGGCTCGCTCACGCGGCCACTCTACGCCGGGCCGGGGCGTCGACCCGACCGCGCGCCGTCCCTCCCGACGGGTGCGCCAGCACCGGCGGACGGACGCTGCTCCGTTAGGGTCGAGTCCATGCAACGAGGCCGTCGCGACAGTGTCGCGTTCACCGTCGTGGTGGCTGCGTTGGTCCTCCTCGGGGGCCTCCTCATGGCCGCGGTCATCGCACTCTCCGGCGCTCCCGGGTCCCTGGCGCTGGCGGCACTCCTCGCCGCGATCCCGGTCGGCCCGCTGGTCGGCTGCTTCATGTGGCTCGACCGCTACGAGCCCGAGCCGCGCAACCTGCTCCTGGCCGGCCTGCTGTGGGGCGCGTTCGCCGCCACGGGAGCGGCGATCGTCTTCCAGGGCATCAGCTTCGCCGGCGGCGCGAGCGAGCCCGAGACGCTCAGCGTCGTCGCCCCTGTCACCGAGGAGCTGGCCAAGGGCGCCTTCCTCTTCCTGCTGCTCTGGTGGCGGCGCCACGAGCTCGACGGCGTCCTCGACGGCATCGTCTACGCCGGGATGGTCGGCATCGGCTTCGCCTACACCGAGAACATCCTCTTCCTCGCCGCCGCCTACGACGGCACCGACGGCCTCGGCCCCGGCGGCACGACGGCGCTCACCGCGACGTTCGTCGTGCGCTGCCTGATCAGCCCCTTCGCCCACCCGTTCTTCACGGCGTTCATCGGCATCGGCGTCGGCCTGGCCATCGCGTCGCGGCGGACGTCGGTGCGGCTCCTCGCGCCGCTCGTGGGGCTGCTGCTCGCGGCCTTCCTCCACGGGGTCTGGAACACCTCGACGCTCACCGGCACGGGCGACTTCGTCGTCGTCTACGGCACCTTGATGTTCCCGGCGTTCGTCGGGGTCGTCGCCTTCGCCGTCTACCGCCGCCGCTCCGAGCGCCCGATGCTCGCGCTCGCCCTCCAGGACGCCGCCGACCGCGGGCTGCTCCCCGCCACCGACATCCCGTGGCTGGTCGACCTGCGCGCCCGGCGCCACGCCCGCCGCTGGGCACGCCAGCAGGGCGGCCCGCTCGCCGAGCGCGCCATGCGCGACTACCAGGCCGCCGCCATCGAGCTCGGCTACCTCCACCACCGCTACCTGCGCGGCACGGCGCCCGACGACTTCGCCGCGCGCGGACAGGAGCACGTCGACGAGCTCCGCCGGATCCGCCCCTACATCTCCTTCCCCGGACAGGTGGTCCCCACCCGATGAACGACAACGACGACGCGACCCCTGGTCAGCCCGCCGACCAGCAGCCGGCCGAGCCGACGCCGGGACGCCGCGACGACGACACCACGACCGCCATGGTGACCGCGCTCGTGCGGCTGCGCGGGGCGCTGCAGGAGGCCCGGCTGCCGCTCGAGCTCCCCGGCGCCGCGGAGCAGCGGGCCGCGCGGGCCGAGATGGTCGACCAGCTCGAGGACTACGTGATCCCGCGGCTGATGACCCTCGACGCGCCGCTGCTCGCGGTCGTCGGCGGGTCCACCGGCGCGGGCAAGTCCACGCTCGTCAACTCCCTCGTCGGCACCCGGGTGACCACCCCCGGCGTCCTGCGTCCCACGACCCGCTCGCCGGTGCTCGTGCACCACCCGTCCGACGCCAAGTGGTTCGGCCAGGACCGGCTGCTGCCCGAGCTCGAGCGCGTCGACCGGCAGACCAACGACCCCGCCGCGCTCCAGCTCGTGCCCTCGCCCGTGATGGCGCCCGGGCTGGCGATCCTCGACGCCCCCGACATCGACTCGGTCGAGGAGCAGAACCGCGTGCTGGCGGCCCAGCTGCTCGCCGCCGCCGACCTGTGGCTGTTCGTCACCTCCGCCGCGCGCTACGCCGACCAGGTGCCGTGGGACTTCCTGCGCAAGGCCGCCGAGCGCTCGGCGGCCGTCGCGATCGTGCTCGACCGCACCCCGCCCGAGGCCGTGGACACCATCACCACGCACCTGGCCCGGATGCTGGCGAGCCGGGGCCTGAAGGACTCGCCGCTCTTCGTCGTCGAGGAGGGCGAGGTCTCCGACATGGGCCTGCTGGCCTCGTCGTCGGTGAGGGAGATCCGGCAGTGGCTGCGCGCGCTCGCCGAGGACCAGGAGGCGCGCCAGTCGGTCGTGCAGCAGACCCTCGACGGCGCGATCCGCACGCTGGCGCGTCGTACGCACGCCGTGGCCGACGCGGCGACCGAGCAGGTCGACGCCGTCCGCCGCCTCCGCGAGGACGCCAACGAGGCCTACGACCGTGCCGTCACGGCGGTGGGCGAGGCCTCCGCCGACGGCACCCTGCTGCGCGGCGAGGTGCTGGCGCGCTGGCAGGAGTTCGTCGGCACCGGCGAGCTGCTGCGCACGCTGGAGACCCGGGTCGGCTGGATCCGCGACCGCGTCGTCAACGCGGTCAAGGGCAAGCCCCAGCAGGCCGAGCGGGTCACGGTCGCCGTCGAGTCGGGCCTCGAGACGCTCATCCTCGAGCACGCCGAGGCGGCCGCCGAGCGGGCCGACGCCTCGTGGCACGGCACCGCCGCCGGGCAGGCCCTGCTGCGCGACGCCGGGGAGGACCTCGGCCGGGCCTCGCGCGACTTCCGCCGCCGCGCCGAGCGCGCCGTGCGCGACTGGCAGTCCGACGTCCTCGACATGGTCCGCACGGAGGGCGCCGAGAAGCGCTCGACCGCGCGCTTCCTCGCGTTCGGCGTCAACGGCCTCTCCGTCGCGCTGATGATCGTGGTGTTCGCCCACACCGCCGGCGTGACCGGCGCCGAGGCGGGCATCGCCGGTGGGTCGGCGATCCTCGGGCAGAAGCTGCTCGAGGCCGTCTTCGGCGACCAGGCCGTGCGCTCGCTCGCCGAGCGGGCCCGGCAGCGTCTGGAGGCCTCGGTCAACGACCTGCTCGACTCCGAGCGCCGGCGCTACACCGACCTGCTCGACAGCCTCCAGATCGCCCCCGAGTCGCCCGAGCGGATGCGGGCGGCGGCGCGCAAGGTCGACGACCTGCGCTTCGCGGAGGCGCAGCGACCTCCCCGGGTGTCGGGTGGTGGTGACGACGCCCCCTAGGGTTGTGGTCACAAGCACCGCAGCCCGGACCGTGAGGGAGACATGACGTCGTTGCTCGAAGGGGCCAAGAAGCTGGTCACCAGGAGCTCTGACATCGGCGCACGCGTCGACGGACTCGAGCGCGCAGCCGAGGCGGCCCGCGGCCGGGTCGACGACGCCGTCGTCGACGACGCCACCGCGGTCGCCGCGCGCGCCGCGAGCCGGCTCAAGCTGTCGGCCGACCACACGGTCGTCGCGCTGGGCGGCGCCACCGGCTCGGGCAAGTCCTCGACGTTCAACGCCCTCAGCGGGCTCGAGCTCGCCGCGGTCGGCGTACGCCGTCCCACCACGTCGTGGGCCACTGCCGTCGTGTGGGGCAAGGAGGGTGCCGAGGAGCTGCTGGAGTGGCTCGGCATCCCGCCGCGCCACCAGGTCACCCGCGACTCGATGCTCTCCCAGGGCGACGAGGACGCCGAGATGCGCGGTGTCGTGCTGCTCGACCTGCCCGACCACGACTCCACCGAGGTCTCCCACCACCTCGAGGTCGAGCGGCTGGTGCAGCTCGCCGACATGCTGGTCTGGGTGCTCGACCCGCAGAAGTACGCCGACGCCGCCATCCACGACCGCTTCCTCAAGCCCCTCGCCGGCCACCAGGACGTGATGCTGGTCGTCCTCAACCACATCGACACCGTGCCCGAGGACCGTCGTGCCGGCATGGTCGACGACGTGCGGCGCCTGCTGGAGGCCGACGGCCTCTCCGGCGTCCCGGTGCTGCCCGTCAGTGCCCGCCAGGGATGGGGCATCGAGGAGCTCCGCGGCATGATCGCCAAGCGGGTGGCGGAGAAGAAGCTCACCCGGGCGCGGCTCGAGGCCGACGTCCGCTCGGCCGCCCAGCGCCTCGAGGAGGCCACCGGCACGGGCAAGGTGCCGTCGCTGTCCAAGGAGCGGGTCGCGGCGCTCGACGACGCGTTCGCCGACGCGGCCGGCGTCCCGACCGTGGTCAAGGCCGTGGCCGACTCCACCCGCATCCGCGCCAACCGGGCGACCGGCTGGCCGGTCACGGCGTGGTTCTCGCGCCTCAAGCCCGACCCCCTCAAGCGCCTCCACCTCGACCTCGGCGCGGCCGGCAAGGAGCTCACCGGCACCGCACGCACCTCCGTCCCGAAGGCGACCGGGGTGCAGCGTGCCCGGATCGACACCGAGGTGCGCGCGCTGGCCGACCAGGTGGGTGAGGGCATGGCGCCGCCGTGGGCCGCGGCCGTGCGCGCGGCGTCGGTGTCGCGCCTGCCCGACCTCGGCGACCGACTCGACCGCGCCGTGGCCGGCGTCGACCTCGGCGCCGCCAGGATCCCGGCGTGGGCCGGGCTGGTGCGCGTCCTGCAGTACGTCCTGATCCTCGCCGCGATCGTCGGGGCCGGCTGGCTGGCCCTCCTCGCGCTCGGGTCCTACGCCCGGCTGCCCGAGCCGCCCACGCCGGAGGTCGGCGCCTTCCCGCTGCCCACCCTGCTGCTGCTCGGCGGGATCGGGCTGGGCCTGCTCCTCGCCCTCGTGTGCCGCTGGCTGGTGGCCGCGACCGCGCGCAAGCGGGCGCGCACGGCCGACAAGCGGCTGCGCGATGCGATCTCGGAGGTGTCCGCCGAGCTGGTCGTCGCCCCGATCGAGGCCGAGCTGGCCTCCTACGCGACCGTCCGCGAGGGCCTCGCCGCCGCCCTGCGCTGACCACTCGCGGGCCGGAGAACGTCCCCAGGCCGCGCCGACGGCGGGTTGTCCCCAGCCTCGCGCCGGTGCGGCCCGTCCTGTCGGCCGGGGCGGCGAGCCTTGGGTGATCGCGGCGGGAGGGCCGTCGCCCGAGCCAGGAGGCACCGATGTACGACACCCAGATCACCCTGACCGGCCGGGTCGGCGGCGACGTGACGCTGCGCGAGATCGCCGACGGTCGCGCCGTCGCGACGTTCCGTGTGGCGTGCAGGCCGAGCCGCTACCGAGACGGCGAGTGGGTCAACGGCGCCACGTCGTGGCACACCGTCAAGGCGTGGAACCGGCTGGCCCGCCACGCGGCCTCCTCGCTGCACAGCGGCGACCCGGTCGTCGTCCACGGGCGGCTGGTGGCCGACGTGTGGGAGCGTGACGGCGCACCACAGACCTCGTTCGAGGTGGTGGCCTCCGCCGTCGGCCACGACCTCTCCCAGGGCACGACCAGCTTCACCAAGGCGGCGCCGGCCGAGTCGCGAGACTCGGCGTCGCAGGTCGGCGGGGAGGCCGGGGAGCAGGCCATGCGGCAGGGCGGGCAGCAGGGCGGGGAGCAGGGCGGCCAGCAGGCCGCTTGACCGGGGGCCTTGCGCGTCGGTGCGATTGTCGGCCGGGGGTCGCTTCCCCGTAGGCTCGGCCGCATGGCTGAGTACGTCTTCACACTGCGCAATGTGCGCAAGGCCCACGGCGACAAGGTCGTCCTCGACAACGTCACCTTGTCGTTCCTCCACGGCGCCAAGATCGGAGTCGTCGGCCCCAACGGCACGGGCAAGTCCTCGCTGCTCAAGATCATGGCGGGGCTCGACCACGCCAACAACGGCGACGCCATCCTCGACCCCGAGGCGACGGTCGGGATGCTCCAGCAGGAGCCGCCGCTCACCGAGGGCAAGACCGTCCTGGAGAACGTGGAGGAGGCGGTCGGCGACCTCAAGGCGAAGATGAAGCGCCTCGAGGAGGCCTACATGGAGATGGGGGAGCCCGACGCCGACCAGGACGCCCTGATGAAGGAGACGGGCGACCTCCAGACCGAGCTCGACAACGCCGGTGCGTGGGACCTCGACAGCCGCCTCGACCAGGCCATGGACGCCCTGCGCTGCCCGCCGCCCGACGTCCTGGTCGACAACCTCTCCGGTGGTGAGCGCCGCCGGGTGGCGCTGTGCAAGCTGCTCCTCCAGCAACCCGACCTGCTCCTGCTCGACGAGCCCACCAACCACCTCGACGCCGAGTCGGTGCAGTGGCTCGAGGGCCACCTCGCCTCCTACCCCGGCGCCGTCCTCGCCGTCACCCACGACCGGTACTTCCTCGACAACGTCGCGCAGTGGATCCTCGAGCTCGACCGCGGCAAGGCGCACCCCTACGAGGGCAACTACTCCACCTACCTCGAGACCAAGAAGGACCGGCTCAAGGTCGAGGGCCAGAAGGACGCCAAGCGCGCCCGGATGCTGGAGAAGGAGCTGGAGTGGGTCCGCTCCAACCCCAAGGCCCGGCAGGCCAAGAGCAAGTCGCGTCTGGCCCGCTACGAGGAGATGGCGGCCGAGGCCGACCGGATGCGCAAGATCGACACCTCCGAGATCAACATCCCGGCCGGCCCGCGCCTCGGCGACATCGTGCTCGAGGCCGAGGGGCTCGGCAAGGGCTTCGACGACCGCACGCTGATCCACGACCTGTCCTTCAAGCTGCCCCGCGCGGGCATCGTCGGCGTCATCGGCCCCAACGGCGTCGGCAAGACCACGCTCTTCCGGATGATCACGGGCTCGGAGCAGCCGGACGAGGGCACCCTCACCGTCGGCCAGACGGTCAAGCTGTCCTACGTCGACCAGTCCCGCGGCGGCATCGACCCCCACAAGAACGTCTGGGAGGTCGTCTCCGACGGTCTCGACTTCATCAAGGTCGCCAACTTCGAGATGAACAGCCGCGCCTACGTCGCCTCCTTCGGCTTCAAGGGCCCCGACCAGCAGAAGAAGGCCGGCATCCTGTCCGGCGGCGAGCGCAACCGCCTCAACCTGGCGCTGACGCTGAAGATGGGCGGCAACCTGCTGCTCCTCGACGAGCCCACCAACGACCTCGACGTCGAGACCCTGTCGTCCCTCGAGGACGCGCTGCTCGACTTCCCGGGCTGCGCCGTGGTCACCTCCCACGACCGGTGGTTCCTCGACCGCGTGGCGACCCACATCCTGGCGTGGGAGGGCGACGACGAGGACCCGGCCAAGTGGTTCTGGTTCGAGGGCAACTTCGCATCCTACGAGCAGAACAAGGTCGAGCGGCTCGGCATCGAGGCGGCCCGTCCGCACCGCGTCACCCACCGCCGGCTCACCCGCGACTGACCGGCTCCGTCGGCCGGCGGCGCGCGACGCCCGCCGGCCGGCGACCCGGCGCGCGTTCGCCCGCCGTCCGGCGTGCGTACGGCGGAGTGGTCAGGCGGGCCGGATCTCCGACTCCGGGTGCCGGTTGACCAGGTGGTCGGCGACGCGGTTGAACACCCGCCCGACGGCGGCGAAGTCCTCTTCGGGCACCAGGTCGACGATGTTGCGCCGCACGCTCTCGACGTGGCACGGCGCCGCGCGCACCAGCAGCTCGTAGCCCTGGTCGGTCATGGTCGCCACCACCCCGCGCCCGTCCTCCGGGGTCGTGCCGCGGGTGACGTAGCCCGCGGCCTCCATCCGGGCGACGGTGTGCGTCACCCGGCTGCGCGAGTGGGCCATCGCGTCGGCGAGCTGGGCCATCCGCATCGCCCGCCCGGGGCGCTCGGAGAGCCGGACCAGCACCTCGTACTCCGTCAGCGACATGCCGAATTCGCGCCGCAGGTCGTCGTCGAGGCGCTCCTCGAGGAGCGTCATGCCCATCATCAGGGCGCGCCAGGAGTGCTGCTGGTCGTCGTCGAGCCAACGCGGCTCCCCCGTCGTGGTCATGGGGCCAGCGTAGTGCTGGCGAGGGCGGGACTTCCTCAGGAGAGCCGCTCGAGGATCATCGCCATGCCCTGGCCGCCCCCGACGCACATGGTGATCAGGCCGGTGGACTTGTCGTGCCAGTCGAGGCTGTTGAGCATCGTGTTCTGCAGGCGGGCGCCGGTCATGCCGAACGGGTGGCCCACCGCGATCGCGCCACCGTTGACGTTGAGGCGGTCGAGGTCGATGCCGAGGTCCTGGTAGGACGGGACGACCTGGGCGGCGAAGGCCTCGTTGATCTCGACGAGGTCGATGTCGCCGATGCTCATGCCGGCGTGCTTGAGGGCGTTCTTGGTGGCCTCGACGGGTCCGAGCCCCATGATCTCGGGGGAGAGGCCCGAGACGCCGGTCGACACGATGCGCGCCAGCGGCGTCAGGCCGAGCTCGGCGGCCTTGGTGTCGGACATGACGACCACCGCGGCGGCGCCGTCGTTGAGCGCGCAGCAGTTGCCGGCGGTGACCACGCCGTCGGGGCGGAAGACCGGGTCGAGGGCGGCGATGGCCTCGTAGGTCACCCCGGCGCGGGGGCCGTCGTCCTTGCTGACCACGGTGCCGTCGGGCGTGGTGACGGGGGTGATCTCGCGCTCCCAGAAGCCGTCGGCGATCGCCTTCTCGGCGAGGTTCTGCGAGCGGACGGCGAACTCGTCGAGCTCCTTGCGGTCGAGGCCGCGCAGCCGGGCGACGTTCTCGGCCGTCTGGCCCATCGCGATGTAGATGTCGGGCAGCTCGCCGTCCTCGCGCGGGTCGTGCCAGTCGCGCCCGCCCTTCGCGTACTCGGCGGTGCGTGCGGCGGCGTCCTCGAAGCGCGGGTTGCGCGTGTCGGGGATGTGGTCGGAGGTGCCCTTGGCGAAGCGGGACACGGTCTCCACGCCGGCGGAGACGATGATGTCGCCCTCGCCGGCCTTGATCGCGTGGAACGCCATCCGGGTGGTCTGCACCGACGACGAGCAGTAGCGGGTCACGGTCGCGCCGGGGACCTCGAGGCCGAGCAGCGTGGTGACCACCCGCGCCATGTTGTTGCCCGACTCGCCACCGGGGAGCCCGCAGCCGAGGAGCAGGTCCTCGATCGTGGCGGGGTCGAGCGCCGGGATCTTCTCCAGGGCGGCCTGCACCACGAGGGCGGTGAGGTCGTCGGGGCGGAAGTCCTTGAGCGAGCCCTTGTTGGCGCGTCCGATGGGGGAGCGGGCTGCGGAAACGATCACTGCCTCGGGCATGGAGGACTCCGGTGGCTCGGTGGGTGGTGGGGAGGTCGTGCGGGTGTGCCATCGCACCTTAGTGCGGCACCGGGCGCCAGGTCGGCGCAGGGTGGGGTCGTCGTCTGCGACGATCGGCACGTGCGTCATCTCTATCGCTGCCCCCTGAGGTGGGCCGACCTCGACCTGCTCGGCCACGTCAACAACGTCACCTACGTCGACTACCTCCAGGAGGCGCGGGTCGACATGTTCCGCACCCACGCCCCTGCGAGCCGGGCCGACGACCTGGCCGAGGGGGTCGTGGTGGTGCGGCACGAGGTCACCTACCTCTCGTCGCTGACCTTCGGCTCCGAGCCGGTCTCGATCGAGTGCTGGGTGACCGAGATCCGCGCCGCGAGCTTCACGATGGCCTACGAGGTCTTCGAGGAGGACGCGTCGGGCGAGCGCACGGTCTACGTCCGCGCCCGGACCGTGCTCACGCCCTACGTCTTCTCCACCGAGCGACCGCGGCGCCTGCACGCCGAGGAGCGCGAGTCGCTCGGGCGGCTGCTCGAGCCGGACGAGCCCGTGCGTACGCCGAGGCTGCCCGACGTCGTCGACGTGCCCGGCGGGCGCTACTCGGTGCACGTCCGCTTCAGCGACGTCGACGTCTACGGCCACGTCAACAACGTCAAGTACTTCGAGTACTTCCAGGAGGCGCGGATCCAGCTCATGATGGCCAGCGGCGCCGAGCTGGGGCAGGGGCACCACCTCGTGGTCGCCCAGGTCGACGTCGACTACCGGCGCCCGATCCTGTTCCGCCCCGAGCCCTACGACTGCCGCACCTGGATCTCACGGATCGGCACCACGTCGGTCGTCTTCGACTCGGTGGTGCGCGACGGCGAGGAGGTGCTGGCCCGTGCGCGGGTGGTCGGGGTGTGCATGGACAGCGCCACCGGGCGTCCGGCGCCCGTGCCCGACGTGCTGCGCGACCTCGCGGGGGAGCTCAGTCCGGGGAGTTGACCATGAACTGCGCGGCGTGGGTGACGTAGTCCCAGAACCGCTCGTCCTGCTCGGGAGTGAGGCCGGCCTCGTCGAGACCGGCGCGGAAGTGCCGCAGCCAGTGCTGCGCCGACTCCGGCGTCACGCTGAACGGCGCGTGGCGCATCCTCAGCCGCGGGTGGCCGCGCGTGTCGCCGTACGTGGTGGGGCCGCCCCAGTACTGGATGAGGAACAGGGCGAACCGGTCCTCGGCGGGGCCGAGGTCCTCCTCGGGGTACATCGGGCGCAGGACCTCGTCGTCGGCGACGCCCTCGTAGAAGCGGTGCACGATCCGGCGGATCGTCTCCTCGCCGCCGATCTCGTCGTAGAAGGTCGTCGTCACGCGACCATCCTCCCGTGCCACCCCAGCCGCGTCAGGACGGGGTCTCCCCGGTGGGCGCGATCTCGGCCTCGGTCTGCGCCGGACCCCGCGCCGGCGGGTGCGCGTCGTCGGGAGCGGACGGGGCCTCGGGGCGCTGCTGGTCGCGGATCCACAGCACGCGCTGGGCGAACGGGATCTCGATGCCCTCCAGGTCGAACCGGGCCTTGATCCGCTGGCGCATCTCGCGGGCCACGGCCCACTGCTCCAGCGGCGCGGTCTTCAGGGCGACGCGCACCAGCACGCCGTCCGGGCCGAGCTCCTGCACGCCCCACACCGACGGCTCCTCGATGACCCGACCGGTGAAGTCCTCGTCCTGCCAGAGGTCGTGCGCGACGTCGGCCAGCACGCGCTGCACGCGGGCCAGGTCCTCGCCGTAGGCCACCCCGACGTCGAGCACGGTGCGTGCCCAGTTCTGGCTCATGTTGCCGACCCGGAGGATCTCGCCGTTGCGGACGTACCAGACGGTGCCGTTGACGTCGCGCAGCCGCGTCACGCGCAGGCCCACCGCCTCCACGGTGCCGGAGGCCTCACCCAGGTCGACCTCGTCGCCGACGCCGTACTGGTCCTCGAAGATCATGAAGATGCCCGACAGGAAGTCCTTGACCAGCGCCTGCGAGCCGAACCCGATGGCGACGCCGATGATGCCGGCGCTGGCGATCAGCGGGCCGATGTCGTAGCCGAGCTCGGCGATGACCATCAGTGAGACCACGGTGAGGACGACACCGGTGATGACGCTCTTGAGCAGCGAGCCCATCGTCGCCGCACGCTGCACCCGCCTGGTGTAGCCCGGGTCCTCACGCAGGTTGAGGGCCGCGCCCATGCGCCCGCCCGAGATGGCGCGGCTCAGGCGGTCGGGCAGCATCCCGTGCTCGGCCCTGCGGACGATCCGGTCGACGAGCCGGTGGAGCGCCCACCGCACCACGAGCCCGATGATCACCAGGCCGGCCAGGGCCAGCGGCTTGCCGACGATCCAGTCGACCACCGTGGACAGCGACGCGTCGCTGGTGCGCTCCCAGGTCCAGTCGCACAGCCGCGCGTCGGCGTCGCAGGGGTTGGTCTCGCTCCCGGAGGCCTCGGTCATGAGCATGATCGGGGTGGTGAGGGGGTGAGGCATGCCCGCCAGTATGGGCGATACGCTGTGACCCGTGACCACGCACGTCAGCCCGTCCCGCTCACCCCGACGCGCCCGCGCCCGCTGGGGCGGCCGTGCCGCAGCCCTCGCCGGGGGCACGGCCCTCGCCCTGCTCGCCGCGCCGGCCCACGCCGACGTCCCCGAGGGCTGGGGTGGCCAGACCGAGCGCCTCCAGCTCGACTCGCTGCACTCCCTGGCGCTGTTCGTCGGATTCCCGCTCCTGGCCTTCGTGGTGATCGCGGTCGCGGTCTACCTACCGCCGATGATCCGCGGCGAGCGGCTCCTGCCCGACCACTCGGCCGGTGAGCCCCAGTGGATCGGCGGTCCGCGACAGGGCGTCGCCGAGCTCCCCGCCCCCGACGGCGAGGACTCCCGAGCAGGTGGCGCAAGTGGCCGCTGGTGAGGCCCTGAGCGACACCGACCGGCTGGCCCTCGACAAGTCCATCCGGCTCGCCGAGCAGGCCTCCCGCTTCGAGTTCTCCGTCTACGTCGGCCCGGTCGAGGGCGACGACGCCCGCACCTGGGCCACCCGCCTGCACAACCGCCTGGTGGTCCCGGCGCGCAGCGTGCTGATCCTCGTCGACCCCCGCCGTCGGGTGGTCGAGGTCGTCACCGGCGGCGACGTACGCCGCGTCCTGACCGACGCCGAGGTCGAGCGCGCCGTCGAGGCCATGACGTCGGACTTCGCCGCCGGCCACCTGCTCGCCGGCCTCCAGCGGGGCATCGCCCTGCTGGCCGAGCGCACCCAGCCCCAGGGCTCCCCCCAGGCCTGAGCCGAGGCGGCTCGTCCTGACGCCGAAGTCGGGTCGAGTCGGCTCGTCCTGACTCCGAAACAGCGCCGAGTCGGCGCGTCCTGACCTCGATGGTGTCAGGACGCGCCGCCTCGACCCTTGTGGGGTGTCAGGACGCGCCGCCTCGACCCTCGTGGGGTGTCAGGACGCGCCGACTCGACCGCTGCCTCGACTGCTACCGGGCGTCGCACTCCTGCGCGGCCAGGGCGCGGGCGATCTCGGCGCGCGCCTCGCCGACGTAGCGCTGCGCCTGCTTGGGCGCCGAGCCGTCGGCCAGCCACTCGTCGAGCCGCGCGAGGGTGGCGGCGGAGCCGAGAGGGCGCGGGAAGCCGTACTCGAGGATCGTCGAGGCCTTGTGGAAGCCCAGCGTGTCGACGAGCGTCTGCGACGCGGTGAGGAACTTCTCGAGGTAGGGCTCGAGCACGTCCTCCTGCCCGAAGCGGAAGATCGAGAACGCGATCTCGCGCGAGGTCTCGTTGGGCGTCGACGGGTCGAGCAGCGCGTCCCAGGCCGCGGCCTTGGCCTCCGCGGTCGGCTGGGCGGCCCGGGCGGCGGCCGCCTGCTCCTTGCCCGAGATGGTCCGGTCGACCTCGAGCTCGGCGTCGATCTCCGCGTCGCCGAAACGACCCTGCTTGGCCAGCGCGGTGATGAGCACCCACCGCATGTCCTGGTCGATCGCCAGCCCTTCGACCTCGAACGACCCGTCGAGCAGGCCGATGAGGTCGTCGAGCGCCGCGTCGCTGTGGGCGGCCCCGGCGTAGGAGCGGGCGAAGGTGAGCTGGTGGTCGCTGCCGGGCTCGGCCGCGAGCAGCAGCTCGCGCAGGCCGGTCTCCCACTGCGCCCTGAGCTCGGGTCGGTGCGCGGGGTCGGAGTAGAAGTTGACGGCGAGCGCGGTCGACGCCGGGATCCGGGTCACCGCCCACGCGTCGCTCTCCTGGCCGATGTTGGCGAGCACCAGGTCGACCCAGTCGCGGGTGCGCATCTCGGCGTCACGCGTCATGTCCCACGCCGCACCCCACACGAGCGCGCGGGGCAGCGAGTCCTCGAACGTCGACAGGGCCGAGATGGCGGTCGCGAGGGAGCGCTCGTCGAGGCGGATCTTGGCGTAGGCGTGGTCCTCGTCGTTGAGCAGCAGCAGCGCGGGCTGCCGCACGCCGACGAGCTCGGGGACGTCGGTGCTGGCGCCGTCGACGTCGATCTCGAGGTAGTCGCGACGCACGAGGCGCCCGGCGCCCTCCTCGTCGGTCACCGTGTCGTAGAGGCCGATGCCGAGGCGGTGCCGGCGCAGCGTCGGCCAGTCGGGGTGGGCCGACTGGGCGACGGCGAACGACGAGTAGGCGCCGTCGGCGTCGAGCTCGAAGACCGGCGCGAGCGTGTTGACGCCGGCCGTCTGGAGCCACTCCTGCGCCCAGCCCTGCAGCTCGCGGCCCGAGGACTTCTCGAGCGTGGCGAGCAGGTCCTTGAACTCCGGGTTGCCGTACTCCCACTCCTTGAAGTAGGACCGCAGGCCCTTCAGGAACGGCTCGATGCCGACCCACGCGACGAGCTGCTTGAGCACCGACGCGCCCTTGGCGTAGGTGATCATGTCGAAGTTGACCTCGACCGCGTGCAGGTCGACGTTGTCGGCCGCGATCGGGTGGGTGGACGGCAGCTGGTCGGCGCGGTAGCCGGTCTGCTTGCGGGCGTTGGCGAAGCCGGTCCACGCGTCGGTGAACTCGGTGGCGTTGGCCTCGCACCAGTAGCAGGCCCACTCCGCGAACGACTCGTTGAGCCAGAGGTCGTCCCACCACTTCATGGTCACCAGGTCGCCGAACCACATGTGCGCCATCTCGTGGGTGATGACCGAGGCGCGGAACTCGAAGAACGAGCGGGGCTGGCGGCTGCGGGGGAGGTACTCGTCGCGCAGGGTCACGCAGCCGGCGTTCTCCATCGCTCCGGCGTTGTACTCCGGCACGTAGAGCTGGTCGTACTTGCCGAACGGGTAGGGGTAGTCGAACTGCTCCTCGAACCACTCGAAGCTCTGCTTGGTCAGCTTGACCAGCTCGGCGGTGTCCATGTGGTCCTTGAGCGACTGGCGGCAGTAGTGGCCCAGCGGGATGGTGCCGAACTTGCCCTCGTAGGTGTCGAACTCGCCGTGGTACTCGCCGGCGACGATCGCGGTGATGTAGGTCGACATCCGCTTGGTGGTGGGGAAGCGCCACAGCGAGGCGCCGTCGCCCGCCTCGACCGGCTCGGGGGTCGCGGCGTTGGACACCACGACCCAGTGCGAGGGGGCGGTGACGTTGAAGGTGAACACGGCCTTGAGGTCGGGCTGCTCGAAGGTGGTGAAGACGCGCCGGGCGTCGGGCACCTCGAACTGGCTGTAGAGGTAGACCCGGTCGTCGGCGGGGTCGACGAAGCGGTGCAGCCCTTCGCCGGTGTTGGAGTAGGCGCAGTCGGCCGTCACCACCAGCGTGTTGCTCGCCTCGAGCCCGTCGAGCGCGATGCGGTGGTCGGCGTACGCGGTGGCCGGGTCGAGGCTGCGTCCGTTGAGCGTGATCTCGCGGACGCTGGGCGCGACGAGGTCGGCGAACGTGGCGGCTCCTGGCTCGCGGCAGGTGAACTCGAGCGTCGTGGTGGAGACGAAGGTGGTCTCCTCGGGCTGGGTGGCTGACGTGAGGTCCAGGTCGACGGTGTACGCCGTGACGTCCAGGAGGGCGGCGCGGGTGGCGGCCTCGTCCCGGGTGAGGTTGGTTCCAGGCATGCTCGCATCCTGCCACCGGGTGCATCGCCGGCCCATGCCGGAGGGGGCCGGTGGGCGGCCGGCGGGCGGCCGGTGGGCGGCCGGTGGGGGAGGGGTGGGGAATAGGTGGCCGTGGCGGGGTCTTGTGGTGGACATGGCTACCGCTGACCTCTGGTTCGACCCGCTCTGCCCGTTCGCCTGGATCACCTCGCGCTGGATCCGCGAGGTCGAGCAGGTGCGCGACATCGACGTGCAGTGGCACGTGATGTCGCTGGCCTACCTCAACAAGGACAAGGACATCCCCGACGAGTACCGGGAGATGCTGAAGGGCACCGAGAAGCCGGTGCGCGTCGCGATCAAGATCGCGCAGGAGCGTGACAACAAGGCGCTGGGCGACTGGTACACCGCGGTCGGCACCCGCCACCACAACCACGGTGAGGGGCTGACCAGGGAGACGGTCGCCGCGTCGCTGGCGGACGCGGGCCTGCCCGCCGACCTGATCGAGGCCTGGGACGACGCGTCGCTCGACGACGCGGTCGCGAAGAGCCACCACGAGGGCATGGACCCCGTCGGCGACGACGTCGGCACGCCGACCATCCACATCGACGGCTCGGCGTTCTTCGGTCCGGTCCTGTCCAAGATCCCCCGCGGCGAGGAGGCCGGCGAGCTCTGGGACGGCGCCGTGGCCGTCGCGAAGTTCCCCTACTTCTACGAGCTCAAGCGCTCGCGCACGGGCGACCTCGACTTCTCCTGACCCCGCGCTGCCGCCCGCCCGTGCCCGGGGACGCCACCGGGGCAGGGCGGGTGGCACCCGGTCACTAGGCTTGCGTCCATGACTCGTGTCCTGTCCGCCGTCGCCTGGCCCTACACCAACGGCCCGCGCCACATCGGCCACGTGGCCGGTTTCGGCGTGCCCTCCGACGTGTTCAGCCGCTACATGCGGATGGCGGGCCACGACGTGCTGATGGTGAGCGGCACCGACGAGCACGGCACGCCGATCCTGGTGCTCGCCGACAACGAGGGCCTGCCCGCCCGCGAGCTGGTCGACAAGTACAACCAGGTGATCGTCGACGACCTCTGCGGCCTCGGGCTGTCGTACGACCTCTTCACCCGCACCACCACCGGCAACCACTACGCGGTGGTGCAGGAGATGTTCGAGACGTGTCGCCGCAACGGCTACATGGTCGAGGAGACGACGAAGACCGCGATCAGCCCGTCCACGGGCCGCACGCTGCCCGACCGCTACATCGAGGGCACCTGCCCGATCTGCAAGTACGCCGAGGCGCGCGGCGACCAGTGCGACAACTGCGGCAACCAGCTCGACCCGACCGACCTCATCGACCCGCGCTCGAGGATCAACGGCGAGACCCCGGAGTTCCGCGACACCCAGCACTGGTTCCTCGACCTGCCGGCCCTCGCCGACGCGCTGGGGGCGTGGCTCGACGAGCGCGAGGCGACCGGCCTGTGGCGACCCAACGTGATCAAGTTCAGCCAGAACATCCTCAAGGAGATCCGTCCGCGCGCGATGACCCGCGACATCGACTGGGGCATCCCGGTCCCGGGCTGGGAGGACCAGCCGACCAAGCGGCTCTACGTGTGGTTCGACGCGGTCATCGGCTACCTGTCGGCCTCCATCGAGTGGGCCCGTCGGCTGGGCGAGCCGGACAAGTGGCGCGAATGGTGGAACGACGCCGACGCCGAGTCCTACTACTTCATGGGCAAGGACAACATCGTCTTCCACTCCCAGATCTGGCCGGCCGAGCTGCTGGCCTACAACGGCGAGGGCGACAAGGGCGGCGAGCCCGGCGCGTACGGCACGCTCAACCTGCCGACCGAGGTGGTCTCCAGCGAGTTCCTGACCTTTGGCGACTCGCAGTTCTCGACCAGCCGCGGCAACGTCATCTACGTCGGCGACTTCCTCGCCCGCTACGGCCCCGACGCGCTGCGCTACTACATCTGCGCGGCCGGGCCGGAGACCTCCGACGCCGCCTTCACGTGGGCCGACTTCGTCACCCGCAACAACTCCGAGCTGGTCGCGGGCTGGGGCAACCTGGTCAACCGCACCGCCACGATGGTCGCCAAGAGCTTCGGCGAGATCCCGGCGGCGGGGCCGCTCGAGGAGGTCGACGAGCAGGTGCTCGCCACCGTGCGCGGGGGCTTCACGAGCGTCGGCGACCTGATCGAGAAGCACCGGCTGCGAGCCGCCGTCGCCGAGGCGATGCGGGTGGTCGGCGAGGTCAACAAGTACCTCACGGTCACCGAGCCCTACAAGATGAAGGACGAGTCCCAGCGCGAGCGCCTCGCGACGGTGCTGCACGTGGCCGCGCAGTGCGTGAGCGACTGCAACACGCTGCTGTCGCCGTTCCTGCCCCACGCGGCCAACAAGGTGCACGCGGTGCTGGGCGGCGAGGGCGAGCTGATGCCGATGCCGCGCATCGAGCAGGTCGAGGAGCTCGAGCCCGACAACGGCGCCGGCCACACGTCGTACACGATCATCACCGGCGACTACTCCGCGACGCCCGCGTGGGCGTCGCGCCCGGTGCCGGTGGGTGCGAAGGTGGCCAAGCCGACGCCGGTGTTCACCAAGCTCGACCCGTCGGTCGTCGAGGAGGAGCTCGCCCGGGTGGGTGGCTAGGCTCCGCCCCATGCCCGACACCGCCGAGATGTACCTGCCGCACTTCGTGGTCAGGCAGAAGCTGACCATGATGATCAACCGCTACGAGATCTCGGAGTCGGACGAGGCGGGCAACCCCACCCGGCTGATGGCGCTCGCGGAGCAGAAGCGGATGGCGTTCAAGGAGCAGGTCACCTTCTTCGCCGACGCGAGCAAGTCGCGTCCGGTCTTCGGCTTCAAGGCGCGCCGTGCGATCGACCTCAACGCCGGCTACGACATCACCGACGAGTCCGGGGCGCAGATCGGCTACTTCAAGAAGGAGTTCGGCGCGTCGCTGCTCCGCTCGACCTTCCTGGTCGAGGGGCCCGGCTACGCCGGCTCCGGTCGCGAGCGCAACCAGCTCGTCGCGCTGCTGCGCCGCTTCACCGACGTCGACTTCATCCCGGTCAACTTCGACTTCGTCGACACCACCGGCGCCCCGCTCTTCTCCGTCGAGCGCAGGATGTCGATCCGTGACCACTACCGCGTCACGGTGCCCGACCGGCGGGTCGACTTCCGGGTCGCGGCCGCGGTCGCCGTCGGCCTCGACGCACTGATGTCGCGCTGATCGAGCGCTGGACCCCGACTCCCACCGACCAGGAGGTCGTCGTGATGTATCCCGAGGTGCGCGCGGCACTCGCCGGGGACGACAGTCCCGACCTCCGCGCGCCCGGCTTCAACCTCGCCGCCCACCGCGAGGACGCACGCCGCGCCAGCCTCCTCGAGCCGCGCGAGGACGTCGCCGCGGTCGAGGAGGTCGACGCCGACGGGGTGCGCTGCCGCCTCTACACGCCCGCCGGCGCCCGGCCGGGCCTCGTCGTGCACGCCCACGGCGGCGGGTTCGTGCTCAACGACGTCGACGTCCACGACCCCATCTGCCGCCGCTTCGCCAACCGGCTGGGCCGCCCGGTGCTGAGCGTCGGCTACCGCCGCCCGCCGGAGCACCGGTTCCCCGCGGCGCCCGACGACCTCGACACCGTGGTCGGCTGGCTGCGGCGCGAGGGCCCGCCGGGCGCGTACGCCGCCCACGGCGACTCCGCGGGCGCCAACCTCGCCCTGGTCGCCGCCCTGCGCAACCCCGGCTTCTTCCGCGCCGTGGCGCTCGTCTACCCCTTCCTCGACCCGCGCAACGCGTTCCCGTCGTGGCAGCAGGGGGCGGACTCGGGCTTCGACCCGGACCAGGCGCGGTGGTACTGGGAGCAGTACGCACGCAGCGAGGCCGACTACGACGACCCCGACCTCGCGCCGCTGCTCTCCGACCGGCTGCACACCCTGCCGCCCACGTTCGTCGCCACCGCCGAGGCCGACCCGCTGCGCGACGAGGGGGAGGAGCTCGCCCGGCGGGTCGCCGAGACCGGCGTGGAGACCGTCGGGGTGCGCTACCTGGGCCAGACCCACGGCTTCTGGCGGCACGCGGGCTTCACCGCGTCCGAGCCGCTGGTGCGGCAGGTCGCCGGCTGGCTCGACCTGCACCTCGCCTGAGCCGCAGGAGGACACTCGCGATCTCGTGGGGGTGGTGTCGGCGTCGGGCTGCTCTGGGAGACTCCTCCCATGCGCGTACACCTGGGCTCCGACCACGCCGGACTCGAGCTGAAGGACCACCTGACCACCTGGCTGGTCGACCACGACTACGAGGTCGTCGACCACGGACCGTTCGTCTACGACGCCCTCGACGACTACCCGTGCTTCTGCCTGCGGGCGGCCGAGGGCGTGGCCGCCGACCGCGCCGACGGCCTGGAGAGCATGGGTGTCGTGATCGGCGGCTCGGGCAACGGCGAGCAGATCGCGGCCAACAAGGTGGAGGGCATCCGGTGCGCCCTGGCCTGGTCGGAGGAGACCGCCGTGCTGGCGCGCGAGCACAACGACGCCAACGTCGTCTCGGTCGGTGGCCGGATGCACCCGGTCGAGGAGATGACCCGCTTCATCGAGCTCTTCCTCACCACCCCCTTCTCCGGCGACGAGCGCCACGCGCGCCGCATCGGACAGCTCACGACGTACGACGAGACGGGCGAGCTGCCGCCGCTGCCGGAGTCGGCCCTGCGCGGCACCGTCCCCGACTCCTCACCCGATCGCCCGGATGCCTGAGGGGCACACGCTCCGCAAGCTCGCCGACGACCTCACCGCGGCCTTCGCCGGACGGCGGGTGCGGGTCACGTCGCCGCAGGGACGGTTCGCGGCCGACGCGGCGCTGCTCGACGGGTCGCGGGTGATCGGCGCCGACTCCGCCGGCAAGCACCTGTTCCTCGAGCTCGAGGGCGAGCGCTTCGTGCACGTGCACCTCGGCCTGATCGGCCAGCTCGACGTGCACGCCGACATCGGGGGAGGGCTCGGGGCGGTCCCCGACCCGGTGGGCGCCGTCCGGCTGCGGCTGGTCACGCTCCCGGACGCCGATGCCGGCGCCGAGTCCGGCGCCGGTCCGCGACCCCCGGCGTACGCCGACCTGCGCGGCGCGATCGTGTGCGACCTGGTGGGCCCCGCCCGCCGCGCCGAGGTGATCGAGCGCCTCGGCCCCGACCCGCTGCGTCCCGACGCCGACCCCGATCGCGCCTGGCGCCGCATCTCGGCGAGCCAGCGCCCCATCGGCGACCTGCTGATGGACCAGAAGGTGCTGGCAGGTGTCGGCAACGTCTACCGCGCCGAGGTCCTCTTCCGCCACCGCATCCACCCGCTCCGGCCCGGCAACACCCTGCGGGTCGGGCAGTGGCGCGCGATGTGGGACGACCTCGTCGAGCTCATGGCCGAGGGCGTGCGCACCGGCCGGATCGACACCGTGCGCCCCGAGCACACCCCCGAGGCGATGGGCCGCGAGCCCCGCAAGGACGACCACGGGGGCGAGGTCTACGTCTACCGCCGCACGTCGCTGCCGTGCCTGGTGTGCGGCACGCCCGTGCTCACGGGTGAGCTCGTCGGACGCAACACGTTCTGGTGCCCCCGATGCCAGCCGAAGTTCCGCTCGCGGGCCTTACGATCTCCCACCAAGGGGACTGGGAGATCAGGAGGGGCTCGTCGGTGAGTTCTCCATCGCTCAACGCCGCCGCCAGTCGGCTCGTCCCCCGCGGGTCGCGGATGCTCGTCCTGCTCGTCGTCGTCACGGTGCTCATCGGCCTGGTCATCTGGCGCTTCCACGAGAGCGTCCCGCTCGTCAGCCTGCTCGTCCCGCTGCTGGCCTCGAGCCTGGTGCTCGGCCCACGCCAGCTGCCGTGGTTCGTCGTGTTCGTCCTGCTGGTGCTCGCGCTCGTCGTGCCCAGCCAGGACCGGATCGACCTGCGCATCGTGCTCACCGTGGTCATCATGTTCGTCCTGGGCTTCGTGGTGCTGGCCTCGTCCCTGCGCCGCACGCGCCTGGGGGTGGCGGGCATCCAGGGCGAGACGATGTTCGTCGACCTGCGCGACCGGATCCTGCGGCAGGGCGGGATCCCCGACCTCCCCGCGCAGTGGTACGCCGCCAGCGAGCTGCGCTCGGCCGGTGGCACCCCCTTCGCGGGCGACTTCGTCGTCGCCTCGCGCATCGCGGAGCGCCTCGAGGTGGCGGTGGTCGACGTGTCGGGCAAGGGCCAGGGCGCCGGCACCCGCGCGCTGCTGCTCTGCGGTGCCCTGGGCGGGCTGCTCAGCGCGCTGCCGCCCAGCGAGTTCCTCGACAGCGCCAACCGGTTCCTGCTCCAGCAGGACTGGGACGAGGGGTTCGCCACGGCCATCCACCTCTCGCTTGACCTGACGACCGGCCGCTACGACATCCGCAGCGCCGGGCACCCGCCTGCCGCCCTGCGCCATGCCGGCTCAGGCCGCTGGGAGGTGCTGGAGTCGGAGGGCCCGATCCTCGGGCTGATCGAGGACGCGACCTTCCCCGCCGTCTCCGGGGTGATGCGCCACGGCGACGCGCTCCTGCTCTACACCGACGGGATGGTCGAGACCCGCAACCGCGACATCGCCCTGGGCATCGACCGGATGCTCGGCCAGGCCGAGCGGCTGCTGCGCGGCCAGTTCGAGGGCGGCGCCAAGCGGCTCGTCGAGGCGCTCGGCTCCCGCAACGACGACCGCGCGCTGCTGCTGGTGCACCGGCGCTGACGCCGGTGTGGCCCCGCGAGCCGGTTGGGGTGCCGGACCGCGGGTGTGGCACCATGACTCCCGCACCGGCGGCGAGGACGCCGTCGGACGCGCGCGGATGTAGCTCAATGGTAGAGCCCCAGTCTTCCAAACTGGCTACGCGGGTTCGATTCCCGTCATCCGCTCCAAGCAGGCCGCGGCGCCTCCGTCAGGAGCGTTCCGGGGTCGGTTTGGCGGGGCGTAGCGTAGTGGCTAGCGCGCCTGCTTTGGGAGCAGGAGATCGCAGGTTCGAGTCCTGTCGCCCCGACCGCTGGTGGCTGATTCGGCCTGCGCCCGCTGCGCCGATAGACTTCCATGGTTTGCGGACGCCTCTTCCCCGCGGTTCCCCCGGCTCGTCCGCATGCGTACCCATGACCTTCAGCATCAGGAGACATTTGTGAAGAGCGCCGTCGAGACCTTGAGCCCCACCCGGGCCAAGCTGACCGTCGAGGTGCCCTTCGAGGAGCTCAAGCCGAGCCTCGACGCGGCGTACCAGAAGATCGCGAAGCAGATCAACGTCCCCGGCTTCCGCCGCGGCAAGGTCCCGCCGGCGGTCATCGACCGCCAGATCGGCCGTGGCCCGGTCCTCGACGAGGCCATCAACGCCGTGGTCCCGCAGCAGTACATGGCCGCGCTGCAGGAGCACGACCTCGAGCCGCTGGCCCAGCCGGAGATCGAGGTGACGAAGTTCGAGGACAACGAGTCCCTCGAGTTCACCGCCGAGGTCGACGTCAAGCCCGACTTCGAGCTCCCCGACTACGAGGGCCTCGAGGCCAGCGTGGAGGACGTCGAGATCACCGACGCCGACGTCGACGAGCAGGTCGAGGCGCTGCGTGAGCGCTTCGGCACCCTCGTCCCGGTCGAGCGCGCGGCCGCCGAGGGCGACTTCGTGACCATCGACCTGGTCGCGGCCCGCGACGGCGAGACCGTCGAGGGTGGCGAGGTCACCGGGATGTCCTACAAGGTCGGCCGCGGCGGCATGATCGACGGCCTCGACGAGGCCCTGGCCGGCCTGTCCGCCGGCGAGGAGAAGACCTTCGACTCCGAGCTGGTCGGTGGCGACCTGGTCGGCGAGCCGGTCCAGGTCACCGTCAAGGTCTCGGCCGTGCAGGAGCAGCAGCTCCCCGAGTACGACGACGAGTTCGCCCAGCTGGCCTCCGAGTTCGACACCGTCGACGAGCTCACCGCCGACGTGCGCGAGCGCCTCGGCCGCGGCAAGCGCCTCGAGCAGGCCGCCGCCGCCCGCGACGCGGTCCTCGAGGCCCTCCTCGAGAAGGTCTCGGTCCCGCTGCCCGAGGTGATGGTCACCGACGAGCTCAACGCGCGCCGCCAGAACATCGAGCAGCAGCTCGCCATGGCCGGCATCGCGATGGAGAAGTACCTCGAGGACGAGGGCCAGAGCCAGGAGGAGTTCGAGGCCGACCTCGAGCGCCGGGTCCGCGACGCCGTCGCCGCCCAGTTCGTCCTCGACAAGATCGCCAAGAAGGAGGAGTTCGGCATCGACCAGGCCGAGCTCTCCGAGCACCTCGTGCGGCGTGCCCAGCAGTCCGGACAGGACCCGCAGGAGTTCGCCAACCACATGTTCGAGCACAACCACATCCCCGAGCTCGTGCAGGAGATCCTGCGCGGCAAGGCGCTGGCCACCATCGTGGAGGCCGCCACCGTCAAGGACGCCTCGGGCAACGTGGTCGAGCTCAAGAACCTGCGCCCCGACGGCACCATCGGCGAGCCCGTCGAGGAGACGGCCGCCGAGAGCACCGAGGACTCCGCGGCGGAGAGCACCGACGAGAGCACCGACGAGTCCGGCAAGGCCTGACCCGCCCGGCTCCCGCGACCGGCGTCCACCCTCGGGTGGGCGCCGGTCCGCATTTCCGGCTCCTCCGCGGACCCCGGCGGACCCGCTCGTGTCCGGGTACGATCGCCGCTGTCCGACGGGGCGTACAGGGGGGCACGGATGGTCGACAGCGCGAGCGAGCACCACGCGTGGCGCCCGCCTGCCGACGGACCGCCGCCGACCGAGGCCCTCGCGGGCTACACCGACCTCGTGGTGGTCGGGCGCGGCGGGGAGTCGGTCGTCTACCGGGCCCGCGAGCCGCGTCTGGGCCGTGACGTCGCGGTCAAGGTGCTGCTGGTCGACGACGCCGAGAGCTCGGCCCGGTTCGCCCGTGAGATCGAGATCACCGTCGGCCTGGGCCGCCAGCACCCCAACATCGTCACGGTGCTCGACACCGGCACGACGGAGTCCGGCCGACCCGCGATCGTGATGGAGTACTACGACGGCGGCACCCTCAACGACCGGCTCCGCGAGCAGGGGCCGTTCCCGCCCGAGGAGGTCGTGCGCATCGGCCTGGTGCTCTCCGACGCCCTCGCCTTCGCCCACGACCAGGGCTTCCTCCACCGCGACGTCAAGCCGCAGAACGTGCTCGTCCTGCCCACCTCGTGGGTGCTGGCCGACTTCGGGATCGCGCGCCTCGTCGACGCGGAGTACACCTCGTCGGTCGAGGCGTTCACCTACCGCCACGCCTCGCCGCAGATCCTCGACGGCCACCCTCCGACCCCCGCCGACGACATCTGGTCGCTCGGGTCCACCCTCTACACCCTCCTCGAGGGGCGCGCGCCGTTCGCCAGCGACGACCCCGACGACGACTCCGCCCTGGCCTACCTGCGCCGGGCCCGCACCGAGCCGCACCGGCCGTTCTCGACCGACGCCGGTGCCCTCGGCGAGGTGATCAGCCGGTGCCTGGTCAAGGACGTGACGCAGCGGTGGGCCAGCGTCAAGGACGTCCACCACGCCCTGCTCCGGATGCGCCACGGCGCCTGGGAGCCGGGCGCTGCCTGGCCCGTTCGAGCGCCCGTCCCCGGGCCCATCGGGCAGCTGGCCGCGCCGCCACTCCCGGAGGCGACGCGTCGCCGTGGCGCCGACGACCCGGCCCCGCTCGCGCCGCGGCCCGCGGTGCCTGTCGGACGGAGCGTCGAGGCGGACGGTGCTCCGCCCGCGCATCCGCCGGCGCCGCACGAGCACACCCACCTCCGCCCCCGCCCCGACGACGAGCCCGACCCCGGCGGTTCGCTCGACGGCGGTGACGCCCGGCCGCCCCGGCGGCGTCGCGCCGTCGCGCTGCTGGGGGTGCTCGCGCTGGTCGTGGGATCAGCCCTCGGCCTCGCCGGGGCACTGCTCCGCGACGACGACCTCGACGACCCCCAGGGGTCCTCGCAGGAGCAGGCGGGTCTCGGCACGACCGCAGCGGAGGAGGACGACCCGGGCCCGGTCGAGCAGCCCCAGAGCGCCTTCGACCCCGCGCTCGCCTTCCGCATCGAGGACCTGCGCGCCGATGCGGGGGAGGTCACCGTGGAGTGGAACGACCCGAGCGAGGGGATCGGCTGGTTCCACATCTCCCAGACCAGCCCCGAGGCGCGGCCGGTCCAGGAGTTCGACACCGGCGTGACCGAGGCGACGTTCACCCTGTCGCAGCCGCCCGGCCGGCCCTGCTTCGTGATGGTGCTGCACATGCCCGACGGCTCGCTCGGACGCTCCGACCAGCGGTGCGTCACCCTCGGCTGAGGAAGACCGAGGGGTCGAAGGGCCACCACCAGCGACGCCAGCGGGGCACGGCGCGGCGCGCGGCCCGGCGTACGTCGCCCAGCACCGGCCCCGGGTCGTCGGCGTCGGTGCCGGGCGGGGCGAAGGCTGCTCGCTGCGACGTGGCGGCGAGCACCTTGACCGCGTCGGTGCCGAGGCGCCGGCTCGCCATGGTCGCGACGTCGTCGGCGCTGTGGTGCGCCGTGACCGGGAGCCCGGCGAGGCGCAGCACGTCGCGCGCCTCGGCCCATGCCCCGCGCGGGCCGCGCCGCAGGTGTCGCCACGACCGGATCCGCCGGGCCGCGAGCAGGAGCGCCAGCAGCCCGGCCAGGCCGCCTGCACCCGCTGCGGCCGGGACGACCCACCCTCCCGGACCGCCGGGCCGCGACGGCGCCGCCTGGCCGGTGCCGTCGGCCTGGCCGGTGCCGGTCCCGGAGTCGTCCGGGGTGGCCCCGGGGCCCGGGTCGTCGCCGTCGCCGCGCTCGACGGTCTCCTCCTCCGGCCGCGGCGCCTCACGGGCGTCGGTGGGGGAGAACGGCACCCAGCCGAGGTCCTGGAAGAAGACCTCCGGCCAGGCGGTGGCGTGCCGACCGCGCACCGACCAGCCGTCCGTCGCCGATCGGCGGGTCTCCGGGTCGGGCCGGAAGCCCACCACCACCCGGGTCGGCAGCCCGTTGTGGCGCGCGAGCACCGCGAACGACGTCGCGAACTGCTCGGCCGTGCCGACACGGGCGCCGACGGTGCCCGGCTCGGCGAGCAGGAACGTGGTGATCCGCCACAGCTGCGACCCGGAGACCGCCGTGGGGGACAGCCGGGCCCGGTCGTGCAGCATCGTCTCGATCGCCACGGCGCGGTCGTAGGGAGTGACCGCACCCGCCACCGTCTGCTCGGCGAAGGTGCTCAGCTGCTGGGGCAGCGGCGGCAGCGCGAGGTAGGGCGCGAGCCCGCCGCCGGTGGGCACGGTCGCGCTCGCCAGCCGGGCGTCGTCGGGGTCGTCGGCGAGCCCGGTGACGGTGTAGGCGACTCCACGGGTGGTGGCGGCGTCGGTGCCACTGCGCACCAGGCCGTCGGAGCTCGTGAGCCACAGGTTGCCGGAGACCGGCTCGACCACGGCGTCGTCGGTCGACACCTCGGTCGGCCAGCCCGGGCTCGGCAGCCAGCGTTCCTCGATGTCGACCATCTCGACCCGGACCGTCGAGGAGCGGGTGCTGCTGCCGAGCAGCGGCGCGACGTCGTAGGTCTCGCCGACGGGCGAGTAGCGCGTGCCGGCGCTCCACTGCGCCCCGTCGTAGCGGTCGAGGGTGACCAGGCGGAGCGGCCCGACCGGTCCGGACACGTCGAGCAGCTCACGGTCGGGGTCGCTCGTCCACGCCCCGAGCTGGGCGAGGGGGTTGCTGGCGACCACGTCGACCGTCGGCGGGTCGACCAGGGTGCGCGGCTCGAAGGGCGCGGACCACCGCACGGTCGTCGAGGCCACCAGCAGGCCGGTGGCCGCCAGCGCCACGACCAGGGCGAGCGCGATCCGCCGCCCAGTCCGGTGGCGGTGCTCGTCGAGCACGACCCAACCGAGCAGGGTGCACGCCACGAGCACCGAGGCCAGGAGGCCGCGGCGGTCACCCTCACCCGTGGTGAGCAGCGCCCCGGCGACGTAGAGAGCGAGCGCTCCCACGACCGGCGCGACCAGCCGGTGGGAGGTGAGCCGGATCGCGACCAGCAGCGACACCAGCGAGGTCAGCAGCAGCGGCCCCACGAGGACGTCGGCCCGGGCCGGGAGCGGCCGGGGGGTCGTGAGCAGGCGCGGCACGGCGTCGGTGACAGTGTCGGAGAACGCCGTCCCGGCGTCGGCGGCGAGGACGTAGGCCCCGAGCACCAGCAGCGACACCAGGACGGCCGCGCTCGCCCAGGGTGAGACGCCGAGGCGGACGACCGCCCGGCACACCGCCAGCGGCACCACCGCGGCGGCCGCCAGGGACAGCACGGGGAGCGGGCCGCTCCACGCCGTCGCGAGCGACAGGCTCCCGAGCACCAGGAGCGCGCCCGCCCACGCAGCCGGCCGGAGTCCCGGGGAGGCAGGGGTCGTCGCGGTCGGCGCCGCGGCATCGGGGGAGGGTGGAGGCGCGTGCGGAGCAGGTGGGGCGAGGGTCGTCACGGAGTCCGCCCGTCCCACAGCCGCGCCAGCGCCCGCGAGCCGGGAGCGCGGAGCACGGTCGCGCCGCCGAGCACGCCCGAGGGTGTCGCGGGCTGCGGGTCGACCACGCACAGCGTGGCGTCGAGGGCGCCACCGACGGCGAGCGCCAGCACGCCGAGGTCGGCGGCGCTCCCGGTCACCACCGCCGCGACGTCGAGCCCGCGGTGGTGCACGTGCTGCAGCCCGCGGTCGGGGCCGGCGTCGATCTCCGCGAGCAGGAGCTCCAGCTCGTGGGCCTCCCGTGGGACCTGCCGGGTGGTCGATCCGGGCACCGTGACGTCGTGGCGCCCGCTCGACGTGGCGAACCACAGCGGGTCGCCGCTCTCGACCGCGACCCGGCACAGGGCGGCGGCGAGCTCGAGGGCCTCCTCGAAGTCGTCCTCCCCGGCGTAGCTCTCCTGCCGGTCGTCGAGCAGGACGCAGACGTGGGGCTGGGCCGGGTCGGCGTCCTCACGGACCATCAGCGTCCCCGTGCGCGCGCTGGTGGCCCAGTGCAGCCGACGCAGGTCGTCGCCGACGGCGTACTCGTGCAGGCCGACCAGGTCGGTGCCGCCGAGCTCGAGGCTGTCGCCGCCGCCGACGGCCGCACGTCGGTGGCCGGCAGGCAGCGAGCCCAGCGGGATCCGGCGCGGCAGCACGCGCAGCCGGACCACGTCGCCGGCGTCGGTGGTGGTCGCTGCCAGGCCGAAGAGCGAGACCCGCCGTAGCCGGAGCGGGCCGACGTCGACCACCCCGCGGCGGTTGGTCGCGATGTCGTAGGTCGTCTCGGCGCCACGAGGGTCGACCTCGACCGGGGCCGTCAGCCGGCCGTCGACACTGTCCTGCGCGAGCGTGCGCACCAGGGCGGCGCGCCTGCCCGCCAGGCGCAGGTGGCCCGAGCAGGGGTCCTGCCGGACGACCACGAGCGGGTCGACGGTGCGGTGCACGACCACGTCGGGGCGGCGGAGCACGGCGACCACCTCGACGACCACCAGCACGACCAGGAACGCGCCGAGCGCGGCGACCACGGGATAGCGGAGCAGGGCTCCGCTCGCGGCCAGCAGCAGGCCGGTGCCGAGCATCCACCTGCCCCGGGGCGCGGTGGCACGCCACGGCGTCATCGCGGCAGCCTCACACCCGGTCCGGCTGGGGAGGGGCGACCCGCTCGAGGGCCTGGTGCACGACCCCGGTCGACGTGTGGCCCTCCAGGAGCGCTTCGCGGGTGAGCACCGTGCGGTGGGCCAGGACGGGCTCGGCGAGGCGGCGTACGTCGTCGGGGATCGCGTAGTGGCGACCGCGCGAGGCGGCGTGGGCCTGCACGGCGCGCACGAGGGAGCGCAGCCCGCGCGTGCTCGCGCCCAGGCGGACGCGCCGGTCGTCGCGGATCGCGACCCCGACCTCGCGCGCGTAGGTGAGGATCGGGTCGGCGACGTGCAGCCGCTCGACGACGGCGGAGAGTCGGGCCATCTCGGTGGGGTCGCTGACGGTGGGCACGTCGTCGATGCGGCCGGCGGTGCTGCCGGGGCGCAGCACGTCGAGCTCGTGCTCGAGGTCGGGGAAGCCCAGGCTGGTGCGCACCATGAACCGGTCGAGCTGTGCCTCCGGCAACCGGTAGGTGCCGTCGAGGTCGATGGGGTTCTGCGTGGCGACGACCGTGAACGGCTCGGGCACGGGGTGTGCGGTGCCGTCGACGCTGACGGTGTGCTCCTCCATCACCTCGAGGAGGGCCGACTGGGTCTTGGCGGCCGCCCGGTTGATCTCGTCGGCGAGCACGACGTTGGCGAAGACGGGTCCGGGGCGGAACCGCACCTGGCCGTCGCGCGGGTCGAACACGCTGGTGCCGGTCACGTCGCTGGGCAGCAGGTCGGGGGTGAACTGGACCCGGTGCATCTCCCCGCCCAGCGCCTTCGCCAGCGCCCTCGCCAGCGTGGTCTTGCCCGTGCCGGGCAGGTCCTCGACGAGCACGTGGCCGCGCGCGAAGGTCGCCACCAGCACGAGGTCGATCACGCCGCGCTTGCCGCGCACGGCGACCTCGACCGCGTCGCCGAGGCGCTGGTGCACCCGGCGGAACTCGACGACCTCCTGCTCGGTGGTGGCGGGGCTCGAGGCGAGGGTGGTCACGGGCTGGCTCCTGGGGTCGGGGAGGGGTCGAGAGTGGCGTCGAGACGTCGGGAAGCGGTCGGCGGCTCAGGGGATGTCGCAGCCCTCGCAGAGGGTGGGCTGCCTGGTCTGCCAGGAGTAGCGGGCACTCAGCACGCTCCCCGAGCTGTTGGTGGCCCGGAACTGCACGGAGTGCGATCGCACGCCCGAGTTGGGCTGCCAGATGTAGGTGCCGTCGTGCTGGATCACCAGCGAGGTCGCGCCGCAGCTGATGGGCGACCAGCCGGACCCGTCGTCGTAGGCGCACGTCCCGCCGAAGCCCGCCCAGTCCGCGGGCGCGAGCTGCAGCTGGGAGGTGCCCATGCCCTCGAGGTTGAGGTCGCCCCCCGACTGGCCCGTGACGTGCTGGCGCCCGCCTCCCGGCAAGGGCTCGACCGGGATGCTCCCGGAGTCACTGGCGCCGGCGGAGGCCTGGGGGCCGGCGCCCTCGCCGTTGATCGCGATGACCGAGGCGGTGCCGTTGCCGCCGGGGGAGCAGGAGGCGTCCCGGGTGCGGTCGCAGCTGCTGACCAGGGTGTGCGAGCGCGCCGAGGCGCCCAGCGTGACGGTCTCCGACCTCGTGCCGGTGGACACGGTCACCCGGTAGCCGGTGATGGGCGAGCCGTTGTCCGGAGCGGGGTCCCAGCGGAGGGTGACGGCGTAGGTCGGCCCCTGCCAGCTGCCGCCGTAGACGCCGGTGGCGGCGACGCCGGGCGCCTGGCCGGGCACGCCGGCGGGGGTCACGGCGTTGGACGCGGCGGAGGCGCTCGAGTCGCTGCCGAGGAAGGCCGTGACCCGGAACGCGACCTGCTGGCCCGCCGGGACCGTGACGACCGCCTGGCGCTGGTCGCCGCCGACCCGCCCGACCTGGCTGCCCCCGGTGGTGGTGAGGACGAACTCGTCGGGCACGTCGCCGGTGTAGTCCCAGCCGAGCTGGACCTGGGTGCCCGAGACGACCGAGGCCCGGACCGAGGTGGGGGTGCCGAGGACGGGGTCGGGCTGCGTGGTCACCGTGTTGGACACCGTCGAGGTGGCCGTCCGGCCGCCGAGCCGGGCGGTCACGACGAGGGCGACGCTCGCGCCGGGGGTGACGTCCACGACCGCGCGGCGGCTGGTGCCGCCGACCGTCGCCAGGGTCGGGCCGCCGGGCTGGGCCACCACGAAGTCGTCCGGAGTCTCCCCGCTGTAGGACCAGTCGACCTGCACCTGCGTGCTGCCGAGCACCGTGGCCCTCACGTCGGTGGGCGTGCTCGGCGTCACGGTGGGCGTGGTGGTCGGGGTGGCAGTGGGGGTGGAGGTGGGGGTGGAAGTGGGGGTGGTCGTGGGAGTGGCGGTCGGGGTGGGGGTGGGCGAGATCGTCGCGACCGGGTCGTCGTCCTCGTCCTCGTCGTCGCGACCGCCTCCGCCGCCGTTGTTGTCGCTCCCGCGGGGGCCCTGGTCGCCGTTGCGGCCCGGGTCGCGCCCGCCCCGGGTCGCCTGGGACCCGGACTCGCCCGACTGCTCGTCGCGCGTCTCCTCCGTCTGGTCCTCGGTCTCAGGCTGCGTCTCGGGGATGGCGATCTCCTGCGGGTCGGTGACGGCGTCGCCGCCGCTCCCGCGGGAGAACTCCGAGAGGGAGCCGTCGGCCCCCACCGAGATCCCGGTGCGCGCACCGGGCACGTTGATCAGGAGCGTGTCGTCGTCGAGGACGAGCTCGGGGTCCTTGCCGCGGGGCGTGAGGATGGGCGGCCCGGCCATCTCGCCCGTGGGGTCGAGCTGGAGGACCTTCGCCCGGCCGGCGCAGGGCACGTAGACGCGTCCCGCGAACACCTCGGGGCGTCCGGGGGAGTCGCAGCCGGAGGCGGCCACGGCCACCTCGGCCAGCCGGCCCGCGGCGAGGATGACGACGGTCGAGGAGTCCGGAGCCGCGGCGGCCGTCAGCTCGCTCGGCGTGCGCAGTGGCGCGAGCAGCTCGCCGCTCAGCGCGGAGGTGGGCGTACGCACCTCGCGCTCGGTGGCGACCTGCTGCATCAGGCCGGGCTCGGCGTCGGTGACGGTGACACCTCGCTCGTGCGCCACGACCACGGCGTCCCCCCGGACGTCGAGCTGGTGGGTGTCCTGCTCGAGGAACTCCGCCGACGTCGCGGACCACCTCAGCGCGGTGAGCCGGCCCGTGCGGTCGAGGGACCACACCGTCCCCTGCCCGTCGACGGCCACGTCGGACAGGCCCCGCCGCTCGACCCACACCCGGCCGATCTCGTCGGTGGTGATGGGGTCGATCGCCGCGAGGCTGTGGGCCGTGCGGTCGACGAGGAAGACGGTCGTGCCGTCGCTCAGGGTCTCCGCGGAGCCGTCGCCGGGCACGCTCCGGCGACCGGACTGCTCCAGCGTGGTGACGTCGATGGTCGAGAGCACGCCGTCGGTGTTGTCGATGACGTAGAGGAAGCCGGCGTACTGGGCGAGGGTCAGGTCGTTGCCGGCCGCGGCGACCGAGCGCCGCACCTCGGCGCGCCCGAGGGCGGGGTTGACCTGGATGACGTCGCCGCTCGGGTCGTCGGCCAGCCAGGTGAGTCCGTCGGCGAGCTCGACCGCGGTGCGGGAGAGGCCGTTGCCGAACAGCACCCCGGCGACGAGCGAGGCCACGACCAGGACGACGGAGAGCTCGGCCGCGCCCTTCGACTGGCGCTTCGACGCGAGCCTGCGCAGCCGCGCGGTGCGGGGCGCGTCGGTGCCCCCGGCGTGCGTCGTCGCCCGACCTGCCCCCATGGATCCCCCTCGTCGCGGTGCGCGGCAAGTCTCACAGAACCGGACCGCACGGCACCACCGTTCGCGCGGCGGAACGTTCCGTCCCGTCCGCCGCTCGGTTCCGCTCCAGGCGGGGCTCAGCCCGGGTGCGGGGCTCCCGCGACGCGCTCGCGGGCGGCCGCCTCGACGCCCGCGAGGTCGTCGACGGTGACCAGGCGGACCTCGGCCGTACGCCGACCCACGGCGAAGCGCACGTTGCTGGCACGCCCGCTGCTGGCCCGGAACGGGTCGTCGCGGACGCTGAAGGCCAGGGACGAGATCGCCTTGATCGCGTCGTCGACCCGCTGGGAGCGCTCGAGGTTCCAGGCGTAGCCGTGCCACCGCAGGACGCGCTCGTAGATCTCGCGGTTGGTCGGGGGACGCGGGTAGTCGTCGGTGCCGACCAGCCAGGGCTCGGCGAGCGCGAGGGCGACGTACCACTCACGGGAGTGCCGGACCAGCCCCGGCGACGGGGCGGTGGCCGAGGAGTCGCGCTCGACGCCGCTGTCGGCGACGGCGGGCCGGGGCGCCGCCTCCTCCCCGGGGGTCGTCACCTCCACGACGATCGTCAGGTCGTCGTAGACCTCGGGGTCGAGCTCGCGCCCGCGCATCACGACGAGGTGGTTCTCCCCCTCGTCGAGCAGCAGCGACATGCCCTCGACGAGCGTCACCCGTCGTGCCCCGCCCGGGGCGTCGAACAGGCTCGCCACCTGGGTCTCGCCCGCGCCGTGCCAGCGCAGCCGGGCGATCTCCTCGCCGATCTCGAGCTCGCCCAGCAGGCGCGACACGTGCGGGGCGCAGTGCGGGAGCGCGAGGACGGTGACGTCGAGGGCCCTGTCGGGCTCCTCGGTGCGCAGCGCCTGGTGGGGCGCGCGACCGAAGAGCAGCCGTTCGCCGCTGCCGAGCGTGGCGGTGGGCAGGTCTGCCCCCCGAAGCGTGACCCGCAACATGGGCCCGAGTAGACCACACGCGCAGGCCCCGCGAGGCGCTTCGATCCGCTGTGGGCGAACAAGGGCCGGTCCCGCGTGGAAGTGTCCGTCCTTCCGGCTAGTGTCGCCAGCGTGAACCAGAACTCCAGCCCAGCCCTCTCGCCCGAGATGAACGGTGCCGGTGGGATGTATGGCCTCGACGACCACATCTACCAGCGCCTCCTCCGTGAGCGCATCGTCTTCCTCGGCTCGGAGGTGCGCGACCAGAACGCCAACGCGATCTGCGCCCAGCTCCTGCTGCTGTCCGCGGAGGACCCGGAGGCCGACATCTTCCTCCACATCAACAGCCCCGGCGGCTCGGTCGACGCCGGCATGGCCATCTACGACACGATGAACTACATCCCCAACGACGTGGCGACCGTCGGCATGGGGCTCGCGGCCTCGATGGGCCAGTTCCTGCTGTGCGCCGGCACCAAGGGCAAGCGCTACGCCCTGCCCCACGCCCGCATCATGATGCACCAGCCCTCCTCGGGCATGGGTGGCTCCGCCTCCGACATCAAGATCCAGGCCCAGCAGTCGCTGCACATCAAGAAGGTGCTGCTCGACCTGATCGCCGAGCACACGGGCCAGAGCGTCGAGCAGGTGGTCGCCGACGCCGACCGTGACCGGTGGTTCACCGCCGACCAGGCCGTCGAGTACGGCCTCGTCGACCAGGTCATCACCAGTGCCCGCGAAGCCGCCGACGAGGGCCGCCCGGCCCGGACCAAGGACTGACAGCCATGAACTACTACATCCCGCAGTGGGAAGAGCGCACGTCCTACGGCTTCCGCCGCATCGACCCCTACGCCAAGCTCTTCGAGGAGCGCATCATCTACCTCGGGACGCCGATCAGCGACGACGTCGCCAACGCGGTCATCGCCCAGCTCATGTGCCTGGAGACGATGAACCCCGACACCGACATCAGCATCTACATCAACAGCCCCGGCGGCTCGTTCACCGCGCTCACCGCGATCTACGACACGATGCGCTTCATCAAGCCCGACGTGCAGACGGTGTGCCTGGGCCAGGCGGCCTCGGCGGCCGCGATCCTGCTCGGCGCCGGAGCCAAGGGCAAGCGGATGGCGCTGCCCAACAGCCGGATCCTGATCCACCAGCCCTACACCGAGGGCACGTTCGGCCAGACCTCCGACATCGAGATCCAGGCCAACGAGATCCTGCGGATGCGCGAGCTCCTCGAGCGGATGATCGCCGACTCCAGCGGCAAGGACATCGACCAGGTCAGCCGCGACATCGAGCGCGACAAGATCCTGACGGCCGAGCAGGCCGTCGAGTACGGCCTCATCGACGCCGTCATCGAGTCCCGCAAGGGTGCCCCGGCCCTCACCTGAGGGTGAGCCGAGGCTGGTGGCGAGGCTCGAAATCATGGTCGTCGACATCCCGTGTCCGGCCCCCGACGGGGGCCGGCTCGGGGTACCGTCGTACGGCCTGTTGCAAGGTGTGAGGAGCCGGAACCCCCATCCGGCACGACTGGAGGACACGACTCGTGGCACGAATCGGTGACGGCGGCGACCTGCTCAAGTGCAACTTCTGCGGAAAGAGCCAGAAGCAGGTCAAGAAGCTCATCGCTGGCCCCAACGTCTACATCTGCGATGAGTGCATCGAGCTGTGCAACGAGATCATCGAGGAGGAGCTCGCCGAGGGCGCCGAGGTCAGCCTCGAGGAGCTGCCCAAGCCGCGCGAGATCTTCGAGTTCCTCAACTCCTACGTCATCGGCCAGGAGCACGCGAAGAAGTCCCTCGCCGTCGCGGTCTACAACCACTACAAGCGTGTCCAGTCCGGCCTGCAGCCCGTCAGCGGCAAGGCCAAGGAGGACGCCGTCGAGGTGGCCAAGTCCAACATCCTGGTGATCGGCCCCACCGGCTGCGGCAAGACCTACCTGGCCCAGACGCTCGCGCGGATGCTCAACGTCCCCTTCGCGATCGCCGACGCGACCGCGCTGACCGAGGCCGGCTACGTCGGCGAGGACGTCGAGAACATCCTCCTCAAGCTCATCCAGGCCGCCGACTACGACGTCAAGAAGGCCGAGACGGGCATCATCTACATCGACGAGATCGACAAGGTGGCCCGCAAGGCGGAGAACCCCTCGATCACCCGCGACGTCTCCGGCGAGGGCGTCCAGCAGGCGCTGCTCAAGATGCTCGAGGGCACCACCGCGTCGGTCCCCCCGCAGGGCGGGCGCAAGCACCCGCACCAGGAGTTCATCCAGATCGACACCACCAACATCCTCTTCATCGTGGGTGGTGCCTTCGCCGGTCTCGAGCAGATCATCGAGCAGCGCGTGGGCAAGAAGTCCCTCGGCTTCACCGCCGACGTGCGCGGCGCCGCCGAGCGCGAGGCCGACGACCTGCTCGCCCAGGTCCGCCCCGAGGACCTCACCAAGTTCGGCCTGATCCCGGAGTTCATCGGCCGCCTGCCGCTGATCGCCAGCGTGAGCAAGCTCGACCGCGAGGCGCTCGTCCAGATCCTCACCGAGCCGCGCAACGCGCTCGTCAAGCAGTACCAGAAGCTGTTCGACCTCGACGGCGTCGAGCTCGAGTTCACCGACGAGGCGATCGACTCGATCGCCGAGGCCGCGCTCGAGCGCGGCACCGGTGCCCGCGGGCTCCGGGCCATCATCGAGGAGGTGCTCCTCTACGTGATGTACGACGTCCCGTCGCGCGGCGACGTCGCCAAGGTGATCGTCACCCGTGAGGTCGTCGAGGACGGCGTCGAGCCCACCCTGGTCCTGCGCGAGGCCGAGGGCCGCAAGAAGAAGTCCGCCTGACCCTGGCTCGGGCTCTGGCCCGGGTCGGCAACCGCCGGTCCGGCCCCGGTGCATCGCCACCGCCGCGCTGACGGTTCATCAAGGTATGTCGCTCAACCCGCACTCCCCACGATCAGCTCACCATGGGAAGTGCGGGTTGGCCTGCATACCGTGATGAACCCGCGGCCCGACGCCCGCGGCCCGACGCCCGGGGCGGCCCCGGGCGACGGGCCGCGGGTGCCCCCAGGGCGTACGAGCCGGCGGTAGTCCGCGTCAGTCCTCGGTGGGCGCGAGCTCGGCGGCGGTGACCCGCAGCTCGGCGCTCGACTCGTCGGTGACGAAGTCGAGGTCGCCGACGATCGTGCCGACGGCACGGAGGTCGTCCTGCGCCTGCTGGGCGGCCTCGAGCAGCGCCGCCGGACCGGTGATCTCCACACGGGAGAGCGGCGCCCGCATCTTGGCCTTGGCCTGCGACTTGGCGCCCCGGATGCCAGTGAGCGCGGCGGCCACCGCATCGAGGACGGTGGGCGGGGCCGCGGCCGCGGCGCCGAGGTCGGCCGCGGTGGGCCAGGCGGCGTGGTGGATCGAGCCGTCCTGCCACCACGACCAGACCTCCTCGGTGACGTAGGGCAGGAAGGGCGCGAGCAGCCGCAGCTGGACGTGCAGCGCGATGGCCAGCGTGGCCCGCGCCGAGTCGGTGCCGGTGCCGCCCTCGACGTCGTAGGCGCGCTCCTTGACCAGCTCGAGGTAGTCGTCGCAGAACTCCCAGAAGAACTTCTCGGTGACCTCGAGCGCCGTGGTGTAGTCGTAGGCGTCGAAGGCCTCCGTCGCCCTGCGGACGACGGTCTCGAGGCGTCCGAGCAGGGCGCAGTCGACCGGTGCGCTGACCGCGCTGGGAGCCAGCTCGGTCGCGCCGACATTGCCGAGGACGAACTTGGAGGCGTTGAGCACCTTCATCGCCAGGCGGCGCCCGACCTTCATCTGCGACTCGTCGAAGGGCGAGTCGGCGCCGGGGCGGCCGATGGCCGCGCGCCAGCGGACGGCGTCGGCGCCGTACTTGTCGAGGATGTCGGTCGGGACGACCACGTTGCCCTTGGACTTCGACATCTTCTTGCGGTCGGGGTCGACGATGAAGCCGGAGATCATCGCGTGCGTCCACGGCGCGACCTGGTGCTCGTAGTCGGAGCGGACGACGCGCGAGAACAGCCAGGTGCGGATGATGTCGTGCGCGTGGGTGGCGAGGTCGTAGGGGAACACCCGCGAGAACAGGTCGTCGTCGACGCCCCACATGCCCGCGATCTGCGGGGTCAGGGACGACGTCGCCCAGGTGTCCATCACGTCGGGGTCGCCGATGAAGCCGCGCGGCTTGCCCCGCTGGTCCTCGGTGTAGCCCTCGGGGGCCTCCGTCGAGGGGTCGACGGGGAGCCGGTCCTCGCTCGGCAGGAGCGGGTGGTCGTGGTCGGGCTCGCCGTCGGCGTCGAGGGGGTACCAGACGGGGAACGGGATCCCGAAGAAGCGCTGGCGCGAGATGAGCCAGTCACCGTTGAGGCCGCCGACCCAGTTGTCGTAGCGGTGCTTCATGTGCGCGGGGATCCAGGTGATCTCCTCGCCGCGGGCGAGCATCTCCTTGCGCAGCGCGGCGTCGCGTCCGCCGTTCTTGATGTACCACTGGCGGGTGGCGACGATCTCGAGCGGCTTGTCGCCCTTCTCGAAGAAGTTGGCCATGCGCTGCGTGGGCTGCGGCTCACCGTCGAGGTCGCCGGACTCGCGGAGCAGGGCGACCATCGCCTCGCGGGCGCTGAAGGTCGTCTTGCCGGCCAGCTCGGCGTACGCCGTCGCGGCGGGCTCGGCAGCGAGCCACTCCGGCGTCTCCCGGAGGAGCCGGCCGTCGCGGCCGACGACCGTGCGGACCGGCAGGTCGAGCTCGCGCCACCACGTCACGTCGGTGAGGTCGCCGAAGGTGCAGCACATCGCGATGCCGGCGCCCTTGTCGGGCTCGGCCGCGGGGTGGGGCAGGACCGGGATCTCCACGCCGAAGACCGGCGAGGTGACCGTGGTGCCGAAGAGCCCCTGGTAGCGCTCGTCGTCGGGGTGCGCGATCAGCGCGACCACGCTGGGGATCAGCTCCGGCCGGGTGGTCTCGATGTGGATCGGCGAGCCGTCGGGGCGGTGGAAGGCGACGCGGTGGTAGGCACCGGGGTAGTCGCGGGCCTCGAGCTCGGCCTGCGCGACCGCCGTCTGGAAGGTGACGTCCCAGAGCGTGGGCGCCTCGGACAGGTAGGCCTCGCCGCGGGCGTAGTTGCGCAGGAACGCGCGCTGGCTGACGGTGCGCGAGTGGTCGCCGATGGTCGTGTAGGTCGGGTTCCACTGGACCGACAGGCCGAGCTGGCGCCAGAGCGCCTCGAACGCCTTCTCGTCCTCGACCACGAGCTGCTCGCACAGCTCGATGAAGTTGGGCCGGCTGATCGGCACCTGCTTCTTGGGGTCGGGCCTCTCCGGCGGCGTGAAGTCGGGGTCGTAGGGCAGGGCGGGGTCGCAGCGCACGCCGTAGTAGTTCTGGACGCGGCGCTCGGTCGGCAGGCCGTTGTCGTCCCAGCCGATGGGGTAGAAGACGGCCTTGCCCTGCATGCGCTGGTAGCGCGCGATCAGGTCGGGGTGGCTGTAGGAGTAGACGTGCCCGACGTGCAGCGAGCCGCTGACGGTCGGCGGGGGAGTGTCGATCGAGTAGACGTTCTCGCGGGGCTGCGTGCGGTCGAACGCGTAGGTGTCGTTCTCGGCCCACACCCGAGACCACTTGTCCTCCAGGCCCTCCAGCGCCGGCCGCTCGGGTACGACGACGGCACGCGGGTCGGTGCTCGATGTCGTCGGACCGGCCTCCGGGGCCTGGGTGCTGGGGTTCTCAGTCATGCTCCGATTCTATTGACGGGCCTCCAGCCGACGAAAACGAGTATCGACGCAGGCGGCGACGGCCTACCGTGCGGCCATGGATCCCGACGTCACGCTGGAGTTCTTCGCCACCCCGCAGCCGTTCCTCGACGCGGCCGGCGGGCTGCTCGCCGCCGAGCCGGTGCTGGGCAGCGTGATCGCCAGCGTGAGCGAGCGGACGGCCCGCGAGCTGGCCGCCGGCCACGACTCCTGGGCCGAGGTGGGGGCGACGTTCGAGCGCTGGTGGGTCGTGGTGCGCGACGCCTCCGGGGCGGTGGTCAGCGCGGCGATGCGCACGGCTCCGTTCGCGCCCCACCCGACGTTCTCGATGCCGATGGACGACGGCGCCGCCACGGCGCTGGCCACGGCGCTGCACGCGCGCGGGGAGCTCCTCGGCGGCGCCAACGGCGCGCTGCCCGGGGCGGCGGTGCTGGCGCGGGTGAGCGCCGAGCTGACCGGGGGAGAGGTGGTGGCCGACAAGGGGACGCGGCTGTGGGAGGCCACGTCCGTCGAGGCCCCGCCCGCGCCCGACGGTCGGCTGCGGCTCGCGACCGAGGACGACGCCGAGCTCGTGCTCGCGTGGTTCAGGGCGTTCCACGAGGAGGCCGACGAGCAGGCCGGGCGCGAGCCCGACCCGGACTCCGGTGAGCACAACACGCTCGACAGCGTCCTGGTCAGGATCCGCGAGGGCGTCGAGTGGCTGTGGGAGCTCCCCGACGGGACGGTCGCCCACCTCACCGGCGCCGGCCTGCCGTCGTACGGCGTCTCGCGGATCGGCCCCGTCTACACGCCCAAGGAGCACCGGGGTCGCGGCATCGCGTCGTACGTCGTCGGCGAGCTGACCCGGCGCGGGCTCGAGGCGGGCCACCGGATGTGCCTGTTCACCGACCGGGCCAACCCGACCTCCAACAAGATCTACGCCGCGCTGGGCTACGAGCCGACGGTCGACATGGCGGAGCACGTCGTCGGGCTCCCCGGCCACGAGTCGTCGTCCGGGCAGCGGGGTCAATAGACTCGCGGGGAGATGACAGACCCCCACGACGCCGCCGACGCACCGCGCCTCGCCCAGACCTACGCCGAGGTCGAGGACGCGCTGCTCTCCCGCTGGCCCGAGACCCGGCTCGAGCCCAGCCTCGACCGCATCGCGGCCTTCACCGAGCTCCTCGGCGAGCCGCAGCGCTCCTTCCGCACGATCCACCTCACCGGCACCAACGGCAAGACCAGCACCAGCCGGATGATCGAGACCCTGCTGCGCGCGCTCGACCTGCGCACCGGCCGGTTCACCTCTCCCCACCTCGAGCGGATGAGCGAGCGGATCAGCATCGACGGCGAGCCGCTCGACGACGAGGCGTTCGTGCGCGCGTTCAACGACGTGGCGCCCTACACCCACCTCGTCGACGCCGAGCAGGACCACCCGCTGAGCTTCTTCGAGACGATCGTCGGCATGGCCTACGCCGCCTTCGCCGACGCCCCCGTCGACGTGGCCGTCGTCGAGGTCGGCATGGGCGGCGGCTGGGACGCCACCAACGTGGTCGACGCCGACGTGGCCGTGGTGCTGCCGATCGCGGTCGACCACGCGAGGTACCTCGGCGACGACCCCGCCACCATCGCCGTCGAGAAGGCCGGGATCATCAAGCCCGGCTCCATCGCCGTCCTGGCCGAGCAGACGCCCGAGGTCGCCGCCGTGCTGCTCGAGCGCGCGGCCGAGGTCGGGGCGACCGTCGCCCGCGAGGGCATGGAGTTCGGCGTCGTCTCGCGCACCCCCGCCGTCGGCGGCCAGGTGCTCACGCTCAAGGGCCTGCGCGCGCAGTACGACGACGTGTTCCTGCCGCTCTACGGCGCGCACCAGGCCCAGAACGCCGCCGTCGCGCTCGCCGCCGTCGAGGCGTTCGGCACGGGCGCCCTCGACGACGAGGTCGTGCGCGCCGCGTTCGCCGAGGTCACCTCCCCGGGGCGGCTGGAGATCATCCGCCGCAGCCCCACGATCGTGCTCGACGCCGCGCACAACCCGCACGGGGCCGAGGCCGTGGCCGAGGCGCTCGAGGACTCCTTCTCCTTCAGCCCGCTGGTCGGGGTGCTGGGCGTGATGGAGGACAAGGACCACGAGGGACTCCTGTCCGCCTTCGAGCCGCACCTGGCCTACCTGGTCTGCACGCAGAACTCCTCGCGGCGCTCGATGTCGGCCGCCGCCCTGGGCCGCGCGGCGGTCGAGGTGTTCGGCGAGGACCGCGTCAGCGTCGTGCCCGACCTGGCCGAGGCGATCGACCGCGCCGCGACGCTCGCGGAGGCGGGCGAGGCCATCGACGTCTCGATCGGGTCCGGCGCCGTGCTCGTCACCGGCTCCGTCGTCACCGTGGGCGAGGCCCGCGCGCTGCTGAAGGGGCGCCGATGAGCGAGAACACTCCCGAGCAGGTGCCGGCCAACACCGAGCGCTCGCCGCGGCGCGGCATGGCCGCGGCCGTGCTGAGCCTGGAGGCGATCACCCTCGGTCTGAGCACTCCCGTGATGATCACCATCGCCGGCGTCCCGACCGGCACCGCGCTGACGGTGGGGCTCGGCCTGGCGCTCGTGTGCCTGCTGCTGGCCGGGATGCTGCGCGCCGAGTGGGCCTACCTCGCCGGCTACGCCGTGCAGGTGGCCGCCATCGCGCTGGGCTTCGTCGTCCCGGTGATGTTCGCCCTCGGGGCGATCTTCGCCGCGCTCTGGACGGCGGCCGACCTCCTCGGGCGCAAGATCGAGCGGGAGCGCGCCGCCGCGTGGGCGGCGTACCGCGCGGAGCAGGGCTGAGGCTCCTCGCTAGGCTGCCCGCATGACCGACGTCCAGCGCTCCCTCGTCCTCGTCAAGCCCGACGGCGTACGCCGCGGCCTCTCGGGCGAGGTGCTGCGCCGGATCGAGGCCAAGGGCTACACCCTCGCCGCCGCCGAGCTGCGCTCCGCGACGCCCGAGCTCCTCGCCGAGCACTACGCCGAGCACGAGGGCAAGCCGTTCTACGCCCCGCTCGTGGAGTTCATGCTGTCCGGCCCCGTGCTCGCCGTCGTGATCGAGGGCGAGCGCTGCATCGAGGGCTTCCGCTCCCTCGCCGGCGCGACCGACCCCACCGTCGCCGCCCCCGGCACCATCCGCGGCGACCTCGGCCGCGACTGGGGCCTCGCCGTCCAGCAGAACCTCGTCCACGGCTCGGACTCCGAGGAGTCGGCCGCCCGCGAGATCGGCATCTGGTTCCCCGCCCTCGCCCGCTGAGCGGGCGTTCTGGCTGAGCCTTTCTTCGTTTGTCGGAGTCCCCGCTCGAGCGGGGACTTCGTCACTTGGAGGGGGTTGCAACGGCCTCGAAGTGTCGGACTCGCTCACCAAGTGTGGCGTGACGTCAACCCGCTGGCCCGGGCGTACAAGCGCGCCCCGGGTGCGTACGTCGCGGCCGGACTTGCGCCGCCCCGCGCGTGTCCTCCCCAGAACACCGGGCCGCGCTCCTTAGCCTGAGTGCGGGTCGGCTGCAGCGGTCGTCCCCACTTCCCGGTACGACCGACCTGCAAGGGCAGCAGCGGCATGGCAAACAGCTTCATCGGTCGAGACATGGCCGTCGACCTCGGCACCGCCAACACGCTGGTCTATGTCCGCGGCCGGGGCGTGGTGCTCGACGAGCCGTCCGTCGTGGCGATGAACACCGCCACCGGGGAGGTCCTCGCCGTCGGCCACGAGGCCAAGCGGATGATCGGGCGCACCCCCGACAGCATCGCGGCGATCCGTCCGCTCAAGGACGGTGTGATCGCCGACTTCGAGGCGACCGAGCAGATGCTGCGCTACTTCATCCACCAGGTCCACCGCCGCCGCTACTTCGCCAAGCCGCGGATGGTCATCTGCGTGCCGAGCGGCATCACCGCGGTCGAGCAGCGCGCGGTCAAGGAGGCCGGCTACCAGGCCGGCGCCCGCCGGGTCTACATCGTCGAGGAGCCGATGGCGGCCGCGATCGGCGCCGGGCTGCCGGTGCACGAGGCCACCGGCAACATGGTCGTCGATGTGGGCGGCGGCACGACCGAGGTGGCGGTGATCAGCCTCGGTGGCATCGTGACCAGCCTGTCGGTGCGCACCGCGGGCGACGACCTCGACCAGGCGATCATCGCGTGGATGAAGAAGGAGTACTCCCTCATGCTGGGGGAGCGCACCGCCGAGGAGATGAAGATGACCCTCGGGTCGGCCTTCCCGCTCCCGAGCGAGCCCGACGCCGAGGTCCGCGGGCGCGACATGGTCTCCGGGCTGCCGCGCACGGTCGTGGTCTCCAGCTCCGAGCTGCGCCAGGCCCTCGAGGAGCCGCTCCACAACATCATCGACGCCGTCCGCACCACCCTCGACCAGACGCCTCCCGAGCTCGCCGGCGACATCATGGACCGCGGCATCGTCCTCACCGGGGGCGGCGCGATGCTGCGCGGCCTCGACGAGCGGCTGCGTCACGAGACCGGCATGCCCGTCCATGTCGCGGAGGACCCGCTGTCCTCGGTGGCCCTCGGCGCCGGCAGGTGCGTGGAGGAGTTCGAGGCGCTCCAGCAGGTCCTGGTGTCCGACCCGAGGCGCTTCTGATGGGCGCCCTCGGGGGGCACGAGGTGCGCGAGCGTCGCTGGACCGGCCTCGACAAGCTCGAGTCGCGCAACCGCACGCCCCGGTCGCTGCTCGTGGCGCTGGTCCTGGCCAGCGTCACCCTGATCACCCTCGACGTCTCCGGCGGCGCCGACTCTCCCGTCGAGCCGGCGCGGCGCGTGGTGGGCGAGGCGTTCGGGCCCGCCGAGGCGGGCGCTGCGGCCGCCGTACGCCCCTTCACCGCCGTGCCCGCGTGGTTCCGCAGCAAGGGCGACCTCACCGACCGGGTGCGCGACCTCGAGGCCAGCAACGCCGAGCTGCGCGGCCGCGTGGAGCTCGCCGGCTTCGACCGCAACCGCCTCGAGCAGTACGACGGCCTCACCACCGCCGCGACCGACCTCGGGTCCGCCCTCGTGCCGGCCCGCGTGGTCGCGATGGGCCCGCGCCAGTCCCAGAGCTTCACCGTCACCATCGACGCCGGCTCCGAGTCGGGCGTCGGTCCCGACATGACGGTCGTCAACAACGACGGACTCGTCGGCCGGGTGCTGCGGGTCACGCGGAGCACCGCGACCGTGCTGCTGGTCATCGACCCCGACTCCACCGTCGGCGGTCGGGTCGGCTCGAGCATGGAGATCGGGTTCGTCACCGGCAGCGGCTCGCTCGACCAGAAGGCCGGGCTCGACCTGCGCCTCGTCGACGACGCCTCCGTGCCCGCCCGCCACGACACCGTCGTGACCTGGGGCAGCTCCACCGGCCCCTACGCGCCGGGCGTGCCGATCGGCACGATCACCGAGGTCTACAGCTCGCTGCGCGAGGCCTCCCAGCGGGCGGTCGTGAAGCCGTTCGTCGACTTCTCGGCCCTCGACGTGGTCGGGGTGATGGTGCCCAGCGGCTCACGGAGCGACCGGGCCGTCATCGAGGCCGACGGGAGCCTGCGATGAGCCGCCTGCGCTGGGTCGTCGCCCTGGCGGCCGTCGTCGTCGCCCTCGTCGTCCAGGTCACGCTCTTCCCGCACGTCGCCTGGCACGGCATCGTGCCCAACCTGTGCCTGCTGGTCGTCGTGGCCGCCGCGCTGACCGTCGAGGCGCCGTTCGCCCTCGTCCTCGGCTTCGTCGCGGGGCTGACGCTCGACCTCGCGCCGCCCGCCGACCACGTCGCCGGACGCTGGGCGCTCGCCCTCACGATCGCGGCGTTCCTCGCCGCCCGGGTGCGCCAGGACCAGAAGCCCACCGCCCTCGCCGTGATCGGCACCGTCGCCGCCGCGTCCTTCGTGGCCACCTCGCTGTTCGCGCTGTCCGGCGTCATCCTCCAGGACCCCGCCATGTCGGTCGTGGGGCTCCTCGAGGTCGTCCTGGTCGCCGTCGTGTGGGACGTGCTGCTCACGCCGTTCGTGCTCCCGCCGCTGATGAGGCTCTTCGGCCGGCTGAGCCCGCAGTGGGCGGCGTCGTGACCGCTGCCGGGTCCGGGGCCGCGAAGAGCCGGCTCCGCCTCGTCGTGGTGCAGGCGCTGGTGTTCTCGCTCTTCGCCACCCTGTTCGTCCGCCTCTACTACCTCCAGGTCATCGGCGGCGAGTCCTACCAGGCGCAGGCGGCCGACCAATCGGTGCGCGACATCGTCGTCCAGCCCCAGCGTGGGCTCATCGTCGACAGCCAGGGCCGTCCGCTCGTGGCCAACCGCACCTCCTGGGTGATCTCGCTCGACCGCACGGTGCTCGGCAAGCTCGGCGACAAGCAGCGCACCGAGCTGGTGCGCCGTGTCGCGGTCGTCGTCGACGCGACCCCCGAGGACGTCGAGGCGCGCCTCGTCACCTGCGGCGACCCCGGCAGCGTCCGCGACGTCTGCTGGAACGGCTCGCCCTACCAGCCCGTGCCGGTCGCCGTCGACGTGCCCAAGGACGTCGCGCTGCGGGTGCTCGAGCAGTCCGAGGACTATCCCGGCGTCCTCGCCGAGCAGCAGAGCGTCCGCTCCTACCCGCGCCCCTTCGGCATCAACCTCGCCCACGTGCTCGGCTACCTGAGCCCGGTGACCGAGGACGAGTACGACCTCGCCGCCGAGCGCGACGACCGGTCCCTCAACGGCGCCTCGGTCGTGGGCCGCGCCGGCGTGGAGAAGCAGTACGACGAGTGGCTGCGGGGCCTGCCCGGCTACCGCCGCGTGGCCGTCGACTCGATGGGCCGGGTGCTGGGCGACGACTCCCTGGTCGAGAGCACCCCGGGCGACACGCTCGTCACCTCCATCGACGCGAAGGTGCAGTCGGTCGTGGAGCGCCAGCTCGCCCAGCGCATCGCCTTCCAGCGCACCCAGGTCGACACGGTGACCGGGCGCCGGTTCGCCGCCGACTCCGGGGCTGCCGTGGTGCTCGACGCGAAGACCGGCCGGGTGATCGCGATGGCGAGCCAGCCGACGTACGACCCCGACGTGTGGACCGGCGGCATCAGCGAGGCGCAGCTCACCCGGCTCTACTCGGAGAAGGCCGGCACACCGCTGCTCTCCCGCGCCACCCAGGGCCAGTTCGCGCCCGGGTCGACATGGAAGCCGTTCATGACCGCCGGCGCGCTCACCCACGGCTACTCCATGGACACCACGCTGCCGTGCACGTCGGGGTTGCAGGTCGGCAACCGCGTGTTCAAGAACTACGAGTCGGGCGCCTACGGCAACATCGGCTTCGCCAAGGCGCTCGAGGTCTCCTGCAACACCTTCTTCTACCGCATCGGCTACGACTTCTGGCAGCGCCTCGGCAGCGACCCGGCCGACATCGACGCGGAGGACCCGCTGGTCGAGGAGGCGAAGGAGTTCGGGTTCGGCTCGCGCACCGGCATCGACCTGCCGGGCGAGGCGCCCGGGCGCATCGCCGACCGGCACTGGAAGCAGGCCTACTACGAGTCGCAGAAGGACTACTACTGCGAGCTGAGCGACAAGCCGCAGACCGCCGACACGAGCGACTTCGTCTACCGGTTCGCCCGCGAGTTCTGCCTCGAGGGCAACCTCTACCGCGCCGGCGACGCCGTCAACTTCTCCATCGGCCAGGGCGACACGATCGTCACGCCGCTGCAGCTCGCCCGCGGCTATGCCGCGCTGAGCAACGGCGGCACGCTCTGGGCGCCCACCGTGGCCAAGGCCATCGTGAGCCCCGAGGGCAAGGTGCTGCGCCGCATCGCACCGCGCAGGATCGGCCGGGTCGACGTGCCGAGGAAGTACCTCGACTACATCGACGGCGCGCTGGAGAACGTCTCCCGGGTCGGCACCATGGCCTGGAAGCTCGGCGGCTTCCCGATCGACGAGGTGACCATCCGCGCCAAGACCGGCTCCGCCGAGGTCTACGGCAAGCAGTCGACGGGGTGGGTGGCGTCCTACTCCGAGGACTACGTCGTGGTGATGATGATCAGCCAGGGCGGCACCGGCTCCGGCTCCACCGGTGACGGCATCCGCGCCATCTGGGAGGCGCTCTACGGCATCGAGGGCGAGGCCGTACGCCCGGCGCGGGCGGCGATCCCCGGCACGGTCCCGCCCGCCCGGCTGCCGCAGTTCCTGGAGGACGGATCGATCATGCCGCCGGTCCCCGAGAAGGCACGGAAGTGATGCGATGACCGTCCTGTCGACCCGTCCCGCCACCCGACCGGGACAGCGTCCCCTGCGCGGGTCGAGCCTGCGCGCCCCCGGCCTCGACTGGTCCCTGATGCTCGCTGCCGGGCTGCTGGTGGTCCTCGGCACCCTGCTCGTGTGGTCCGCCACCTCGACGCGGACCGACCTGACCGGCGGTGACCCCAACGCCTACCTGCGCAAGCAGCTGGTCAACGTCGCCATCGGCCTGGTGCTGATGGTCTCGGTGATCGCCACCGACCACCGGTGGGTGCGCATCCTCGCGCCGCTGGCCTACCTCGCGAGCGTCGGCGGGCTGGTGATGGTGCTCGTGGCCGGCAGCACGATCAACGGTTCCCGGTCGTGGATCCAGCTCGGCGGCATGTCCATCCAGCCCGCCGAGTTCGCCAAGCTGGCGGTGGTGGTGGGCATGGCGCTGGTGGTGGCCGAGCGCACCGAACGCCGGTGGGGCAGGGGCGTGGGCAGCCTGGAGGTCGTCGCGATGCTCGCCATCGCCGCCGTCCCGGCCGCGCTCATCCTGCTGCAGCCCGACCTGGGCACCATGCTCGTGCTGGCCGCGACCGTCTTCGGCGTGCTGGCGGTCGCGGGAGCCGGCCGGCTGTGGCTGGCCGGGCTCACCCTCGGCGGGGTGGTCGGCGCGGTCGCGGCGGTGTCGTTGGGGGTGCTGAAGCCCTACCAGGTCGACCGCTTCCTCGCCTTCACCGATCCCGGCCTCGACCCGCGCGGGGCCGGCTACAACACCGAGCAGGCGCGCATCGCGGTGGGCAACGGCGGCCTGTTCGGCCAGGGGCTCTTCGACGGCTCGCAGACGCGCTCCGGCTTCGTGCCCGAGCAGCACACCGACTTCATCTTCACCGTCGCCGGTGAGGAGCTCGGCCTCGTGGGTGCCGGGCTGCTGATCCTGCTGGTCGCCGTCGTCATCTGGCGCGCCCTCGCGATCTCCGCGCGCGCCGACGACCTCTTCGGCCGGGTCGCGGCGGCCGGCATCGCCTGCTGGTGGGGCTTCCAGGCCTTCCAGAACATCGGCATGTGCCTGGGCATCATGCCGGTCACCGGCGTGCCGCTGCCGTTCGTGTCCTACGGCGGCAGCTCGCTCTTCGCCGGCATGCTGGCCCTCGGCCTGCTCCAGAACATCCACCTCCGCTCGGCCGGACCCGTCCGCCGCTGAGCAGGTCGCTGAGCAGGCCGCTGAGCAGGCCGCTGAGTAGGCCGTGCCACCTGGCGCGACGTAGTCTTGGTGGTCGGCCGCGGGTCGTGTGTCGTGCCCCGCCCCGTCCTCCCTTTCCCCGAGCTCAGTCGAGGTGTTCGCAGCATGTCCGTCGCGTCGGTCTTCCCGCGCCTGGAGGCCAGGCTTCCCTCGGTGCAGAAGCCCATCCAGTACGTCGGCGGCGAGCTCAACTCCGTCGTCAAGGACTGGGACTGCGCGGACGCCTCGGAGTCCGGCGGACCCACCGTGCGGTGGGCGCTGATGTATCCCGACGCCTACGAGGTCGGCCTGCCCAACCAGGGCGTGCAGATCCTCTACGAGGTGCTCAACGAGCGCGACTGGATCCTCGCCGAGCGCACCTACTCGGTGTGGCCCGACATGGAGCGGGTGATGCGCGAGGGTGACGAGCACGGCCCGATCCCGCAGTTCACCGTCGACAGCCACCGCCCGGTCGGCGCGTTCGACCTCTTCGGCCTGAGCTTCTCGACCGAGCTCGGCTACACCAACATGCTCAACGCGCTCGACCTGGCCGGCATCCCGATCCACGCCGCCGACCGCGGCGAGGACGCCCCGATCGTCATCGCCGGCGGGCACGCCGCCTTCAACCCCGAGCCGATCGCCGACTTCGTCGACGCCGCCGTGCTCGGTGACGGCGAGGAGGTCGTGCTGGCGATCTCCGAGGTCGTCCGCGAGTGGAAGGCGCAGGGGCGTCCCGGCGGACGCGAGGAGCTGCTGCGCCGCCTGGCCGTCACCGGCAACATCTACGTGCCGCGCTTCTACGACGTGGCCTACGGCGCCGACGGCGCGATCGAGGCCGTCGTGCCCAACCGCCCCGGCATCCCGTTCCGGGTCCGCAAGCACACGCTGATGGACCTGGACCAGTGGCCCTACCCGGCCAACCCGCTGGTGCCGCTCGCCGAGACCGTCCACGAGCGGTTCTCCGTCGAGATCTTCCGCGGCTGCACGCGCGGGTGCCGCTTCTGCCAGGCCGGCATGATCACCCGCCCGGTGCGCGAGCGCTCGATCAAGACCATCGGCGACATGGTCGAGAACGGCATCCGCAAGACCGGCTTCGAGGAGGTCGGCCTGCTGTCGCTGTCAAGCGCCGACCACACCGAGATCGGCGACGTGGCCAAGGGCCTCGCCGACCGCTACGAGGGCTCCAACGTCTCCCTGTCCCTGCCGAGCACGCGCGTCGACGCGTTCAACATCACCCTGGCCAACGAGTTCTCCCGCAACGGCCGGCGCTCCGGCCTGACGTTCGCCCCCGAGGGCGGCTCGGAGCGGATGCGCAAGGTCATCAACAAGATGGTCAGCGAGGACGACCTGATCCGCACCGTCGCCGCGGCCTACTCCCACGGCTGGCGCCAGGTGAAGCTCTACTTCATGTGCGGCCTGCCGCAGGAGACCGACGAGGACGTGCTCGCCATCGCCGACCTCGCCAAGCGCGTCATCAAGACCGGTCGCGAGGTCTCCGGGCGCAACGACATCCGCTGCACGGTCTCCATCGGCGGCTTCGTGCCCAAGCCGCACACGCCGTTCCAGTGGGCCGCCCAGCTCGACCACGTGGCGACCGACGAGCGGCTGCGGCTGCTGCGCGAGGTCGTGCGCGAGGACAAGAAGTACGCCCGGGCCATCGGCTTCCGCTACCACGACGGCAAGCCCGGCATCGTCGAGGGCCTGCTCTCGCGCGGCGACCGGCGCGTCGGGCGGGTCATCGAGGAGGTGTGGCGCGACGGCGGCCGCTTCGACGGCTGGAGCGAGCACTTCTCCTACGACCGCTGGATGGCGTCGGCCGAGAAGGCGCTGGCCGGCACGGGCGTCGACGTCGACTGGTACACCACCCGCGAGCGCGACTACGACGAGGTGCTGCCCTGGGAGCACCTCGACTCCGGCCTCGACAAGGACTGGCTCTGGAGCGACTGGGAGGACGCGCTCGCGGCCGCCGACGGCGCCGACATCGAGGTCGAGGACTGCCGCTGGACGCCCTGCTACGACTGCGGCGTGTGCCCCGAGATGGGCACCGAGATCCAGGTCGGCCCGACGGGACAGACGCTCCTGCCGCTCAGCGTGGTCTGAGACTGGCATGATCCGGCGCGTGCCCCACGCGTCGCAGCTGCTCGACCTCGGGTCCCGGAGGCTCTGGCGGCTCACCGGGCGCCGGGTCGACCTCCAGGGCGCCGAGCGCTGGCTGGACGCGCCCGTGAGCGCGTCGCCGCGGGTCGGCGAGGAGTGGGCGGCGGCCGAGGCCGCCCGGCACGGGGGCGTGACGGGCGAGCCCGGCCCGCACGCCGGGTTGCTGCCGTCGATGGCGGTGCTCGACGGCCCCGGCTTCGACGCCGCGCGGCTCCGCCCCGAGGTCCGCGACTTCTACGAGTGCACGACGCAGTGGCACATGGAGGTCTGGACGGGCTGGTCGCCGCTCTTCTGGCCAGCCGGCGAGGTCGTCTCTCGGCTGTGGGGCCGGCGGGTCGAGCAGCTCGCCCTGCCGATGCGCCCCCTCGAGGTCGCCCGCGGCATGGACAGCCGCATCACCCCGATCCTCGACCGGCAGGGCGAGCAGGTCGCGGCCGCTTGGACGCGCACCCTGCGCGGCAGCGGGAGGCCGGTGTTCAGCGGCGCCTACTCGGCTCGGACCCTTCCGGGCGCCGACCGCGCGAGCGTCCACGTCGCGTTCCCGCTCGAGTCGGGCAACGTCCAGGTGTTCCTGCGCCCCGAGGTCACCACCGACGGCGGGCTCCTGCTGTCCTCGCAGTCCGGCCGGTTCGGCGACGACGGCGCCTACATCGTGGTCGCCGACCGGAAGGTCCACGCCGCCCGGGTGCCCCTGCACGAGTCCTTCCATGTCCACGTCGACCCCGACGGGGTGCTGCGCACCGACCACGAGCTGCGGCTGGGTCGCGCGTCGGCCGTCCGGCTGCACTACAAGCTGGAGCGCCGCCCGTGACCCTGCACTCCTTCCACCTCGCCGAGGTGCCGCACCGGGTCGGTGCGCGGGCGCTGCTCCGGCCTCCCGGCGCCACGACGCCTGGCCTCGACCACGTCGAGTGCCTGTCCCTGATGCGCCTCGGTGCGCCCGTGGTGTCCCCCGAACGCCTTCAGCTGAGCCGGCTCGCGGTCTTCGCGCAGTGGCGCGACGAGGCCTCCCTCGACCGCTTCCTCGAGCGCGACCCGCTCGGGCGCGAGCTCGCCCACGGATGGCACGTCCGCCTGGAGTTCCTGCGCCGGTGGTCGAGCATCGCGGCCCTCCCCGACCTCCCCGTCCGCGCCGGGCGATGGGACCGCGACGAGCCCGTCGTGGCCGTGACGCTCGCCCGGATGCGGCTGCCCGAGCTGCCACGCTTCCTGCACAGCGGGCGGCCCGTCGAGCGCCTCGTCCGCGACCACCCGGCCACCACCCTGGCGGTGGCCGCACTGCGTCCGCCGCGCACGATCTCCACGTTCTCCGTCTGGCGCACGGTGCACGAGATGGAGGAGATGGTCCACGGGCGCTCCGCGGTGCCCGAGCCGGCGCGGCACGCGGCGGCCATGGCCGAGCGCGAGCGTCGCGACTTCCACCACGAGTTCGCGACCTACCGCTTCCGCCCGCTCTCCGAGCACGGCGCGTGGCAGGGCCGCACGGGCATCGTCCCCCGACCAGCGGCTCGCTAGAGTGCGGCGCGTGAGCGAGTCCGACCCCGACAGCCTCCACGACGAGGTGGACCTGCTGCGCCGTGAGCTCGCGGCAGCGCGCGCCGACCAGGAGAGGGCCGGCGAGCGCGAGGCGCGGCTCCGCAAGTCGCGCGACCGCGCCGTCAAGGCGGCCGACGTGCTCTCGGCGCTCCTCGCCGAGCGACTGCGCGGCGAGACGGCTGTGGCGGGCGCGGCGGAGCGCTCGTGGTGGCGGCGCGGCGCGGCGACCGTGACGCCGGAGGAGGCTGGGCAGCTCGAGCTGATCCGCCAGTCGCCGCTCTTCGACGCGGCCTACTACCTCCGCAGCCACCTCGACGTGGCCCGCCGCGGCGAGGACCCCGGCGTCCACTTCCTGCGGCACTGGGACCATCCGTTCCGCAGGCCCAGCGAGGCCTTCGACATCGCCCAGTACGTCCTCGACCACCCGGAGGTGCTCGTCGAGCGGGTGAACCCGCTCGTGCACTTCCTGGCCTCCGCGGAGTCCGAGGGCGCCGACGCCTACCCGCCGGCCCGCCGGTGACGGGCCTCGAGCACTCGGCGCTCGAGGAGCAGCTGGCCCAGCGCCGCGCGCTCCTGGACGACTTCCACGCCCGGTGGGCTGTGTTCGTGCGTCGGTGGCGCCGCGCTGCGGCGGAGGGTCCTGAGGCCGCCTGGGCGCTGGTCGAGGAGGTCCTGCGAGACGGGCTGCCCGAGGGGCGGACCGACGACGAGCCCGCGGAGCGGTTCTCGCTCGCGGCCGCTCGCGCCGTCGTGGCGGCCAGCGGCTACCTCGACGCCGACGAGTACGTCGTGCGTCACCGGCTGCGGCGCGGCACCGACCCCTACCGCCACCACGTGGAGACCGGCTGGCGGCTGCTGCAGAACCCCAGTCCCCGCTTCGATCTCTGGTCCTACTGGGTCGACCACCTCGACCCGACCCGCGACGGGGCGGACCCGCTGCTCCACTGGCTGGTGCTGGGCCGACACCTGGGCTGGGATGCGCTGCCGCCGCCGGCCCCGGAGCGGCCGCCGCTGCCCTCGGCCGAGGGCGCGCCGCCGCGCCGGATCTGCTTCTTCGCCGCGTACGACGCCGACGGCCTCGTCGACGACTACGTCGTGACCTACCTGCGCGAGCTCTCCCGGCACGCCGACGTGTACTACCTCGCCGACGGCGTGCTCGAGCCGGGCCAGCTCGACCGCCTCGCCGACGTCACCGCAGGTGCGTGGAGCGTGCCGCACGGCGGCTACGACTTCGGCTCCTTCTCGATGCTCGCCCGCGACCTGGTGGGCTGGGACGTCGTCGACACCTACGACGAGCTGCTGCTCGCCAACGACTCGTGCTTCCTGCTGCGACCGCTCGACGAGGTCTTCGCGACGATGGACGCGAGAGCGTGCGACTGGTGGAGCCTCCAGGCCACGACGATGGAGCACGACGAGAACTACTTCCGCGACGACTCCGCGATGTCGCTCGCAGAGGCCAAGCAGCGCTTCCTGGGGTCGCGCCACTTCAGCGACGTGCGCTACCTCCACCTGAGCTCGTACTTCCTCGTCTTCCGCAGACCGGTGCTGGCCGACCCCGGATTCCGCTGGCGCCTCGACACCGTGGTGCCCCAGGAGGCCAAGGGGCTCGTGGTGCACAAGTACGAGATCGGGCTCAGCCGGCACCTGATGAACGCGGGCTACGACTTCGGCACGTGGTTGCCCGAGCTCGAGCCCTTCCACCCGCTCTACTCCCGCCACGTCTTCGAGCTGATCGGTCGGGGCTTCCCCCTGGTCAAGCGCAACTTCCTCGGCGAGAACCCGCGCCGTGCTCCCGGCGTGGGGGAGTGGCGCGAGAGGCTGCGTGAGCTGGCGCCCGCAGCGCGGATCGAGGAGATGGCCGCCGACGTCGAGCGGGTCACCGACCCGGCCAGGCTGTACGACGCGTACGACGTCACGGTGGACCCCGCGACGGGACGACGCACCGTGCGCACCTCCGCCCTCGCCGGACACCCGTTCCGGCGCCTGGACCGCGAGACGCCGTCCTTCGGCCACTGGTGGGCCTTCGCGGCAGGGCCGTCGGGTCGGCTCGACCCCGGCGTGCGTGCGGTGTTCGAGGAGGTCCGGCACGATCCGAGCCTGCGCAAGGTCGTGCTCACCCGGACCCGGCCCCTGCACGACGACGTCACGGGCAGCAACGTGAGGGTGGTCCCGATCGCCACCCTCGACGGCCAGGAGGCCGTGGTGCGATGCGGCGTGATCGTGGTCGCCGACCCGCTCGACGCCGCCCTCCCGCATGCGCCACTGCCGGCCCGGCACCGGGTCGTCCACGTGGGGTCGCCCTGGGCCGTCGGCCGTGCCGCACCGGTTCTCGGCGCGGTGGACGCCGTCGCCGCCACCTCCGACCACGAGGCCGTCACGCGTCGCGTGGCGGATCCGCACCTCGGCGACGACGACGTGTGGCTGACCGGCCTGCCGCGCCACGACCTCCTCCGCGCCGACGTGCTGCCCGACGACCTGGCGCTGGCCGAGGAGCGGCTGCGAGCCCGGTTGGCCGGCCGCGCCCTCGTCGTGCTCGCGGCTCCCGGGCTCGCGGACCTGGCGTCCGACGACGTGGCGCGGCTCGGCGAGTGGGCCGTCGGCGCCGGTGTGGCCCTGGGGGTGCGCGAGCACCGCCCGGACGACCCCGCCGGTCTGACGCACGCGCTCCGGCAGGTCGCGCCGATCGGCCTCAGCGACCGCAGCGTGGTGTCCGAGGCGGTCGTGCTGCGCGTGGCGTCCGCAGTCGTCGGCGACTCCGCGGCCGGGATCCTCGACGCCCGGGCCGCCGGTCACGCCCACGTGGTGCACTCGCCCGGCGAGCCCGCCACGGGGCTCCTGGAGCATCTGTCGAGCGCCGCAGCCACCGGCTGGCCGGCCCCCGGGAGCCCTGCGGGCGACGTGGTGCCGCTCGACGGGACGGCGGCCCGCCGGTTCGTGCGGCGGGTGCGCCAACGGGGGCTGGCGCGCCCCTGACCCGGCCGGTCAGGACAAGGACACGGCGGGCCCGGTGCCCGTAGCAGCGTCCACGGCCGCCTCCTCCGCCTCCCACTCGTCGATCGGCAGGTAGGTGCGCTTGATCGCGCGGACGACCCGCTCGGCAGCGTGGCCGTCGCTGGCCGCGTGCAGGGCGCGGCCCCAGTCCGCGTAGGCCTCCTCGACCGCACGTCCCCCGAGGGCGGTGTCGAGCGCTGCTCCGAGGTCGTCGCGCGCGGTCTTCGGAAGCGGGAGCCCGGCGGCCAGCGCCTCGTCCGTCGCCACGAGGCTGATGGCCGGGCGGCCGAGGACAGCCCAGTCAGCGAGGTCGGCAACGGAGCCGGACACCAGCACGTCCGCGCAGCGCCAGGCGGTCTCCGGGTGCACCGGAAACAGCGTCCTGGCGTCCTCGGAGATCAGGGACTCGTCGGAGAGGTCGAGAAGCGGCTCGGGGAGCGAGCCGCCGCCGCCCGTGCGAGGGCGTACGCCGACGGCGACCTCCGGGTGCGCCACGGCCCACGCGGCGAGCACGTCGAGGTCGACGGAACCGCCCCACGGCTCCACGACGACGAGTCGGCGGCCTGCGAGGACCGTGCGCAGCCGGTCGATCTCGGCCCGGTGCGCCGGGGCCAGGGCGGCCTCGCCGGTGACGAGCAGGTCGATCCGGGGCGAACCGAGCTCCCACACGCCGTCGGGGTCGAGCCGCGCGAGCCGGGCAGCGGCCTCGGCACCCCGCGCGCCGGACACCACGACGGCCCGGGTGAGCGAGTCGTCGAGCTCCACGGCGCTGGCGTCGCGCAGGCCCCAGGTGTCGCCGCTGCCGTCGAGTCCGACGTCCGGCGACGACAGGCCGGTGGGGCGGCCGAGCTGGAGGAAGCGGTGGTATCGCGGGGAGAGGGGGTGGTTGACGTCGCTGCGTGGTCCCACGGTGGTGAGGATGGTGCCCATCCGCAGGCCGTACATCTGTCCCGGCGGGCTCTCGGTGGCGATCCGCACGACGTTCTGGCCGGAGACGTCGAGCGGGCGCGAGCCCTCGAGCACGATCTTCTTCACCGAGGGGTCGTCGCGCACGGCGTCGAACACGGCGCGGACCGCACCGCTGAGCAGGCCGGTGCGCGGGTCGACCGGGAATCCCCACCAGTGGTCGAACGACGGGACCCACCGGTCCTCGTCGGGGAACGTCTCCGAGCCGAGCGGCTCAGGCAGCACCGCGGTCCCGTCGGGACCGGACCGGATCGCGAAGCTGCGATGCAGGCTCCACGCCGGCGCGATGCGACGCAGGTTGGACTCCATCGCGTCGACGTCGGCGTCCGGGACGTGCTCGAGCACCCGCTGCTTCCACAGGCGCAGGTCGGGCGCGGAGAAGGGGTTCTCGTAGAGGAACTGCCTCTTCAGCAGTGGGAACCCGTCGGCCATCACGTCGAAGGCGGAGGCGCGGTAGACGGGGTGGTAGGGCAGGATCCCGTCGACGAAGGTCGCGAGGTGGTAGCCCCCCAGGATGAGCAACCGGGAGAACCCGATCTCGTACTTCAAGATGATCGCGGTCTTGTCACGCTGCTTGGCGACCGTCTCGAGCCGGCGGCGGAACTCCGGGTCGTCCAGCACGCGTCGACGGTAGACGAGGAAGTACGACCCCACGTGGATGAAGTCGGAGTAGCGCCACAGGTCCTGCTGGCGCATCTGCTCCTCGACGTCGTCGAGCGACAGCGGTCGTCCGAGCGCCTCGTGCTCCTTGACGCCGAAGTCCTCGTAGGTGGCCTGCAGGCCCCACCAGTCGCACGCCGTGGCGTCCATCTTGGCGAAGACGGTGTCGAGCGGCTGCACGAGCCAGCACGAGTCGTTGGCCAGCATCATCTCGTCGTACTGGTCGATGACGTCCCACCCGACGAGGTCGGTGGCGAGCATCGAGTACGAGCCGAAGTCGTAGCGGCCGTGCCGCACGGCCCAGGCGCCCTTCGTGTAGGGCGCGAGCTTGTCGAGCTCGCCGTCCTCGAGCTCGCAGTCCGCGAGGTAGTAGACGTCGGCGAACCGGCTGAGGTCGGCGAGGTAGGACACGACGGTCGGGTCCACGATGCCGTCGACGTCGAAGGCCGCGAAGAGGCAGACCCGCCGGGGCGCACCGGTCGGCGCTGTCGGCGCCGGCAGCTCGCGCACCTGCGGCAAGGTGTCGAGGCCGTGGCGCCGGCCCTCGAGCGCGTAGTGGACCACCGGGTTGACCTCGTCGTCCTCCGGGTCGAGGTACGCGTTGGTGTAGTGCCACAGGTCGAAGCCGGGGGAGGGGTGCCGCATCTCGTGCCATCCGCGCTCCGCGAAGTGGATGGCCTGCTCGGGCCCGGTGCACAGGTGCCAGCGCAGGTCGGGGTTGTGCCACATGTAGCCGAACTCGTCGAACTCCCCGCTCGCGCGGATGACGGCCACCTCCGCCGCCAGGACCGCGTCGCGGTCGGGTGCCTCGCCCGGCTCGCCATCCGGCAGCCCGTGGTCCATCGCGTCCTGGACGAGGCGGGAGCGTTCGTCCTCGGACGCAGCGGCCCATCGCGAGACGAAGGCGCGCCAGCGGGAGACGAACTCGGCGAGGTCCAGCATGTCGGTCACAGGTGCAGGTCGCTGGCCGGGGACGCGGCCGCGTCGTCGTGGGACGTCTCCCCGAGCCGGTCGTGGCGGATCGCGTGGACCAGGGCGGGCAGGTCCTCCTGGGTCGCCTCGGGATGCCGCTCGAGGTACGCGGCGGTGCTGAACGACGGCCCGGGATCGAGCCGCTTGGCGTTGCCGTGGCGGACGTAGTGCAGGGCAGGGCTCAGGCCCGAGCGGAGCGCCTGCGGATGGGCCCGGAGGTACCAGCCTCCGTCGAAGGCGCCGCTGGCCTCGACCTGCCGCACGAGGCCTGCCTCGCGCTCGCCCGACGGGCGTCGTCCGACCAGGCGGGCGACACCGGTGCCCCGCGACTCCCGGTCGGCCCAATAGGCCCGCGACAGCGTCGCGGCGAGGGCATCGGAGAAGGTGTCCACCTGCTCGCGCAGCCGTGCGCGCTGGCGGCGGGCCCGCTGGAGCGACTCCGTGGTGTGCTCGAGCTCGATCTGCCACCACTTCAGCTCGCGCCCGGACTGTCGCAGTGCCTTCTCCGCGCGGGCGAGCCTGGCAGCCACACGCGGGTCGTCGGTCTCGTCTCCCCGGTTCTCCACGGGGCAGCACCCTACCCTCGGCACGCAGAACCTATGCTGTCGCCCGACCTCGCACGAACACCTTCGGAGGATCCCGTGGCCGACATCTTTGATCACGTCGTCGTGGGCGGTGGCATCGTGGGAGCCGCGACCGCGTGGACCATCAGCCGGCGCCACCCCGACCGGCGCGTGCTGCTCCTCGACAAGGAGGCGGAGTTCGGCCGGCACCAGACCGGTCACAACAGCGGCGTGATCCACTCCGGGATCTACTACACCCCCGGCAGCCTCAAGGCAGACCTGTGCCGACGCGGCGCGACCGCCACCGAGCAGTTCGCCGAGCAGCACGGCATCCCGTGGCGGCGGATCGGCAAGCTCCTGGTCGCCACGGACGAGCGCGAGCTCGCCGCCATGCAGGCGCTGGCGGAGCGCGCTGTCGTCAACGGGATCGCGACCACCGTCTTGTCGGGTGCGGAGCTGCGGGAGCGCGAGCCGCACGTGGCCGGTGTGGGAGCGCTGCACGTCGCGGCGACGGGCATCACCGACTACGGCCTGATCAACCGCCGGCTCGCGACGCTGGTCGAGGAGGCCGGTGGGACGCTCCTGCGCGACACCCGGGTGCTGGGGATCCGCGAGAGCGCGCAGGAGGTGGTGCTGACGACGAGCCGCGGTGACGTGCGCGGCTCGCACGTCGTGTTCTGCGCCGGCGTGCAGGCCGACCGCGTGGCCCGGATGGCCGGGCTCGAGGTCGACTTCGCCATGGTGCCGTTCCGCGGCGAGTACTACGACGTGCGCCCCGAGCGGGCCGACCTCGTCGGCACGCTGATCTATCCCGTCCCCGACCCCGAGCTGCCGTTCCTCGGCGTCCACCTCACCCCGACCGTCGACGGGGGCCTCAACGTGGGGCCCAACGCCGTCCTCGGGCTCTCGCGCGAGGGCTATCCCAAGTTCTCCTTCGACCGACGCGACGCTCACGACATCGTGACCTTCCCCGGGATGTGGCACGTCGCGCGCGCCAACGTCCGCACCGGTGCGCGCGAGATGCGCAACTCGCTGTCCAAGAAGGCCTACCTCCGGCTGTGCCAGAAGTACTGCCCCGAGCTGCGCCTGGACGACCTCACGCCACGGGAGGCCGGCATCCGGGCGCAGGCGGTCATGCGCGACGGCTCGTTCGTGCACGACTTCTTGATGCGCGACACCGCGCGCACGCTGCACGTCGTCAACGCACCGTCGCCGGCAGCGACCTCGGCCCTGCCGATCGCCGACCTCATCGTCGACCGGGTGGACGAGGCGCGCGCCTGAGCTCAGGCCTCGTCGTCGTCGACGCCCGGGTCGTGCGGGGTCGGGCCGAAGTGGCGCCGCTCCCACCACCCGAGGCCGGCGGCCGAGGCCGCGGTGAGCAGGTCGGCGACCACGATGAGCACCCGGGACACCGCCGCGAGGGCGATGGCCTCGCCCGAGCCGATGGTGGGCGCCAGGGCGGTGACGATGATCAGCTCGCGCACGCCGGCGCCGGAGGGCAGCAGGAAGAAGAAGAGGCCCGAGATCATCGCGATGGCCATCGTGCCGATGCACACGAGCAGGAACGCGGCGTTGCCGTCGACGTTCGACACGCCCCGGACGAGCAACCACAGGTGCAGGCCGAAGAACCCGTAGGACGCCACGGCCGCGAGGAGGGAGAGGGCGACCGCGCGCATCCGCACCGGGTGGTCGGGCTGGGGGCGGCGCAGCACCTTGAAGCCGATGGAGACGACCCGCTGGAGGATCGCGGGGTGCAGGCACACCAGCCCGACAGGAAGCAGGAGGTAGAGCCACACCAGGCCGCGCAGCGCCTCGTAGTCGCGGACGAAGCCGGGCAGCACGAGGGAGCCCGCCAGCAGCGCGGCGACGACGGCCACGGCGAGGGAGAAGAGGGTGGCGGTGAAGATGCGGGCGCGGGCCAGACCGGCGCGGCGACCGAGCTCGATCTGCAGGACGTAGGCCCACACCGAGCCCGGGAGGTACTTGCCGAGCTGGCCCACGAGGAAGATCTGGGCGCCGCGCGCCACGCCGATGGGCTCGCCGAGCTCGTCGACGAGCAGCTGCCAGCTGAGCGTCGAGAGCAGGATCGCGACGGGCAGGGCCACGAACGAGGGGAGCCAGTCGCGCCACGAGAGCTCGGCGAGGGTCTCCTGCACCACCTCGTGGTTGGACCAGAGTGCGTAGCCGGCGGCCAGCACGACGGCGACGACGAGGAGGATGCGCGCCCAGTGGATGAGCCGGCCGCGCGTGGTGTGCGCGGGCTGCACTTCGGAGGACGTGACGGATCCCTTCGTCGGGTGGCCGCCGGGAGCGGCACCTGGTGAGACGACGCCGCAAGCGGCGTCCGGACAGCCATCTTGCCGCACCGGGGCGCGATGCGACCAAAACGCGCCGCGTCGATATGGTGCCGCCATGGCTGAACCATTGCGTATCGCACTCATCGGATCCGGGTCCATGGGCCGCAACCATGCACGTGTCATCGCCACGGGTCCGAGGACCGCGCTGGCTGCTGTGATCGACCCGCACGAGGAGAGCGGCCGTGCCGTCGCCGACCAGTACGACTCCGCGTGGCAGGCCGACCTCGACGGGATCGGAACCTACGACGCGGTCGTCATCGCGGCCGCGACCGAGGCCCACCGCGAGCTCGCGGCACAGGTCATCGACGCCGGCCTCCCCCTGCTGGTGGAGAAGCCGCTGTGCCCCTCGCTGGAGGAGTCGCAGGAGCTCGTCGACGCCTCCGCGGCCGCCGGCACACCGCTGATGTGCGGCTTCCTCGAGCGTTTCAACCCGGCGGTCATGACGGCCATGAAGATGGTCGAGGCCCCGCTCTACGTCCGGGCCCAGCGCCACTCGCCGTACGCCCCTCGCATCAAGACGGGCGTCGCGTGGGACCTGCTGGTGCACGACGTGGACCTCGTCGTCCGTGCCTTCGGCGGTGAGCACCCGGAGTCGTTCGACGTCAAGGTCGGGCAGTTCCACCCGCAGAGCGTCGCCGGCGCGGAGGACATCGTCGAGGCGGGCGTCCGGTTCTCCGGCGGCGGCATCGCCTCGGTGTCCGCGAGCAGGCTCGGTCAGGTCAAGGTGCGCTCGATGGTCATCCAGGAGCTCGACCGGATGATCGAGATCGACCTGCTCCGCCGCGGACTGACCAGCTACCGGCACTCGAGCATCGAGGGCGACGACGCGTTCGTCGGCTTCCGCCAGTTCACCGAGATCGAGGTCCCCGAGATCGGCGGCGCGGAGCCGCTCGTCTCGCAGCTCGACCACTTCGTCGACCTCGTCGAGGGGTCGGTCGACGCCGACGCCGAGCGCGCCAGCATCCTGCCGGCGCACCGCGTGGTGGACGAGGTCCTCAGGACCCGCTGACGACGAAACCGGGGTCGGTCGGGTCGGTCAGGTCGACCCGGCCGATCTGGCGCGCCGGTACGCCGCCCACGATGGCGCGCGCCGGGACGTCGGCAGTGACCACGGCGCCTGCGCCGACGACGGCCTCGTCGCCGATCGTGACACCCATGTTGATGACGGCGTTGGCCCCGATGAACACGTGGTCGCCGATGGCGACCGGGCGACGCTCCACCTCGGCGAAGCGGCGGCCGGAGACGCACCGCTTCGCCGAGGAGTGGGTGTAGATGTGCACGCCGGAGGAGATGTCGCACCCCCGGCCGATGGTGAGCCCGCCCGAGCCGTCGATCATCGTGAAGGCACCGATCCAGGTGCCCTCACCGACCGTCGGCTCGCCGACCACCCACGCGTGCTCGTTCCACGGGTTGGGCGGGAAGGACGCGCTCACCGCTCGCTCACTGACCGCGGATGAGCTCGGTCATGCCGGTGCGCACGTCGATCGTCGGCTCGAAGCCGAGGATCTCCTTGGCCCGGGTGGTGTCGGCCGCACGGCGGCTGACGAGCACGTCGCGGGGGTTGAACTGCGGCTCCACGTCGGCGCCGACGGCGTCGATGAGGATGCCGGCCAGGTCGGCGATCGAGGTGTCGATGCCGGTGCCGATGTTGACCGGCACGTTGGACTGCTCCGACTCGAGCGCGAGGACGACGGAGCGCGCGATGTCGTGGACGTGGATGAAGTCCATCGACTGCTCGCCCTTGCCGTCGATGACCGGCGGCTCCCCGTTCTTGATCCGGTTGACGAAGTGGTTGATGACCGAGGTGTAGTAGGCGGTCGTCTTCTGGCCCGGTCCGTAGACGTTGAAGAACCGCAGCGCGACCCAGGACAGCCCGGCGCGCCGGTTGTAGTAGCCGAGCAGGTCCTCGCCGGCGCGCTTGGCGATGCAGTAGGGCGTGATGGGGAGGAGCTTGTCGTCCTCGTGCATCGGCAGGCGCTCGGGGTCGCCGTAGACCGACGCGGACGAGCAGTAGACCAGGCGGTCGACACCGTGGTCGGCCGCGGCGGCGAACACGTTGTGGTTGCCGATCATGTTGATGTCCATGGACTCGTACGGGTCGGCCTGGCTCTTGTTGATCGACACCGCGGCCGCGTGGATGACCTTCGAGCAGCCCTTCATCGCCGCGTGCACGGCGCCGCCGTAGCGCACGTCCTGGTCGATGAGCTCGACGTCGTCGCCGAGCGCTGCCACGGCCTCGCGGTCGCCGCGGAACATGTTGTCGAAGATGCGGACCTTGTAGTCCTTCTCGAGCAGCATGGGTACGACGTGCAGGCCGATGAAGCCGGCACCGCCGGTGAAGAAGACGGTCTCCTTCGAGCTCATCTGATGGTTCTCCTCGTGGGTCGTGTGATCGGGGTGGTCAGCGGGGGGTCGGCGGCGGGCTGCGGCTCCGGGGGCGCCGCCAGCTCGGTCAGCACCTCGAGGTGCCGGTCGAGCACCCGGTTGAGGGCGAAGTGCTGGTCGACGATCGTCTTGGCGCTGGCGCCCACCTGGCGGGTCGCGGCCGGGTCGTCCAGTGCCAGCACGATGCGCTCGGCCAGACCCTCGACGTCGCCGGGGTCGCACATGAAGATGTCGTCCCCGTCGACCATGGGCACGCCCGGGAAGTTGTCGATGCGGCCCCACGCCACGACGGGCGTGCCAGCGGCCATCGACTCGAGCGTGGCGGTGCCGAGGCCCAGGCCCTGCTCGTGGCTCTCGACCGTGGCCGCGGCCAGCAGGTGGGGCACGTCGGACTTGGGGACGGCGCCGAGGCTGTGCACGGCATGGGCCACGCCGAGCTCCTCCGCGCGCTTCTGGAACAGGTCGTAGTAGACCCGGCCGACCACGACGAGCCGGGCGTCCGGGTGCTTGGCGAGCACTGCCGGCATCGCCTCGACGAGGCCGAGCCGGTCGCGTACCGGGATGACGTGCCCGACCGAGAGGATGATGGGCGCGTCCGGGCCCACGCCGGCGAGCTCGCGCCCGCGGACCGCGTCGCCCGAGCGGACCCAGTCCGGGTCGACGCCGACGGGAATGGCGACCAGGTCGCGGTAGCGGCCGCGGTAGCGCTCCTTGATGTACTCGTCCATGTAGGAGTCCATCACCACGAGCGAGGGCTTGAAACGGCGCAGGCGGGTGGCCACGAGGGTGGCGTCGAGGAAGCGGAAGGCGTGCCGGTAGGCGGCCGCGGGGTTCTCGAGCCGCGTGTGGATGCTCAGCAGCACCGGGATGTCGCGTCGGCGCGCGTAAGCGCCGGTGGCCCAGGTGAGGTCCATGAACTGGCCGTGCTGGTGGATCACGTCGGGCTGGAAGTCGTCGAGCAGCGCGGCCAGCCTGCGGCGCAGCGAGGGCCGGGTCGCGAACGAGATGTCGAACGAGACCGCCAGACGGCTCTCGGGCAGCACGAAGGCCGGGAACCGCACCACCCGCACACCGTCGCGCCACTCCTCCGCGGGCGCGTCCTGGTAGGCCGCCGTCACGACGAGGACCTCGTGGCCCCGGGCGGCGTAGCCGCGCGCCAGGGCGTCACTCAGGTGGGCGCTGCCTCCGACCCGCGGCGGGTAGAAGTTGTTGACCACGACGATGCGCACGTATGACCCCGTTCAGTTCTGCGCTGACAAACCGGTTCACCATAGCGATGGCCAGCGGCCTCCTCCCAATCCGGCCGCGGCTCGCCCCGCGTGCATGGAGTAGCCTGACCGCCGCTCGGATCCAGTCATGGGGAGGCCTGTCATCGACACCACGTCGCCGGAGCGGACGGTCCCCGAAGGGGAGCCGGCCGCCGGGGAGTCGACCTCGGAGGAGCCGGCATCCGAGCATGCTCCCGTATGGCGGTCCTGGCGGATCTTCGGCGGCTGGGCCGATCGCCTCGAGGTGCTGCTGCCGCTGCTGGCGTACGCCGTCGTGGTGCTCGGCAGCCTCAGCACCTCCTCGCTCGGGCTGCTGTCGGTCGACGGCTCGGGGGACGGCGCGGAGCAGTGGGGGACCTCGCTTCCGATCCGTAGCGACGAGTGGCTCACCCAGGCCCCGATCGATCTCTCGGTCCTGGCCCACGGCAGCTCCCAGGCGCCGTCGCTCTCCCAGGACCCCGATCTCATCTACCAGATCTCGTCCGGCCAGTGGGTGGAGTCGGTGCTGTTCCACGAGGGCAACCTGCTGCGCCTGGGCCCCGTCCTGCCCGACGAGATGCTGTTCGCGGCCTTCCGTGCGTGGCCGTGGCTGCTCCTGGTGCTCGCCCTCCCGCCCCTGCTGCGCAGGATGGGAGCCTCGCGCCCGATGTCGTGGCTCGGCCTGGTGCTGGTGTTCCTCGCCCCGGCCTCGCTGTGGTGGTCGTTCATGCCGGTGCGCATCATGGCCTTCGCGGCCGCCGGCAGCTACGTGCTGTGGCTGGCGCGAGACCGGATGGTCGCCGGCAAGCGCGTGACGGCGCTGCTGCAGGCCGGTCTCGCCGGCATCCTCCTGGCGCGACTGGTGACCTACTACGTGCCGTGGTCACTCACCCTCGGGGTGCCCCTCGTCATCGCCACCGGCGTCTACCTCGTGATGGACCGCGTCACGCGACGCCAGGCCCTCCTCACCATCGGTGCCGGCGCGGCGGTGTCGCTGCTCGTGCTCGCAGGCACGCTCATCGAGAACGCCGCTGCCCTGTCCGCCGAGCTCAACACCGTCTACCCCGGGCTGCGCCGCGTCACGGGCGCCGCACAGTCGCCGGTCCAGCTGGTCGGCGGCCCGGCGCTCTTCGAGATGGAGGACGGAGCCGCGCCCACCCTCCTCAACCAGAGCGAGATCTCCTCGGGCTTCCTCGTCTGCGGCCTCTGGGCGATCGTCATCTGGCGCCGGGCGTGGGCCGAGGCCACCCGTGCCCAGCGGGGCGCGATCGTCACGCTGGCCGCGGCGACCGGTCTCTGGAGCGCATGGGCGTTGTTCGACTGGGGTTCCCTCGGCGAGCACATCCCACTCCTCAGCTCCGTGCTGCCGGTCCGCGCAGCGCAGACCGTCGGATTCCCGGCCACCCTGCTGCTGGTGCTCCTCGCGTCCCGCCTCAAGGGCGACACCACACGACTCGCGGTCGCGGCCGCGGCGACCGTGGGCGTCGTCACGGCCTACGGCGCCTCCGACGCCCGCCGTGCCCTGCCCGACCTGGCCACCTGGCAGGTGTGGCTGGCGGTGCTGGCCGTCTCCGCGGTCGCGTACGCCGTCACCCGATGGCCCGCACGGACGTGGCCCGTCGTCGGCACCCTCGTGCTCTGCCTCGCTGCGGGTGCCGACACCAACCCTCTCGTCCACGGGGTCGGGGAGCTGCGCACCAGCCCCGCCGCCGCGGCAGCCCGCGCCCTCGCCGACCGGGCGGAGGCCGACGGCAGCCTCATCGCCACCAACTCGATGGCCACCAACGCGCTCCTGATCGCCAACGGCGCCCCGACCCTCACGGGCAACCAGGTCACCGGTCCGCGCGTGTCGGAGTGGGAGAAGATCGACCCCGACCACGAGTACGAGGACGTCTGGAACCGTGGCGCGAGCTACCTCTACGTCGCCTTCGACGGCGAGCGTGGCGCGCCGTGGGTCGAGGAGGCGGCTCCGGACGTGATCGTCGTACACGTCCACCCGTGCTGGCTCGCGGAGAGCGACCTCGACGTGGGCTACGTCGTCTCCACCCTGGAGATCACCGCACGCTGCGCGAAGCCGCTGCGCACCTTCACCTGGTACGGCGGCACCCAGTACGTCTACCAGCTCCGCGACCGGGGCTGAGCCGCAACGCACGAGGCCCGGCCGACGTCTCGTAGGACGTCGGCCGGGCCTCGACCCGTCGGCGGGCGCTCAGGCGCCGGCGCGCACCGTGGTGTTGACCGCGGTCACGATGCGCTCGAGGTCGGCCTCCGTCAGGGACGGGTGGACCGGCAGCGAGATGACCTCGCGCGCGAGCTGCTGCGTGACCGGCAGCTCGACACCCTCGGCGTACGTCGTCAGGGACGCGAGCTGGTGGTTGGGGATCGGGTAGTAGACGCCCGAGCCGACCTGGTGCTCCTCGCGCATCGCCGCGACGATCCTGTCGCGCTCGTCGCCGTCGACCTTGATCGTGTACTGGTGGTAGACGTGGGTCGCCCCCTCGGCCACCGGCGGCACGACGACGCCCTCGAGGTGGCTGTCGAGGTAGGCGGCGTTGTCCTGGCGGACCTTGGTCCAGCCCTGGACCTTCGTCAGCTGCACGCGGCCGATGGCGGCGTGGATGTCGGTCATGCGCGCGTTGAACCCCACGACCTCGTTGGCGTACTGCTTCTCCATGCCCTGGTTGCGCAGCAGCCGCACCATCCGGGCGATCTCGTCGGTGGCGCACGAGACCATGCCGCCCTCGCCCGAGGTCATGTTCTTCGTGGGGTAGAGGCTGAACATCGCGAAGTCACCGAAGGTGCCGACCTGCGCCCCCTGCCAGGTGGCGAGGTGGGCCTGGGCGGCGTCCTCGAACATGCGCAGGCCGTGCTCGTCGGCGACGGCGCGCAGGCCGTCGACGTCGGCCGGGTGGCCGTAGAGGTGGACCGGCATGATCGCGGCGGTGCGCTCGGTCACGGCGGCGCGCACGCTGTCGGCGTCGAGGCAGAAGTAGTCGGGCTCGACGTCGGCGAAGACCGGGGTCGCGCCGGTGAGGGCGACCGAGTTGGCGGTCGCGGCGAAGGTGAAGGACGGGACGATGACCTCGTCGCCGGGCCCGATGCCGGCGGCGAGCAGACCCAGGTGCAGGGCGGAGGTGCCGGAGTTGACCGCCACGCACGTGCGCCCGCCGGTGACCGTGTCGCCGAACTCCTGCTCGAACGCGGCGACCTCGGGGCCCTGGGCGATCATGCCGGAGCGCATGACGCGGTCCACGGCCGCGCGCTCGTCGTCGCCGACGATCGGCTTGGCGGGCGGGATGAACGGGAGGGACTCGGCGGACATGGGGTGCCTTTCGGGGCTGGTGGGCTGCTGGTGCGGGCTGGTGGTGAGGGTGTCAGTGGGACGCGGAGCGCTCGAGCCATGCGTCCACGGACGGGCGCAGCGACTCCTGGATCGCGGAGGTGTCGCGCGAGCCGTGGAGGAGCACGGCTGCGAGCGGCACGTGCTGGTCGGCCGGCACGCCCAGTCGATCGAGGCGGTGGGTGTTGAGGCGTGCGGCGCGGGCGGGCACGCCCATGCTCACCACGAAGGGCGGCAGCTGGCGGGTGACGGCCGACTGCATGCCGATCATCGATCCCTCCGGCACGGTGAGCCTCTGGTGCACGACGGTGCCGAGGCCCAGGTTGGCGCCGTCGCCGATGGTGACGTGACCGGCCGCCACCACCATGGCGGACACGGTCACCTCGTCGCCGACGCGGCCGTCGTGGTTGATGTGCGCCTTGGTCATGAAGAACCCGTCGTCTCCGACCGAGGTCTCGTGGGCCCACCCGCCGCTGATCGTGACGAGCTCCTTGAGCACGTTGCGCGATCCGATGCGCACCGGACCGCCGTCGAACGGCTCCTCCCACGAGGCCGTCATGTCGTGCCCGCGGACCTCAGCGGCCCCACCCACCACGACGTGGGAGGCGAGGTAGTTGTCGTCGCCGAGTGTGACCCGGCCCTGCAGCACGCAGTAGGGGCCGATGGTGTTGCCCTCGCCGAGGGTGACCTCGGGCCCGACCACTGCTGTGGGGTGGATCCGGTTGCTCACGGGTGCAGCGCTCCTCTGGTGCGGGTCAGCGGCGTACGCCGGGGTCGGCCAGGACGGCGCGCAGCTGCTCGGCGACGTAGTCGAGGTCGTCGGCCACCAGGTTGGCGTGCATCGGCAGCGCGAACTGCGAGGTAAACAACCTGGCGGACACCGGGCACACGTCGCTGGTGCCGTAGACCGGCTGGACGTGCGAGGCGTAGGTGCCGAAGTTGCTGCCCACGCCCCGCTCGCGCAGTGCCATGACGACGGCGTCGCGGTCGACGGAGTCGTGGGCGGTCACGAGGTAGGACTGCCACGGGTGGGTGCGGTCCTCGAGCACGACCGGCAGGTCGATGCCGTCCACGTCGGCGAGCCGCTCGGCGTAGCCGTCCGCGGCGGCGGAGCGCGAGGCGACCAGGTCGGGGAGGCGCTTGAGCTGGACGCGCATCATGGCCGCCTGGACGTCGGACATCCGGTAGTTGTAGCCCGCGGTGTCGAACGACGGCACGGCCAGCGAGGACGTGCCCTCGCGGCTGACGGCCGGCGCGATGCCGTAGGTGTGCAGCTTGCGGGCCAGGGCCATGCGCTCGGCGTCGGAGCCGACGAGGGCGCCTCCCTCACCTGCGGTGATGCCCTTGCGGCCGTGGAAGCTGAACGCCGCCAGGTCGGCGAGGCTGCCCGCGGGGCGACCCTTGTACGTGGCGCCGGCCGAGCATGCGGCGTCCTCCAGCAACCAGAGCCCGTGGCGCTTCGCGAGCGAGGCCAGCTCGTCGTAGTCGGCCGGCTGGCCGACCATGTCGACGGCGATGATGCCGACGGTGCGCTCGTTGACCAGTGCGGCGGCGGAGTCGACGTCGATGGTGCCGATGTCGGGGCGCACGTCGGCGAAGCGGGGCGTCGCGCCGGTCCACACCACCGAGTGGCCGGTGGCGGGGAAGGTGTAGTCCGCCACGATGACCTCGTCGCCGGGGCCGGCGCCGAGGACCTGCAGCGCGAGGTGGAGCGACGAGCCGCAGTTGGAGGTCGCGAGCGCGTGGCTCGTGCCGACGACCTCGGCGAGCTCACCCTCGAAGGCGACACACGTCGGACCGGCACCCGAGAGCCACCCGCTGGCGAAGACCTCGCGCAGTGCCTCGATCTCCTCCTCGCCGACCGTGGGCTGGCCGAGGGCCACCTGTCGAACAGACTGCATGTGTCGTCACCTTCCTGAGTGCGTGCGGCGCACCAACCTAGTCGTCGGCACCGTCACGCCCCAAGACGGCGGGCACGAGCCGACGGGCGCGTCACCACGCGCCGGCGCAGACGGCGAGCACGGTGCCCGCCGCGACGATCCCCAGCACGCGACCGTACGCCGGTGTCGCGCGCACCTGGAGCAGCGCCACCCAGACGAGCAGCGGCAGGAGGGAGATGGAGTAGCGGGACACGACGGGGTGGTCGATGCCCACGTTGACGGCGTTGGACAGCCGCAGGAGCGGCGGGTAGAGCACCATCCCGAGGATGCACGCGCCCGCGAGCAGGGGGAGGGGGGAGACCCGGCGCGGCGCGGCACCCGTGTCGCAGACGCCGTCGGCGTCGGCGTCCGCGCCGGCATCGACGGCGGGCGTGGGCCGCAGCGCCCCCATGGCGCCCAGGGCGAGCGCGCCACCGACGAGCACCGAGAGCAGGAAGGGAGCACCGTTGAGCACCGACATGAGCACCCGCTGGAGCAGGTCCGGTTCGATGCTGGTGAGGTTGCCGTCGGCGCCCCACGGCACGTGGGGCGTGGCCAGCTCGAAGACCACCCCGACGAGGATGTCGGACCAGGACTCGAATCCGTAGCCGGAGTAGAGGTCGTCGTTGCCGACCGTCGCGCGGGCGCTGGTCCACGCGCCGAAGACGACGACGGGCACGACGAGGATCGTGCCGAGCACGACGACGTGCCGCCACCGCGGCTCCCAGCCGGTGTCCGGGACGCGCCCGCGGCGGCGCTGCAGCATCGCGCCCAGGCAGGCGAGCACGAAGACCCCGGTCGGCAGGGACGCCGTCACCGCCGTGGCGGCCGCCACGGCGGACGCCGCCGCCAGCCACCAGAACCCGCGCCCGGTCAGCACCCAGCGAAGGCCGGTGCCGGCGACGAGGGCGCCGCACAGGGGCGCGGCGGCCGTCGGGTTCTCGATGGTGCCGAAGACGAGGATGGGGGTGCCCGCGACCGGCGCGAAGGTGGCGGCGGCCAGGGCGGCCCCCCGCAGCCCGATCCGCATCGCGAGGACCAGCGAGACGAGGATGCCGAGCGCCATCACCGCAGCGGCGTACAGCCGGTAGGTGTCCACCGGCTCGCGGTCCGGGGACACCACGTCGGCGCCGGCCCGGAAGACCTCACCACCCAGGAAGTAGGTCGGGTAGTGGATGTATCCGGCGGTGTACTTGCCGGTCGGGATGTTCGCCGGGACCGCGTCGGGCGAGCCGCACTCGACCTCCCACGTGATGGTCTGGTGCCCGAGGCGGCACACCCAGTCGTCCACGACCTCCTGGCCGATCAGGTCGCCGCGACGAGGGAACCCGCCGTCATGGACCCGCGCCTGGGTGTCGGCGTGCACGTGCTCGTCGATGGCCGAGAAGGGGTGGCCGTCGCCGGCCACGCGCCAGAGCGTGACGAGCACGACGCCGAGCAGCGCGACCAAGACCGCGAGCGTGGCGAGGTCGACGACCCGTCGGCGGTTGTCGGTCACCAGATCGCCAGACCGACGGCGAGGGGCGTGACCGCCGCGAGCGCAGCGAGTCCCTTGGTGAGCAGCGGTCGGTCGTGGCACAGCAGGACCACGAGCCACACCAGGAGCGGCGCGAAGCCGATCGAGTAGCGCGCGACGATCGGGTAGTCGAAACCGACGTTGAGGGCGTTGCTGACCCGCAGGAGGACCGGGTAGACCATGATGCCGACGAGGGTGGACGCGGCGAGCAGCATGGTGGGGGAGAGAGTGCGCTCGGCACCGGCCTGCGCGTCGGTGGCGGCAGCGCGCCGGCCGGCCAGCACCGGCCGGGTGAAGCGAACGGTCGCGGTGGCGAGGACGGCGTAGACGACGATCGTCTGCCACGCGGGCAGACCGTGCACGCTCGCACGGAGCACGTTCTGCGCCAGGTTGCCGTCCGCGCCGGCCCCCAGCGAGCCCGCCGCGTACCACGGGCTGTGGATGGTCGCGAGCTCCTCGGCGGCCCCGGCGACGACGGTGCGCCAGGAATCGAGGGTGGCGAAGGAGTACAGCTCGTCGTTGGGGATGGTGGCGTGGGACGAGATCCACCAGCTGAAGACGATCACGGGCGTGACGACGATGACGCCGAGCACGCCGACCTGCCACCATCGTGGATCCCAGCGGCCGGTCACGTGCCAGCCGAACCGGCGCAGGACGAGAGCGGCCGTGGTCGCCAGCATGAAGGCCCCGGCCGGCAGCGTGTGCGTCACCGCGATCCCGGACGCCAGCGCCGTGGCTGCGGCCAGCCACCAGAAGCCACGGCCGGTGAGCATCCACCGGATGCCCGTCCCGGCGATCAGCGCCCCCGCCAGCACCGCCGCGGACTGGGGGTTGGCGATGGTGCCGTACAGGAGCACGCCGGCCGCCGCTGATGGCCCGAGGGTGCCGGCGACGAGGGCGGCGCCACGCATGCCCAGGGCCCAGGCGCCGGCGAAGCAGGCCAGGAGTCCGGCGATGGCCACCAGCGCCGCGTAGCGGCGGTAGGTGTCGACCCACGAGTCCGGGTCGGCGACGGCCTCCTCGACGGCGCGGTAGCCCTCGCCGACGACGAAGTAGGTGGGGTAGTGGATGTACCCGGTGGTGTGGATCCCGGACGGCAGGGAGTTCGGCCCGAGGTCCGGGTGGTCGCACGGCGCCATGGCTGCGCCGGCCTCGTGACCCACTCCGCACGCCCACTCGCGCACGACCGCCATCGTCATGAGTGATCCGCGGTGCGGATAGCCGCCGTCGTGCACGCGCTGGTGGGTGTCGAGGTGCATGTGCTCGTCGACGGCGCTCATCGGCATCGCCTCGCCCGCTCGCACCCAGAGGCCGATCGCCAGCACCGCCAGCACGAGGCCGCAGAGGATGTAGGCACCCCGCCTGCTCTCGTGCGGCCGTCCGGCGTGGTGGATCGTGTTGTCCCGCACTCCTGCTCCGCCCCCGTTCGTCCCGTGCGCCTCCTGCCGTGCCCGCGCGGAAGACTAGCCCGTGCCACGGCTACGCTCGTCGTCCGTGCCCCAGCAGCAGCCCGAGCAGCAGGCCCCGCCCGTCCAGCGTCTCCGCGTGCGCTACGCCAAGCGGGGTCGGCTCCGCTTCACCAGCCACCGTGACTTCAGCCGGGCGTTCGAGCGCGCCGTGTTCCGCGCCCGGATCCCGATGGCGTACTCCTCGGGCTTCAACCCGCACCCGCGGATCTCCTACGCCGGCGCGGCTCCGACCGGCTCGGCGAGCGAGGCGGAGTACCTCGAGCTGGCGCTCGCCGAGGTGCTCGTCCCCGCGGAGGTGCACGCGGTGCTCGACGAGGCGCTGCCGCCCGGCCTCGACGTCCTGGATGTCGTCGAGTCGACGGGCGGGTCGCTGGCCGACCTGCTGGAGGCGAGCCGCTGGCGCATCGCGGTCGTGGCCGACCGGGCCACCGTCGTCGACGCCGTCGCGCGCTTCCTCGCCGCCGACGAGGTCCTGGTGGAGCGGATGACCAAGAAGGGGATGCGCGAGTTCGACGCGCGCGACGCCGTGGCGTCGCTGGTCGTGCTGCCCGACGACGGGGAGGGCCGGACCACGCTCGACGTGGTGCTGCGGCACGGCACGCCGTCGGTGCGCCCCGACGACGTGCTCCGCGCCCTGGAGGCCGTCGCTGGTCTCTCGGTCGGCGAGGCGCCGTTGATGACCCGGCTGGCCCAGGGCCCGTTGCTCCCGTCCGGAGAGATCGGCGACCCGCTGGCGGCTCGCGCGTAGGTCTCCCCGGGCCCGGTGTGCGATACTCGCCACGTTCGACGCCCCGATCACCGTCGGGATCCGTCGAGCCGACGACGTTCTCGCCGGCCGCACCCGTGGTCGGCACCCCGAGCGGGATGGACGTCACCGGACCGCGACGCGGTCACAAGAGTCGGTGACAGCGACTCGGGTGGCCCGGCGACCGCGGCGGGTGGCGCCCCGCCTCGCTCGGAGACGCACCCGCGGAGGGGGTCGCCGCCACAGAAGCTTTGCGTCCCCGTGATCGTCCCGCGTGAGCGGCGGACGCCGTATCGGCACCGCGACGGTGCCCGAGGAGCGCCACATGCTCAGTGATGACCAGAACGCCCAGCCCGGCCGCACCGAGTCGGGGACCCCGGCTCCGGAGGCCGCGACCGAGCCGGCCGCGCCCGTCGTGACGCGCCGCACGCGCAAGGCACCCGCCAAGAAGGCGGCGCCCGCCTCCGCGCCCGCCGCGGACCACCCCGTCCAGAGCACCGCCGAGAGCACCGCCGCGCAGCCCGCAGCCGGTGAGCCGAGCGGTGAGCAGGCCGGTGACGCACCCGCGGTGCGCAAGACGGCCACGCGCCGCGCGCCCGCCAAGAAGGCGCCGGCGCGCAAGAGCGCCGCCAAGAAGACCGCCCAGGCTCCGGAGTCCGACGCTCCCGAGCCGGTGACCGCCGACCTTCCGAGCACTACCGACGCGCCCGACGCGCCCGCGGTGGCCGAGGGCACCTCCGAGGCGCCTGCGGCTCCCGCCAGGCGGGGGGCACGCAAGACCGCGGCCAAGACCCCGGCCAAGAAGGCACCCACCAGGCGGACCGGCGCCAAGAAGGCCGCAGCCGCCCCCGCCGCCGAGGACGCCGGCGCGCCGGCCGGGACCACCGCCGCCCCTGAGACCACCGACGAGGGCACCGACGCCGCCACCGGCCACGCCGTGCTGTTCCAGCCGCCGGTCGTGACCACCACCACCCGCCGCACGCGCAAGAAGCCGGCTCCGGCCGAGGTCGCCGACGAGCCCACCGACGCCGCGACGCCGACGGCGGACACTGGGTCCGCCGAGGCTCCTGCCCCGGCCAAGAGGTCCACCACCCGCAGGTCGACCGCGAAGAAGGCTGCCGGCAGTCCCGCCGACGCTGCCGCCGGCGAGGCGACCTCCGAGGACGTCGCCGAGGTCTCGGCCGAGGGCGCCGAGAGGGCCCCGCGGAAGTCTGCTCGCCGGTCCGGCAGGAAGGCGGCCGCCGCAGCCCCGGTCGAGCCGGACATCGACGCGTCGCTGACCGCCGACGAGGACGAGGACGCCGACGAGGCGACGGACGAGGCGACCACCGAGGCCAGCGCCGAGGCCAGCGCAGAGGCCCCCACCGAGGGCAGTGACGACACCGACGACAGCGACGAGTCCGACGGCGAGGGTGGCGGTCGCCGTCGCCGCCGCCGCGGCGGTCGTCGCCGCCGCAAGTCCGGTGAGGGCAGCGGCGAGACGACTGCCGACTCCGGCGACGAGCCCGGTGACACCGGCTCGGCCGAGGCGCCCGAGGACGCCGGCAGCAGCGGCGGGTCGACCGGCCAGGGCGACTCCGACTCGGACTCGGACTCGGGCGAGAGTGGCGAGGGCAGCTCGCGGCGGCGTCGCCGCCGCCGCCGCTCCGGCGACGAGGGCTCATCCGACGACGGCGATGCCAACACCGTGACGCGGGTCCGCAAGGCCCGCTCCGCGGAGGACCAGATCACCGCCGTCTCGGGCTCCACCCGCCTCGAGGCCAAGAAGCAGCGCCGCCGCGAGGGCCGCGAGGCCGGCCGTCGCCGCGCCCCGATCGTCAGCGAGGCGGAGTTCCTCGCCCGGCGCGAGTCGGTCGAGCGCGTGATGGTGGTGCGCCAGCGCGAGGACCTCACGCAGATCGCCGTGCTGGAGGACAAGGTCCTCGTCGAGCACTACGTCGCGCGCAAGTCGCAGACCTCGCTCATCGGCAACGTCTACCTCGGCCGGGTGCAGAACGTGCTCCCGTCGATGGAGGCCGCCTTCATCGACATCGGCAAGGGCCGCAACGCGGTCCTCTACGCCGGTGAGGTCAACTGGCAGTCCCTCGGGCACAAGGAGGGCCAGCCGCGCAAGATCGAGTCGGTGCTCTCCAGCGGCCAGATGGTGCTGGTGCAGGTCACCAAGGACCCGGTCGGCCACAAGGGCGCGCGCCTGACCAGCCAGGTCAGCCTCGCGGGGCGCTTCCTGGTCTACGTCCCCGACGGCACCACCTCCGGCATCTCGCGCAAGCTGCCCGACACCGAGCGCAGCCGGCTGAAGTCGCTGCTCAAGGAGATCGTCCCCGACACCGCGGGCGTGATCGTGCGCACCGCGGCGGAGGGCGCCAGCGAGGAGGAGCTGACGCGCGACGTCGAGCGGCTCAAGGCCCGCTGGGAGTCCATCGAGAAGAAGGCGACCAACAAGGGCTCCGGTCCTCAGATGCTCTACGGCGAGCCCGACCTGACCCTCAAGGTGGTGCGCGACCTCTTCACCGAGGACTTCTCCAAGCTCGTCATCGAGGGTAACGACGCGTGGGACACCGTCCACGACTACGTGGAGTCGGTCGCTCCCGACCTCGCGTCGCGGCTCGAGCGGTTCGAGCGGGGGGCGACCGGCGGAGACGTGTTCGCGACCTACCGCATCGACGAGCAGATCCAGAAGGGCCTCGACCGCAAGGTCTGGCTGCCCTCGGGCGGCTCGCTGGTCATCGACCGCACCGAGGCCATGACCGTGGTCGACGTCAACACGGGCAAGTTCACCGGCTCCGGGGGCAACCTCGAGGAGACGGTCACCAAGAACAACCTCGAGGCGGCCGAGGAGATCGTGCGCCAGCTCCGGCTGCGCGACATCGGCGGCATCATCGTCGTCGACTTCATCGACATGGTGCTGGAGTCCAACCGCGACCTCGTGGTGCGCCGCCTCGTCGAGTGCCTGGGCCGCGACCGCACCCGCCACCAGGTCGCCGAGGTGACCTCGCTCGGCCTGGTGCAGATGACCCGCAAGCGGATCGGCACCGGCCTGCTCGAGGCGTTCAGCGAGCCCTGTGAGCAGTGCCACGGACGCGGGGTGGTCATCAAGGACCAGCCCGTCGACCCCGACGCCCACTCCGACGACGGCGGCGAGGGCCGCCGCGGCGGGCGGCGCCGCGGCGGGCGCCGCGGTGCAGCCGGCGACGACTCCGGCAACGGCGACGCCGGCGCGAAGCCCACCGAGACCTCCCACGCGCCCTCGCCCAAGGACGTGGCCGCCATGGCGCGTCAGGAGCGTCCCGCGGACGAGGCCGGGTCCGAGTCGTCGGACGCCGAGGAGCCCACCGAGTCCACGGAGGCTCCCGCGGCCGAGCCCGAGACGGCGGCCGAGCCCGAGACGGCGGCTGAGCCCGAGACGGCGGCCGAGCCCGAGACGGCGGCCGAGCCCGAGACGGCGGCCGAGCCCGAGACGGCGGCCGAGCCCGAGACGGCGGCCGAGATCACCGAGATCACGGCTCCCCCCGCCGAGACCGCCGCCCCAGTGGAGGCGGCGCCGGTCGAGGTCGAGAAGCCGCGCGTGGTGACGCGTACGCGCCGCCGCTCCGCGAGTCGTCCTGCCGGTCCGCCGGCAGGTGCCGGCTCGGCGGCCGCGACTGGTGCCGAGGCTGCGCCCGGAGTGGCCCCCGCCGCCGGCGCTCAGGCGGCGGCGGACGGTGCCGCGGATGCTGCCGTGGACGGTGCCCCCGACGCCGCGGGCGGCGGTCCCGGGGAGCTCCCGGTCGTCGGGCACGTCCCGATCAAGAAGAAGGGCTCGCGCAAGCGCTGAGCCCGGGTGGGCGCCGACCGGGCCTCGTTTTGCCCGGTCGGCACCCGATCCCGTAGTCTTGACCCTCGGTGCTCGACACACCGATTCTGCGCGCCCGCCCCGCGGCGTACCCGCCCACCAGGCGGTGTCGTGCGCAGTCCGACAGTTTTTCATCCTGAAGTTCGTATCGAGGAGAGTGACTCGCCGTGTACGCAGTCGTGCGCAGTGGCAGCAAGCAGCAGAAGGTTGCCGTGGGCGACGTCATCGAGATCGACGCGATGGCCGCCGCCGGCGACACCCTCACCCTGCCCGTGGTGATGGTCGTCGACGGTGACAAGGTCACCGCCACCGGCCTCGACAAGGCGAGCGTGACCGTCGAGGTCACCGGCCGCACCAAGGGCCCGAAGATCATCATCCAGAAGTACAAGAACAAGACCGGCTACAAGAAGCGCCAGGGTCACCGCCAGAAGTACACCCAGGTCAAGGTCACCGACATCTCCCTCTGAGCTCGCGCTCGAGGTCGACCACCCACTCGCCAGAAGGACTGAACAATGGCTCACAAGAAGGGTGCTGCGAGCACCAAGAACGGCCGTGACTCCAACTCCCAGCGCCTCGGCGTGAAGCGCTTCGGCGGTCAGGTCGTCGGCGCCGGCGAGATCATCGTGCGCCAGCGCGGCACCCACTTCCACCCGGGCACCGGCGTGGGCCGCGGTGGCGACGACACCCTCTTCGCCCTGCAGGCCGGCGCCGTCGAGTTCGGCACCCGCCGCGGTCGCAAGGTCGTCAACATCGTCCCCGGCGAGTGACGTCACCGCGACACTGAGCATTCCTGCGAAGGGCGTCCCTGTCTGGGGGCGCCCTTCGTGCTTCACCACCCCCCGTTAGGACACCCATGGCCCTCCCCACGTTCGTCGACCACGTGACGCTGCACGTCGCAGCGGGACGAGGTGGCAACGGTGTGGCCTCGGTCCACCGCGAGAAGTTCAAGCCCCTCGGCGGCCCCGACGGCGGCAACGGCGGCCCCGGCGGGTCGGTGATCCTCGAGGTCGACCCCAGCGTCACCACGCTCGTCGACTACCACCACAGCCCCCGGCGCCGCGCCGAGCACGGCGGCCACGGGGCGGGCGGGCACCGCAACGGCGCCCACGGCAAGGACCTGGTCCTCGCGGTCCCCGACGGCACCCTGGTCAAGGACGCCGACGGCAACGTGCTCGCCGACCTGGTCGGTGCCGGCACGACGCTGGTCGTGGCCCAAGGCGGTCGCGGCGGGCTCGGCAACGCCGCCCTCGCCTCGTCCAAGCGCAAGGCCCCCGGCTTCGCGCTGCTGGGCGAGCCCGGCGACGAGCTCGACGTACGCCTCGAGCTGAAGGTCGTCGCCGACATCGGTCTCGTCGGGTTCCCGAGCGCCGGCAAGTCGTCGCTGATCGCCGCGATCTCGCGGGCGCGGCCCAAGATCGCCGACTACCCGTTCACCACCCTCGTGCCCAACCTCGGCGTCGTGACGGCGGGGGAGACCACCTTCACCGTCGCCGACGTGCCCGGCCTGATCGAGGGCGCCGCGGAGGGCCGCGGCCTCGGCCACGACTTCCTGCGCCACATCGAGCGGTGCGCCGCGCTGGTGCACGTGGTCGACACCGCCTCCATCGAGCCGGGGCGCAACCCGCTCGACGACCTCGAGGTGATCGAGAACGAGCTGGCCCGCTACGGCGGGCTCGAGGACCGGCCGCGGCTGGTCGCCCTCAACAAGGTCGACGTGCCCGACGGCCAGGACATCGCCGACATGGTCGCCGACGACCTGCGCGAGCGTGGGCACCGGGTCTTCCAGGTCAGCGCGGCGTCCGGTGCCGGCCTGCGCGAGCTGACGTTCGCGATGGCCGAGATCGTCCAGGCCGCCCGCGCCGAGAAGCCGTCCGTCGAGCCGCAGCGCATCGTGCTGCGTCCTCCCGCGGTCGACGGCGGCGGCGACTTCACGGTCGTGCAGACCGAGGAGGGCTGGCGGGTGCGCGGTCCCAAGCCCGAGCGCTGGGTGCGCCAGACCGACTTCAGCAACGAGGAGGCCGTGGGATTCCTCGCCGACCGCCTCAACCGGCTCGGGGTCGAGCTCAAGCTCGCCAAGATGGGCGCGCAGGAGGGCGACACGGTCCTCATCGGCCCCGAGGACAACTCGGTCGTCTTCGACTTCAAGCCCAGCATCGAGGCCGCGGGCGCGGAGATGCTCGGCCGCCGTGGCGAGGACGAGCGGCTCCGCGAGAACCGCCCGGCCCGCGAGCGGCGCCGCGACATCGCCGAGGCGATGGAGACCAAGTCCGAGGAGGAGGCCCGCGCCGACGTGGCCCGCCGACTCGACGAGGAGCGCAAGGCGAAGGGCCGCTCCCGCAGCACGGGCAGCTCCGGCGTCGGCCCGATGGCCTACGAGATCGGCAGCAAGGACGACCCCGACTGGGACGGCAGTGACGACTGACCGCTCGACCCTGGTCGACGGCGCCCGCCGCATCGTCGTCAAGGTCGGCTCGTCGTCGCTGACCACCGCCGCCGGTGGCATCGACCCCGCTCGGGTGCGCCAGCTGGTCGAGGTGCTCGCCGCCGTACGTGACCGCGGCGCCGAGGTCGTGCTGGTGTCGTCCGGCGCGATCGCCGCGGGCCTGGCGCCGCTCGGCTTGAAGCGGCGTCCGCGTGGCCTCGCCGCGCAGCAGGCGGCCGCGTCGGTGGGGCAGGGGCTCCTGGCCCACCGCTACCAGGAGGAGTTCGCCCGCCACGGCATCGTCACCGGCCAGGTGCTGCTGACCGTCGACGACGTCACCCGCCGCGCCCACTATCGCAACGCCCACCAGACCTTCGCCAAGCTGCTCGAGCTCGGTGTCGTGCCGATCGTCAACGAGAACGACACCGTCGCCACCTCGGAGATCCGCTTCGGTGACAACGACCGCCTCGCCGCCCTGGTCGCGCACCTCGTGCACGCCGACCTGCTCGTGCTGCTCTCCGACGTCGACGGCCTCTACGACGGCCCGCCGTCGCGCGCCGGGTCCCGCCTGGTGCCCGTCGTGCGCTCCGAGGACGACCTCGCCACGGTCACCATCGGGTCGACCGGCGCGGCGGGTGTCGGCACGGGCGGCATGACCACCAAGGTCGACGCGGCACGCATCGCGACGGGCGCCGGCATCGACGTGCTCCTCACCTCCGCCGAGCAGGCCGCTGCCGCGCTCACCGGCGCTGAGGTGGGCACGCACTTCGAGGCCACCGGCAAGCGCCGGCCCACCCGTCTGCTCTGGCTGGCCCACGCCACGTCGGGGCAGGGCACCCTCAGCCTCGACGCCGGCGCGGTGCGCGCGGTGGTCGAGCGTTGCGCCTCCCTGCTGGCCGCCGGCATCACGGCCGTCGACGGCAGCTTCGTCGCCGGCGACGCCGTCGACCTCCTCGACCCGTCCGGCGCGCTCGTGGGCCGCGGCCTGGTCAACTTCGACGCCGACGAGTTGCCCGCCCTCCTCGGCCGCTCCACCAGCGAGCTCAAGGCGGCGCTCGGCGCGGCCTACGAGCGCGAGGTCGTCCACCGCGACGACCTCGTCCTGCTCTGACCCGCCACGACGCAGGCGCGCGGACATTGGTCCGCCGGGCGTGATCGGGCACCGCGGACCACGCGGTCCGGGCGCGAGCAACGTCCGCGCGGCTACGGGGACGGTGGCAGGGCGGCGCGGGTCGCCGCGTACGCTTGGCTGGACATGAACCAGCCGCTCGTCTACCTCGACCACGCTGCGACCACGCCGATGCTGCCGGTCGCGGTCGAGGCACTGACCCGCCACCTCGGCGACGTGGGCAACGCCAGCTCGCTGCACGCCTCGGGACGCGGCGCGAGGCGGGTGGTCGAGGAGTCTCGCGAGACCATCGCGGGCGTGATCGGCGCCCGGCCGGGCGACGTCGTCTTCACCTCCGGTGGCACCGAGTCCGACAACCTCGGCGTCAAGGGGGTCTTCTGGGCGCGCCGCGCCGACGACCCGCGGCGCACCCGCATCCTGGCCACCGCCATCGAGCACCACGCCGTGCTCGACCCGCTCCACTGGCTCGCCGAGACCGACGGGGCCGACGTCGAGCTGCTGCCGGTGACGTCCGAGGGTGTCCTCGACGTCGACGCCCTCCGCGAGTCCATCGCCCGGGACCCGGCGTCCGTGGCCCTGGTCTCGGTGATGTGGGCCAACAACGAGGTCGGCTCCATGCAGCCGATCGACGAGGTCGTCGCCGTCGCCGCCGAGCACGGCATCCCCGTGCACACGGACGCCGTCCAGGCGGTGGGCCACGTGCCCCTCGACTTCGGCGCGAGCGGGGTGGACGCGCTCACCTTCACCGGGCACAAGCTCGGCGGGCCCATCGGCGTGGGCGCCCTCGTCGTACGACGTGACCTGGCCGTGAGCCCCCTCGTGCACGGCGGCGGGCAGGAGCGCGACATCCGCAGCGGCACCCTCGACGTGCCGGCCATCGCCAGCCTGGCCGCTGCCGTCGAGGCGTCGGTCAAACAGCAGCCCGAGCACGCCCTGCGCGTCGCCGCCCTGCGCGACGACCTGGTGCGCCGCGTGATCGAGGTGGTGCCCGACGCGCACCTGCACGGCACCCCTCCCGGGTCGCGCCGGCTGCCCGGCAACGCCCACATCGGCTTCCCCGGCTGCGAGGGCGACTCGCTCCTGATGCTGCTCGACGCCCGGGGCATCGAGTGCTCCACCGGGTCGGCCTGCTCCGCGGGCGTCCCGCAGCCCTCGCACGTCCTGCTCGCCATGGGATGTGACGACGACCAGGCTCGGCACTCGCTGCGCTTCACCCTCGGCCACACGTCCACCTCTGCCGACGTCGACGCCCTCGTCGAGGCGATCGGCCCGGTCGTGGAGCGGGCGCGGGCCGCCCGGGCCCGATGACAGCACCGGCGACCGGTCCGCTGCGGGTCGTCGCCGCGATGTCCGGCGGCGTCGACTCCGCCGTCGCGGCCGCCCGCGCGGTCGAGGCCGGCCACGACGTGACCGGCGTGCACCTGGCCCTGAGCCGCAACCCGGCGTCCTACCGCACGGGCGCACGGGGGTGCTGCACCATCGAGGACAGCAACGACGCGCGCCGCGCCGCGGACGTGATCGGCATCCCGTTCTACGTCTGGGACCTCTCCGACCGCTTCCACGAGGACGTCGTGGAGGACTTCATGGACGAGTACGCCGCCGGCCGCACGCCCAACCCCTGCCTGCGCTGCAACGAGAAGATCAAGTTCGCCGCCGTGCTCGACCGGGCGCTGGCGCTGGGATTCGACGCCGTCGCCACCGGTCACTACGCCCAGCTGCGCACCGGTGCCGACGGCCTGATCGAGATGCACCGCGGCGCCGACCACGCCAAGGACCAGTCCTACGTCCTCGGCGTGCTCGACCAGCAGCAGCTGCGGCACTCCCTCTTCCCGCTCGGCGACACCGACAAGCCGGCCGTGCGCCGCGAGGCCGAGGCGCGCGGGTTGCTGGTGGCCGACAAGCCAGACTCCCACGACATCTGCTTCGTCGCCGACGGTGACAACGCCGGCTGGCTTCGCGAGAAGCTCGGCGACCGCGCGCCCAACCACGGCGGCGCCATCGTCGATGCGACGACGGGGGAGACGGTCGGCACCCACACCGGCACCTACGGGTTCACGATCGGCCAGCGCCGGGGCCTGCGGCTCGGCGTGCCCGCGGTCGACGGCAAGCCGCGGTTCGTCCTCGACATCGAGCCGGTCAGCGGCACCGTCACCGTCGGGCCGCGCGAGCGGCTCGCCGTCGACCACGTGTCCGGCATCCGGCCCCGCTGGTGCGGCACGGTGCCCGAGCGCGTCGACGGCACCGTGCAGCTGCGCGCCCACGGCGCCGAGCACCGTGCGGTCGTCACGGTGGCGGGCGACCGGGTGGACATCGACCTGATCGACCCGGCCGAGGGCATCGCCCCCGGCCAGGCCGCGGTGATCTACGACGGCACCCGCGTCGTCGGCTCGGCGACGATCGCCGCGACGCGGCCCGCGGGAGTGGCCCGATGAGCGACCTCGCCGCGCGCGCCGGGCGGGTGCTCGGTCCGCGCCACACGACGTACGTCGTCGCGCTGGTGCGCCCGGGCAGCGTGGAGGTGGGCGCCGTCCGCGCCGACGACCACGCCGACGTCGAGCTCGGCTCGGTGAGCAAGGGCGTCACCGGCTTCCTCTGGCGCGACGCGATCGCACGGGGCGAGCTCGCGCAGGACGCGCTGCTCGGCGACCACCTCGACGTCCCGCCCCGGCTGGCGCGGATCCCGCTCACGGCCCTCGCCACGCACAGCTCGGGGCTGCCGCGGGTCGTCGGGCCCGACATGGCGCGCCGCACGTGGGACCTCTGGCGTCACGGTCGCAACCCCTACCGCGAGGACCTCGACGACCTGCTGGCCCTGCTCGGCTCCGTCCGGGTGCGCCGCTCGTCGCGGCCCTCCTACTCCAACCTCGGCTTCGAGCTGCTCGGCCACGCGGTCGCGGCTGCGGCGGGACGGCCCTACGCCGACCTGGTCGCGGAGCGGCTCGCCGGGCCGCTCGGGCTCACCGACACCTACGTGCCCACCGCGACCGAGCACCTGCGAGCCGGGGCCGTCGCACCGCGCGGCCGGAGCGGCCGCGAGACCGAGCCGTGGGCCAACGAGTCCCTCGCGCCCGCCGGGGGTGTGCGGTCGTCCGCCACGGACCTCGCGCTGCTCCTGCGGGCGATGCTCGACCGGACCGTGGTCGGCGCGGACGCGATGGACCCGGTCGCCCCCCTCGCCGGCAGGATGCGCATCGGCGCCGGCTGGCTGACCGGACCGCTGCTGGGCAGCACGGTGACGTGGCACAACGGCGGGACGGGCGGCTTCCGGTCGTTCGTCGGCGTCGACCGCGAGAGCGGCACCGGGGTGGCCCTGGTGAGCGCCTCGACCCGCTCCGTCGACGGCGCCGCCGCACGGCTGCTGGCCGAGGCAGGCGACTCGTGACGCGCGCGACCGGGGTGGGCTCGATGCCGGGCACCACCGACGCCGACCACGCCGAGGCGACCCGTCTCGTGCTGGGCGAGCTGTCCGACCTCGCGCACGTGCCCGAGGTGCCGGGTCGGGGCGTCACGGCCGGGATGATCGGGCGCGGGCTCGCGGTCGTCGACGGGCTGGGCGCCGACCTCCAGCCGGCCGGCTGGCGGCTCACCGACGCGGACGGCGTCGACCACCGGCGGGCGCGGTCGCTCCTCGCCCAGGACCTCGACACCGTCGAGGAGCAGGCACAGGACTACGCAGGCGCCTTCAAGACCCAGGTCGTCGGCCCGTGGACGCTCGCCGCCACGGTCGAGAAGCCCCGCGGCGACAAGGTGCTCAGCGACCACGGCGCCCGGCGCGACCTCGCCCAGGCGCTCGCCGAGGGCGTGCGCGCCCACCTGGCCGACCTCCAGCGACGCATCCGTGGGGTCGAGCGCTGGATCGTGCAGGTCGACGAGCCCTCCCTCGCCGCCGTCGTGGGCGGCCGGGTGCCGACCGCCAGCGGCTTCGGCCGACACCGCACGGTCGACCTGCCTGAGGCCTCGGCCCACCTCGAGTGGCTGGTCGCGGCGGTGGAGGAGGCCGGGGGAGAGGCGTGGGTGCACTCGTGCGCCGCGCAGACGCCGTGGTCGCTCGTGGCGGGCACCGGGGCGCGGGGGCTGTCGGCCGACCTCGACACGCTCGGCCCGGCCGACCTCGACACGTTCGCGGAGGCGCTGGAGTCGGGCCGCACCGCCGCGCTGGGCGTGGTGCCGTCCACCGACCCCACGGGTGAGGCCTCGGAGGTGCGCACCACCGAGCGGGTGCAGCGCTGGCTCGAGATGCTGGGCCTCGACCCGGACGCCGTCGGCGAGCACCTGGTGGTCACGCCGGCGTGCGGCCTCGCCGGCGCCACCCCGGGGTGGGCCGGCAGGGCCGTACGCCTCTCGGCCGCGGTGGCCCGCAACCTCTGACGCCGCCGATCAGTGCGCGCCGACGCCCTCGGGAGCCGCCTCGGTGGCGAGCTCCTCGTGCGTGACGTCGAGGAACAGCCACACGATCGCCGAGGCGGCGAGCATCATCAGCGAGCCCACGAAGAACGCCATCGTGGCGCCCTCGGTGAACGAGCCGAGCGAGGCCAGCTGGCCGAGCGCCGACTCGTCGAGCCGGGGCGACGCGGCGGCGATGGCCGGCGCGATGTCGTCGGCGCGCGACTGGGCGAAGTGGAGCGAGACGGTGCTGAGCGTCGCCAGGCCGAGCGCGCCGCCCACCTGCTGCATCGTGTTGAGCACCCCGGAGCCGATGCCGGTGTCCTGCGCGCGCAGGTGGTGCACGGCGACCAGGGTGAGCGGCACGAAGTTGAGCCCCATGCCGAACGCCATCAAGACGATGAAGGGCAGCAGCTCGGTCCAGTAGTTGACGCCGTCGCCCAGCGCGACGCCCTGGCCACCCATGGACTGCGGCAGGGTCGCCAGGATCGAGCCCGGGTCCTCGGGGACCGTGATCCGGCTGAAGCCGTAGAGCGCCGCGGCCGACAACAGGGTGCCGACCCCGGAGAGCAGCCGGGGGTCGACGTGGCTGATCAGTCTCGAGGCGGCGGTGGCCGAGATGATCATCGCGACCGAGAACGGCAGGAACGCCACGCCGGTGTGGAGCGGGGAGTAGCCCACCACGAGCTGGATGAAGAGCGAGAGGAAGAAGAACATCGCGAACATCGCGGCCGGCACGATCATCATCACGGCGAACGCGGCGGCGCGGTTCTTGCTGCGGAAGATGCGGAACGGCATCAGCGGGTGCTGGACGCGGGACTCCACGAGCAGGAAGGCGCCCAGCAGCGCGACGCCCACGGCGAGGCTCGCGACGGTCGTCGTGTCGCTCCACCCGTAGCGCTCGTCGCCGGCCCGGGACAGGCCGTAGACGATGGCGAGGAGCGCTCCGGTGCCGGTGATCGCGCCGGGCACGTCGAGCCACCCGGTGTGGCGCTCGGACTCGTCGAAGAACCGGGGCGCGAGCAGGGCCGCGGTCAGCCCGATGGGCACGACGATGAGGAACGTGTAGCGCCACCCCTCGAGGCCCAGGATCGGGTCGAGGCCGGTCAGCCAGCCGCCGAGGATCAGGCCCACGGCGGCGCCGATGCCCGCCATGGCGGCGTAGACCGCGAAGGCGCGGTTGCGCTCACGACCCGCCGGGAACGTCGTCGTGATCAGCGCCAGCGCGGCGGGGGAGGCCATCGCGGCGCCGAGGCCCTGCAGGCCACGTGCGCTGAGCAGCATGACCTCGTTCTGCGCAAAGCCGCCCACCAGCGAGGCGACGGCGAACACGAGGACGCCGGCGATGAAGACCAGCCGTCGGCCGTAGAGGTCGGCGAGCCGGCCGCCGAGCAGCAGGAAGCCGCCGAAGGTCAGGGCGTAGCCCGTGACGATCCACTGGAGGTTGGCCTGGTCGATCGACAGGTCGGTGCCGATGTAGGGCAGGGCGATGTTGGCGATGGTGCTGTCGAGCACCACCATCAGCTGCGCGAGGGAGATGAGCACGAGGGCCCACCGCAGTCGGTGCTGCTGCTCGGGGGTCACCTCGTCGGCGACCAGGGTGCTGTCGGTCATGGGACGTCCTTCGAACGGTCGTGCAGTCGAGTGGAGCAGGAGGGTCCGACAGCGGCGCCGGACGTGGTGTGGGCGTGGCCCGAGGACGGGCTAGGCCGTGGGCGCGGGTCCGCGGAGGGCCGCGGGGAGGATGACCTCGTCGAGCACCCGCCCGACGAGCTCGGGAGTGACGGCCTCGCCGAGGAGGAACGCCCGGTGCAGGACGATGCCGGCGAGCGAGGGCGCGAGGATGGTGAGGTCGGTGTCGGGGTGGACCTCGCCGCGCTCGCGCGCCCGCTCGTAGATCACCCGCGAGATGGCGATCTTGGGTCCGATGAGGTCGCGACGGTAGATCTCGGCGAACTCGGGGTCGCGACCCATCGCGGTGACCACCGCCGTCAGCACGGTCTGCGCCAGCGGGTCGTTGAGCCCGCCGGCACCGCAGTAGGCGGCCATCAGGTCGCCGCGCAGGGTGCCGGTGTCGGGGACGACGTTCTGGCCCTTGTGCGCCATGATCGCCGCCACGACGAGCTCGGGCTTGCCCTTCCAGCGGCGGTAGAGCGTGGCCTTGGACGCCTTGGCGCGGCTCGCGACGGCATCCATGGTCAGCAGGTCGTAGCCGACCTCGTCGAGCACCTCCAGCGTCGCCTCGAGGATCTCGAGCTCGCGCTGGCCCTTCACGCGCGGGCGGATGCAGGCCGCGGTCGGGATCACTGCACACCTCCCTGCGTCGAAGTGAAACGGTACGGTTTCGTTTTACCGAGCCTAGACACGCCCTGACCGATGGAACAAGTCCGTTTCATCTGGTCCAGACCACCACCGCCGCCGGACCCGGGCCCGCCACCCGCGCGCCCTGTCGGTCCCGACCGGCAGACTGTGCCCATGAGCACGTCGCAGCAGACCGGCCCCGAGGCCGGCGACGCCCCGGCCACCTCCTCCGACGTCACGGTCGCGTCCGCCCCGCCCGAGGCGCGTGAGCGCCACCGCGAGCTCAGCGAGCAGGTCGAGGACGCCCGCTGGCGCTACTTCGTGCTCGACGACCCCACGCTCTCCGACGCCGACTTCGACGTGCGGCTGCGCGAGCTCGAGGAGCTGGAGGAGCGGTTCCCCGAGCTGCGCACCCCCGACTCGCCCACCCAGAAGGTCGGCGGGGCGGTGTCGACCGAGTTCACCGCCGTCGACCACCTCCAGCGGATGGAGAGCCTCGACAACGCCTTCACCTACGAGGAGCTCGAGGGGTGGTACGCCCGCCTCGGGCGCGAGGGGCTCACGCAGCCCGACCTGCTGTGTGAGCTCAAGGTCGACGGCCTGGCCATCAACCTGCTCTACGAGGACGGGCGGCTGGTGCGGGCCCTCACCCGCGGCGACGGGCGCACCGGTGAGGACGTCACGCCCAACGTCAAGACCATCGACTCGGTGCCCCACCGGCTCACCGCCGCCGACGGCTTCCCCGTCCCCGAGCTGCTCGAGGTGCGCGGCGAGGTCTTCCTGCCCGTCGAGGCGTTCGAGCGGCTCAACCTGACGATGACCGAGGCCGGCCGCCCCGCCTTCGCCAACCCGCGCAACGCCGCCGCGGGGTCGCTGCGGCAGAAGGACCCCCGCGTCACGGCCGGCCGGGCCCTCGGGATGGTCTGCCACGGCGTCGGCGAGCGGCGTGGCTTCGAGCCGAAGGCCCAGTCCCACGCCTACGAGGCGCTCGCGGCGTGGGGGCTCCCGACGTCCGACCAGGTGCGCGTGGTGCCGACGCTGACCGACGTGCAGGCCTACATCGAGCACGCCGGCGAGCACCGTCACTCGATCGTCCCCTACGAGATCGACGGGGTCGTGGTCAAGGTCGACGACGTGGCGCAGCAGCGCCGGATGGGCTCCACCTCCCGAGCCCCGCGCTGGGCGATCGCGTTCAAGTACCCGCCCGAGGAGGTCAACGCCCGGCTGCTCGACATCCAGGTGCAGGTCGGGCGCACCGGACGGGTCTCGCCGTTCGGGGTGATGGAGCCGACCAGGGTCGCCGGGTCGACCGTGGAGCGCGCCACGCTGCACAACGCGCACGAGGTGCGGCGCAAGGACGTCCGGCCCGGCGACACCGTCGTGCTGCGCAAGGCCGGCGACGTGATCCCCGAGATCGTCGGCCCCGTGCTCGCGCTGCGGCCCGAGGGCCTGGCCGAGTGGGTCATGCCCACCGAGTGCCCGGCCTGCGGCTCGACCCTCGCGCAGCAGAAGGAGGGCGACCGCGACCTGCGCTGCCTCAACCACGAGGCCTGCCCGGCCCAGGTGCGCGAGCGGGTCTTCCATGTCGCCGGTCGCGGCGCGTTCGACATCGAGGGCCTCGGCTACGAGGCGGCCAGCGCCCTGCTCTCGTCGGGGGCGATCACCAACGAGGGCGACGTGTTCGACCTCGACGCCGACAAGCTCCGCACCACCTCGCTGTTCACCAGGGCGCCCAAGAAGGGCGAGGAGGGCCCGCAGCTCTCCGCCAACGGCCAGCGCCTCCTCGACAACCTCGACAAGGCCCACGCCGCGCCGTTGTGGCGCGTGCTGGTGGCGCTCTCCATCCGCCACGTCGGGCCGACCGCCGCCCGCGCGCTGGCCCAGGAGTTCGGCTCGTGGGAGGCGATCGACGCCGCCAGCGAGGAGGAGCTCTCGGCCACCGAGGGGGTGGGCCCGACGATCGCCGCCGCCGTCGTGGAGTGGCGCGAGGTCCCGTGGCACCGCGACATCGTCGAGAAGTGGTCGCGCCACCTCGCCCTGGCCGACGAGCGCGACGAGTCGGTGCCGCGCACGCTGGAGGGCCTCACCATCGTGGCGACCGGCTCGCTGGAGCACTACACCCGCGACTCGGTCAAGGAGGCGATCATCAGCCGCGGCGGCAAGGCGTCGGGGTCGGTGTCGAAGAAGACCGACTACGTCGTGGTGGGCGACAACGCCGGCTCCAAGGCCGACAAGGCCGAGCAGCTGGGCGTTCCGGTGCTCGACGAGGACCAGTTCACCGTGCTGCTGGAGAAGGGGCCAGAGGGCCTCTCCTGAGCACTTCGTGACGCCCGCGAGGTTTGGCGAGCCCGCCTGAGGGTCAGGAACCCTGCACCCACCTACGTCCTGGAGTCAGCATGCGCCTCGCCCGTCACCTCGTCCCCGCCGTCGTCGCGGCGGCCGGTCTCACCGCGCCGCTCGCCGTGGCCCCCGTCGCGTACGCCGCGCCCAGCTGTGGCGGCCTGCGGGCCACCATCGTGGGCGACGACAAGGCCAACTCCCTCACCGGCACCCCGCAGCGCGACGTCATCGTGGGCCGCGGCGGCAACGACACGATCCGCGGGCTCGGCGGCAACGACGTGATCTGCGGGGGAGAGGGCGCCGACACGATCATGGGCGGCGACGGCAACGACCGCCTCTACGGCGAGGCCGACCTGGTCCGGACCGACCAGTTCGGGCGGGTGGTGAAGACGGGCGACACCCTCTCCGGCGGAGCCGGCGACGACGCCATCGACCTCGGTCACGATCCGCGCCCGGCCAGCGACGGCACCACCGTCACGCCCGACGGGGTGACCTACGTCCACGCGCCGGCGCCGGTGGTGGTCGACTTCGGCGCGGCCGCGACCGTCCCCATCACCGCGGACGGCAACGACACCGTGACCGGCTTCGACGGCGGCGTCCGGCTCATCGCCTCCCCGCACGCCGACACCGTCAAGGGCACCAACTCCGCCGACACCATCCACGGCCGCGGGGGCGACGACACGGTCTTCGGCCGGGGCGGCGACGACACGATCCTCGCCGACGCGTCCGACGCCGTGGGCAACGACCGCCTCTACGGCGACGCCGGCGACGACACCCTGAGCGGCACGTCCGGCTCCGACTCCTTCGTCGGCGGCAGCGGGTCCGACACCCTGACGTCCACCTCCGAGCTGCCCCAGCAGCTCCGTGGCGGCAGCGGCGTCGACACCGTCACCTTCCCGCTCCCCACCGAGTCGGGCTTCTCCGCGCGGGGCAACGGCGGGCAGGACAAGCTGCGACTGCTGCCCAGCTCCAACCTGGCCGTCAAGCCCACGGTGCGCATCGACCAGCTGAAGAGGACCACCATCCGCGGCCTGATCCCCGCCACCGTCGAGGGCAGGATCAACGGGTTCAGCGACATCGTGCTGCCGGCCCGGACTCTGTCGATCTTCAAGGGCAGCAACGACTCCGAGGTCATCACCGCCGACCCCGACCACCGCGTGAAGATCTACGGCCGCGGCGGCGCCGACGTGATGACCGGCTCCTCGCAGCCCGACCGGCTCGACGGCGGCAAGGGCTTCGACATCGCGCGCGGCCGGGGCGGCAACGACACCTGCAAGGCCGCGGAGAAGCGGTCGAGCTGCTGAGTGACTCGCACGCCCGTCCTCGGCTCGCGGAGGCGATCGTCGACACGGTCGCGACGATCCGCCCACGGGCCCCGACCGGGGGCGGGCGCGCACCGGGGGTGGACCTAGGATCACCCCATGCCCGAGATTTCCCGGGACGAGGTGGCCCACCTGGCCATGCTCGCCCGCATCGACCTCTCCGACGCCGAGCTCGACCACCTGGCCCCCCAGCTGAGCGTCATCCTCGACTCGGTCGCCTCCATCAACGGGGTCGCGGGTGACGACGTGCCACCCACCTCGCACCCGCTCCCGCTGACCAACGTCTTCCGCGACGACGTGGTGGTGCCCGGCCTGACCGCGGAGGAGGCGCTGTCCGGCGCCCCCGCGGTCGAGGGCCACCGCTTCTCCGTCCCGCGGATCCTGGGCGAGGAGGCCTGATGAACGACGTCACCCGCGGCACCGCTGCCGCCCTCGCCGAGGGCCTCGCCGCCGGCGAGGTCACCTCGGTCGAGCTCACCGAGGCCCACCTCGACCGCATCGAGGCCGTCGACGGGGCCGTGCACGCCTTCCTGCACGTGGACCGCGACGGGGCCCTCGCCGAGGCCGCCGAGTCCGACGCCCGTCGCGCCCGCGGCGAGGCGCGTGGCCCGCTCGACGGCGTACCGATCGCCGTCAAGGACGTGCTGACCACCCGCGGCCTGCCCACCACCTGTGGCTCGAAGATCCTCGAGGGCTGGGTGCCGCCCTACGACGCCACGGTCGTGGCCCGCCTGCGCGAGGCCGGCCTGCCGATCCTGGGCAAGACCAACATGGACGAGTTCGCGATGGGCTCCTCGACCGAGCACTCGGCCTACGGACCCACCCGCAACCCGTGGGACCTCGACCGGATCCCGGGCGGGTCCGGCGGCGGCTCGGCCGCCGCGGTCGCGGCGTTCGAGGCGCCCCTCGCCATCGGCACCGACACCGGCGGCTCGATCCGCCAGCCCGGCGCCGTCACCGGCACCGTCGGCGTGAAGCCGACCTACGGCGGGGTGTCGCGCTACGGCCTCGTCGCGCTGGCCAACAGCCTCGACCAGGCCGGGCCGGTCACCCGCACGGTGCTCGACGCGGCGATGCTCCACGACGTGATCGGTGGTCACGACCCGCGCGACTCCACCTCGATCCAGCAGGACTGGCCCTCGTTCACCGAGGCCGCGCGGGCCGGTGCCGCTGGCGACATGAGCGGCGTCAAGGTCGGCGTGATCACCGAGCTGGCCGGCGACGGCTGGCAGCCGGGCGTGATGGCGCGCTTCCAGGAGTCGGTCGACCTGCTGGTCGAGGCCGGCGCCGAGGTCGTGGAGGTGTTGTGCCCGTCCTTCGTGCACGCCCTCGCCGCCTACTACCTCATCCTCCCCGCCGAGGCCTCGAGCAACCTCGCGAAGTTCGACGCGATGCGCTACGGCCTCCGGGTGACCCCCGAGGCTGCCCCCAACGGAACACCGCCGAGCGCCGAGGAGGTGATGCGCGCGACCCGCGACGCCGGCTTCGGCGACGAGGTCAAGCGCCGCATCATCCTCGGCACCTACGCCCTGTCCAGCGGCTACTACGACGCCTACTACGGGCAGGCGCAGAAGATCCGCACGCTCATCAGCCGCGACTTCGACGCGGCGTTCGGCGAGGTCGACGTGCTGGTGTCGCCGACCGCCCCGACGACCGCGTTCCGGCTGGGCGAGAAGCTCGACGACCCGATGGCGATGTACCTCAACGACCTCGCCACCATCCCCGCCAACCTCGCCGGCGTCCCGGGCATCTCGGTGCCCAACGGCCTCGCCGACGAGGACGGCCTGCCGACCGGGTTCCAGGTGCTCGCCCCCGCCCTGGCCGACGACCGCGTCTACCGCGTCGGTGCCGCCCTGGAGGCCCTGCACGCCGACCAGTGGGGCGGCCCGCTGCTCGACAAGGCTCCGGCGCTGGCCGGCGCCCCGACCGCCGAGGTGAACTGACGTGACCGAGACCCTGATGCCCTTCGACGACGTGCTGGCGGCCTACGACCCCGCCCTCGGCCTCGAGGTCCACGTGGAGCTCAACACGGCCTCCAAGATGTTCTGCGGCTGCCCGGCCGTCTTCGGCGGCGAGCCCAACGCGGGTGTCTGCCCGACCTGCCTCGGCCTGCCCGGGGCGATGCCCGTGGTCAACCGCAAGGCCGTCGAGTCCGCGATCCGCATCGGCCTCGCGCTCAACTGCGACATCGCCGAGTGGTGTCGCTTCGCCCGGAAGAACTACTTCTACCCGGACATGCCGAAGAACTTCCAGACCTCGCAGTACGACGAGCCGATCTGCTTCGACGGCTGGATGGACGTCACGGTGCCGGTCGAGGGGGGCGACGACGAGACCTACCGGGTCGAGATCGAGCGCGCCCACATGGAGGAGGACACCGGGAAGTCGCTGCACGTCGGCGGCTCGACCGGGCGCATCCACGGCGCCGACTACTCGCTGGTCGACTACAACCGCGCGGGGATCCCGCTCATCGAGATCGTCACCCGCCCGATCATGGGCGCCGGGGCCAGGGCGCCCGAGGTCGCCCGGGCCTACGTCGCCCAGCTGCGCGAGCTGATCGTCGCGCTCGGCGTGTCCGAGGCCCGGATGGACCAGGGCAACCTGCGCGCCGACGTCAACCTGTCGCTCGCGCCCAAGGGCACCGGCACGCTCGGCACCCGCACCGAGACCAAGAACGTCAACTCGTTCCGCTCCGTCGAGCGAGCCGTGCGCTTCGAGATGCAGCGGCACGCCGCGATCCTCAGCAGCGGAGGGACGATCCTGCAGGAGACCCGCCACTGGCACGAGGACACCGGCATCACCACGAGCGGCCGCGAGAAGTCCGACGCGGAGGACTACCGCTACTTCCCCGAGCCCGACCTGGTGCCCGTGGCCCCGAGCCGCGAGTGGGTCGACGAGCTGCGCGGGACGCTGCCGGAGAACCCCACGGTGCGCCGGGCGCGACTGCAGGCCGAGTGGGGCTTCAGCGACCTCGAGATGCGCGACACCGTCGGTGCCGGCGCGCTGGGGCTCGTGGAGCAGACCATCGCCGAGGGCGCCGCCCCCCAGGCCGCCCGCAAGTGGTGGCTCGGTGAGCTGGCCCGCCGCAGCAACGAGGACGGCGTCGACCTCGTCGACCTGCCCATCACCCCCGCCGACGTGGCGCGCATCCAGGCGCTCGTCGACGAGAAGGTCGTCAACGACAAGCTCGCGCGCCAGGTCTTCGAGGGCGTCCTCGCGGGCGAGGGCACGCCCGACGAGGTCGTGGAGAAGCGCGGCCTGGCCGTGGTCTCCGACGACGGCGCGCTCGGCGCGGCGGTGGACAACGCGATCGCCGCCAACCCCGACGTGGCCGACAAGATCCGCGACGGCAAGGTCGCCGCGGCAGGTGCCCTCATCGGCGCGGTGATGAAGGAGATGCGCGGGCAGGCGGACGCCGGACGGGTCCGCGAGCTGATCCTGGAGAAGCTCACCTGAGGGCGACTTTCGGCGGATTCGGTGTTGACCGCCAGGTCTAGACAACTTGTTAGGGTGATGGCGAGTCACATTGGTCACATCACCAACCAACGCTCGCAGCACCGGGGGAGTGGTCGGCCGCGGCCTGCGGCCGTGACGACCTCTGCGAGCGGGAAGGAAGTCATGCACCATCGCATTCGACCCGTCCGCACGGCTCTGGTCGCCCTGTCGACCGCAGCCCTGGGGGTCGGCGTACTCGCCGCTCCGCCCGCGTCGGCGGAGCCCACGCCTGCCCTGCGCGCCGCCAAGGCCGCAGTCAACACCGACAGCACCCCGTCCACGATCGCCGCCCAATGGCTCGCCGGAGAGCTCAGCAACGGGCTGATCGTCGGCCAGTCCGGCCCGGACCTCGGCCTCACGGTCGACACGGGCCTCGGCCTCTCGACCGTCGCCAACCAGGGCGGCACCATCACGGCGATCAACAACTCCCTCGAGCCGCGCATCGCCGACTACGTCGGCGACGGCACCACGGAGTCCTACGCCGGTCCGCTCGCCAAGGCCGCCGTGTTCGCCTGGACCGCCAAGCAGAACCCGACCAGCTACGGCGGGGTCAACCTGATCGCCCGCCTCCAGGAGCGCACCGCCGACGTGCCGGCGGACCCCGCCGCCCAGCCGCAGGCCGCCGCCATCGCCGGCCGGATCTTCGACAAGTCGGCGTCCGGCAACTACGCCAACGTGATCGGCCAGTCCTACGCCGTGCGTGTCCTCACGCTGGCCCAGTCGACCGAGGCCGCCGCGGCGCGTGACTTCCTGCTCAAGCAGCAGTGCTCGTCGGGCTACTTCCGTGTCGCCTTCGCCAACGCCGACGTGCCCAACCAGTCGTGCACCGAGGGCGCGGCCGGCAGCGCGGCCGACCCGGACGCCACCGCCCTCGCGGTGATCAACCTGGTCGAGTCGGGCGACACCAGCCCCGCCGTCGTGGGCGCGCTGGCCAAGGCCGGCACGTGGCTCGCCAAGCGCCAGAGGGGGAGCGGAGCGTTCCGCGCCGCCGCGCCGGTCAGCAAGATCAACACCAACACCACGGCCCTCGGCGGCTACGCCCTCGGCCTGCTGAAGAACCGCGACGCGGCGCTCAAGGCCGCGCTGTGGGTGCGCAAGAACCAGCCGGTCGACAAGTTCAAGTGCCGCACCGCGCTGACCAAGGACACGGGGGCGGTGGCCTACCGCCCGCAGGAGATCGCGCCCGCCGAGACCACCGGCATCCCCGCCACGGCCCGCGACGAGTGGCGTCGGGCCACCGCACAGGCGATCCTCGGTCTCCAGTTCGCCCCGGCGAGCACGGAGAAGCTGCGGATCGTCTCGGTGCGCAAGCAGGCCCGCGCCGGTGACCGCGTCCAGTTCCGGGTCTTCGGCCTCGCTCCCAGCGAGAGCGCCTGCCTGCAGGTCAAGGGCGACTTCCTGCACCTGACGGGCAAGAAGAACGGCGGCAAGATCGTGCGCAAGCTCGTGCTGCCGACCGGCAACCAGCGCCGCGTGGCTCTCGTGAAGACCGCGGACGACGAGGCGCGTACGTCGCTGCGAGTGCGCAACTGACGCACTCCTGAAGGCACCACCAGCTGCACGGCACCACCACCTCGGCCCGGCGTCCCACGACGCCGGGCCGAGGTGCGTCCGGGCAGCGGCGGGGGATACGCTGCACGGGCCGTCCCGTCCGGGTCGGCACCACACACGCCCGAGCTGGGGAAAGCCGGTCCGAAACCGGCGCTGACCCGCAACCGTGGGCACGGGAGCGATCCCGTGCGAGCCGGAACACCTGCCTCGACGCGTCTTGATCACCATCGCTGTCGAGGAATGCAGCGAGGGCGGACCGGCCGTTGCCCCCTCCCTCGTTGTTGCAGCGAGGGAAGGAACCATGAAGTTCTCCGCGTCGGGATCCGCCCTGTCGGGTCTCGCTCTCACCCTGGCCGCTGCCACGTTCGCGCAGCCGCTCCTCGCCCCGCCCGCCCACGCGGCAGGCGCCGCCGGTGCCCCGGCATCCGGGGCCGCGCGCGCGGCCACCGGCTGGCTGGCGACACAGCTCACCGGCGGTGTCATCCACAACGACACCTACGACTTCGACGACCTCGGCCTGACCATGGACATCGGGCTCAGCATGGACGAGGTCGGCGGCGACCAGGCCATGGTGCGCCAGATCCGGTCCTCGCTCGCCGGCCGGGTCGAGGAGTACGCCGCGCCGTCCGCGACCGAGCGCTACGCCGGCTCGCTGGCCAAGTCGATGGTCTTCGCGCAGGTCTCCGGCGCCGACCCGCGCACCTACGGCGGGGTCGACCTCGTCGCCCAGACGGAGGCGCGAGTCGTCGCGAGCGGTCCGAGCGCAGGCCGCCTGCGTGACGAGTCGGCCTACGGCGACTACGCCAACCTCTTCGGCCAGGCGCTGGCCGCACGGGGCCTGTCGGTCGCGGGGTCCGCCAAGGCCGCCGCCACCACCGACTTCCTGCTGCAGCAGCAGTGCGCGTCCGGCTACTTCCGCGTGCTCTTCACGCCCGACGCCACCGCGGCGGACCAGTCATGCGTGGACGGCACCGACCCGGCCGACACCGACGCCACCGCCTTCGCGGTCGTCCAGCTCGCGAAGGTCTCGCCGCGGCCCGCGGCCGTCGACCGGGCGATCACCCGGGCCGTCGAGTGGCTCGCGACCACCCAGCGCGCCGACGGCTCGTTCGGCGGCAGCCCCTTCACCCCAGACCCCAACACCAACAGCACCGGGCTCGCCGCGAGCGCGTTCGCCGTCACGGGCGCCTGCGAGCGGTCCGGACGCGCGGCCGACTGGGTCGCCACGCTCCAGGTCGGCGCCCAGCCGGACGGCTCGCCGCTCGCCGACGAGGAGGGGGCCCTCGCCTACGACCGGGCGGCGCTGGACGGCGCCGCGACGGCCGGCATCGGAGCCGGCCGCGACCAGTGGTGGCGCGCGACCGTGCAGGCCGTCGCCGGTCTCACCCACGCCCGCGGCTCGGCGAAGGCGCTCACCGCGACCTCCACCGGGAGCGAGCCGGGATCGACCGCCACCCTCACCGCGACCGGCGGGGCGCCGGGGGACCGCTTCTGCCTCACCGGGCCCGGCATCGACGGCACCCGCACCGCCGTCGTGGGCTCCGACGGCATCCTGACCGCCCTGGTCGTCCTTCCCGCTGCCGCCGGCGCGGCGACCTACACGCTCACCGGCCGCGACGGCGCCACCACCCACACCGTCCTCGTCGGGGCGGCCGAGTCCGCGCGCGGGTCGGTCGCCGGCGTCCGCCTCGCCGGGCCGGCCGGCTTCCACAAGGGCGGCAGCAAGGTGGCATTGGAGGTGATCGGCGCGACTCCGGGCGCCCGCTTCGCCCTCCGTGGTCCCGGGATCTCGGGCGCCACCGTCGTCGTCGGCTCCGACGGCGTGCTGGCCCGCGTGGTGCGGCTGCCGCGCACGACCGGTGCGGCGACGTACGTCCTGACCGGCTCGGACGGCCGGGCCACCGGCCGGGTCCGCGTGCTCGGCAAGCGGACCCTCGCCGTGTCCACGCTCGCCAGCGACGGCCCCCGCACGCGGGTGCTGGTCCGTCGTCTCGCCGCAGGGGAGAAGGTGCGCCTGCGGATCGCCGGCACGACGGTCGCCACGGGTCGCGCCGACGCCAAGGGCAGGTTCCTCGCCCGCGTCGCGCTGCCCGGGGGGCGGGGTAAGGTCCGGATCCGGGCCGTCGGGCAGTTCGCCGCCCTGCGCTCCGGCTCGACGACGGTGGCGTCGCGATGACGGCCCGCGCCGTGCACCGCGTGCTCGTCGCGCTGCTGCTGGTCCTCGCTCCCGCGGTCGCCCTCGGGGCGGCGTCCCCGGCCGGCGCCGCGACCTGCGCCTCCGCGGGCGGGGTGAGCGTGGTCGTCGACTATCGCGAGCTCGGCGGCAGCATGGTCACCGCCTGTGCAGCGGACGGGGGCGGCAAGAGCGCCGCGGCGATCTTCGCCTCGGTCGGGGTCGGCATCACCTACGCCACCCGTCAGCCCGGCTTCGTGTGCCGGATCAACGGCGTCCCCGCGAGCGACCCGTGCGTCAACACCTCCCCGCCCAACGCCTACTGGGGCATGTGGTGGGCCGACGGGTCGAAGGCGGCGTGGACCTACTCCTCCTCCGGCGTCGGCTCGCAGACGGTGCCGGCGGGCGGCTCGGTGGCGTGGTCGTGGCAGCAGGACCGCTCGGCCGGCTCCAACGTCCCGCCGGGCATCGCGCCCCCGGTGACGAAGACCGCGACCCCGTCGCCCTCCCCGTCCCCGTCGTCCCCGACGCCGTCGCCCTCGCAGGGCACCTCCCCGAGCGCCTCGCCCAGCACCGGCGGCTCCGCCGGGTCCGGAGGCGGATCGGGTGGATCCGGCGCCTCGGGCGGCGGCTCGCAGCCCAGCGGCCCCGCCACCAACTCCGGTGGCTCCGGGGGTGGCTCGAGCCCGTCGGCGTCATCGTCCCCGAGCGCGTCCGGCGACCCCTCCGCGCCCGCACTGGACAGTGAGTCTCCAGGAGACTCACGGCGCAGCGAGGGTCCCGACGGTGCCGGCGACGGATCGGGCGAGGGGTCGGACAAGGGGTCGGACAAGGACTCCGACACGTTGTCCGACAAGGAGTCGGCCAAGGGGGCGAAGGGGTCCGGGCGCGGTGAGTCTCCCGGAGACTCAACGTCCAGCGCCGACGGCGAGGCCTCCGACGGCCAGGCGCCGGGTGCGTCCTCCGAGGCGGCCACGCCCAGCGCCGACGCGCCCACGCGGGTGCCGGCCGCCCTCACCTGGGGCGTGCTCGGCTTGCTCGGGGTCGCGATCGCGGTCGGTGCGGTCGTGACGCGCCGCCGACGGGGGGTCTGACACCCGTGACCGGATCGGCGGCGCTGCCGCGTGACCTGCACCCGCTCGCCTGGTGGACCTGGGCGATCGGGCTGGCCACTGCTGCCTCGCTCACCACCAACCCGCTGCTGCTGCTCCTCGTCATGGGGTCGGCGACGGTGGTCGTGATGGCGCGCCGATCCGGTCATCCCTTCGGTCGATCGTTCCGGCTCTACGTCCTCCTGGCGCTGCTGACCGTGGTGCTGCGCGTCGTCTTCCGCATCGTCTTCGGCGGGCAGGAGGTCGGCCACGTCCTGCTCGACCTGCCGGAGGTGCCGCTGCCCGACTGGGCGGCGGGCGTCCGGCTGCTCGGGCCGGTGACCAGCGAGGCCCTCCTCGCCGGCCTCTACGACGGGCTCCGGCTGGCCACGATCATCCTGTGCGTCGGCGCCGCGAACTCGCTGGCCAACCCCAAGCGCCTGCTCGCGTCGGTGCCGCCCGCGCTCTACGAGATCGGCACCGCCCTCGTCGTCGCGGTGACGATCTTCCCCCAGCTCGCCGACAGCGCCCGCCGCGTCCGCGCCGCGCAGGCGCTCCGCGGCGGCGCGACCTCGGGCGTCGGGCGGCTCCGCCGCTTCCTGGTGCCGGTGCTCGAGGACGCTCTCGAACGCTCCCTTGCCCTGGCCGCCGGGATGGACGCCCGCGGCTACGGCCGCTCGGGCGGCGCGACGGCCCGAGAGCGATGGACGACCGGCTCCCTGCTCCTGCTCGCCCTCACCGGCATCTGCGTCGGCACGTACGCCTGGCTCGACCCCACCGCGCCCCGCGTCCTCGCGCTCCCGATGCTGGCGGCGGGCGCGAGCGTCGCGGTGCTCGGCATGGTCAGCTCCGGGCGCCGCGTGCACCGCACCCGCTACCGCCCCGACCCGTGGCGCGGGCCCGAGCTCGTCACCGCGGGCGTGGGCGTCGCCGTCGCCGTGCTGGCCTGGTACGTGAGCCACACGGAGGTCGCGGTCGCCTACCCCGGTGTGGACGTCGCGCCCTACCTCTCGCCGCTCGCCCTGGTGCTCGGCGTCCTCGGCACGCTCCCGGCCGTGACCACCCCGGTGCCTGCCACGGCCCCCGTACGACGCGAGGCGGCCGCATGAGCGCGCCACGGACCCCTGGTGCCGGGGTCATCGAGCTGCGCGACGTCGGCTTCCGCTACGACCGGCGCCAGGTGCTGGCCGGCGTCGACCTGAGCCTCGAGGAGGGCGAGCTGGTGCTCGTCTCGGGGCGCACGGGGGTGGGCAAGTCGACGCTCCTGGGCGTCGTCACGGGGCTGGTCCCGCGCTTCACCGGCGGGGTGCTCACCGGGGACGTCCTGCTCGACGGACGCAGCATCGTCGAGCAGCCGCCGCGCGAGCGGGCGCACCTCGTCGGCTACGTCGGGCAGGACCCGCTCGCCGGGTTCGTCGCCGACACCGTCGAGGAGGAGCTCGCCTACGGCATGGAGCAGCTCGGCACCGCTCCCGAGACGATGCGACGCCGCGTGGAGGAGACCCTCGACCTGCTGGGGATCGCCGACCTCCGGGCCCGCGACCTCCGTACGCTCTCCGGTGGCCAGCAGCAGCGGGTCGCGATCGGCGCGGTCCTCACCACCAGCCCGCGGGTGCTGGTCCTCGACGAGCCGACCTCCGCGCTCGACCCGACCGCCGCCGAGGACGTCCTCGCGACGATCACCCGGCTCGTGCACGACCTGGGCCTGACGGTCCTACTGGCCGAGCACCGGCTCGAGCGGGTCGTGCCCTTCGCCGACCGGATCTGCCTGGTGACGGGGGACGGAGGCATCCGCGTCGACGACCCCCAGGTGGTGCTCGCCGACTCGCCGGTCGCACCACCGCTGGTGGAGCTCGGCCGCCTGGCCGGCTGGGAACCCCTCCCGCTCACCGTGCGCGACGCGCGGCGGCGTGCCCGCTCGCTCCCCGAGCTCACCCCCGCCGTGCCAGTGCCGCAGCCCGCCGCCGACCCCCTCCTCGTCGCGCGCGGGGTCACCGTCGTCCACGGCTCCCACGTCGCCGTGCGCGAGGTGGACCTGACGCTGTCCTCGGGCCGGGTCACCGTCCTCATGGGGCGCAACGGGTCGGGCAAGTCCAGCCTGATCTGGGCGCTCCAGGGCTCCGGCAAGCGACGGGCGGGCTCGGTGGACGTCGCGGGCGAGGACCCCGCCACGCTCGCGCCCGCGGCGCGGCGTACCCACGTCGGGCTGGTGCCGCAGACCGCCGCCGACCTGCTCTACCTGGAGACCGTCGCCGAGGAGTGCGCGGCGGCAGACACCGGTGCCGACGCCGGTCCCGGCACCTGCCGCGCGCTCCTCGACCGCCTCGCCCCGGGGATCGACGAGACGATCCACCCCCGTGACCTGTCGGAGGGGCAGCGTCTCGCGCTCGCGCTCGCCGTCGTGCTCGCCGCGCGGCCGCCCGTCGTGCTGCTCGACGAGCCGACCCGCGGCCTCGACTACGCCGGCAAGTCCGAGCTGGCCCGCATCGTCGCGGGCCTCGCCGCCGACGGCCACGCCGTCCTGCTGGCGACGCACGACGTGGAGTTCGCCGCGCACGTCGCCGACGAGGTGGTCGTGATGGCCGAGGGGGAGGTCGTGTCGAGCGGTCCGCCGCGCCGGGTGCTGGCCGAGTCACCGTCGTTCGCCCCGCAGGTCACCAAGGTGCTCGGCCCGCCGTGGCTGGTCGTCGAGGAGGTCGCGGCCGCCCTGGCCGACCGCGCGGCCACGCGCGACGGCACGGGGGAGGGCCCGTGAGCACCGTCGACCGGCCCCGGTCCGACGTCGCGTCCGGGGTCGCCCTGCCCATCGGGCCGCGCACGGCGGCCGTGCTGATCCTGGCCTCCGTCGCGGGGCTGATGATGCTGTGCTGGCCACTGCTGCTGGAGGTGCAGCCCGGGGAGCGGGTCGAGCCGCCGTTCCTCTTCCTCGCGCTGCTCCCGCTCGTGATGGTCGTCGTCCTCGCGGAGATGGGGGAGGGCGGCATGGACGCGCGCGTCCTCGCCGTTCTGGGCGTGCTGTCCGCCATCAACGCCGTGATGCGGGCGCTCGGCGCGGGGACGGGCGGCATCGAGCTGGTGTTCTTCCTGCTGGTGCTGGGTGGACGGGTGTTCGGGCCGGGGTTCGGGTTCGTGCTCGGGTGCACCTCGATCTTCGCTTCGGCGCTGCTGACCGCCGGGGTCGGCCCGTGGCTGCCGTTCCAGATGATCTGCTCGGCCTGGGTCGGCATGGGCGCGGGCCTGCTGCCCCGCCGGGTCGGCGGTCGTGCCGAGATCGCGATGCTGGTGGTCTACGCGGTCGTCGCGTCCTACCTCTTCGGCATGCTGATGAACCTCAGCTTCTGGCCGTTCGCGCTCGGCATCGTCGTCCCCGGCCACGAGGGCTCGCTCGCCTACGTCGCCGGCGCGCCACTGCTCGAGAACGCCCACCGGTTCCTCGTCTACACGCTCCTCACCTCCACCGGCAGCTGGGACACCGGTCGCGCCATCACGACCGGCATCGCGATCGTGGTGCTGGGCCCGGCGATCCTCACCACGCTGCGCCGGGCGGCTCGCCGCGCCGTCGTACGTCCGGGCTGAGCAGCGCGGCCGGGTCAGCGCCGGGTCAGTGCTGGGTCAGGGTCGGACGCGGACGATGCGGTCGTCGGCCGGGGTCGGCTGGCCCCGCCCGTCGCGGTTGGAGGTGGTGACCCAGAGCAGGCCGTCGGGCGCCGCGGCGACGGTGCGCAGCCGGCCGAACTCCTCGGTGAGGAACGCGCGGGGCTTGGCCGCCTCGCCGTCCTCGGAGACCGCGATGCGCCACAGGCGCTGGCCGCGGAGACCGGCCATCCAGAGGTGCCCATCGGCGAACGCCAAGCCGCTCGGCGAGGCCTGGTCGACGGGCCAGACCACCTGCGGGTCGACGTAGTCCGGGTCGTCGCCGGCCCCCTCGATGCGGGGCCAGCCGTAGTTGCCGCCCTTCTCGACGAGGTTGAGCTCGTCCCACTCCGAGTCGCCGAACTCCGAGGCCCACAGCCGGCCCTCGTCGTCCCAGGCCAGGCCCTGGACGTTGCGGTGGCCCAGCGACCAGACGGGGGAGTCGGGGTCGGGATTGCCCGGCGCCGGGTCGCCGTCGGGAGTGATCCGGAGGATCTTGCCGGCCAGGCTCTCGGGGTCCTGGGCGAGGTCGGGGTCACCCGTCTCGCCGGTCGTCACGTAGAGGTGGCCGTCGGGGCCGAACGCGATCCGGCCGCCGTCGTGGATGAACCCGGCCGGGATGCCGTCGAGGACGACCGTCGGGCTGCTGAGCCGGGTGCCGTCGAGCCGGGCCTTGACGACGCGGTTGTCGGTGGCGGTGGTCAGGTAGAGGAAGAGCGTGCGGTCGGAGTCGAAGTCCGGCGACACGGCGACGCCGAGCAGCCCGGCCTCGCCCTGGGGGGCGGCGTCCGCGATCGTTCCGAGCGTGGTGACCTCGCCGCCCTCGTCGATGCCGAGGACCCGGCCGGAGATGCGCTCGGTGACCACGGCGGTGCCGTCGGGCAGGAAGTCAGCCCCCCACGGCACCTCCAGGTCCTCCACCAGGGTGTCGACGACCTCGGGCCGGCCGGACGACGCCCCGGACGTGGACTCCGAGCCAGGCGCCTCGGTGGGCGTCGGCTGCTCGGGCAGGTCCGTCGGCTGGGTGGTGCGCGGCATCGGGTCGGGCTCGGTGCTCGCGCAGCCCGCGGTGACGCCGAGCGCCAGGACCAGCGAGCTGAGGAGCAGTCGCGATCTCAGGGGGCTGCTCGTCATGTCGCCAGTGTGCCGGGTGCTGTCCAATGCTCACCGCCGCCACCGTCGCGGCGGCCGGGCGTCCCGCCGGGGGCGGACCCGGACCGGGTGGCTCCGACAGATGCCGCCACCACGCAGGCGATGGCCAGCCACTGGAGCGGCGAGAGGTGCTCCTGCAGCACCACGATCGCTGCGAGGGCCGCGGCTGCGGGCTCGAGGCTCATCAGGATCCCGAAGACCGCGGGACGCAGGCTGCGCAGCGCGATCAGCTCGCAGCTGTAGGGGATGACCGAGCTGAGCAGTCCCACCAGCGCTCCGAGGAGCAGCAGACGGCCGTCCCACAGTGACGTACCGGCGCTCATCAGGGCGGGCAGGGCCATCCCCGTGGCGGCGACGACGCTGGCCACGGCGAGCCCGTCGAGCCCGTCCCACCGGCGGCCGGTGCTCGCGCTGAGCAGGATGTACGCCGCCCAGGCCGCGCCGGCGAGCAGGGCGCAGGCCACGCCGAGCAGGTCGAGGCCCGTGCGCTCGATGCCGAGGAGCGCGACCCCGGCACCGGCCAGGCCGACCCAGACGAGGTCGCGGGCGCGCCGCGACCCGAGGATGGCGAGCGACAACGGCCCGATGAACTCGATCGTCACCGCGATCCCCAGCGGGATCCGGGACATGGACTGGTAGATCGCCCAGTTCATCGTGGCGAGGCTGGCGCCGAACCCGAGCACGACCAGCCAGTCCCGGCGCGTGCGGCCGGTGAGCCGGGGGCGGGTGATGGCGCCGAGCACCAGCGCGCTGGTGACCAGGCGCAGCCACACCATCGAGGTCGGCGAGATCTCGTCGAACAGCCCCTTGGCGATCGCCGCGCCGAGCTGCACGGACAGGATGCCCACGAGCACCAGGCCGACCGGCCCGAGCAGGGCGCTGCTGGGTCGCCGGGTCACCCGGCCACCCTATTCAGCCGTCGTCATTCAGTGGGCTCGTCGGCCGCGAGGCTGGCGAGGGCCCGGCGCGCGTGCCGCTGCTCGGCGGCGAAGTAGTCCAGGCCCCAGTCGGCCACGAGCGAGGGGAACCGGAACGGCTCGCCGGGCCCGTCGGAGCCCTTCAGCGCCGCGCGTACGTGGGCGAGGTCCCACGCGGCCTGCTGCAGCTCGTCGATGTAGTCGCGCAGCATCTGCCTGGTCTGGTGCGGCTCGCTCACGTGGCCGATGAGCAGGCGCAGCAGGACCGTGTGCTTGAGGACCGGGAAGCCGGCGGGCGTCTGGTCCATCCAGGTGCGCAGCGCCGTCCGCCCGGCGTCGGTGATCGCGTACGACGTCACCTCCCGTCCGCCTTCGGGGCGGACGTCGGCGCGGACGAGGCCCCGGTCGGTGAGGCGGTGCAGCTCGGTGTAGATCTGGCTCATCGCCGGCGAGACCCAGTAGAAGCGCAGCGTGATGTCTGCGCGCTGCTTGATCTCGTAGCCCGTCAGCTCGTCGCCGAACGTGAGGAGGCCGAGGATCGCGTAGCCGGTCACCGGAAGGTCTTGACTCATGATGCTCCGAGAGTAGTGTTCCTAATCGGAATAGTCATCGTCCCGCACCCGGAGGTTCACCGTGTCGCGCACCCTGCTCATGGTCGGAACCCGCAAGGGCATGTGGCTCGGGACCTCGGACGAGTCCCGACAGTCGTGGGACTGGACAGGCCCGCACTTCCCGATGGAGGAGGTCTATTCCGTCATGGCCGACACCCGGGGGAGTGCGCCGCGGTTGCTGGCCGGGGCCTCGTCGAGCTGGCTCGGACCGCAGGTCTGGCGCTCCGACGACCTCGGCGAGACGTGGGACGAGACGCCCAACGGGGCCGTCCGCTTCCCGGAGGACACGGGCGCCACCGTGGCCCGGGTGTGGCAGCTGCAGCCTGGACCCTCCCGCGACGGCGGCGACGACGTGGTGTGGGCGGGCACCGAGCCCGGTGCGATCTTCCGTTCCGAGGACCGCGGCGAGACGTTCTCGCTGGTGCGCGGTCTGTGGGACCACCCGCACCGCGCGGAGTGGAACGCGGGCTTCGGCGGTCAGGCCTTCCACACGATCCTGCCGCACCCGGACGACCCCTCGCGCGTGCTGGCCGCACTGTCCACCGGCGGTGTCTACGCGAGCGCCGACGGCGGCGAGACCTGGCAGCCCTCCAACACCGGGGTGAAGGCAGAGTTCTTCCCCGGCGAGCGCAACTACCCCGAGTTCGGCCAGTGCGTGCACAAGGTCGCCCGGGACGCCGCCGACCACGAGCGGCTCTACCTGCAGAACCACGGTGGCGTCTACCGCTCCGACGACGGCGGCGCCTCGTGGCAGGACATCGCCCCGGGGCTGCCCACGGAGTTCGGCTTCGCCATGGTCGCCCACCCGCACCGCGGCGACACCGCCTACAACTTCCCCATCACCGCCGCCGAGGCCCGGTGGCCCGTCGACGGGCGCGCCCGGGTCTACCGCACCACCGATGCCGGCTCGTCGTGGGAGCCGCTGGGCGACGGCGTCCTGCCCGACGGCTACTACACCGCCGTCATGCGCGACGCCATGTGCGTCGACGACCACGACGTCCCGGGTCTCTACTTCGGCGGCCGCAACGGCGGCGTCTGGGCCTCGCCCGACGAGGGAGCATCCTGGCAGGAGATCCACAAGGACCTGCCGGACGTGCTCGTGGTCCGCGCCGCGAAGCTCCCCTGACGCAGCCGCGCCCCCTGCCGGGCACGCGCAGGCCGTCCCACCCACGCCCGCCCCGGCCCTCTCCCACCCCGCACTGGGAATTGAGTCTCTGAGCGACTCAAGGCTCAAGGCGCGTTCCGCGGCGCGCGCCGAACGCGCCGCTGCGCCGTGAGTCCGTCAGAGACTCAGGGTCCAGTCCGGCCGAGGCGGACTGTGGGCGGTCGCCCGGGGTGGGCCGGGGAACGTCCACAGGGGCGGGCGTTCGGGCCAGTTCGGGGGCCGCTGTGGAGAGCGCGCCGGTCCTGTCGGTCGCCGGCCGTGTGATGGAGCGACGAGGCGATCACGACCAGGAGGCCGGGGATGGGAATGGGGAGCGGGAGCACGACGTGGCGCGACGACGCGTCCAGCGCGGAGATGGCGGAGTGGACCGAGCAGGAGTGGGAGTGGTTCGAGATGGGGCCGTTCGACGGCGGGATACCCGGCCTGGTCCGCCGGGTCAGGCGGATCCTGGAGGTCTCCCAGCGCGGGCTGGCCGCGCTGATCGACGTCTCGCAGTCGGTGGTGGCGCGGTGGGAGACCGGGCGCACCAGTCCGCGGGCGTGCGTGCTGCACGAGCTGCTCAGGATGGCCGGCCTCACCGTGACCTACCGCGACGAGGAGACGGGGGAGGAGGTGACGCCGATGCGGGACGACGGAGCCCGCACGCACGGCGGGAGCCGGTTCCCCGCCCACGCCGACCTGAGGGCGACCGGGTGGTGGACCCCGCGACCGCTGATGACGACGATGGTCGAGTACCACCGTGCGCGCGACCGCTCGCGGGCGCGGCGGGACCCGTCGATCCGAGCCACGACGTGCCCGTTCTGGCGACGCCTCCTGCGCTTGGTCCACGGCACCCCGGACGACCACCCGTCGGTGTGGCAGCTGGCCGCCGAGGCCGAGCATCTCGACGAACGTCGTGAGGAGCGCCTCGGCGTCCCGGTGAGACACCGTGCACGGCCCCGAGAGAGGGCTACTAGCCTGACGGCATGACGCACGCAGCCGACGGACCCGACATCAAGCCCCGCAGTCGCGACGTCACAGACGGGCTCGAGAAGGCCGCGGCCCGGGGCATGCTGCGGGCGGTCGGCATGGGCGACGACGACTGGGAGAAGCCCCAGATCGGCGTCGCGTCCAGCTGGAACGAGATCACCCCCTGCAACCTCTCCCTCGACCGGCTGGCCAAGGCGGTCAAGAACGGGGTGCACGCGGCGGGCGGCTTCCCGCTGGAGTTCGGCACGATCTCGGTGTCCGACGGCATCTCGATGGGCCACGAGGGCATGCACTTCTCGCTGGTGAGCCGCGAGGTCATCGCCGACTCCGTGGAGACCGTGATGATGGCCGAGCGCCTCGACGGCTCCGTCCTGCTCGCCGGGTGCGACAAGTCGCTGCCGGGCATGCTGATGGCTGCCGCGCGCCTCGACCTGGCCAGCGTCTTCCTCTACGCCGGGACGATCATGCCCGGGCAGGTCGACGGCAAGGACGTCACCATCATCGACGCCTTCGAGGCGGTCGGCGCGTGCCTGGCCGGCAAGATCAGCCGCGAGAAGGTCGACGAGATCGAGCGGGCCATCTGTCCCGGCGAGGGCGCGTGCGGAGGCGCCTACACCGCCAACACGATGGCCAGCGTCGCCGAGGCGCTCGGCATGTCGCTGCCGGGCAGCTCGAGCCCGCCGGCCGTCGACCGCCGCCGCGACGGCTTCGCCCACAAGTCCGGCGAGGCCGTGGTCAACATGCTGCGACAGGGCATCACCGCCCGCCAGATCATGACCCGCCCGGCCTTCGAGAACGCCATCGCGATGGCCATGGCGCTCGGCGGCTCCACCAACGCCGTGCTCCACCTCCTCGCGATCGCCCGCGAGGCCGAGGTCGACCTGACCCTCGACGACTTCACCCGCATCGGCCGCAACGTCCCGCACCTGGCCGACATGAAGCCGTTCGGCCGCTTCGTGTGGACCGACTTCGACCGCGTCGGCGGCATCCCGGTGCTGCTGCGCGCGCTGCTCGACGCCGGGCACCTGCACGGCGACGTCCTCACCTGCACCGGCAAGACGATGGCGGAGAACCTCGCCGACCTCGACCCCAAGCCGCTCGACGGCGAGATCCTGCGCCAGCTCGACCGCCCGATCCACGCCACCGGCGGCCTGACCATCCTCAAGGGCTCGCTCGCGCCCGAGGGGGCGGTCGTCAAGAGCGCAGGCTTCGACGACTCCACCTTCACCGGCACGGCCCGGGTCTTCGACGGCGAGCGCAAGGCACTCGACGCGCTCGCCGAGGGCACGATCACCGCCGGCGACGTCGTGGTGATCCGCTACGAAGGTCCCAAGGGCGGCCCGGGCATGCGCGAGATGCTCGCCATCACCGGCGCGATCAAGGGCGCCGGCCTCGGCAAGGACGTCCTGCTGATCACCGACGGCCGGTTCTCCGGCGGCACCACCGGGCTCTGCGTGGGCCACATCGCGCCGGAGGCCAGCGACGGCGGACCGATCGCGTTCCTGCGCGACGGCGACCAGATCACGCTCGACGTGGCCAACATGACCCTCGACGTGCACGTCGACGAGACCGAGCTGGCGGCGCGCGCCGAGGGCTGGGAGCCGCTGCCGCCGAAGTACACCCGCGGGGTGCTCGGCAAGTACCGCAAGGTGGTCCAGAGCGCCGCGCACGGGGCGGTCTGCTACTGACGTCGAGACGGGCGGGGGCGGCGGATAGGTTGCGGGCGTGATGACCGCAGCAGAGCTCGACGCCGCCGACCCGCTCGCCCGCTTCCGGGACCGGTTCGTCGGTGCCGCGAGCGACCTCGTCTACTTCGACGGCAACTCCCTGGGGCGTCCCGTCGCCGCCACGGCCGACCGGCTGGTCTCCTTCGTGGAGCAGGACTGGGGCGGGCGCCTGATCCGCGGCTGGGACGAGCAGTGGATGCAGCTGCCGACGACCCTCGGCGACGACCTGGCCCGCACCTGCCTGGGCGCGGGCGCCGGCCAGACCGCCATCGGTGACTCCACCACGGTGTGGCTCTACAAGCTGATGCGGGCCGCGGTCGACCACGCCGTGCGCACCGACCCGGCTCGCACCGAGATCGTCGTCGACACCGACAACTTCCCGACCGACCGCTACGTCGCCGAGGGCATCGCCGCCGAGCGCGGGCTGACCCTGCGCTGGATCGAGGTCGACACCGCCGAGGGCGTCACCGCCGACCAGCTCCGCGAGGCGGTCGGTGAGCGCACCGCGCTGGTCGTGCTCAACCACGTCGCCTACCGCTCGGCCTGGCTGGCCGACGCCGCCGAGCTCACCCGCATCAGCCACGACGCCGGCGCGCTGGTGCTGTGGGACCTGTGCCACTCGGCCGGCGCCGTGCCCGTGGCCCTCGACGCGTGGGACGTCGACCTGGCCGTCGGCTGCACCTACAAGTACCTCAACGGCGGGCCCGGCTCGCCCGCGTTCGGCTACGTCAACGCCCGTCTCCACGACGAGCTCACCCAGCCGATCCAGGGCTGGATGGGCCACGCCGACCCGTTCCTGATGGGCCCCGGCTACACCCCGGCACCCGGGATCCGCAGGTTCATCTCCGGCACCCCGCCGATCCTGGGCATGGTCGCGATGCAGAGCATGCTCGAGCTGGTCGAGGACGCCGGCATCGAGGCGGTCCGCGCCAAGTCCGTCGCGCTGACGTCGTACGCCGTCGAGCTGGCCGACGCGTCCCTGCCCGAGGTCACCCTCGCCTCGCCCCGCGACCCGGCCCGCCGCGGCGGCCACGTGACCCTGCACCACGACCGGATGCGCGAGGTCACCGCGCTGCTGTGGCAGCGCGACGTCATCCCCGACTACCGCGACCCGGGCGGGCTGCGCATCGGGCTCTCGCCCCTGTCGACGTCCTTCGAGGAGGTCGAGCGCGGCGTCGCCGCGGTCGCCGAGGCCCTGCGGGAGACCGCGCGATGAGCGGCACCCCGAGGACCAACGCCCACGGCCAGCGCATCGGTCGACCGGTCGAGTGGACCCCCGCCGCCCCGCCCGACCCCGCCGTGGTGCTCGCGGGACAGGGCGTGCGCCTCGAGCCCGCCGGCCCCCAGCACGTCGACGACCTCTACGCGTCCTTGTGCGGCGAGGACGACGAGCCGATCTGGACCTACCTGGCGTGGGAGCGCCCGCGCGACCGCGACGGGCTCGCCGCCATCGTCGCGGAGGGCGGCGCCGACCCGGGCCGGGTGATGTACGCGATCGTCCCCGTCGAGACCGGCCGGGCAGCGGGATTCTGCTCCCTGATGCGCATCGACCCCGCGATGGGCACGATCGAGGTGGGCGCCATCGCGTTCGGCCGCCAGCTCCAGCGCAGCCGCGCCGCCACCGAGGCGATGGCGCTCCTCATGCGCCACGCGTTCGACGACCTCGGCTACCGCCGCTACGAGTGGAAGTGCGACAGCCTGAACGCCCCCTCGCGCCGGGCCGCCATCCGGCTGGGGTTCATCTGGGAGGGCCGGTTCCGCAACGCCGTGGTCGTCAAGGGACGCAACCGCGACACCGACTGGTTCTCGATCACCGACCGCGAGTGGCCGCGTGTGCGCCAGGCCCTCGCCGACTGGCTCGACGACCGCAACTTCGACGCCATGGGGCGCCAGCGCGTCCGCCTGGCCGCCCGTCCGCCCGAGCCCGCCGCCCCCCAGGAGCAGTGACATGGACCAGCGCCTCAGCTTCATCACCCTCGTCGTGGGCGACCTCGAGGTGACCCGAAAGTTCTACGTCGACGGCCTCGGCTGGGAGCCCGAGCTCCACGAGGTCGGTGAGGTGCTGATGTTCCGGGTCGCCGACAAGGTCGTGCTGAGCCTCTGGGCCGAGTCGTTCTTCGTCGAGGAGGTGGGCAAGACGCCGACGCGCGGTGGCGTGCCGCCGATCACCCTGGCCCACAACCTCGCCACCAGGGCGGGCGTGGACACCGTGCTCGAGCAGGCACGCACGGCCGGAGCGGCGCACGTACGGGAGGCCACCGAGCGCGAGTGGGGCGGCTACTCCGGCTACTTCGCCGACCCCGACGGATTCCGCTGGGAGGTCGCCTACAACCCCGGCGCGATCGGGCAGTCGGTGCTCCCGTGAGCGCACCCACCACCGCGACCCCGGACCACGCCGTCCCCGGCTGGGACGACTACTTCCTCGGCATCGCCGACGCCGTGGCCGCTCGGGCCAAGTGCACGCGCCGCCGCGTCGGCGCCGTCCTGACCATCGAGCACCGCATCATCGCCACCGGCTACAACGGCGCGGCGCCGGGGGAGGACGACTGCCTGGGCGGGGCCTGCCCGCGCGGCCAGCTGGGCTACGACGACGTGCCCGGCCTCGGGGACTACGACCGCCCCGGCACGCCCGGCTTCTGCATCGCCATCCACGCCGAGGTCAACGCCCTGCTCTTCGCGACCAGGGACACCAAGGGGGCGACCGCCTACATCACCGATCCGCCGTGCCCGGGCTGCCGCAAGGCGCTCGCCGCGGCGGGCGTGGTGCGCGCGGTGTGGCCAGGCGGCGAGCACGACCGCGAGGGCCTCACGGCCTGGGGTCGGTGACGGCGCTGGGCCTTGAGTCTCCAGGAGACTCAAGGTCGAGGGACTCCTCCCTGGCCTCCTCCGCGGACTCCTCCGCGGCCTTCTCCCTGGCCTCCGCCCTGGCCTTCTCCTCGGCCCGGCGCCGGCGCTTCACCTCGCCGCGGGCGAGGAAGAACGCGATGAGCACCGGCACCAGCACCTGGCGGACCGGCTCGGTCCACGCCGGCAGCGACGGCAGCGACGGGAGGTCGATGTCGGGCCACGGGATCGACGGCAGGGTGATGTCGGGCCAGGGGATCGACGGCAGGTCGGGCCAGGGGATCGACGGCAGCGAGATGTCGGGCCAGGGGATGTCCAGGCTCGGCCAGGGCACCAGGCTCAGCAGCCAGACCAGCAGGACCGGCACCCCGACGCCGGCGGCCGCGATCGCCGTCTGCCGTGCGGTGTGGAGGTGGGGGTGGGCACCGATCCATTCGGCGCGCCTGGCCGCTCGTGACCCCGCCGCGGGCTCGAGGTCGGTGCCGCCGAGGCCCGTGTGCGCCTCGGCCTCTCCGTCGTGGAGGGTGACCCGGCGGGTGGGGCCGACGATCGCGCACCGCAGGCGCACGGCACCGTCCGCGCCCGTCGGCGCCAGGACGATCGTGTCGTCGGAGGTCTTCGTGCGCCCCACCTCGGTGCCGTCGCGGGTCCACGCCACCTCGCGGGTGAAGGCATGCTGCTCCACAGTGACGACGTGCTCGTGGCCGCCCTCGACGAGGTGCCAGCGTTCGATGTCCCCCATGGGATGGAATACTAGAGCATGCACTCCATGAAAGGGAGAGGTGACCGGTGGCCCGCACCGTAGACCCGGAGAAGCACCTGGCTCGCCGGCTGCTGATCATCGACGCTGCGCTGACCTGCTTCGCGGCCACGGGGTACGCCGGCACCTCGACCGCCGCCATCTGCCGGGAGGCCGGCATCGGCTCGGGCACCTTCTTCCACTACTTCCCGACCAAGCAGTCGCTGCTCCTGGCGATCCTGGAGCTCGGCACCGAGGAGACGCGGGAGTGGTTCGCCGCCCGGCCGGCCGACGAGGACCCGATGGCCGTCATCGAGGCGCACCTCGCGCACACCGCCGACGAGATGGCCGACCCCCGGCTCGCGGGCTTCGTCCGGGCGGTCGGGGCGGTGATGGGGGAGCGCGAGGTCGAGGCGGCGCTCGCCCGCGACACCCGCGTGCTGGAGGAGGGTCTCGGCCCCTGGGTCGCCCGCGCCCAGGCCGCGGGCCAGGCCCGCACCGACCTGTCGGCAGCCGACCTCACCGCCTGGCTGCTCGTCGTGGTCGACGGCTTCCTGGGGCGCCTCGCGGTGGATGAGTCGTTCACGGCGGCGGGGCAGCGCGAGGTGCTCATCGACACCGTCCGCCGCCTCCTCGCGCCGGGTCACGACCACGTCAGCGCCGGGTGACCCAGACCAGCTCGCCGGAGTCCCACTTCGCCAGGGCGACCGGCACGAGGCGCCGCATCGCGTCCGTGCCCCCGAGCTCGGCGGCGTTGGTGGCGCCGTACTCCTGCCCCACGGCGTTGTTGTGCTCGTCGACCCGCGAGTCGTGGCGGGCGGACGAGCCGGACTCCTGCGCCGTGGCGATCGCCCGGGCGGTCTCCACCCCGAACCGTGCCGTCAGCACCGCCTGCCACATGAAGTGGCGCATCGCGTTGGCGCGGCCCGGCACGCCACGGCCCTGAGCCGCCGCGATCTGCAGGGCGGCCCGGGAGAGCCGCAGCACCTCGAGCGCGCCGGCGGGTCCGAGGCCGGCCTGCACCGCCGCCACGTAGAGCCGCGGCACCACGGTGCCGGCATGGATCGCCTGCCGCGCGATGTCGCCCAAAGCCATGGACACACAGTGCCAGACTGGTGCCATGGCCCGAGCACCCCTCTTCCCACGCCCGCTGCGCCCCGGCGACCGGATCGGGGTGACCGCCCCGTCGGCGGGCGTCGAGGGCGACGGCGTGGCGCGGATGGACTTCTGCGTCGACTGGCTGCGCGGGCGCGGCTACGAGGTGGAGGTCGGCGAGTTCCTGGTCGGGGGCGGGCTGACTGCCGGCCCGGCCCAGCAGCGCGCCGACGAGCTCACCCGGATGCTGGCCGATCCCGACATCGCGTGCGTCATCCCGCCGTGGGGCGGCGAGACCGCGATCGACCTCGTCGACCTGCTCGACTGGGACGCGCTCGCCGCGGCCGAGCCGACCTGGCTCGTCGGCTACTCCGACCTCTCGACCGTCCTCGTCCCGCTGACCACCCGCCTGGGCTGGGCCACGATCCACGGCGACAACCTCGCCGACACGCCGTACGCCGTCCCCGACGGGCTGCTGCACTGGCTCGACCTGGCCGGCGGGCCCGGTCCGTTCGTGCAGCGCGACTCCGGGCTGGTCACCGACTGGGTGCGCTTCGAGCAGGACCCCCGGGCGACGGAGTGGACCCACGTGGGCACCGGGTCGTGGCAGGTCGAGGGCGGCGGATCGCTCGACGTGTCCGGGCGGCTGATCGGCGGCTGCATCGAGACGGTCGCCAACCTCGCCGGCACGCCGTACGGCGACGTGCGGGCCTGGGCCGAGGGCCTCGACGAGCCGACGATCGTCTACGTCGAGGCGTGCGAGGACCACGCTGTCGACATCTGCCGCTTCCTCCACGGCCTCCGGCTGGCGGGCTGGTTCGACCGGGCGGCCGCGGTGCTCGTCGGCCGCACGGGCGCGCCCGACCACCCCGACCTCACCCAGCGCGAGGCCGTGCTCGATGCCGTGGGTCGTCTCGACCTGCCGATCGTGTGGGACCTCGAGATCGGGCACGTGCCGCCCCACCTGCCCCTGGTCAACGGCGCCCTGGCGCGCGTCGTCGTCGACGACGCCACCCACGAGATCACCCAGACCCTGGCCTGAGCCGACGGGGGTGGTCGCCGTCGGTGCCGAGTGGCAGGGTCGGGCCCATGAGCGATCCGAAGGCACGACTGCGCCACGACGACATCCTCGCCGCCGGCCTCGACGACTGGCGCAAGGTGCTCAACCGACTCAAGGCCCGCTTCCGCACCGGTGACTTCGCCACCGGCCTGACGCTGGTCGACCGGATCGGTGCGGCCGCCGAGGAGGCCGGCCACCACCCCGACGTCACGCTGACCTATCCGGAGGTCGTCGTGACGCTGAGCAGCCACGACGTCGGAGGCATCACCAGCCGTGACCTCGACCTGGCCCGGCGGATCAGCGAGCTGGCCGCCGAGCTCGGAGCGGTGGCCGACGTCTCCGGGCTCACCGAGATCGAGCCGGCGCTCGACACGGCCTCCGCCGAGCGGCTCGGCGACTTCTACGCCGCCCTGCTCGGCGCGCAGGCCGGCCCCGGTGGGGTCGTCGACCCGAGCGGGCAGGTGCCCGGGGTGTGGTTCCAGACGCCCGACGGGGATGGCGGGGCGCCACTGCCCGAGCGCGACCACGAGCAGCGCTGGCACCTCGACGTGTGGGTGCCGCACGACGAGGCCGAGCGGCGGCTTCAGGCCGTGCTCGACGCCGGCGGGCGCCTCGTGAGCGACGCCGACGCCCCGGCGTTCTGGGTCGTGGAGGACGCCGACGGCAACCGGTCGTGCATCTGCACGCCGCTGGAGCGCGGCTGAACGACGCCTGTTCTCCACATCGCGAGACTCGCGTTCCGAATGGTGGGACGCCTGTCACACTTGCTTGACGCCGGACCACCCCGGCGACGACGGTATGTCGCATGCGCACCGAGATTCTTGTACGCACGCGACGCGTGAGCTGACGGCCACCGGCCCAACGCACGCGCGTCACCCCTCGTCGCCCACCGGGCCGAGGGGTTTTTTCATGGCCCAGAGCCGACGTAGACGCAGCAGGAGAGAGAAGGACATGACGCAGCAGGGCGGACAGGGAAGCGGACCGGTCACGGGCGCACAGAGCCTGGTGACGTCCCTCGAGGCGGCCGGCGTGACCGACATCTTCGGCATCCCGGGCGGTGCGATCCTCCCGGCCTACGACCCGCTCATGGACTCCACCCGCATCCGGCACATCCTGGTCCGGCACGAGCAGGGCGCCGGCCACGCCGCGCAGGGCTACGCCGCGGCCACCGGCCGGGTGGGCGTGTGCATGGCGACCTCGGGTCCGGGCGCGACCAACCTGGTCACGCCCCTCGCCGACGCCTACATGGACTCGGTGCCGATGGTCGCGGTGACCGGGCAGGTGGGTGCCTCGATGATCGGCACCGATGCCTTCCAGGAGGCCGACATCCGGGGCATCACGATGCCGATCACCAAGCACAACTTCCTGGTGACCGACCCCGCCGACATCCCGCGCACCGTCGCCGAGGCGTTCCACATCGCCTCGACCGGTCGGCCCGGCCCGGTGCTGGTCGACGTGGCCAAGTCGGCGCTGCAGGCCCCGACGACGTTCGCCTGGCCCGACGAGCTCCACCTGCCGGGCTACCGCCCGGTGACCATCCCGCACCCCAAGCAGATCAAGGAGGCGGTGCGCCTCATCCGCGAGGCCAAGCGTCCCGTCCTCTACGTCGGCGGTGGCGTGATCCGGGCCCGCGCGTCGCGCGAGCTCGCCCAGCTCGCCGCCCTGACCGGCATCCCCGTCGTGACCACGCTGATGGCGCGCGGCGCGTTCCCCGACAGCCACCCCCAGCACCTCGGCATGCCCGGCATGCACGGCACCGTGGCCGCGGTCGCGGGGCTGCAGAAGAGCGACCTGATCATCAGCCTGGGTGCGCGCTTCGACGACCGGGTCACCGGCAACCTCGACTCCTTCGCCCCGGGCGCGCTGGTGATCCACGCCGACATCGACCCGGCCGAGATCGGGAAGAACCGCCACGCCGACGTCCCGATCGTCGGCGACTGCCGCGAGGTCATCTCCCAGCTCGTCGAGCTCCTGCAGGCCGAGGGCGCCGACGGCGACTACGAGGCGTGGGTGGCGTTCCTCGCCGGGGTCAAGCAGAAGTACCCGCTCGGCTACGACGCCCCCACCGACGGCTCGCTCGCGCCGCAGTACGTCCTCGAGCGGCTCGGCGCCATCGCCGGCCCCGAGGCGATCTACTGCTCCGGCGTCGGCCAGCACCAGATGTGGGCGACCCACTTCGTGGGCTACGAGAACCCCAACACGTGGCTCAACTCCGGCGGCCTCGGCACGATGGGCTACGCCGTCCCCGCCGCGATGGGCGCCAAGGTCGGCATGCCCGACAGCACCGTCTGGGCGATCGACGGCGACGGCTGCTTCCAGATGACCAACCAGGAGCTCGCCACCTGCGCGATCAACGACATCCCGATCAAGGTCGCGATCATCAACAACGAGTCGCTCGGCATGGTGCGCCAGTGGCAGACGCTGTTCTACAACGAGCGCTACTCCAACACCGACCTGCACTCCAAGCGGATCCCCGACTTCGTCAAGCTGGCCGACGCCTACGGCTGCGTGGGCCTGGCGTGCGAGTCGCCCGACGAGGTCGACGCCACGATCGAGAAGGCCATGGCGATCGACGACCAGCCGGTCGTCGTCGACTTCCGCGTCCACCGCGACGCGATGGTGTGGCCGATGGTGGCCGCCGGCACCAGCAACGACGAGATCAAGTACGCACGCGACCTCGCGCCGCAGTTCGAGGACGTGCAGGACGACTGGGAGGTCCGGGCATGAGCGCCGCCAACAAGCACACGCTGAGCGTCCTGGTCGAGAACCAGCCGGGCGTCCTGGCCCGCATCGCGAGCCTGTTCTCCCGCCGCGGCTTCAACATCGACAGCCTGGCGGTCGGCCCGACCGAGCACCCGGAGGTCTCGCGGATGACCATCGTGGTCAACGTCGACGAGTCGCCGCTCGAGCAGGTGACCAAGCAGCTCAACAAGCTCGTCGAGGTCATCAAGATCGTCGAGCTCGACGGCCCCGGGTCGGTCAACCGCGAGCTGCTCCTGGTCAAGGTCCGTGCCGACGCCGCCACCCGCGGTGCGGTGCTCGACGCCGTCCAGCTCTTCCGCGCCAAGGTCGTCGACGTGGCGCCCGACGCCGTCACGGTCCAGGCCGTCGGCAACTCCGACAAGCTCGCCGACCTGCTGCGGGTGCTCGAGCCCTTCGGCATCCGCGAGCTCGTGCAGTCCGGCATGGTGGCCATCGGGCGCGGCTCGCGCTCGATCAGCGAGCGCACCCAGCGCCCCGTCGCCGTGCCCGCACCCGTGTCCGCCATCGCCACCTGATCCACCCCCACCTGATCCCACCCAACTGATCCACCCCGAGCAACACACCGACGAAGGAGAGCCCCCAGTGGCTGAGATGTTCTACGACGACGACGCCGACCTGAGCCTGATCCAGGGCAAGAACGTCGCGGTGATCGGCTACGGCAGCCAGGGCCACGCCCACGCCCTGTCGCTCCGCGACTCCGGCGTCGACGTCCGGATCGGGCTGCAGCCCGGCTCCAAGAGCCGCGACAAGGCCGAGGCCGAGGGCCTGCGCGTGCTCACCCCCCGCGAGGCGGCGGAGGAGTCCGACGTGATCGTGATCCTGGCTCCCGACCAGCACCAGCGCACGCTCTACGCCCAGGAGATCGAGCCGGCGCTCACCCCGGGCGACACCCTCGTCTTCGGGCACGGCTTCAACATCCGCTTCGGCTACATCACCCCGCCCGACGGCGTCGACGTCATCATGGTCGCCCCCAAGGGCCCGGGCCACCTCGTGCGCCGCGAGTACGTCGACGGGCGCGGCGTGCCGGTGCTCGTCGCGGTCGAGAAGGACGAGTCGGGCAAGGCGTGGGACCTCGCGCTGTCCTACGCCAAGGCCATCGGCGGCCTGCGCGCCGGCGGCATCAGGACCACCTTCACCGAGGAGACCGAGACCGACCTCTTCGGCGAGCAGGCGGTGCTCTGCGGTGGCGCCTCCCAGCTCGTGCAGTACGGCTTCGAGGTGCTCACCGAGGCCGGCTACCAGCCGGAGGTGGCCTACTTCGAGTGCCTCCACGAGCTCAAGCTCATCGTCGACCTGATGTACGAGGGCGGCATCGCCAAGCAGCGCTGGTCGGTCTCCGACACCGCCGAGTTCGGCGACTACGTCTCCGGCCCGCGGGTGATCACCCCCGAGGTGAAGAAGAACATGGAGGACGTGCTCGCCGACATCAAGAACGGCGCGTTCGCCGAGCGCTTCATCACCGACATGGACAACGGGTCGCCCGAGTTCACCGCGTTCCGCGAGACGGCCGAGAGCCACCCGATCGAGCAGACCGGTCGCGAGCTGCGCAAGCTGATGTCCTGGGTCAAGTCGCACGACGCCGACTACACCGAGGGCAGCTCGGCGCGCTGATCCGCCAGTCAGCACGTCAGTGAGCACCTACACCCACGGGCACGCCGAGGCCGTCCTGCGCTCCCACCGGTGGCGCACGGCGGCCAACTCGGCGGCCCACCTCCTGCCGCACCTGCACGACGGGCAGCGCCTGCTCGACGTCGGGTCGGGTCCCGGCACCATCACCGCTGACCTGGCCCGGCTCGTGCGGGAGGTCGTGGCCGTCGAGATCGACGAGGAGGCGGCGGCGCTGACGCGCACCGAGCTCGAGCGCCAGGGCGTCACCAACGCGACGGTGGTGGTGGGCGACGTCCATGCCCTCGACGTCGACGGTGTCCTCGGCGGGGCGTTCGACGTCGTCCACGCCCACCAGGTGCTCCAGCACGTCACCGACCCGGTCGGGGCGCTCCGCGAGATGCTGCGGGCGACCCGACCGGGTGGCGTGGTCGCCGTCCGCGACAGCGACTACGGCCACTTCTCCTGGCATCCCGCGTCGGGCGGCCTCGACCGGTGGCTCGAGCTCTACGAGGCCGCCGCGCGCGCCAACGGGGGCGAGCCCCACGCGGGCCGGATGCTCCTCGCCTGGGCGCACGCCGCCGGCGCCACCGACGTGGTCGCCGGGTCGTCCACCTGGTGCTACGCCTCCCCGGCCGACCGCGAGTGGTGGGGCGGCCTCTGGGCCGACCGCATCACCTCGACCGCGCTGGCCCGCCAGCTCGTCGCCGAGCGCCGCGCCTCGCCCGAGGAGCTCGAGCAGGTCGCCGCCGCCTGGCGCGCCTGGGCGACCGACCCCGACGGCTGGTTCTCCGTCCTGCACGGTGAGGTGCTCGTCCGTGCCTGACGCACGTCGGTGCTGGATACCGGGCCACCGGTGCGCGACGATGCGGTCATGAGCCACACCACAACCCCGGCGTCGGGCCTGGAGCAGGCCCGCCGCCTCGGCGTCGAGACCACCGGCATCGAGATCATCGAGGAGTCCGCGCGCACGGCGCGCCCGCGCGACCTGTTCTGGCCGTGGTTCGCGGCCAACGTCTCGGTCTTCGGCATCAGCTACGGCTCGTTCGTGCTGGGCTTCGGGATCTCGTTCCTCCAGGCCCTGGTGGTCTCGGTGGTCGGCATCGTGGTGTCGTTCGCGCTGTGCGGGATCATCGCCATCGCCGGCAAGCGGGGCTCCGCGCCCACGATGGTGCTCAGCCGCGCGGCGTTCGGCGTCGACGGGCAGAAGGTGCCCGGCGTCGTGTCGTGGCTGGTCTCCATCGGGTGGGAGACCTTCCTCGCGATCCTCGCCGTGCTCGCGACGGCGACGATCTTCGAGCAGCTCGGCTGGTCGGGCGGCACCACGACGCAGGTCGTGGCGACCGTCGTCGTCGCGGCCCTGATCGTCGCGGCGAGTGTCGCCGGCTACCACGTGATCATGCGGATGCAGTCGGTGCTCACCTGGCTGACCGGCATCGCGACGCTGGTCTACGTCGGCCTCACCCTCGACGAGATCGACTGGACGGCCGTGAGCGACATCCCCAGCGGCAGCGCCCAGCAGATGGTCGGGGCGCTGGTCATGGTGATGACCGGCTTCGGGCTGGGCTGGATCAACATCGCCGCCGACTGGTCGCGCTACCAGCGGCGCGAGGCCAAGGGGTCGGCCATCGTCGCCTGGAACACCTTCGGCGGCGCCGTCGCCCCGGTGCTGCTCGTCGTCTTCGGGCTGCTGCTGGCGGGCTCGTCCGCCGAGCTGAGCGCCGGCATCGTCGACGACCCGATCGGCACCCTCGGCACGCTGCTGCCGACCTGGTTCCTCGTGCCGTTCCTCCTGGCCGCGATCCTCGCGCTGGTCAGCGGCGCCGTCCTCGGCATCTACTCCTCGGGCCTGACGCTCCTCTCGCTGGGCGTGCGGATCCCGCGGCCCGCGGCGGCGTTCGTCGACGGCCTCATCCTGACCGCCGGCACGATCTGGGTGGTCTTCTTCGCCGAGGACTTCCTCGGGCCGTTCCAGAGCTTCCTGATCACCCTCGGTGTGCCCCTGGCCGCGTGGGCGGGGATCATGATCGCCGACATCGCGCTCCGCAAGCGCGACTACGACGACGAGGCGCTGTTCGACAGCAGCGGCCGCTACGGCAGCGTCGACTGGACCTCCATCGCCACGATGGCGGGCGCCTCGGTCGTCGGGTGGGGCCTGGTGGTCAACAACTTCGCCGCCGACGCCACCTGGAACAACTGGCAGGGATTCCTGCTCCACCCCCTCGGCCTGGGCACCTACGTCGACGACCCCGCCGGTCCCTACTGGGACGGCAACTGGCCCTACGCCAACCTCGGCGTGCTGCTCGCCCTCGTCCTCGGGTTCGCGGTGAGCTACGTGGCCCGCCGCGCGAAGGTGCGGGCCCAGGAGGCCGACGCCCCGCGCGTCGCCGGCTGACCGGAACAAACCGCCGCCCGGACGGCGTTGGGCCCGCGTGAAGATCGAGATCTGGTCCGACGTCGTCTGCCCGTGGTGCTACATCGGCAAGCGCCGCATCGAGAGCGCCCTGGCGCAGTTCGCCCACGCCGACGAGGTGGAGGTGCGCTGGCGCTCCTACCAGCTCGACCCCGGGGCGCCGACCGAGCCGACCGAGACGACGACGACGATGCTGCAGCGCACGTACGGGCAGTCGCCGAGCGGCGCGCAGCAGATGCAGGAGCGCGTCGAGACCGTCGCGGCCGAGGAGGGGCTGGTCTACCGGCTCTCCGAGACGATGCACCTCAACACCGTCGACGCCCACCGCGTGATCCACCTCGCCGACCGGCAGGGCGGACCCGCGCTGCAGGGCCGCGTCAAGGAGGCGCTGCTCGAGGCCTACCTCACCCAGGCCCGCAACGTCGCCGACCACGACGTGCTGCGCGAGATCGCGGTCGCGGCCGGGCTCGACGCGACCCGGGTCGAGGAGGTGCTGTCCTCGCGCGAGCTCGAGCAGGACGTGCACGCCGACATGGCGCAGGCCCAGGCCTACGGAGCCAGCGGCGTCCCGTTCTTCGTCGTGGACGAGAAGTACGGCGTCTCCGGCGCCCAGCCGACCGAGGTGCTCACCCAGGTGCTCGAGCGCGCGTGGTCGGAGTCGCACCCGGCCATCGAGGTGCTGGCGGGCGCCGACGGCGGGGACGCGTGCGGCCCCGACGGCTGCGCCATCTGACCGCCTGCGACCGGCCTACCGGGACCTCTCGCCGCGCCCGGCCTTCTCCGCGGTCGTCTCCACGCGCGCCGCCCGCGTCTCGGGTCGCTTGGCCAGCACGATCCACGTCAGGATCAGCTTCTGCGCCGACGCCGACCACGACTCCCAGTGCTCGCGCGCGCCCGGGTGCCGCTCGAAGGCGGCAGCGAGGTCGTCGGGCACGACGAGGTCCTCGACCGCGTCCATGAGCGTCCACATGCCCGTCTCCTTCGCGACGGCCACCGCCGCGGCCCCCGCCGGCTCCAGCAGGCCGGCCTCCTGCAGGCGCGCGATCCGGCCCTTGTTGATCCGGGTCCACATGCTGCCCCGGCGCCGCGGGGCGAACCACTGCATCGAGCGCTGCTCGTCGAGCGGCTTCACCGTCGAGTCGACCCAGCCGTAGCGCAGCGCCTCGAGGACCGCCACCTCGTAGGTGAAGGGCCGCTCCGTGGCCCGGCGCGGGCTCACCAGCCACACGCCGTCGGGCTGCCGGTGGTGCTCGACCAGCCACGCGCTCCACTCCTCGACCGTCCGCGGCTCCAGCCGCTCGGCGTCGTCCATCGCACCCATGGACCGATCGTAGGGGCCGGGTACGACGTCCGGATGCTGACGCATTGGGACTCCCGATCCACTCGCGGGTAGGGTGGTCACCGCACAGCGTCGTGCAGTCCCGGACACCCTCGACCCACCCAGAGGACCCACGCTGTGAGCGCACCCGTCAAGCCCGTCGTACTCATCGCCGAAGAGCTCAGCCCCGCCACCATCGACGCGCTGGGCCCCGACTTCGAGATCCGGCACTGCAACGGTGCCGATCGCGCCGAGCTCCTGCCCGCGATCGTCGGCGTCGACGCGATCCTCGTCCGCTCCGCCACCAAGGTGGACGCCGAGGCGCTCGCGGCCGCCGACCGGCTCAAGATCGTGGCCCGCGCCGGCGTCGGCCTCGACAACGTCGACGTCAAGGCCGCGACGCAGGCCGGTGTGATGGTCGTCAACGCGCCCACGTCCAACATCGTCAGCGCCGCCGAGCTCGCCGTCGCACTGATGCTCGCCGCCGCCCGCCACATCAGCCCCGCCCACGCCGCCCTGCGCGGTGGCGAGTGGAAGCGCTCGAAGTACACCGGCATCGAGCTCTACGAGAAGACCGTCGGCATCGTCGGCCTGGGCCGCATCGGGGTGCTCGTCGCCCAGCGGCTGAGCGCCTTCGGCATGAAGGTCATCGCCTACGACCCCTACGTGCAGGCCGGCCGCGCCGCGCAGATGGGCGTACGCCTGGTCGACCTCGACACGCTGCTCGACGAGTCGGACTTCATGAGCGTCCACCTGCCCAAGACGCCCGAGACGCTCGGCCTCATCGGCGCCGACCAGCTCGCCCGCGCGAAGGACAGCCTGGTCCTGGTCAACGCGGCCCGCGGCGGGATCGTCGACGAGGCGGCGCTCTACGACGCCCTCAAGACCGGCCAGATCGCGGCCGCCGGCCTCGACGTCTTCGCCAGCGAGCCCTGCACCGACAGCCCGCTGTTCGAGCTCGAGAACGTCGTCGCCACGCCCCACCTGGGCGCGTCGACCGACGAGGCGCAGGAGAAGGCCGGCATCGCGGTCGCCCGCTCCGTGCGGCTCGCGCTGGGCGGCGAGCTCGTGCCCGACGCGGTCAACGTGCAGGGCGGCGTCATCGCCGAGGACGTACGCCCCGGCATCCCGCTCACCGAGAAGCTCGGCCGGGTCTTCACCGCGCTCGCCGGCGAGGTCGCCCAGCAGCTCGACGTCGAGGTGCGCGGCGAGATCACCGAGTACGACGTCAAGGTGCTCGAGCTCGCGGCGCTCAAGGGCGTCTTCGCCGACATCGTCGAGGAGCAGGTGTCCTACGTCAACGCGCCGCTGCTGGCCGCCGAGCGCGGCACCGAGGTCCGCCTGGTGACCGAGGCGGAGAGCCCTGACCACCGCAACCTGATCACGCTGCGGGGCACCCTGGCCGACGGGACCCAGGTCTCCGTCAGCGGCACGCTCGTCGGGATCGCCCAGAAGGAGCGGCTCGTCGAGGTCAACGGCTTCGACGTCGACATCGAGCCCACCACCCACCTCGCGTTCCTCACCTACGAGGACCGTCCGGGCATGGTCGGCACCGTAGGCGGCATCCTCGGCGACGCGGCCGTCAACATCGCCGGGATGCAGGTCTCGCGGCAGGACAAGGGCGGCGCCGCCCTCGTCGCGCTCAGTGTCGACTCGGCGATCCCCGCCGCGACGCTGGATGAGATCGAGGCCGCCATGCAGGCGGCGTCGGTGCGGGCCGTCGACCTGTCCTGACGGCCCAGAGACGGCGAACGCCCCGGCGAACACTGCTCGCCGGGGCGTTCTCGTCGTGCGCGCGACGCGGGTCTTGTCGCGTCTGCCTCACGCGACCATGACGCGCCCGGCCTGACGGCGCGTGGGCGCCCGGGCGGCGTCGGACGTCACGTGCTCCCATGCCGCGGCCAGGCGTCGTACCGCCTCCTCGAGACGGTCGGGCTCCGCCGTCCACGGGATCCGCACGAACCGGTCGAGACCGCCCTCCACCGCGAAGACCGGCCCCGGCGCCAGCACCACGCCGCGACGCTCCGCCTCGGCCGTCGTCGCCGTGGCGAGCGCCTCGGGGAGCTCGCACCACAGGGCGAGCCCGCCGTCGGGCACCCGGAAGCGCCACGCCGGCAGGTGCTGGCCGATCGCGGCCACCAGCGTGTCGCGGCCGGCCAGCAGCCGTGCGCGGTGGGCAGGCAGCACCTCGTCGGCGTGGTCCAGCAGGTCGGCCAGCACCAGCTGCTCGAACACCGGCGCCCCGAGGTCGAGGCCGATGCGTGCCTGCAGGAGCCGGTCCATGTCGGCCAGCGGGGCGCGCACCCACCCCAGCCGCAGCCCGCCCCAGAACGACTTGCTGGCGCTGCCGATCGTGATCGCGCCCGGCGCGTGGGCCGCGAGCGGGCTGGGCATGTCGTCGGCCAGTCCGGGGCGCAGGGCGAGTGCCTGGTGGGCCTCGTCGGCGACGACGGTGGTGCGGGTGCGGGCCAGGGCGCCGGCGAGCTGCTCGCGCTGGTCGTCGCCCATCAGCTGCCCGGTGGGGTTCTGGAAGTCGGGGATCAGGTAGGCCAGCCGGGGCGAGGTCTGGCGCAGCGTGGCGGTCAGCGCGTCGAGGTCCCAGCCGTCGGGGTCGACGGTCGCAGCGACCAGCCGGGCGCCGGCGTGCCGCACCGCCCGGGTCGCGTTGGGGTAGGTCGGTGACTCCACGACGACCCGTGCCCCCGGGGTGGTGAAGGCCTGGGCCACTACCGAGGCGGCCGCCAGGGCGCCCGCGGTCACCATCACCTGCTCGGGGACGGTGGGCAGTCCGCGCGCCTCGTACGACGCGGCGATGCGCGCCTGCAGGGCCGGCATCCCGAGCGGGAAGTAGCCCGGCCCGCTGAGGTAGGCCGGCAGCTGCTCGCCGGCACGCTGGTAGGCCTCGACGAGGCCGGGCGGGGCGGAGCTGGCCGCGCAGTTGAGGTCGATGGCGTCCTCGCCGCCCGTGCCCGGCATCAGCGACCGGTCGTGGGCCCGCCTGCGCCCGCCGGGCACGGTCGTGAAGGTGCCCGACCCGCGGCGCGACTCGGCGTAGCCGGACTCGCGCAGCACCTCGTAGGCGCGGGTGATCGTGGTGCGCGAGACGTCGAGTGCCGCGGAGAGGTCGCGCTCGCTCGGCAGCCGCACGTCGACGCCAACCCGACCGTCGCCGATGAGCACCCGCAGGCTGTCGGCAAGGCCGAGGTAGGCGGGGGAGCGGGGGAAGTCGGCTACGAGGGTGGCCACCCGATGGGCGTTGACGACGCGGCTCATGCAGGCCACTGTCACAGGATTGGCTATTTCGAGCAAGGCCAATCCGGGTCAGGCTGGTGCCATGTTCGACAGCACGTCCGCCAGCACGTCCGTCGGCACCGTCGTCTCGCGCCCCGCCCTCGTCGACCTCGGCCCGGTCGCCCAGCTGCGCGCGGGACGCCTCGCCCGTCGCCTCCCGCAGCTCTACGTGGGCCTGTTCCTCTACGGCGTCTCGCTGGCGATGATGGTCCGCGGGGCGCTCGGCCTCGCGCCGTGGGACGTGCTGCACTCCGGCTTCGTGCGGCACGTGCCGATGACGCTCGGCCAGGCGGTCGTCCTCTTCAGCTTCGTCGTGCTGGTGCTGTGGATCCCACTGCGCGAGATGCCGGGTCTCGGCACGATCAGCAACGCGGTCGTGGTCGGCCTCGCGGCCGACGCGACGCTCGGCGTCCTCACGCCTCCCGACGCGATGGCCGGGCGAGTGGCGCTGATGCTCGGCGGCGTCGTGCTCTGCGGCGCGGCCGGCGCGCTCTACATCGGCGCCCAGCTCGGCCGCGGTCCGCGCGACGGACTGATGACGGGTCTGGCCCGTCGCGCCGGGCTGTCCCTCCGCCTGGTCCGTACGGGTCTCGAGGTCACCGTCGTGGTCCTGGGGCTGCTCCTCGGCGGGGTGCTCGGCGTGGGCACGGTCGTCTACGCCCTCGCCATCGGCCCGCTCACCCAGCTGATGCTGCCCTGGGTGACCGTCGAGCTCACGCCGTCGCCGACGGACCGGCCCGCCGGCTGAGCGCGGCCGTCAGCCCGGGCCGGCGTCGCCGGAGACGAGGTAGGCGATCACGCCGACGCTGACCACGCTCGAGACGAGCATGCCGCCCGTCCCGAACATCAGCGGCAGGGCGGTGATCGCCCACACGTCGAAGCCCCGGGCGGCGCTGAGGAACACGCCGGACGGCACGCCCCCGGCGGGGGTGCTGACCAGGGGCGCGGCGTAGTTCGGCGGCTTGCCGCTCACCCACCGCACGGTCGCTGCGATCGACGACAGCCCGCACGCGACGGCGAGGTTGACCGCTCCGCCGTCCTCGCCGACGACCGGCAGCAGCGTCCAGGTCGTCGCCAGGGCGAACGCCATCAGCGCCGTCGCGGGCACGACCAGGTGCGCGAGCACCAGCGTCCGCCGGCGCAGAGGCAGCATCCGGGCGATGCTGCGGGTGCGCACGACCACGCGGAGGCCGGAGCAGAGCGCCGGACCGCCGAGCAGCCCCGCCAGGGTCGTCGCGAGCACGACCGCCCGGCCGGCGCCGGCCTCCGCCGCGGCGTACGGGACGAGCACGAGACCGGCGAGCAGGACGTACGGCTGGGGTGCCCGGGCCGCCCGCAGCAGGTCGCGGTGGACCAGCGCGCGCCAGCCGAGCGGACCGCCGGTGCGCGATCTGACGCGCGCGCCGCGACCCCAGCGGCGGGCGAGCAGCACGTCGTACATCAGGCCGAGGTCGACCGACGACAGCGCTCCCGACAGGCTGGGGGAGAGGTGCTCGGTGTAGCCGAGCACGCGGCGCGACACGCGGCCGACGGCGATCGCCGCGCGCCAGGCGAGCGTGCCGGCGACCACGACGAGCAGGGCGGCCGCGGCGATCCCGGTCGCCGCCGGGACCTCCGGCACGACCTCGAGCCGGTGGGTCGCGGCCAGCGCGAGCGCCAGCCAGAGCGCACCGGTGACGCACCACGTGAGCCACCGCGCGACCGGGTCCTCCCGCACCTGGGACAACGCCGCCACCCCCACGCAGGCGCACGCGGTGGCACCGCCCGCTGCCAGGTAGAGCACCGACTCGTGCCACGAGAAGCCGCCCAGCACGGCCGGTGCCAGCAGCAGGAGCACGGTGCCGAGGCCGGTGGTCGCGACGGTCCGCAGCCAGCCGGGACGCAGCAGCGCGCCGCGGTCGACGGGCGAGCCGAGCAGCCACGCGTTGGCCGCGGGCGGGCTGAAGACCGGACCGAGCAGCCGGGCCATGCCGAGCGCCAGCAACGCGACCGCGAGGGTCGCCAGCCAGGGGACCGCCGACCGGACCTCGGCGCACGCGGCGAGGCACGCGTCGTCGGCGAGCCGGCGCAGGCTGAGCACGACGTTGCCGGCCATCGCGGCGATCATCACCACGCAGAAGAGGGCGACGTAGGCGTCCGAGAGGACCTCGCCCCACGACAGCTCGGCGCGGCCCCGGCGCCAGTGGCGGATCTCCGCGCGCAGCTCCCGGGCGGACGGGACCTCCGCGAGGGCCGCCGGGTCAGTCGCCATCGTCGGGCTCGTCCCCGAGGCGGACCACCCGGTCGCAGACCCGCGCGACGAGGTCGGGGTCGTGGCTCACCAGCAGCACGGCCCGCCCGGCGGTCTTCTCGGCGAGGAGCTTCGCGCCGAGCCACTGCACGCCCGCGACGTCGAGCCGCGCCTCCGGCTCGTCGAGCACCAACAGCCGGCGCGGGCGTACGAACGCGCTCGCGAGGGCCAGCCGCCGTCGCTGTCCGGACGACAGCGTCGAGGGGAGCTGGCCCGAGACCTCCATCAGCCCGGTCTCGGCGAGCACCGCGTCGACGACCTCCTGGGCGTCCGGCTGCGCGTGCGCCCGCGCGACCAGGTCGAGGTGCTCGACCACGGACAGGTCGGGGAAGAAGTCGATGTCGTCCATCACCACGGCCATGTCGGCCCGGATCCCGGGCTCCCGTTCGTCGAGGACGCGCCCGTCCAGCGTCGTCTCGCCGGCATCGGCGCGGTCGGCGCCGATGAGGCAGCGCAGCAGCGTCGACTTGCCGCTGCCGTTGGGACCCACCACCCCGACCGCCTCGCCCGAGGCGACGTCCAGGTCGACCTCCGACAGGATCGTCCGGTCGGCGAAGCGGCGGGAGATCCCCCGTGCCCGGAGCAGCGGGGGAGACTCGTCGGCGGCCACGTGCGTCATCCAAGCAGGCGCAGCATCGACCTTTCGACTGGTGACCCGACCGGCATCGCCGTGGTAGGGATAGCCACCTTGGTCCAAACGTGGGGGGAAGCCATGCGTCGTCGACGTCTGCTCGTGTCGGTCCCGGTCCTGCTCGGTGTCGCCGTCGCGGGCACACCCGCCGTCGCCACCACCGGCGGTCCCGGCGGTCCCGCCGACCCCGGCCACGGGATCGAGCTCCGGCTCGACCGTCGCGGCCAGGACGCGGCGCCGGGCACGCGTGTCCAGCGGCACGCGAAGGCGGCCGACGGTGCGGTCCGGCGCACCGCCCGGCTCACCGAGATCGAGCACGTCCCCGGCACCACCCCGCAGCAGCAGCTCGCGGCTGTCGACGTCGTGGTCGACGTGCAGGCCGGCACCCTCACCGGCACCGCGGCCCTCAACGCCGCGCCCACCGACGCCAGCGCCGCGGTCGCCGTCGTGGTCGGGACGTGGCAGGGCAGCACCTGCACGCCGGCGCTCGCCGCCGTCGCGACGGGCGACGCCTCCTCGGCGCAGGGGCAGGTGCCCGACGGGTCCGTGATCGGCGCGAGTGCCAGCCTGCAGGGCGCCACGGTGACCATCGCCACGGCTCCGCACCCGGTGCTGCGCGACACCGAGCTCGCGTGCGCCTACGCAGCGGTGGCGCAGAACGTCCCGAACGGTCAGCTGCTCAGCATCGCCTATCCCGCCGACCTCGCCGCGGTCTACGTGCCGGTGCTCGAGGTCGAGCCCGACGAGCAGATGGTCGGCGCCAAGGCCGGCCGGTGGGTCGACGTCGGCGTCGAGGTCCGCAACACCGCGCGCGGGCCGGCATCGAGCGTGCGCCTCACGGCCTCGGGCAAGGGAATCGAGATCGCACAGAAGGTCGTCGACGTCGGCGTGGTCGACCAGCGGAGCACCGAGTACGTCGACCTCAAGGTCAGGCTCAAGCGCCCCACCGGCAAGAAGAAGAGGTCGAAGGCGCTCAAGCCGCGCACCCTCACGCTCACCGTCACCGACCCCGCTGCCGCCACGGCGACCGCGAGGACGACCGTCGTGGTCACCCCGAAGCCGACCCGGCTCCGCAACCTCGCCGGCACCTACTGGTGGGGCTGGGAGGACACCAACCTCCAGTCGTCGGCCGGCTGGATCAACCACGCGGTGTGGTTCGTCGACCGGAAGTGGGCCTACACGGGGTGGGCCGACGGCCGGAAGCCGCGGTGCTCGGCCAAGGTCAAGGAGTGCCGCCGCTACTCCTACGACGCGCGCACCGGTCGGCTGAAGATCGGCAGGGAGAAGGTCAAGGTGACCTCCGCCGGCTTCGCGTTCACGCACCCCGGCTACGGCGAGAAGCTGCGCGTCGAGCCGCTGACGCTGCCCACGAAGGGCACCAAGCTGGCCGTGGACCTCTACCACCAGAACTGGTCCGGCTTCTGCACGATCTCGTGCACCGCCTACACCGACTACCTCACGATGGACCGCGCCGGGCGCTTCGTGGAGGGCGGCTACTCGGTCGGCAGCTGGCCGGGCCTGGGCAGCAGCTGGGCCACCGCTCCGGCCGACCAGCGCGGCACCTACCGGGTGGTGTCCACCGGCGTGATCGAGATGACGTACGCCGACGGCACGCGCACGCGGCAGGTGATCGGCATCCAGCACGACCCGCGGGGCAAGCCCAACCCGGCCGTGGCGGGGGTCCTGCTGGGCGAGACCAACTTCTACGACTGATCGGCGCCGGCCGGGCAGGCGCGCGGGGCCTCAGCGGCGGGTCGCGATGACGGCCGAGGCGTCCGCGGCGACCATGACCTCGACGGCGGTGAACCGCTCGTCGGTGAGCCACTGCTCGCGCAGCGTGTCGACCCGGCCGTAGGTGATCGGGGGCCAGGACTCGCACGGCGCGAAGTCGTCGAGGACCACGATGCCGCCGGGCTCGACGAGGTCGACGATCGCGTCGACGCCGACCTCCGACGGGGTGCCCGAGTCGAGGAAGAGCAGGGAGAAGGGGCCGTGCTCGCGCAGCACGCTCCAGTCGGCGGCGAGCACCTCGACCTTCTCGTCGTCGTCGAAGATCTTCGCCGCGGCGCCGGCCAGCGACTCGTCGAGCTCCGCGGTCAGGATCCGGGCGCCGTTGCGCACGCCGCTGCGGAGCCAGGCGGTGCCGACCCCGCAGCCGGTGCCGAACTCGGCCATGGTGCCGCCGCGCGTCGCCGCGAGGGTCGCGAGCAGGCGACCGGTCTCGTTGCGGCAGAACGCGACGTAGCCGGCCTGGCGGCACACGTCGAAGGCACGCTGGACGATGTGGGGGAGGTCGGGGGGAGCAGACATGAGGTCGCCGAGTCTGTCACCCCGCACCCGCGATCCCGGTGCGCGGGCTGACGTCTCACGATCTGACACATGGAGGGATCGTTGCTGCGCCGACCGCCCGGCCGGTCGTATGGTCTCCCCATCATGCGGAGCGTCTTCGTACTCATCGATCGCCGCGGCGGGGCCTGACAGAGAGGCCACCTCGTCGCGGTGTTCGGCGTTGACGAGGTTCCGCCACCGGCCTTTCGCCCCTCCGCTGGGCAGCAGCCCAGCCGAGCTCGAAGCCTCCGCCTTCGCGGCGGGTCCTGCGCAGCAACCGCGCGATCCGCACGCTCGTCGGCCGGCAGCCGGGCCCGGGCGATCCCCGAACCCCCTGCTTCCCCACCCGCCGCGGTGTCGGCGGCTTCGGGCTCACCCCCATAGCGACGCACCACGCAGGAGTGAGCGAGATGTACCAGATGTACCCCGAGACCTGGGGCCCCGCGGCCCACGACCCCGACAACCCGCGCAGCGCCGAGAACACCGCCGTCGCCGTCCAGCGGGCGCTTGATCTGCGAGACGGTGGCGGCCAGCGTCCGGACGACAACTAGCCTTCGCGGCATGTCCGAGACCCCGCAGCCCGCCACCGCCCGCGCCACCGGCAACCCGACCCTCGCCGTCATCCCCGGCGACGGCATCGGGCCCGAGGTCACGGCGGAGGCGTTGAAGGTCCTCGAGGCCGCGGCCCCCGTGACCTTCGAGTCGACGCGCTACGACCTCGGCGCCGAGCGCTACCTCGCCACCGGAGAGGTGCTGCCCGACTCGGTGCTCGCGGAGATCCGTGAGCACGACGCGATCCTGCTCGGGGCGGTCGGCGGCAGGCCCAACGACCCCCACCTGCCCCAGGGCATCCTCGAGCGCGGGCTGCTGCTGCGGCTGCGCTTCGAGCTCGACCACTACGTCAACCTGCGCCCGTCGCGGCTCTTCCCCGGCTCCACCTCACCCCTGGCGGAGTCGGTGCTGGAGAAGGGCGACATCGACTTCGTGGTGGTCCGCGAGGGCACCGAGGGTCCCTACACCGGCAACGGCGGCGCGCTGCGGGTCGGCACCCCGGCCGAGGTGGCGACCGAGGTCTCGGTCAACACCGCCTACGGCGTGGAGCGGGTGGTCCGCGACGCCTTCGCCCGGGCACAGGGTCGGGCACGCAAGAAGCTCACGCTGGTCCACAAGACCAACGTGCTCGTCAACGCCGGCTCGCTCTGGTGGCGGCTCTTCGAGCAGGTCGGGGCCGAGTACCCCGACGTCACCACCGACTACATCCACATCGACGCGGCGATGATCTTCATGGCCACCGACCCGGCCCGCTTCGACGTGATCGTGACCGACAACCTCTTCGGCGACATCATCACCGACCTCGCCGCCGCCGTCACCGGTGGCATCGGGCTCGCCGCCTCCGGCAACGTCAACCCCGACCGCACCGCCCCGTCCATGTTCGAGCCGGTCCACGGCTCCGCCCCCGACATCGCCGGCCAGCAGAAGGCCGACCCGACCGCCGCGATCCTGTCCGGCGCCCTCCTGCTCGACCACCTCGGCCACGCCGAGGCGGCCGCGCGGATCGAGGCGGCCGTCCTGGCCGACCTCACCGAGCGCGCGCCGGGCACGAGCCGTCGTACGAGCGAGGTCGGGGACGCCATCGCCGCTCGCCTCTGAGCCACACCTGAGTAGGTTTGACCCCATGCAGATCAGCACCACCGCCAACCCCGCACCCGTCGACGACGCCCGCCTCGCGGAGATCCTCGCCAACCCGGGCTTCGGCACGCACTTCACCGACCACATGCTCACGCTCGAGTGGACGCCCGCCGACGGCTGGCACGCCGGTCGGATCGAGCCCTACGGCCCGCTGACCCTCGACCCGGCGACCGCGGTGCTGCACTACGCGCAGGAGACCTTCGAGGGGATGAAGGCCTACCGGCACGACGACGGCTCGATCTGGACCTTCCGGCCCGACCAGAACGCGGAGCGGATGGTGCGCTCCTCGCGGCGCCTGGCGTTCCCCGAGCTCCCCGTCGACGACTTCGTCGCGGCCGTGGACGCCCTGGTGCGGGTCGACCAGCGCTGGGTGCCCGAGAGCGAGGGGGAGAAGTCGCTCTACCTGCGGCCCTTCATGTTCGCCTCGGAGTCCTTCCTCGGCGTGCGCCCGGCCGAGCACGTCACGTTCATGGTGATCGCCTCGCCCGCCGGCGCCTACTTCAAGGGCGGCATCAAGCCGGTCAACCTGTGGCTGTCGGAGTCCTTCACCCGCGCCGGGCGCGGCGGGATGGGCGCGGCCAAGACCGGCGGCAACTACGCCGCCTCGCTGGCCGCCCAGCGCGAGGCGATCGAGCAGGGCTGCGACCAGGTGGTGTTCCTCGACGACCAGGAGTTCCGCTACATCGAGGAGCTCGGCGGGATGAACCTGTTCTTCGTCCATGCCGACGGCCGGGTCGTCACCCCCGAGACCGGCACGATCCTCGAGGGCATCACCCGCGCCTCGATCATCGAGCTGGCGGGCAAGCTCGGCCACGCGGTCGAGGAGCGCAAGGTCTCCATCGACGAGTGGCGCGAGGGGATCGCGTCCGGTGACATCACCGAGGTCTTCGCGTGCGGCACGGCCGCGGTCGTCACCCCGGTCGGCGAGCTGCGCTCGCCCAGCGGCGTGACCCCGGCGCCGGCGAGCACCGGGCTCACCATGCAGATCCGCGAGGCCCTCGTCGGCATGCAGTTCGGTCGCGCCGAGGACACCTTCGGCTGGATGCACCGGGTCTGCTGAGCCGCGCAGCGGCGACCCGCCCGCTAGCCTCGTCCGGGTGAGCACGGCGCCGTCGGACCGCGACCCCGACCAGTCGTCCTGCCGGGGGGCGAGCGCGTTCGAGGCGCAGAGCCCACGCTCGCTGCGCGACTTCATCCGTACCGAGTCGGGCTCGGCGGGCCTGCTCGTCGTCGCCGCGCTGGTCGCCCTGGTCTGGGCCAACTCGCCCTGGTCGCAGTCCTACGTCGACCTGTGGCACACCGAGGTGTCCGTGCGCTTCGGCGACGGCGGGCTCACGATGGACCTGCACCACTGGATCAACGACGGCCTGATGGTCGTCTTCTTCTTCGTCATCGGCCTCGAGGTCCGCAAGGAGTTCGCGATCGGCGAGCTCGTCGACCGCAGCCGGGTGGTCGTGCCGCTGGTCGCCGGCACGACCGGCATGCTCGTCCCGGCCGCGATCTTCCTGGCCCTCAACCCCTCCGGGGAGGCCGCGGCCGGCTGGGGCGCGGTGATCGGCACCGACACCGCCTTCCTGCTCGGGGTGATGGCGCTCGTCGGGCCGGCGGTCTCGACGCAGCTGCGGATCTTCCTGCTGACCCTCACCGTCATCGACGACATCGTCGCCGTCAGCGTCATCGGGGTCGTCTACTCCGACCACCTCTCGCTCGGGGCGCTCGCGGTCGCCGCGGCGTGCCTGCTCGTGCTGGTCGGGCTCGGCCGCGCGGGCGTGTGGCAGGCGGCGCCCTACGTGCTGGTGGTGGTCGTCCTCTGGGTGGCCACGCTGGAGTCGGGCGTGCACGCCTCGATCGCCGGCATGCTGAGCGGCCTGCTGGTCCCCGCGCTCGACCCGCGGCGCTCCGACGTGGAGGACGCGGCGCGCAGCTTCCGCGCGTTCCGGCAGTCGCCGATGCCCGGCGTGCAGCGGGTGGCGCGGCGGTCGCTGACGCGGGCCATCTCGGTCAACGAGCGGCTCCAGGAGGCGTTGCACGCCCCGACCAGCAACGTCGTCGTACCGGTCTTCGCGCTGGCCAACGCCGGCGTCGACCTGCGCGACGGAGTCCTCGGCGACGCGCTGGGCTCACGGTTGATGTGGGGCATCGTGCTCGGACTGGTGGTGGGCAAGTCGGTCGGCATCTTCGCCGGCGCCTGGGCCAGCGTGCGGCTCGGCTGGGGACGCCTGCCGCAGGGCGTGGGACTCGGGCACACGCTGGCCGGCGGCGCGCTCTCCGGGATCGGGTTCACGGTGTCATTGCTGATCATCAGCCTGGCCTTCGAGTCGTCCCGGCTCCAGGACGAGGCCCGCGTGGGCGTCCTGCTCGCCGCTGTGCTCGCGAGCCTGGCGGGATGGCTCGCGTTCCGCTTCGCCGCCCGCTTCCTCGGCCAGGGCGACGCCGCCCTGCCGACGACCCTGAGCCGGCCGGTCGACCCCGCGCGCGACCACGTCCTCGGACCGGTCGACGCGCCGCTGACGCTCGTGGAGTACCTCGACTACGAGTGCCCGTTCTGTGCCCGCGTCAGCGGGGTCGGCAACGAGCTGCGCGCGCACTTCGGCGACCGGCTGCGCTACGTCACCCGTCACCTGCCGCTCCCGGTCCACCCGCACGCCGAGCTGGCCGCGCTCGCGGCGGAGGCGGCGGCGCGGCAGGGCCGCTACTGGGAGATGCACGAGCTGCTCTTCGCCCACCAGGACGAGCTCGAGCTGGAGGACCTGGCCGGCTACGCCGCCGACCTCGACCTCGACGTCGAGCAGTTCCTCCGTGACCTCGACGACGAGGAGCTGGCCCGCCACGTCGCCCAGGACGTCGCGTCGGCCGAGGCGAGCGGCGTGCGCGGCACCCCCACCTTCTTCATCGGCCCGACCCGCCACATCGGCCCCCACGACGCCCGGACGCTGATCGCGGCGCTGGAGCGGTCGGAGGGCTCGCCCCGGCCGATCGGCTGACCCGCGCCGGCCTGCGGGCCGATGCGTCGTACGCCGCCGCGCGACGAGGCTCGTCGCCATGACGACCACCGCCTCCGACCCCATCCGCACGACCGCGGCGCGGCGCCGTCCCCGCCGCGAGTGGTGGATTCCCGCGAGCCTGCTGGGCCTGACCTTCGTGCCCGTGGCCGCCGTGGGGGCTGGTCCACTCGTACGTGCCGGGCGCGGTGGTCTCGTAGCGCCGCGGCGTGCAGGCTGGGTGTTGAGGTCGATGACCGGGCTGGCGGTGACCTTGGTGCGCGAGTCGGCACACCAGCCGCGGATGTGGTCGAGCAGCACCAGCCGCTGCCTTTCCACCACCCGAGCAGCCCCACTAGGACAGTCTCGTCCCCGCTGGGACACCCGGATCCGACTGGTTGAGCGGGGACGTGACCGCTCAAGGACGCCCGCCGTCGCCGAATCTGTGGAGGGATGACGCCCGGGCGCGGCTCGCGGCGGGGACCGGACACCCGGCACCTCCACGACGTACCGCATCGGCAGGGCGGGAGACCACCCAGAGCACACCCGTGAGGTCAGCGCGAGCCCGGGTCGCGTCCCGCGCACCGGATGCAGGTGCGCGCTGCCGGGAGCGCCTCGAGTCGGGCGTCGCCGATGGGCCGCCCGCACGACTCGCACACACCGTAGGTCCCGGCGTCGACCCGCTCGAGCGCGGCGTCCACCTCGGCCACGCGGCCGCGCACCTGCCGGACGAGGGCTCCGATCTGCGAGCGCTCGAACGCGATGGTGGCGCCCTCGGGGTCGTGCTCGTCGTCGGCGTTGGTGTCGAGGGACGCCGCGACGACTGCGTCGTAGTCGCCGGTCAGGCCGGCCAGGCGCGTGAGGGCCTGGTCACGCTCGTCGGCCAGCCGTCGCCGTGTCTCGTCCACCGCCCCATGGTCGCCGACGGCACCGACAACGCGCCTGTGCGCCGCCACCGGCTGCGCCGAGCAGCCGTGGTCAGGGGGATCCGATGCCTACGGCACTATCCTCGTGCCGTGACGACGTCCCCGAAGGCGCCGCCGCCCGGCCTGACCGTGGGCGGCTACGCCCTGCGTGCCCGCCTCGGCGAGGGCGGCATGGGAGTCGTGCACCTCGGCCAGCGGCCGGGGGAGCGCCCCGTGGCGATCAAGGTGCTGCGCCCGCACGTGGTCGGCGACGACGAGGCGCGTCGCAGGCTCGCCCGCGAGGTCAGCTCGCTCAGCCGCGTCCGCAGTCGCCGCATCGCCGAGATCGTCGACGCCGACCCCTTCGGCGAGATCCCCTACGTCGCCACACGCTACGTCCCTGGCCTCTCGCTCCACGACCACGTGCACGAGGAGGGGGCGCTGGAGGGCGACGACCTGGTCTGGTTCGCCGACTGCCTCGCCGAGGCGCTCGAGGCGGTCCACTCCGTCGGCGTGCTGCACCGCGACATCAAGCCGTCCAACGTGATCATGGAGGGCCGCACGCCGATCCTCATCGACTTCGGCCTGGCCCGGGTGGCGGAGGACTCGCGCATCACCATGAACGGATGGCTGCTCGGCACGCCGGGCTACCTCGCCCCCGAGATCCTCTACGGCGACGACGCCACCGCCGCCTCCGACGTGCACGCCTGGGCCGCGACCGTGGCGTACGCCGGCACCGGGCGTGCGCCGTTCGGGCGCGGGCCGTCGGTGGCGGTGATGGACCGCGTGCGCCGCGGCGAGCACGACCTCGACGGCCTCGACCCCGACATGCGCGAGCTGGTGGAGCAGGCGCTCGCCCCCGAGCCCGCCGACCGGCCCTCCCTGACCGAGGTGCGCGACTGGCTCGAGGACCTCGCCTCCCCGGTGGGCACGGAGCACGCCCACCGCACGCCCGGACCGATCACGCTGCCCTACGTCGCGGGCGTCCGCCAGGACCTCGATGCCCCCACCCGCCTCGGCACGTTCGCGCAGGGCGCCGCTGCGGAGCCGGTGCACTGGTCCGGCGACTGGGACCACCCCGGGAATGACCGCACCGACGACCGCACCGACGAGCGCGCCGACTGGCACGACGACGACCGCATTGACGCGTGGCACGACGCCGACGTGACGGTCGGGTGGGGCGACGCCGCCACCGCGCCGCACCGCCACACCCGCGTCCTGCCCGACGGCTCGGTCGAGTACGTCTCCGACTACGGGCCGCCCCAGCGCGAGCAGGTGCCCACTGGTGAGCGCGTGCGTCGCTCGCTCACGCTGCTTGCCCTCGGCGGCGTCGTGGCCGGCGCCATCACCCTCGCCCCCTACGTCGCGCTCGGGGTCCTCTTCGTCGTGGTGTGGCTGCTGCGCAGCGGCTCGCTCGCCGCGGCGTCCGCCGGCAGCCGCCGCGACCGACGCGGTGCGCGCTGGTACGACGGCATCCAGGTGCTGCTGGCCGCGCCGTGGCACGTGGTGGCCGGCATGGGCGGCTCGCTCGTGCTGTTCCTCTGGAGCGCGGGCATCGCGTGCGCCGTGGCCCTGATCTGCTTCGCGGCGTCGCTGTCGATGACCACCTCGCTCGCCGCGATCGGCGTCGTCTTCGCCGTCTCGACCTGGTGGGGGCCGGGGTCCGAGCGGCTCCGCTCGCCGGTCCACCGCCTGGTCGACCCCCTCGCCCGCCGCGGTGTGCCGTGGCTGCTCGCGACCCTGCTCGTCGCGGCGGCCGGGTCCGGCCTGGCCGCGGCCGCGACCGCGCAGGGCACCGACTGGGCGCCCGACGACGCCGCGCCGTTCTCCGGCGTACGCCTGCCCGCCTGGTTGTGACGGACCTCGCCGTGTAGCAGCGGGCGTCGGGGGTACCTAGCGGGTTCACCCACCGACAGCAGGAGGACTGATGAGCTCCGACCAGCCCGACATCGGCACCGAGATCGGCACCGACCCCGCGGTCGACGTCACCGGGGACACCACCGACAACGAGAGCTACCACGGCTACAGCGTCGACGACGAGAACCAGCCGCAGGGTGAGGGCGACAGCCTGGTCGACGACCGGGGCCTGGCCGAGCCGCTGGACGAGGGCTACTCGCCGCCGGAGAAGTGGTCCGCGGCGCAGGGCTACGGCAACACCCCGCTCGAGGAGAGCATGGGCGAGTCGCTGGACCAGCGGGTGGAGCAGGAGGTCGTCGAGCCCGACCCGTACGAGCAGGCGGCCGAGGAGGCCGAGCGGGGCGAGCTGGCGCCGCTCGTGGCGGAGGACTCGACCGACGGCGAGGCCGTCCAGGCCGACGTGGAGACGGCGACGGGGGAGCGGGCGGGACGTCTCGTGGCCGAGGACGAGGGCGTGCGTACGGACACGGAGAAGGACCTCGTCGCCGAGGACGTGGGCATCGACGGTGCCGCGGCCGGTGCCGAGGAGGCCGCGGTCCACGTCATCGACCCGGTCCTCGACGACGCGGTCCTCGACGACCCGGTCGCCGCCGACGCTGTCTTGCTCGACGGCGAGGTCGTGGACGGGGAGCCCACCCGCCCCGAGTGAACGACCGCAGGTGAACGACCCCGCGAGCCCCGGACCCGACGGGTCCGGGGCTTTCGCGCGCCCGCCGGGAGCCGCCTCGGCCGGCCGCGGGCTCCACCGGCACCGAGCGCTCGACCGTGGCCGGGGCAGTCGTCCCCCCGTGGGCCCCGCATGCCCCGGGGATGACGCCCCCGCGGCGCGTTGTCGGTAGACAGGGCCCCATGACATCCCACCCCGACCCGACCGAGCGTCCCTCGTCCCCCGGCGAGCGCGACGACCTGAGCCGACGCGTGAACGCCGTGCTGGAGGAGCGCGGCGTCCGCTTCGGTGGGGCCGGAGGCCATGCCTTCCGTGCCGACCCCGTCCCGCGCCTGCTCGACGCCGAGGAGTGGGAGCTCCTCTCCGCCGGGCTGGCGCAGCGCATCCGCGCCCTCGACGCCTTCGTGGCCGACGTCTACGCCGAGCGCCGCTGCGTGACCGACGGCGTCGTGCCCGCCCACGTCCTGGACGCCACTCCCTACCTCGAGCCCGGCCTCCGCGGCAGCGCGCCGGCGGCGGGTGCCTGGATCTCGGTCGCCGGCTTCGACGTGGTCCGCGACGAGAGCGGCACCCTGCTGGTGCTGGAGGACAACGTCCGCACGCCGTCCGGGATGGCGTACGCGATGGCGGTCTCGGAGGCCGTGTCGCAGGTGCTGGACGTCGAGCAGCCGGCCGGCCTCGAGGAGTGCGCCTCGGCGCTGCGCCGCTGCCTCGAGGCCACCAACCCCGACGGCGAGGGCGCGCTGGTGCTGCTGACCGACGGCCCGGACAACTCCGCCTACTACGAGCACCGCCGCCTCGCCGACGAGGCGGGGCTCACGCTGGTCGAGCTCGACGGGCTGCTGCCCGACGGCGAGGGGCTGCGGCTGGCCGACGGCACGCCGGTGCGCGCGGTCTACCGGCGCACCGAGCAGGACGGGCTGCGCGCCACCGATCCCGCCGCCGACCCTGCCGCCGACGTCGCGGGCCGGCTGCTCGCGCCGTGGCAGGCAGGTCGCGTCGGCATGGTGAACTGCTACGGCACCGGCGTCGCCGACGACAAGTCCGTCTACGCCCACGTCGACGACATGGTCCGCTACTACCTCCACGAGGAGCCGCAGGTGCGGTCGGTGCGCACCTACGACCTCACCGACGCCGACCGGCTGCGGGAGGCGCTGGACCGCCTCCCCGAGCTGGTCGCCAAGCCGCGTGACGGTGCCGGCGGCCAGGGCGTGGTGATCGGTCCGTCGGCGTCGCGGGAGCAGCTGGAGACGACCCGCGAGGCCATGCGCAGCGAGCCGCAGCGCTGGATCGTGCAGGACGTGGTGTCGCTCTCGACGCAGCCGACGATCGTCGACGGCGTGCCGCAGCCGCGCCACGTCGACCTGCGGCCCTTCGTGTTCTTCGACGGCCGCGACGTGACGGTGCCGCGCGGTGGACTGACCCGCGTGGCGCTCGAGGAGGGCCAGATGGTGGTCAACTCCTCGCAGGACGGCGGCGCGAAGGCGACCTGGGTGCACTAGGCCGCCGCTCGGATGGCGAGACACGCGTCTCGCCATCCCGGGCATCGGTGGCACCATGGCGGCATGAGCACCCGCACCATCATCATTGCCTAGCGCGACGGGAACACCCGCCGCGCCCACCTCCTGCACCCCAGGAGGTTTTTTTCTGCCCCGACCGCACCGACCGAGAGACCTCCGATGGACCTGCACGGCTCGTTCCACGTCTACGACACCACCCTGCGCGACGGCGCCCAGCAGGAGGGCCTCAACCTCTCCGTCGCCGACAAGCTGAGCATCGCCAAGCAGCTCGACGGCCTGGGCGTGGGGTACATCGAGGGCGGCTGGCCGGGCGCCAACCCCAAGGACACCGAGTTCTTCCGCCGGGCCCGCGAGGAGCTCGACCTGCGCCACGCGCGGCTCGCGGCGTTCGGCGCCACCCGCCGGGCGGGCGTACGCGCCGCCGACGACCCGCTCGTCGCGGCCCTGCGCGACTCGGGCGCGGGCGTGGTCACCCTGGTCGCGAAGTCGCACGACCGGCACGTGGAGCTCGCCCTGCGCACCACGCTCGAGGAGAACCTCGCGATGGTGCGCGACACGGTCAGCCACCTGCGCGCCGAGGGCCAGACGGTGTTCCTCGACGCCGAGCACTTCTTCGACGGCTACCGCGCCAACCGCGACTACGCCCTCGAGGTGCTGCGCACGGCCGCCGAGGCGGGCGCCGAGGTGGTCGCGCTGTGCGACACCAACGGCGGCATGCTGCCCGACTGGGTCTCCGACGTGGTGCTCGACGTCATCGAGACCACCGGTGCGCGCGTCGGCATCCACGCCCACAACGACAGCGGCTGCGCCGTGGCCAACTCGCTCGCGGCGGTCGCGGCCGGCGCGACGCACGTGCAGGGCTGCATCAACGGCTACGGCGAGCGCACCGGCAACGCCGACCTCGTCACCGTCGTGGCCAACCTCGAGCTCAAGCTGGACCGCGCCGTGCTGCCCCAGGGCCTGCTGCGCGAGGCCACCCGCATCGCGCACGCGGTCGCCGAGGTCACCAACGTGCCGCCGGCCTCGCGCCAGCCCTACGTCGGCACGTCGGCGTTCGCGCACAAGGCAGGGCTGCACGCCAGCGCGATCAAGGTCGACCCCGACCTCTACCAGCACCTCGACCCGATGGTCGTCGGCAACGACATGCGCCTGCTCGTCTCCGACATGGCCGGGCGCGCGTCCATCGAGCTCAAGGGGCGCGAGCTCGGCTACGACCTGTCCGACGGCTCGCCGGAGATGAGGGAGCTGGTCACCCGCGTCACCGACCGGGTCAAGCAGCTCGAGCAGCGCGGCTACACCTTCGAGGCCGCCGACGCGTCCTTCGAGCTGCTGCTCGCCGAGGAGGTCGAGGGCGCACGCCCGTCCTACTTCGACGTCGAGTCCTGGCGCGTCATCACCGAGACCCGCACCGACGGCGAGGCGATCTCGGAGGCGACGGTCAAGCTGCGCTCGGAGGGCGTGCGGTACGTCGTCACGGGCGAGGGCAACGGTCCGGTCAACGCCCTCGACGCCGCCCTGCGCGAGGCGATCGGGCAAGCCTTCCCGGAGGTCGCGAAGTTCGAGCTGATCGACTACAAGGTGCGCATCCTCGACCAAGGCCACGGCACCGACGCGATCACGCGGGTGCTCATCGAGACCACCGACGGCGAGTCGTCGTGGGTCACCGTCGGCGTCGGCGCCAACGTCATCGAGGCGTCGTGGGGCGCGCTGGTCGACGGGCTCACCTTCGGTCTGCGCCGGCACCACCGCTGATCAGGCCGCGGGCACCTGCCCGCACGCACGAGGCCCCGGCGGATCTCTCCGCCGGGGCCTCGTGCTGGTGCGTCAGCTGCGCGTCCGGGTCAGCGCACGACCCGGAACCTCACGGTGTTGCGGCTCTTCCTCACGGCGTCGGACCCGCCGAAGCTCGCCGACACCGTGTGCGCGCCGACCGCGAGGTTCTTCCTCACCTTGACGACGACCCGACCGTCGGAGAGCCGGGCGGTCTTCACCAACGTGCCGTCGACCCGGACCACCACCTTCCCGGTCGCGTCGGCACCGCGGGACTTCACCGTCACCACGACGCTGAAGTCCTGCTTGACGCGCGGCTTCTTCGGCTTGACCGTGACCTTCGTCCGGGAGGCGACCTTCCCGGTCGGCGTCGCGGCGGTGACGGTGGCGGTGAACGTCGCCGACGAGGCGGCGTTGGTGTCGTCGCCCGCGTAGGCCGCGGTCAGGGTGTGGGTGCCCACCGGGAGGTCGGCGGGCAGGCCCACGGCCGCGGTGCCCCGAGCCAGGGTGGCCTTGCCGAGCTGCTTGCCGGCCTTGTCGGTCACCACGACGCTGCCCGTGGGCAGGGCGCCCTCGGTGCCGACGCGGTCGACCGTGACCGTCGTCGTCGACGCCTGTCCGAAGCTGGACGGCTCGGGGGAGTGGGCGGCGCCGACCTTGGTGGGCAGCTTGCAACCGGCGTCGCACGGCAGGCTGTCGCGCAGCTCGGTGATGGCACGCCGGGCCCGGACCTGCTCGACGTTGTCGCCGAGGAGCCGGCGCGCCGCGTCGAGGTGGTGGCGGACCAGGGGCGCCGAGGAGGCCCCCTGCGCGGACAGCTCACGGGCGGTGCCGAAGCTCTCGATGACGGCCGTCAGGGTCTCCCCGGCCAGCGCGCCCGACCGGGCGGCCTGGTCGAGGTAGGAGCCGGCCACGTTGAAGCTCGGGGCCCAGCGCAGCGGCGTCTGGTGCTGGGCGTTGAACTCCTCGACGACCGATTCGCCGGCGGCGGCGATCTCGTTGGCCGAGAGCAGGTCGCTCGGGGTGAACGCCAGGGCGTCGAAGCCGCGCCCGATCTCCGAGCCGAAGACGTGGCCGTTGTACCAGTAGGTCGACCAGTAGCCGGCGAGGTTGAGGCCGGTGGGGTTGGGGGTGTTGACCGGCCCGCGGTCGTAGAAGGCGAGCTCGACCGGGTTGGCGGAGTCGGTGAAGTCGATGACCGACAGGCCGCCCTGGTACCAGGCCTGGACCATGATGTCGCGGCCCGGGACCGGGACGAGCGAGCCGTTGTGGGCCACGCAGTTCTCCTGCGCGGTCTGCGGCGCCGGCAGCTTGTAGTAGCTGCGGAACGCCATCTTCCCGTCGACGATGTCGAAGATCGCGTCGGCACCCCACTCGGGCCTGTCGCTCTCGCGGCAGCGTGCGCCCGAGCCGCCGCCCCACTCGTCGGTGAAGATCACCTTGGTGCCGTCGTTGTTGATCGTGGCCGAGTGCCAGTAGGCGAAGTTGGGGTCGGACACCGCGTCGATGCGCTCGGGGTTCACCGGGTCGGTGATGTCGAGCAGGATGCCGTTGCCCTGGCACGCGCCGGCCGCGAGGCCGAGCTCGGGGTAGGCGGTGATGTCGTGGCAGGTGTTGGTGTTGGGCAGCGGCGAGTAGTTGGTGCCCGACGGGTGCGGGGTGCCGGGGAGCGTGTTCTGCAGGCCGTTGAAGGCGCCGGTCGCGGGGTCGGTGAAGATCCGCGGCTGGCTGACGATGGCGGCGTCCTCGGGCGCGGCCAGCGGCACCTTGATGACGTCGATGCGCCACTGCGCCGGGTTGCCGGTCGTGACGGGGCCGGTGGTGGTGTTGGGGTTGACGCTCTCGCAGCCGGCGAGCTCATCGCCCGACCGCACGCCGGCGGTGCCCGAGTTGTAGAGGTAGACGTTGTCGGGATCGTCCGGGTCGGTGACCACCGTGTGCGTGTGCGAGCCGCGGCAGGTCTGCACGCCGCCCACCTGGACGGGGGCGGCGAGGTCGGAGATGTCGAAGATCCGGACGCCGCGGAACCGCTCGGGGCTCACCGAGCCCGTCACTCCCTGGGAGCCGCAGTCGACGCGGGCCGAGGTCTGCTCGACCGAGAAGAACAGCAGGTCGCCGAAGACGCTCACGTCACCCTGCCCACCGGGGCACACGAACGAGCCGCTCAGGGTGGGGTCGGCGGGGTCGGACACGTCGTAGACCTGGAAGCCCAGGTAGTTGCCGACGATGGCGTGGTCGCCGGTGAAGGCGAGGTCGGAGTTGATGCTCGAACCGCCCGGAGCTCCGTCGAACGGCGCGACCCGGGGGTTGTTGTCGAGCAGCTCGATGTTGCTGCTGGCCTCGCTCCAGGGGAGGTAGCCCGGAGCCAGCCCGATGCGGGGGTCGTCGGCTGCCTGGGCCGCGGCGGGCAGCAGCGCCGCGACCAGCGCGGCGAGGCTCGCCGCGAGGGCCGGGCGGCGGAATCGACGAGGGCGACGTGGCGGCGTCATGGGTGGCGTCATGGGTGGCGACCTTCTTCCGACGACGGTCGCCCCGGATGGCCGCGGCGTGCGCCGTGGCCGGTCGACCTAGTATGTCGAGAAACGTAGCGACGACCGGCGCCGGCCGCACCATCCCTTGGTCGGACATTTTCGAGGGGAACTGGAGTCCACATGAGCGCGCTGGTCAGGGTGGGAGCCGTCGTCGTGTCGGTCGCGGTCGCGCTGGGTGTCTCGGGATGCACCGGCGAGGAGCCGTCGCGCGACACCGAGCAGGGCGCGCCCGTCGTCCAGCTCGGCGCGCCGGGCGAGGCCGGGAAGACCATGTCGCCGGAGGAGGTCGAGAGCCTCGCCGTGCCGACGTACACCGCGTCCGACGTGGCGTTCGTGGAGGAGATGGTCCCGCACCACACGCAGGCCCTCGAGATGACCGCGCTGGTGGCGGACCGGACCGGCACGCGCGCCATCCTTACCCTCGCCGAGCGCATCGAGGTCTCACAGGTCGAGGAGCTCGCCCAGCTCGAGGGGTGGCTGACCCGCCGGGGCGAGGGAGCGGGCGAGACCCCCGACGACCACGGGTCGGGGGACGACGAGCAGCACGACGACCACGGCGACGAGGCCGGTGGGGCGGTCGCGACCCACGCCGGCATGCCGGGGATGGCCACGCCCGAGCAGATGGAGCGGCTCGCCGATGCGCGGGGGCGCGACTTCGACCGGCTCTTCCTGCAGCTGATGATCCGCCACCACGAGGGCGCCATCGTGATGGTGGAGACGCTCCTCGCCGATGGCAGCGGCGGTCAGGAGTCCGAGGTGTTCCAGCTGGCCACCCATATCGCCTCCGACCAGGCCGTCGAGGTCGCGTCGATGAAGCGCCAGCTGACGTCCCTCGACGGCTGAGCGCGGCCGGCGTGCGGCGTCAGCCCACGACCCGGCGCACCAGGTCGTCCCAGCCCGCCTCGACGCGTTCGACCGAGATGTTGTCGCGCACGACCTGCTGGTCGAGCACCACCATCTCCAGCGGGGCGAGGAGCGCCGTGGCGAGCATCAGGAGGTCGCCGGAGACGCCGAGCTCGCGCAGCAGGTGGCGCACGTGCAGGTTGGCGAAGGACATCGCCGCAGCCGAGCGGGCGCCCGGCTGGCCGGCCGCCGCGATGAGGTCGGCGTGGGCGAGGTTGGCGCGCAGCCGTGAGTGGCCGAACGCGATGAGCCGGTCCATCGGGGGAGCGCCCGGACCCAACGGGGGAGGCCCGGAGATCACGCTCGCCTGCCAGGCCGTCTCCGACTCGTTGAGCACCGCTCCCATCAGGCCCTCGCGGCTCTCGAAGCGCCGGAACAGCGTGCCCTTGCCGACTCCCGCCTCCGCCGCGACCGTGTCCATCGTCACGGCTTCGACCCCCCGGGTCCGCACCAGTCGCAGGGCCGCTGCGAGGATGGCCTGCCTGTTGCGCGCCGCGTCGGCCCGCTCGGGGACCGGGGCGTCGGCCATCGGCAGGGGGCGGGTCACCCCGACAGCCTAGGACCGGAGAAAGTCCGGCCAGGCGGGAATGTAAGCGGACCGTGGTCCGTTTACGACGGTATGACTACCGCTGACACCCAGACCCGCGTCGCTGTCCTCCTCGGCTCCTACCGCGCCGGGAGCCTCAACCGCCGTATCGCCGAGCACCTCCGCGACCATGCCCCGGCCGGCGTCACCGTCGACGTCGTCGAGGGCCTCGCCGACGTCCCGTTCTACAACGAGGAGCTCGACGGCGACTCGGTCCCGGCCGCGGCCGCCGCGCTCCGCGAGTCGGTGGCCAGCGCCGACCGCGTGCTCGCCGTGACGCCGGAGTACAACGGCACGATGCCGGCCGTGCTCAACAACGCCATCGACTGGCTCTCGCGCCCCTACGGCCAGGGCGCCATCGTCGGCAAGCCCTTCGCCGCCATCGGCGCGACCCCGACGCCCTACGGCGGCAAGTGGTCGCACGAGCACGCCCGCCACTCCGCCACCATCGCCGGCGCTGTCGTCGTGGAGGGCATCGTCGTCGACGAGCCCGCCCTCGACGGTGACCCGCTGGAGGACGAGGCCGCCGTGCAGCGCTTCCTCGGTGCCCTCGACGCGCTCGTCGCCCACGAGGTCGAGGTCGCGGCCTGACCCGGACCGCGCATCGCAGGTACGGTCGACGGTGTGCTGCACGACCTGACCGCGCTCGAGCAGGGCGATGCCGTACGCACGGGTGACGTGTCGCCGCTGGAGCTGGTCGAGCACTACGCCGGCCGCGCCGATCGGGTCGGCGCCTTCATCACGCCCACCCACGAGCAGGCGCGCGACCACGCCCGCCGGCTGACCGAGCAGGGCCGGCCCGCCGACGCCGGCCCGCTCTGGGGCGTGCCCACCGGCATCAAGGACCTGCACCCCACCGCGGGTGTGCGCACCACCTTCGGGTCGGCGGCGTACGACGACCACGTGCCCGACGCCTCCGACGACCTGGTGCTCACCGTCGAGGCGGCCGGCATGCCGAGCCTGGGCAAGACGAGCACGCCGGAGTTCGGCTCGCCCTGCTACACCGAGCCCGACGTCGCCCCGCCCGCCGTGACGCCGTGGGACCCCACGCGCACGGCCGGCGGCTCGTCCGGGGGTGCGGCCGCCGCGGTGGCTGCCGGACTGCTGCCCGTCGCGCCGGGGTCCGACGGGGGCGGCTCGATCCGCACCCCCGCCTCGTGCTGCGGGCTCGTGGGCCTCAAGCCGACGCGGGGACGCATCAGCGGCGCCCCGAACTACGGCGATCCCACCGGGCTCGCCACGCCCGGCACCCTCGGGCGCACCGTCCGCGACACCGCCGCCCTGCTGGACGTGCTCGCGGGTCGCCGGGTCGGCGACCCGTACTGGGCACCCGCGCCGTCCGGGAGCTTCCTCGACGCCTGCGACCGTGAGCCCGGCCGGCTGCGGGTCGCGCGCTTCATCACCCCTGTCATCGCGGAGACCGACGTCCACGCTGCGAGCGTCGCGGCCTGGGAGGGCGCCTCGCGGTTGCTGGCGTCGCTGGGCCACGACGTCGAGGACGTGCCGGTGCCGATCCCGCTCGAGGCGACGGCCGCCTTCGAGACCTGCTGGTCGGTGCTCACCGCCCTGTCGCCCGTCCCACCCGGCCGCGAGGACCGGCTGCGCCCGCTGACACGGTGGCTTGCCGGTCTCGGCCGCGCGGTCAGCGGGCCCGAGTTCGCCCTCGCGATCGGGCGGATGCGTCGCCACGCCGCCGCCGCGCTGGCGGCCCTCGCGCCGTACGACGTCGTCCTCACGCCCACCCTCGCCCGGCCGCCGGCGCTGGTCGGCGAGCTGCGCGACGACGCCGACCCGGCGCGCGACTTCGCCCGGCAGAAGGAGTTCACGCCGTGGACGAGCGCGTGGAACGTGACCGGCATGCCGGCCGTCTCGCTGCCGCTGCACTGGACCGACGACGGGCTGCCGATCGGCGTGATGCTGGCAGCGCGCCCCGCCGAGGAGGAGCTGCTCCTCGCGGTCGCGGCCCAGGTGGAGGCGGCCGCGCCATGGGTGGACAGGCGTCCGCCCGGATGGTGAAGTGACGCGTATGGGTGAGCTGACGCCGTACCTCTGCGTCGCCGACGCACGCCGCGCGATCCAGTGGTACGTCGACGTGCTGGGCTCGGAGGTCGTCGTCGAGCCGATCGTCATGGAGGACGGGCGGGTCGGCCACGTCGAGCTCGCCGTCGGTGGCGGTCGCTGGATGATGTCGGACGAGTTCGACTCGGCCGGCGTCGCGGCGCCCGACACGTCCCGCGGCGCTGCCGTCTCGCTGCACCTCGAGGTCGACGACGTCGACGCGCTGTGCCGACGGGTGACCGGGTCGGGCGTGACCCTCGACCGCGGACCCGAGGACAGTCCGCCGGCCGGCCGCGTGGCCGTCTTCCGCGATCCCTTCGGCCACCGCTGGTTCGTCAACCAGCGGTCCTGATCAGGACTGCTCGTCGCCGATGCCGCGCGCGTGCAGCGCGTCGCCCGACTCGTGGGCGCGGGCGACGACGCGGATCACGAACGGGGACAGGTAGGCCCGGGGGCTGCGGTCCAGGCCGCGCGCCCGCGCCGCGTCCCGGGTCTCGCGGGCGACGGCGATCGTGCCGGGAAGGGCGCCGATCGTCAGCGCGACGGTGAGCGCGACGCGGTCGGGGTCGACGCCGACGACGCGCAGCGGCCGTGCCCACCGCGAGAGCGCGTCGACCATCGCGTCGACGGTCGTCGTCGCGGTCAGCGAGAGGGCGGCGAGACCGAGCGTCAGCAGGTCGAGGAAGGTCTCGACGGCCTTGCCCGGGCCGTACCACCACCACTGGAACGCGCTGGCCACCGCCGCGATCAGCAGCACGCCCCGGGCCGCGCGCCACACCGAGCGCAGCGGCACCCGCGCCACGACGGCGAGCAGGAGCGTCACGGCGAGGAACACCGGCGCGGCACGGACGTCGCGCACCGCGACGACGGCGAGACTGAGCACGGCGAGGCCCAGCACCTTGGCCCCGACGGGCAGCCGGTGCAGGAACGTGTCGCCGGGCTGGTGCAGCCCGGCCATCAGGTCGCTCACGCGTCGACCAGGCCCGTGTAGTGGGCGATGGCCTCGCGCGGCGCCCCGTCGGCGACCACGCGAGCGGCGTCGACGACCAGCACCCGGTCGCACCTGGCGGCCAGGTCGAGGTCGTGGGTGACGAGCAGCAGCTGCTGGTCGAGTGCGAGGAGGGCGTCGCCGACGCGCCGGGTGTTGGCGCGGTCGAGCAGCGTGGTCGGCTCGTCCGCGACCACCACCGCCGGCTCGAGGGCGAGCACCCCGGCGAGGGCGAGCAGCTGGCGCTGCCCGCCGGAGAGCGAGTGGACCGAGTCGTGCGCATGCGCCTCGAGGCCGTTGGCCGCGAGCACCGCCATCGCACGCTCGCGCCGGGCGCCGGCGTCCTTGATGGTGCGCCGCAGCGACAGCTCGACGTCCTCCACGCACGTCGGCATCACCAGCTGGGCCGCCGGGTCGGTGAAGCAGAACCCCACCCGCCGCCGCACGGCGGCGCCCTCGCGTGCCACGTCGCGGCCGTCGACCGTGACCCGGCCGGTGGTGGGCCGGACCAGCCCGTTGACCATGCGTGCCAGCGTGGACTTGCCCGAGCCGTTGGCCCCGATGACGGCGACCCGCCGCTCGGTGAGCACGAGGGTCGTCGGCGCCAGGATCTCGCGCTCGCCGCGCCCCGGCAGGGGCACGCGCGCCCCCGCGCGGTCGAAGTGGATCGTTGCCATGCCGTGTCCCGGTGTCCTGTCCCGATGTCCGCGGTCAGTCGCGCTGCAGAAGCTGCGGGAACGCCCGGTGCACCTCGGCGGCGATCATCGCGACCAGTGAGGTCTTCACCACGTCACCGATCCAGAACGGCGCGTCGTAGGCGGCCGCCTCGGCGAAGGAGATGTCAAAGAAGCGCATCATCCCGAGGATCCCGAGGAGGTGGACGACCAGCGCGCCGGCGGTGAACGAGCACGCGAAGACGACGATCGCCCGGGTGCGGCGCTCGCGCGCGACGTACTCCACCAGGAAGCCGGCGAGCGCCGCGGCGAGCGGGAACGCGATCAGGTAGCCGCCGCTCGGGCCGCTGAACACGCCGATGCCCGACGAGTGCTCGGCGAAGACCGGCAGGCCGACGGCTCCCAGTGCGAGGTAGAGCATCACGGCGGAGAAGCCGCGCAGCGGGCCGAGGACGCAGCCGGCCAGCATCACCGTGAGCGTCTGGAGGGTGATCGGCACGCCGGCGCTCCCGACGGGGACTGCGCCGATGTAGGCACTCGCGCAGATCAGTGCCCCGAACGCGGCGACGAGCGCGATGTCGCGGGTGGGGGAGGAGCGGGCGTGCCGCTCGTGGACCGCGATGTCGGGCGCGGCGTCGGGGGTGGAGGCGGGGGTGGAGGCGGGGGTGGAGGCGGGCACGGTGGTCCTCGGCGGCTGGACGGGGGACCTGAACGGTGTTCAGGCTGAACGGTGTTCAGGCTAGGGTGGCGCCGACGGCCCGTCAACGACGTCCAGGACCGGGAGGGTGCGTGGCCCACAGGCGCAGCGACGTGCTCGACCACGCCGTCGCCCTGCTCGACGCCCACGGGCTCGCGGCGCTCACGATGCGGCGCCTCGGCGCCGAGCTCGACGTCCAGCCCAGCGCGATCTACCACCACTTCCCGAGCAAGCAGGCGCTGCTGGCGGCGGTGGCCGACGAGATCCTCGCCCGCGGTGCGCGAGCGCGTACCGCCTCGGAGTGGCCCGACCGGGTGCGCGAGATCTGCTCCGAGCTGCGCGAGGCGATGCTCGCCTGCACCGACGGCGCCGACGTGGTCGCGACCGTGTGGGCCTTCGGCCTCGGCGCCGCGGCGCCGGTCGCCGAGCTCGAGAAGGTCCTCACCGACGCCGACGTCCCGTCCGAGCTGGTGCCCGTCGCCTCCCACGCGCTCGTGCACTACGTGTTCGGCCACGCCTTCGAGGAGCAGACCGCCCGCCAGGCCGTCAGCCTCGGTGCGGTCGAACGCCCCCTCGACTCGCTGCCCGACTTCGACCTCGGGCTCGACCTGCTCCTCGACGGCCTGCGGGCGCGGCTGCGCGGGGGTGCTTGAGCGGGGACGTCCCCGCTCAACGGCCCGGATCCGGGTGTCCTAGCGGGGACGGGACGTGTCTAGTGCTCATGCTGGGAGCTGGGAGCTGGGGGCTGCGCTGCGGTGCTCGAGCGGGGAGATCCCCGCTCAACGGCCCGGATCCGGGTGTCCTAGCGGGGAGGGGGCGGGTTGAGCGGTCAGGGGGAGCCGTCGACGTCCGCGCCGTGGAGCTCGGCGAGGAGGACGGCGCCCGCGAGGTCGAGGCGCGTACGCCGGAGGTCGGCGGCGGCCAAGTCGACGCCGTCGAGGGCGGCGCCGCGGAGGTCGGTGCGGTCGAGCTTGGCCTGTCGGAGCACGGCGCGGTCGAGGCGCGTGCGGGCGAGCACGGTGAGGGTGAGGTCCGACTGGGACAGGTCGGCCTCGCGCAGGTCGACGCCGGTCAGGTCGAGGCGGGAGAGGTTGGTGCCGCGGATCGTCACCCCGAGCCACGACCCGCCGAGGACCGTGAGGGGGCGCATCGTGCACTCGGAGAAGACCGAGCCGACGAGCTTGCACCCGTCGAGCGTCGCGCCGAAGAACGACGCGCGGCGGAAGTCGCAGCCGACGAACGCCGTCGCGGTGTGCACCGAGTCGTTGAACCGGGTGCCGTGGAAGGTGCACCGCTCGAACGTGGCACCCGACGACGTCGCCTCGGAGAGGTCCACGTCGGTGAAGGTGCACTCGACGAAGCGCGCCGCGCCGAGGTCCTCGCCGTACCAGTCCTCACCGCGCAGATGGGTCCCGGTGGCTGTCCTCGGCTCGGTCACGGCGCCACCGTAGCCGTGGGGTCGGTCCGACTCGACGGATGGCCCGACGGATGGGCCCGACGGATGGGCCCGGCGGATAAGGTCGTGCCCGTGATCGCGTCCCACCAGCACCGCTTCATCTTCCTCAAGACCCGCAAGACGGCGGGGACGAGCGTGGAGATCGCGTTGTCGAAGGTGTGCGGTCCCGACGACATCATCACCGAGATCAGCCCCGAGGACGAGAAGCTGCGCCAGGCGGCCGGCGGTCGTGCACCGCAGAACTTCCAGTCCCCGCCCCTGCCGCGCAAGGCCTACAACCACATGGGCGCCAAGGCCACCCGCGACCTCGTCGGCGCCGAGGTGTTCGACGACTACTTCACCTTCGCGATCGAGCGCAACCCGTGGGACGCCGTGGTCTCGCTCTACTTCTGGAAGTACAAGGACCGTCCCGAGCTGCCCGACTTCGAGACCTACGTGCGGGAGGTCTGGATCGAGCAGCTGGCCAACAACCGCCGGCTCTACCGCATCCGCGGCAAGATGGCGCTCGACCGGGTCCTGCGCTACGAGCGCCTCGACGCCGAGCTGCGCGAGGTCTGGGAGCACCTCGGGCTGCCCGGCGAGCCCGACCTGCCGCGGGCCAAGGGCAACGCCCGGCCGGCCGGGCACTACCGCGAGCTCTACACCCCTGCCTCGAGGGAGCGCGTGGCGACGGTGTTCGCCGACACCATCGAGGCCTTCGGCTACGAGTTCTGAGGGCGAGGATGACCACCCAGACGTCGCCGACCGCTCGCACCCGTCGGTTCGGCCCTGCGGCCGCCGGCCTGCTCGCGATCGCCGCGCTCTTCGCCGCCCTCGTCCCGGTCGTGCTCGAGGTGGACTCCCGCCTCGACCGCACCCGGCCGATGTACGACGACCGGAGCCGGATGGAGTGGCTGCAGTACCAGACCGTGCTCACCGCGGGTCGGGCCGAGCCCCTCGAGCTGGCTCCGGGTGAGTCGGTCGAGCTCGCCGGCGAGCGGTTCACGTCGTCGTCCGGCGTGGTGGTCGAGGTGCGCGCCGAGGCGCCCGAACGCCCGTGCGTGCGGACGTCCAACCACCACGGCGACGTCACCGCGTGGGCCTGCGTCGACCTCGACGAGCCGCCGGCCGATCCCGACCTCGAGGTCGTCGACCTCACCGTCGCCCCGACGACGTGAGGGGCGCGGGTCAGACCGGCTCGGGCACGAGCGCCAGGAGCCGCTCGCACTCCGCGAGGAGCCGCGCGCGCAGCGGCGCGCCGCGCTCGGCGAACGCGCGCTGCGCCTCGACGTACTCGCGCTTGCCCTCGGCGGTCTCGATCCTGACGGGGGAGTAGCCCAGGTCGGTCAGGTCGTAGGGCGCCGCGCGCATGTCGAGCACCCGGATGTCGCGCGCGAGCTCGAAGCAGTCGGCGACCAGCTCGCTGGGGATCATCGGCGTGAGCCGGAAGGCGTGCTTGTAGAGGTCCATCCCGGCGTGCAGGCAGCCCGGCTGCTCGAAGGCGGGGCGGTCGTCGCGGCCCGGCCGCAGCTGGTTGAGCGGGCGCGCGCTGGGGGTGAAGAAGCGATAGGCGTCGAAGTGGGAGCAGGCGATGCGGTGCGACTCGACGACCGCGTCGGTGCCCTCCTGCCCGAGCCGCAGCGGCCGGTCGTGGCGGGTGCCGCCGGGGACCCGGTCGGCGCGGTGCACCATCGCCCACTCGTGCAGCCCGAAGCAGCCCAGCTGCGGGGCCCGGGCGGCGGTCGCGGCCAGCAGGGTGTGCAGCTGGTCGAGCAGCGGGCGCTGGGAGGCGACGTACGCCTCGGTGACGGCGACCGGGTCGCCCCCGTAGCCCTTCAGGCCGGCGTGCTCCGTCGCGTCCTCCAGCGCGACGCCGTGGCCGGGGTGCCAGCGCCGCAGCTGGGCGGGCCGCTGGGAGTAGTAGGTGAACAGGAAGTCGTGCACCGGGTGCCGGACCTGGCCGGCCCGACGCGCGAGGTGCGGCCCGACGAGGTCGTCGACCCGGGCGGCGTGCGCCTCGGCGAGGGGGCGCCACTCGGCGGCTGACAGCACGTGCACCGAACCGAGGCTAGTGCCGCCACCCCGTGCCGGCCGCTTCGAGGGCTCTCGACGTGGGGTGGCGCCGGGGGGACACTGCCGGGATGGACCGCACCGCCGGTCTCGACCGTGCCCACGAGCACGCGGTCGAGTGGCTCACCTCGCTCGCCGACCGCCCGGTGCCGCCGCGGCTGGGCGCCGAAGAGGTGCTCGGCCGGCTCGACCCGCAGCTCCCCGACGGTCCCACCGACCCGGTCGCGGTGGTCGACGAGCTGGCCCGCGCCTGCGACCCCGGGCTGACGGCGATGCCGGGCGGGCGCTTCTTCGGGTTCGTCATCGGCGGCACCCATCCGGCCGCCCTGGCCGTGGACTGGCTGGTCAGCGCGTGGGACCAGAACGCCGGCCTGCGGCTGCTCACTCCCGCGCACTCGGCCGTCGAGGACGTGGCCGAGGCGTGGGTGCTCGACCTGCTCGGCCTCCCCGCCGGCAGCGCGGTCGGCTTCGTCACCGGCGGCACGATGGCCAACTTCACCTGCCTCGCCGCAGCGCGCGACGAGGTGCTGCGGCGCGCCGACTGGGACGTCGCCGAGCGCGGGCTCGCCGCGTCGCCCGGCGTCCGCGTCCTCGTCGGCGCCGAGCGGCACGACACGATCGACCTGGCCCTGCGCTACCTCGGCCTCGGTGCGCCCGAGGCGGTCGCGGTCGACGACCAGGGGCGCGTCGAGCCCGCGGCGCTCGCCAGCGCGCTGGACGCGGGCGACGGGCGCCCGACCGTGGTGTGCCTGCAGGCCGGCAACGTCCACTCCGGGGCGTTCGACCCCTTCGACGCCACGGTCACCGCTGCCCACGACGCCGGGGCGTGGGTCCACGTCGACGGCGCGTTCGGGCTCTTCGCGGGCGCGTCGCCGCGCCGGCGCCACCTCCTGGCGGGCGCCGATCGTGCCGACTCCTGGGCCACCGACGCCCACAAGACCCTCAACGTCCCCTACGACTGCGGGCTGGCGATCGTCCGCGACCGGGCCGCGCTGCGGGCGGCGATGGGCATGCACGGCGACTACCTGGTCCACGACGCGACGGGGGAGCCGTTCGACAAGGTGCCGGAGATCAGCCGCCGGGGCCGGGCGTTCCCGGTGTGGGCGGTGCTCCGGGCGCTGGGACGCGACGGCGTGGCCGACCTGGTCGACGGCTTCTGCGACCACGCGGAGGCGTTCGCCGAGGGGATCGCCGCCATCGAGGGCGCCGCGGTGCTCAACGACGTGGACTTCACCCAGGTCTGCGCCACGTTCGGCGACGACGACCGCACCCGCGCCGTGGTCGAGGCGATGCTCGCGGAGGGGACGGCGTGGACCACCGGGTCGACCTGGCACGGCCGCGCGGTGCTGCGGGTCAGCGTGAGCAACTGGTCGACGACCGTCGAGGACGTCGCGGCGACCCTGGCCGCACTGCACCGCGCGGCCGGGCAGTAGCCGGGCAGCAGCCGGGGTAGCAGCCGGGGCAGCAGCCGGACCGACCGCGGGAGCCGCCCGACGTGGGCCGGGCAGACCGCGGTTGGATAGCCTCGACCCATGCGCATCTGTCGGTTCAGCACGGGCGAGGAGCCGCGGTTCGGGGTCGTCACCGGGGAGGTCGACGAGTTCGGCCAGCCCGACGAGGACTCCGTGGTGGTGGCCCTCGCGGGCGACCCGCTCTACGCCGGGGTCAAGCCCCTCGACGAACAGCACCGTCTCGCCGACGTACGGCTCCTCGCGCCGATCATCCCGCGCAGCAAGGTCGTCGGCATCGGCCGCAACTACGCCGCCCACGCCGCCGAGCTGGGCAACGACCTCCCGGCCGAGCCGCTGATGTTCCTCAAGCCCAACACCACGGTGGTCGGCCCGGGCGACCCGATCTTCTACCCGACGCAGACCAGCAACCTGCAGTACGAGGGCGAGCTGGCCGTGGTGATCGGCCGCATCTGCCGCGACGTGCCCGCCGAGCAGGCGACCGACGTGATCTTCGGCTACACGATCGCCAACGACGTCACCGCACGCGACCTCCAGCGCTCCGACGTGCAGTTCACCCGGGCCAAGGGCTTCGACTCCTTCTGCCCGATCGGCCCGTGGATCGAGACCGACCTCGACCCGCAGGCGTTCATCGACGGCCGCGCGGTGCAGACGCACCTCAACGGCGACGTCGTCCAGGACGGCTCGACGGCCGACATGATCTTCGACGTGCCGACCCTCGTCGCGCACGTCTCGTCCGTCATGACGCTGCTGCCCGGCGACGTGATCCTGACCGGGACCCCCGAGGGTGTCGGCCCCATGCAGGTCGGCGACGAGGTGGAGATCTCGATCGCCGGCATCGGCGCCCTGACCAACCCCGTCGCCCGGCGCAGCTGACCGGCCACACGAGAGAGCCATCCCCATGAGCAGCAGCCCCGTCCGCGTCCGCTTCTGTCCCTCGCCCACGGGCTCGCCGCACGTCGGCCTGGTCCGCACGGCCCTGTTCAACTGGGCCTTCGCGCGCCACCACGGAGGGCAGATCGTCTTCCGGATGGAGGACACCGACCGCGAGCGGAGCACGCAGGAGTCCTACGACGCCATCCTCGAGCTGTGGCGCTGGCTCGGCCTCGACTGGGACGAGGGCATCGAGGTCGGCGGACCCCACGGGCCCTACCTGCAGAGCGAGCGCGGCGACGTCTACCGCGACGTCCTCGCCCGGCTGCGCGAGTCGTCCTACACCTACGACTGCTTCTGCACGACCGAGGAGGTCGACGCCCGCCGCAAGGCGTCGGGCTCGAAGATGCAGGGCTACGACGGGTTCTGCCGCGACCTCACCGACGAGCAGCGCGCCGCGTTCGAGGCCGAGGGGCGCCGCCCCGTCGTCCGGTTCCGGATGCCCGACGGCTCCATCGGCTGGGACGACCTGGTGCGCGGCGAGATCACCTTCGCGACCGAGAACGTGCCCGACTTCGCGCTCTCGCGTGCCAACGGCGACCCGCTCTACACGCTGGTCAACCCCGTCGACGACGCCCTGATGCAGATCACCCACGTCCTGCGCGGCGAGGACCTGCTCTCCAGCACGCCGCGCCAGCTCGCGCTGTTCGAGGCGCTGGTGGAGCTCGGCATCGCCGAGCAGGTCCCGGCCTACGGCCACCTGCCGTACGTGATGGGCCAGGGCAACAAGAAGCTCTCCAAGCGCGACCCCGAGGCACACGCCCTGGCCTACCGCGAGCAGGGCTTCCTGCCCGAGGGCCTGCTCAACTACCTGGCCCTGCTGGGCTGGTCGATCGCGGCCGACCGCGACGTGTTCTCGATGGCCGAGATGGTCGAGGCGTTCGACATCAAGGACGTCAACCCCAACCCGGCCCGCTTCGACCTCAAGAAGGCCGAGGCGATCAACACCTCGCAGATGCGGCTGCTGCCGATCGACGAGATCACCCACCGGGCGCTGCCCTTCCTCAAGTCGGCGGGCGTCGTCGGCGACCCCGTCGCCGATGCCGACGCCCAGCTGCTCGAGCTGGCGATGCCGCTGGTCGCCGAGCGGATCAACAAGCTCACCGAGGCCGCGCCGATGCTCGGCTTCCTCTTCGTCGACGAGGCAGCGTTCGAGCGCGACGCCGACGACGTCGCGAAGGTGCTCGACGAGACCGGCCGCGGCGTCGTCCAGGCAGCGTACGACGCCCTGGTCGGCGTCGAGACGTGGTCGACCGCGGCCATCGAGGAGGCGCTGCGGGTGGCGCTGATCGAGGGCATGGAGCTCAAGCCGCGCGTGGCCTTCGGTCCTGTCCGGGTGGCCGTGACCGGCCGGCGGGTGAGCCCGCCGCTGTTCGAGTCGATGGAGCTGCTCGGCCGCGACCGCAGCCTGGCGCGGCTGCAGTCGGCCCTGGCCTGACGTCGTGACCCGATCGCTGTCGCCCGACTTCCGGCCGCGCTACCACGAGCTGCACCGGGTCGGGCGCCCCGGCGCGTGGCGCTCGGTCGTGGGCGGCCTGCTCCTGCTGGTGCTCGTCTTCGGCGTGGTGCCGCTGGCCGCCGGGGCCCTCGCCCTCGTGCTGCTCCTCGCGACCGGCGACACCGCGGAGGAGGCCGCCGCGCTGCTCGACGTGACGCAGGAGGCGACGCCCGCCGGGCTGGCGCTGCTCAACGCGATCATCGCTGCGGCGATCCCGCTGACGTTCCTGGTCACCTGGTGGCTCCACCGGCTCAAGCCGCGGTGGGTCTCCTCGGTCGCGCCCCGACTGCGATGGGGCTACCTGCTGGTGTGCCTGGGCCTGTCGCTGGTGGCCCTGATGGCGTCGCTCGGCGTCGCGATGCTGCTGCCGATCTCGGTCGGGGACGTGCCGGCCGGGACCGTCAACGACTTCACCACGCAGACCCGCGACTTCATCATCGTGATCCTGCTCCTGACCCCGCTGCAGGCGGCCGGGGAGGAGTACCTGTTCCGCGGCTACCTCACCCAGGCGTTCGGCTCGCTCGTGTGGGGCAGGCGCGTCTCGCAGGCGCTGGGGGTGCTCGGGCCTGCCCTGATCTTCGCGCTCTTCCACGGCCTGTCCCAGGACTGGCCGGTGTTCTTCGACCGCTTCGCCTTCGGTGTCGTCGCCGGCATCCTCGTCATCCGCACCGGCGGCCTCGAGGCGCCCATCGCCATGCACGTGCTCAACAACTTCCTGGCCTTCGGGCTGGCGCTCGCGTTCGGCGACCTGACCACGGCGCTCAATGCCGAGGGCGGCAGCAGCTGGTGGACCATCCTCTCCACCATGACCCAGTCGCTGGTCTACCTCTTCCTCGCCTCGTGGGTGGCGAAGGCGATGGGGCTGGCCGACGTCGGACCGCCCGTCGGGGGAGCGGCGTTGCCGCCCGGGCAGCGCGACCCCGTTTTGGCCCCGCCGCCACCCCGCATGTAATGTTCGGGGTCGGTTCGGGAGGCGTTCCACGAGGGATTCCACGCCCGGACCACGTGGGTGGTCGGACAGCGATCCGATACCCCCATGGGGTATGGTGTAATTGGCAACACGGCTGATTCTGGTTCAGTTGTTCTAGGTTCGAGTCCTAGTACCCCAGCAAGATCCAGGCCCTCGGGCCCGGATTTGGAGCGTCACTCCGGCCCCGCTAGAGTTCAGCTCCGTCGCTCCTCGGAGCAACATCTGCAAGCCCCCGTTGTGTAGCGGCCTAGCACGCCGCCCTCTCAAGGCGGTAGCGCCGGTTCGAATCCGGTCGGGGGTACGGCACCCGAAGGGCCCGGTCACCAGACCGGGCCCTTCGTCGTCGGGGCGAGTCGTCGCGCCGGGGTCGCCCGGAGGCCGTGGGCTAGCATCCGCGGCCATGACTGACGGGCCCCGGCTGGTCGCCGGCATCGACTCCTCCACCCAGTCCTGCAAGGTCGTCGTCCGCGACGCCGAGACGGGCGCCCTCATGCGCCAGGGACGTGCGAGCCATCCCGACGGCACCGAGGTCCACCCCGACCACTGGTGGGCCGCCCTGCAGGCAGCCGTCGCCGAGGCCGGCGGGCTGGACGACGTGGCCGCCGTCAGCGTCGGCGGCCAGCAGCACGGCATGGTCTGCCTCGACGAGGACGGCGCGGTCGTACGCCCCGCGCTGCTGTGGAACGACACCCGCTCGGCCGGGGCCGCCCGCGACCTCGTCGACGAGCTGGGCGGGCTCGAGGAGGGCGGACGGGCCTGGGCCGAGGCGGTCGGCGTGGTCCCGGTGGCCTCGTTCACCGTGACCAAGCTGCGCTGGCTCGCCGAGCACGAGCCCGACAACGCGCGGCGCACGGCAGCGGTGTGCCTGCCCCACGACTGGCTGACCTGGAAGCTCTCGGGCAGCGGCGAGCTGGGCGACCTCACGACCGACCGGAGCGACGCCAGCGGCACCGGCTACTGGTCGGCGGCGACCGGGCACTACCGCACCGACCTGCTCGAGCGCGCCTTCGGCGCCGTGCCGCACCTGCCGCGGGTGGTCGCGCCCGGCGAGGTCGCGGCGCGGTCGGCCGGCACCGTCGTCCGCGCCGGCACCGTCCTCGGCGCCGGTGCCGGCGACAACGCGGCCGCGGCCCTGGGCCTGGGTGCGGACGAGGGCGACGTGGTCGTCTCGATCGGCACGTCCGGAGTCGTCACGGCCGTCACCAGCGCCCCGGCCGTCGACCCCACCGGGTCGGTCGCGGGCTTCGCCGACGCCACGGGGCTGTTCCTCCCGCTGGTCGCGACCCTCAACGGCGCCCGCGTGCTCGACGCCGCCGCGCGCCTGCTCGACGTCGACCACGAGACCTTCTCGAGCCTGGCGATGGAGGCCCCGGCGGGCGCCGGGGGACTGGTGCTGGTGCCCTACCTGGAGGGCGAGCGCACCCCCAACCTTCCCGACGCGACGGGGTCGCTGCACGGCCTCACCCTCGCCACGGCCACCCGGCCGGCCTTCGCCCGAGCGACGGTGGAGGGCCTAGTCTGCAGCCTCGCCGACGGCCTCGACGCGGTGGCCGCCACCGGGGTCGCTCCGTCGCGGGTGCTGCTCGTCGGCGGTGCGGCCGCGTCCGAGGCCGTGCGCACGGTCGCCGCCGAGGTGCTGGGCGTGCCGGTCGACGTTCCCCCGCCGGGGGAGTACGTCGCCGACGGCGCCGCCCGGCAGGCGGCCTGGGCGCTCACCGGCGCCGACACCGCCCCGGAATGGGTGCGTGAGGGCACCCGGCGCTACGCCGCCGACCCGGCTCCGCAGGTGCGCGCGCGGTACGCCGAGGGCCGCTCGCGACACCTGGACCGGACCACCTGAAGATCTTGGGACGAGCCCCTTGACGTGACCATCGTCACGACTTAGTTTGGCGGTCCACCAAACTAACTGGTGACGCGAGTCACACAGCAGATCGAGGGCACGAATGTCGCAGGTGCGAGACGGCTGGTCGTCGACCGGCTCGGGAGGTGCCGACCAGGGCACCGTCCGCCGCGCGAACCTGTCGCTCGTCCTGCGCAGCCTCCGCGAGGACGGCGGCCGCAGCCGCGCCCGCCTCGCCGCCGACCTCGGCCTCAACAAGGCGACGGTCTCCAGCCTGGTGACCGAGCTCCTCGAGCGTGGCCTGGTCCGCGAGGGCAGCGCCGAGCGCGGCGCCGTCGGCCGGCCCGGCACGATCGTCGAGATCGACGGTGCGGGCGCCTACGGTGTCGGCGCGGAGATCAACGTCCACCACGTCTCGACCCGCGCGGTCGACCTCGCCGGCACCGTCGTGAGCGAGCACCGCACCTCGATGGACACCCGCGGGCTCGAGCCCGCCGAGGTCGTCGACCGGCTCGGCGAGCTGCTGCACGCCACGCTGGACGACCTGGCCGCCCTCGGCGCCGTGCCCGTCTCGGCGGTCGTCGGCGTCGCGGGCCTCGTCGACCACGACGGCGGCACCGTCTCGGTCGCGGCCAACCTCGGCTGGCAGGACGTCGGCCTCGCCCGCCTGCTGCGCGCCGCGCTCGGCGACCCCGACTACCTGATCAAGGTCGACAACGAGGCCAACCTCGCTGCGGTCGCCGAGGCCACCCCCGGCGATCCCGACCGGCGCGACATCCTCGTCGTCCACGGCGAGGTCGGCATCGGCGGCGGCATCGTCGCCGACGGGCGGCCCTACGCCGGCCGGCGCGGCTACGCCGGCGAGTTCGGGCACATGGTGGTCGACCGCGACGGCAACCGCTGCGGGTGCGGTCGCACCGGCTGCTGGGAGACCGTCATCGGCCTCAGCCACCTCATCGACCTCGCCGCCAGCGGCGACGACGACCTGCTGCGCTCGCCGGTCCTCGACCTGGAGGGCAAGGTCGAGGAGATCGGCCGCCGCGCGGCCGCCGGTGACGAGCAGACCCTGACCGCGCTGCGCGAGATCGGCCACTGGGTCGGCATCGGCGCCGCGCTGCTCACCAATTTGCTCAACCCCGGCATGATCGTGCTCTCGGGCTACCTCGGCGAGATCGGCGAGTGGTTCCGCGCCGAGGCCGAGGCCGAGCTCGCCGCGGGTGTGCTCGCCCCCGACGCCGGCGGCACCCGCATCGCCCTGTCGGCCCTCGGCTTCTCCGCAGCGGTGCACGGGGCCGCCGCCGTCGCCATCGACCACGTCTACGACGACCCGACCCTGGTGCCTCGGGTGGTCCCCACCCTGGAGGTGATGTCATGAACGACACCCCGCTGCTGACCATGCGCGGCATCGTCAAGCGGTTCCCCGGCGTGCTCGCGCTCGGGGGCGTCGAGCTCGAGGTGCGCGCCGGCGAGGTGCACTGCCTGCTCGGCCAGAACGGCGCCGGCAAGTCCACGCTGATCAAGATCCTGTCCGCGAGCTACCAGCCCGACGAGGGCGAGATCCTGTGGGAGGGCGCGCCGGTCACGCTGTCGACGCCGCAGGCGGCGATGGGCCTCGGCATCTCCACCATCTACCAGGAGCTCGACCTGGTGCCCGACCTCACCGTCGCGGAGAACATCTTCCTTGGCCACGAGCTCAGCACGGCGGGCTTCAGCCAGCGCGCCGAGACGCTCCGGCGCACTCGCGAGCTGCTCGCCCGGCTCGGCCACAGCGAGATCCCGGCCACGCGCTCGGTCGGCCGGCTCTCTCCGGCGGCCCAGCAGATCGTCAGCATGGCCCGCGCGCTGTCCCAGGACACCCGGCTGCTGGTGCTCGACGAGCCGTCCGCCGTCCTCGACCAGGGCGAGGTCAACAACCTGTTCCGCGTGATCCGCGACCTCACCGCCGAGGGCGTCGCCGTCGTCTACATCTCCCACCGCCTCGAGGAGATCCGCCAGATCGGCGACCGGATCACCGTCCTCAAGGACGGAAGCAGCGTCGCCACCGGCCTCGCGGTCGACCAGACGCCGACGAGCGAGCTGATCAAGCTGATGACCGGCCGTTCGATCGAGTACGTGTTCCCGCCGCGCGGCGAGGCCGTCGCCCCCACCGGCGAGCCGGTCCTCGAGGTCACCGGCCTGGCGCTGCCGGGTGTCTTCACCGGGGTGGACCTCACGGTGCACGCGGGCGAGATCGTCGGCCTCGCGGGGCTCGTGGGCGCGGGGCGCTCGGAGATCCTCGAGACCCTCTACGGCGCGCGCCGGCCCTCGGCCGGCACGGTGCGGGTGGCGGGACGCGAGCTGCGCCGCGGGTCGGTGCCCGCCGCGGTGAAGGCCGGGGTCGGCCTGGCCCCGGAGGAGCGCAAGAGCCAGGGGCTGCTCCTCGACCAGGCCGTCTACAGCAACATCACCGTCTCCACGCTCCGACGATTCAGCCGGTTCGGGCTGCTCGACCGGCGTGCCGAGCGCACGAGCTCCGCCGAGGTGGCGGAGTCCCTGGACGTCCGTCCGGCAGGGGTCGATCGCCTCGTGCGCCTCCTGTCGGGCGGCAACCAGCAGAAGGTCGTCCTGGCCAGGTGGCTGCTGCGCGAGTGCCGCGTGCTGCTCCTGGACGAGCCGACCCGAGGGGTGGACGTCGGCGCTCGCGCCGAGATCTACGCCCTCGTCCGCTCGCTGGCCGACTCCGGCGTCGCCGTCGTGGTCGTGTCCAGCGAGGTCGAGGAGGTGCTCGGGCTCGCGGACCGGGTCCTCGTGGTCCGCGAGGGCCGTGTCGTTCACGAAGGTCCGGCGGGCGAGATCGACGAGTCCCGCGTCCTGGACCTGGTCATGGAAGGAAAGGTCGCATGAGCGAGCAGAGCACGAACCGGGACGGGGGCACGGTGGAGAACACCGTCACGCCCTCGACCGACACGGTCACGGTGGAGCGCGCCGCCGCCGAGAGCGAGCGCGACAGCGGCGGAGGGCTGATGAGCGGCCCGTTCGGGCGCAACCTCGGCCTCGTGGTCGCCCTGCTCCTGATCTGTGCGGCCGGGATCATCACCACGGGCGACCGGTTCGCGAGCGTCGACAACACCCTCACGATCCTGCGCTTCGCCTCCACGATCGGCGTGGTCAGCATCGGGATGACCTTCGTCATCACCGGTGGCGGCATCGACCTCTCCGTCGGCGCCATCGCGGCGCTGTGCTCGGTCTGGGCGACGACGTTCGCCACCCAGACGATGGCCGAGGACACCCACTGGCTGGTCATGGTGTTCGCCGCGCTGGCCGTGGGAGCGGGAGCCGGTCTGGTCAACGGGATCATCATCGCCTACGGCAAGGTGGTGCCGTTCATCACGACGCTGGCGATGCTCGCCGCCGCCCGTGGCCTGGCCGAGATCATCTCCGAGCGGCGCACGCAGATCGTCACGGTCGACGGGTTCAAGGACTTCTTCTCCGCCGACGTCCTCGGCGTGCCGCTCCTCGTCATCATCTTCGCGCTGGTCGCGATCGCCGGCTGGGTGCTGTTCAACCGCACGACGTTCGGCCGGCGCACGCTCGCCGTCGGCGGCAACCCCGAGGCCGCCCGCCTGGCCGGCATCAACGTCAACCGCCACACCGTGATGCTCTACGTCCTCGTCGGCCTGTGCTGCGGGCTCGCCGCCCTGATGCTGGTCAGCCGCACCACCACGGGCAGCTCCACCCACGGCACCCTGTGGGAGCTCGACGCGATCGCCGCGGTCGTCATCGGCGGCACGCTGCTCACGGGCGGCCGCGGCACGATCGTCGGCACCGTCGTCGGGGTGCTGATCTTCGCCACCCTCAGCAACGTGTTCACCCTCAACAACCAGGACACCTCGACCCAGGCGGTCGCCAAGGGCCTGATCATCGTGGTCGCCGTGCTGCTCCAGCAGCGCCTGGCCCGCAACGCGACCTCGACCTAGCGATCGGGCCCTCCCGACTCGAACACCCCCGCACCACCCGCACCACCACCCCTCACCACCACCCCGCACCACCACGCCGGCACGTCACGCAGCGTCGGCCGCACCACCGCACCCATCGAGACAACACAAGGAGCACCACCCATGCGACTGCGCACCCCCCTCCGACGGCAGCAGAGCCGCCGCTACTCCGGCCTCGTGGTCGGCGCGGTCGCCGTCCTGTCCCTCGTCGCCTGCACCGGCAGTGCCGAGGATGCGGCCAACGACGACGACAACGGCAGCTCGGACAGCGCCCCCGCCGCGGCCGCCGGCAGCAACGACGAGGAGGGCGACCAGGTCACCATCGGCTTCTCGGCGCCCGCCGCGGACCACGGCTGGATGGCCGCCATCACCAACAACGTCCGCGACCTGCAGGAGCAGTACCCCGACGTCGACCTCCAGATCGCGGAGGGCACCAACGACGTCAACCTGCAGATCAGCCAGGTCGAGACCTTCATCAACGACAAGGTCGACGCCATCGTGCTGCTGCCGTTCGACGGCGCGGCGATGACGCCGATCGCTCTCAAGGCGATGGAGGCCGGCATCCCGGTCGTCAACGTCGACCGTGAGTTCGACGACCCCAACGCCGCGCGCGTCACCGTGCTCGGTGACAACTACGGCATGGGCGTCTCGGCCGGTCAGTACGTCTGCGAGCAGGCAGGCGGCGACAAGGACGTCGTCGTCGCCGAGATCGCCGGCATCGACTCGCTGCCCCTGACCCAGGACCGCAGCCAGGGCTTCGAGGACGCGCTGTCCGAGTGCGGTCTCGACGTCGACGCCCGCCAGGCCGCCGAGTTCACCGTCGAGAGCGGCGAGGAGGTCGCGGCCAACCTGCTGCAGGCCGAGCCGAAGATCGACTACCTGTGGAACCACGACGACGACCAGGGCGTCGGCGTGCTGGCGGCGATCGAGAACGCCGGCCGCGACGAGTTCGCGATGATCGGCGGCGCCGGCTCGGCCAACGCGATGCGCGCCATCCAGGAGGGCGACGGCGTGCTCAAGGCGACCGTCATCTACCCGTCCACCCAGGGAGCCGACGGCGTCAAGCTCGCCCGCCTGCTGCTGCAGGACAAGGCGATGAGCGACCTCGTCGAGGTCCAGGTGCCCCGCACGGTGCAGCTCTACGCGCCGGTCGTCACCGCCGACAACGTCGACCAGTACCTCGACTCGGCCTTCGAGTCCTGATCGGTCCCGCGGCGGCTCCCGACCCGGAGCCGCCGCGGCTCCACCCCCGCTCACGACCCGCGCCGGCACCCGTCCGGCGACAGGGGCGCTACCAGGCATGCCTTCGCACGCCCCCTCCGCATGCCACGACGCCCCGCTCCAGCCCCACACACGAGGAGGTCCGATGACCACCACTTCCGACGTCCCCGACGACCGGAGCGACCTGTCGGTCGGCATGGTCGGGTACGCCTTCATGGGCGCTGCGCACTCGCACGCCTGGCGCACCGCGCCCCGCTTCTTCGACCTCCCGCTCCGGCCCCGCATGCGGGCCGTGGCCGGCCGTGACCCCCAGGGCGTCGCGGCCGCCGCCGAGCGGCTCGGGTGGGAGTCCACCGAGACGTCGTGGCAGGCGCTGGTCGCGCGTGACGACATCGACCTCGTCGACGTCTGCACGCCGGGCCACACCCACGCCGAGATCGTCATCGCGGCCCTCGAGGCCGGCAAGCACGTGCTGTGCGAGAAGCCGCTCGCCAACAGCGTCGAGGAGGCCGAGGCGATGACCCGGGCCGCCGAGCGCGCCGCCGCCGACGGCGTACGCGCGATGGTCGGCTTCACCTACCGCCGCGTGCCCGCCATCGCGCTGGCCCGCCAGCTCGTCGCCGACGGCCGCCTCGGCACCCTGCACCACGTGCGTGCCCAGTACCTCCAGGACTGGATCGTCGACCCGCAGGCGCCGCTGTCGTGGCGCCTGGAGAAGGACAAGGCAGGCTCGGGCGCCCTGGGTGACATCGGCGCGCACATCGTCGACATGACGCAGTACATCACCGGCGACACCATCGCCCGGGTCGCCGGCCGGCTGCGCACCTTCGTCGACGAGCGCCCCCTGCCCAGCGAGCACGCCGGCCTGTCCGGCACGGCCGGCTCCGGCACCGGCAAGGTGACCGTCGACGACGCCGCCACCTTCCTCGCCGACTTCCGCGGGGGAGCGATGGGCGTGTTCGAGGCGACCCGCTTCGCGTCGGGTCGCAAGAACGCGATCCGCATCGAGATCAACGGCTCCGACGGCAGCCTCGCCTTCGACTTCGAGGACATGAACGTCCTGCACTTCTTCGACGGCACCGAGGACTCCCGCACCGCGGGCTTCCGCCGCATCCTCGTGACCGAGGCCGAGCACCCCTACGTCGGTGCGTGGTGGCCACCCGGCCACGTCATCGGCTACGAGCACGGCTTCGTGCACCAGGCGGTCGACCTGGTCCGCGACATCGCGGCCGGCACCGACCCCTCCCCATCCTTTGCCGACGGACTCCAGGTGCAACGCGTCCTGGCCGCGGTCGAGACCAGCTCTGACAACGACTCGTGGCAGGAGATCCCCGCATGACCGACTACACCCCGACCCCTGAGGACAAGTTCTCGTTCGGCCTCTGGACGGTGGGCTGGCAGGGCACCGACGTGTTCGGTCCCAGCTCCCGCGCCCTCCTCGACCCGGTGGACGCGACCTACAAGCTCGCCGAGCTCGGCGCGGCCGCCGTGACGTTCCACGACGACGACCTCGTCCCCGACGACGACGCCCGCGACTCCGTGCTGGAGCGCTTCGAGAAGGCGCTGGGCGACACCGGCCTCGCCGTCGAGATGGTGACCACCAACCTCTTCGGGCACCCGGTGTTCAAGGAGGGCGCGCTCACCGCCAACAACCGCGAGGTGCGTCGCTACGCCCTCGCCAAGGTGCTGCGCAACGTCGACCTGGCCGCGTCGCTTGGCGCGAAGACCTTCGTGCTCTGGGGCGGCCGCGAGGGCGCCGAGCACGGTGCGGCCAAGGACGTGCAGGCGGCGCTCGACCGCTACGCCGAGTCGCTCAACCTGCTGTGCGCCTACGTCAAGGAGCAGGGCTACGACATCCGCTTCGCCCTCGAGCCCAAGCCCAACGAGCCGCGCGGCGACATCCTGCTGCCGACGATCGGTCACGCGCTGGCGCTCATCGCCGAGCTCGACCAGTCGGAGATGGTCGGTCTCAACCCCGAGGTGGGCCACGAGGAGATGGCCGGGCTCAACTTCGCCCAGGGCATCAGCCAGGCGCTGTGGCACGACAAGCTGTTCCACGTCGACCTCAACGGCCAGCACGGCCCCCGCTTCGACCAGGACCTGCGCTTCGGCGCGGGCAACCTGCGGGGCGCGTTCTGGGCCGTCGACGCGCTGCTGGGCGCCGGGACGGGCAAGGCCTACGACGGCTACGTCCACTTCGACTTCAAGCCCCCGCGGGCCGAGGCCGAGGACGGGGTGTGGGAGTCCGCGCGCGGGTGCATGCGCAACTACCTCATCCTCCGCGACCGGGTGCAGGCGTTCCGGGCCGACCCGGACGTCCAGGCCGCCCTCGCGGCCTCCGAGGTCGAGACGCTGCGCACCCCGACCCTCGGCGAGGGGGAGTCGCTCGCCGACCTCCGCGCGGCGTCGTATGACGTGGAGGGTCTCGCCACGCGCAGCGTCGGGATGGAGGCCCTCGACCAGCTCGCCCTCGAGCACCTGATGGGGGTGCGCTGACCCGACACCGTGGCCCGGCGGGCGCCGAACCCGCCGGGCACACCATCTCGGACGCACGACCTGCACGACCCGACTGACCCGCACGACACCGCATGACAGGGGCCGAACGCCCGGGGACCCGCCCCGGAACCGATGGAGCGCACATCCGTCACCACAGAAGGGATCGTGATGAACAGACTCATCACGCGACTGCAGAAGCACTCCCGTGCCGCAGTCGGCTCCACCATGGCCCTGATCGTCTCGCTACCACTCGGTGCGACGATCGGCCTGGCTTCCACGGCGAGTGCGGCGGTGCCCGACGCGGCACCTGATCGTGCGTCCGCCCCCGCCGAGAAGGCGAACAAGGCCACGAAGAAGGCAACGAAGAAGGCCGACCTGACCCCTGCGCAGGAGAGCACCCTCGGTGAGGCGGTCCCGTGGACCGCCGACGCGGACGCCTCCGCGGCCGCTGCGGCCGACGAGTCGTTCGACGCGCTGCTGTTCTCCAGGACCGCGGCGTTCCGCCACGACAACATCGGAGCGGCGACGACCGCGATCCAGGCGCTCGCCGCCTCCAACAACTTCACCGTGACGGCCACCGAGGACGCCAGCGCGTTCAACGACGCCAACCTCGCGAACTACGAGGTCGTCATCTTCCTGTCCACCACCGGTGACGTGCTCAACCCGGCCGAGCAGGCCGCGTTCGAGCGCTACATCCAGGCCGGCGGCGGCTACGCGGGCATCCACGCGGCCTCCGACACCGAGTACGACTGGCCCTGGTACGGCCAGCTGGTCGGGGCCTACTTCAACAACCACCCGCCGGGCACGCCGCAGGCGACCGTCAAGGTCGAGGACCCCGCCCACCCGTCCACCAGGACGCTCGAGCGCCGCTGGACGCGCAACGACGAGTGGTACAACTTCCGCACCAACCCCGCCGCCAACCCCCGCACCAAGCTGCACGTGCTGGCGTCGGTCGACGAGACCACCTACACGCCCGGCAACGGCTCGATGGGTGCCGAGCACCCGATCGCGTGGTGCCAGGACTACGACGGCGGCCGCAGCTGGTACACCGGCATGGGCCACACCGCGGCGGCCTTCACCGACGCGAAGTTCCTCGAGCACGTCCTCGGCGGCATCCAGACCGCTGCCGGCGCCCTCGACGCCGACTGCAAGGCGACGCTGGCGCCGAGCTTCGAGAAGGTCGCGCTCGACGAGAACACCTCCAACCCGATGGAGCTCGCCATCGCCGACGACGGGCGCGTGTTCTACATCGACCGCAACGGCGCCGTGCGCATCATCAAGGAGGACGGCAGCGTGGTGACCGCGGGCACCGTCCCGGTCTACACGGGCCAGGAGTTCGGCCTGCTGGGCATCGCCCTGGACCCCGACTTCGCGACCAACAACTGGGTCTACCTCTACTACTCGCCGAACGGCTCGGAGTCGATCGACCGGATCTCGCGCTTCACGATGGCGGGCGACACGCTCCAGCTCGGCACGGCGACGACGATCCTCGACGTCCCGACGCAGCGCAACGAGTGCTGCCACGCGGGCGGGTCGATGGAGTTCGACAACGACGGCAACCTCTACCTCGCCACCGGTGACAACACCAACCCGTTCGACTCCGGCGGCTACACCCCGATCGACGAGCGGCCCAACCGCGCCGCCTGGGACGCCCAGCGCACCTCGGGCAACACCAACAGCCTCAACGGCAAGGTGCTGCGCATCAGGCCGAAGGCCGACGGTGGCTACACCGTCCCCGCCGGCAACCTCTTCGACGAGGCCGCCGACACCCAGCAGAAGACCCGACCCGAGATCTACGCGATGGGCTTCCGCAACCCGTTCCGCATCGGCCTGGACGAGCAGAACAACAACATCCTGGTCGCCGACTACGGTCCCGACGCCGGCTCGACCAGCGCGACCCGCGGACCCAACGGTCGCGTGGAGTGGAACATCCTCGACGAGCCCGGCAACTACGGCTGGCCCTACTGCGTGGGCAACAACACCCCCTACAACGACTACAACTTCGCCAACAGCACCGCCGGCGCGACGTTCGACTGCGCCGCCCCGGTCAACGACTCGCCCAACAACACGGGCCTGACCAACCTGCCGCCCGCGAAGCCGGCGGTGATCTGGCAGAGCAACAACGGCACGATCACCGGGACCCCGGAGATCGGCGCCAGCGGTGCGCCGATGACGTCGGGCACCTACGACTACGACCCCGACCTGGTCTCCGACCGCAAGTGGCCGGAGTACTTCGACAGCAAGGCGATCTGGGCCGACTGGAACAACAACCGCCTGTTCACCGTGCAGATGAACCAGGCCGGGACCAACTACACCGACATCAACCGGTTCCTGTCCAACCTGCCCATGCAGCGCCCGCACGCCCTGCAGTTCGGCCCCGACGGCGCCCTCTACATGATCGAGTGGGGCAGCGGGTTCAACGGCAACAACACCGACTCGGGCGTCTACCGCATCGACTACGTCGAGGGCAACCGCGCCCCCGTGGCCCGGGCGACGACCGACCGGACCTCCGGTCCGGCGCCGCTCACCGTCGAGTTCGACGGCACCGGGTCCTTCGACCCGGACACCGGTGACGACACAGGCCTCACCTACGCGTGGGACTTCACCGGCGACGGCTCCACCGACGCGACCACCCCGACGGCGAGCTTCACCTACAGCACGGCGGGCAACTACACCGCCCGGCTGACGGTGACCGACGTCGACGGTCGCAGCGGCACGACCAACATCGACATCACGGCCGGCAACACGGCCCCGACCGTCGAGCTGGTGCTGCCCAAGGACGGCGGCTTCTTCGAGTTCGGCGACTACGTGGCCTACGAGGTCGTCGTCACCGATCCCGAGGACGGCACCATCGACTGCGACGACGTCGTCGTGCAGCCGGGCCTGGGCCACGACCAGCACTCCCACGACTACGAGCAGTACAGGGGGTGCTCCGGCACCCTGGCACTGCCCGGGGACGCCGGCCATACCGGTGCCAACATCTTCGGCACCATCAAGGCCACCTACACCGACAAGGGCAGCGGCGCCGCCGGGGCGCTGACCAGCGTCGACGGCATCGTGCTGCACACCAAGAAGAAGGAGGCGGAGTTCTACGACTTCACCGGCCGCACCGGTGACAACACCGCCGGCTCGCCCGGAGTGACCACGCAGGCCACCACCGACAGCGGCGGCGGCCAGAACGTGACCGGCGTCGAGACCGGCGACTGGTTCCGCTGGGACGTGATGAACCTGACCGGGATCACCGGCGTCTCGATGCGGGCCGCGTCGACCACGGCGGGCGCGACGTTCGAGGTGCGCCAGGGCTCGGCGACGGGCACCGCGATCGGCACGCTGACGGTGCCGAACACCGGTGGCGCGCAGACCTACCAGACCGTGACGACGACCTTCACCAACGCGACGACGACCAGCCAGCCGCTGTACTTCGTCGCGACGACCGGTGGGGCCAACGTCAACTGGCTGCAGTTCAACGGCCGCGGCATCACCGACAACCAGCCGCCGACCGTGGCATTCACCGCCAGCACCACCAGCGGTGAGGCGCCCCTGCCGGTGTCGTTCGACAGCACGGTGATCGACCCCGACGGGAACACCCCCGTCACCTACGCGTGGGACTTCGGCGACGGCGCGACCTCCACCCAGGCCGACCCGAGCCACACCTACACCACGCCGGGCAGGTACGTCGTCTCGCTGACCGCCACCGACGCGCGGGGGGCCGAGGCCACCAGCACGACGGAGATCACGGTGAGGAGGCCGTCGGACACCTGCTTCAGCGGGCGTTCGGACGACTTCCTGGGCAACGAGCTCGACACCGACCGGTGGAACCGCAGCGTGCGGGTCGACCAGTCGCTGACGGTCGCCGACGGGACGCTCAACATCCCGTTGACCAACTCCGATCTCTACCAGACCACCAACACCACGCCCAACATCGTCCTCCAGGACCTGCCGGGCGGGGCGTTCGAGGCCACGACTCAGGTCACGCTCAACGCGACCAAGGGCTACCAGCAGGCCGGTCTGATCGTCTACGGCAACGACGACAACTACCTGAAGCTCGTCTACTCGGGCCGCTCGACGGCCGCGGCGGGCAGCAAGGCGGCCAACGTCATCCAGTTCGCGAAGGAGGCCAACGGCACGGCGACGGAGTCCAACTCCGCCAACCTGGGCGCGGACTTCCCCGACACCGTGTGGCTGCGGATGTCGAGCACCGACGGCAGCTCCGTCACCGCGTCCTACAGCAGTGACGGCGACACCTGGGTGCCGCTCGCCACGGGCAACGGGAACCCGGCGCCGGCGCGCGACCTGAGCGGCATCACCGCGCCCAAGGTGGGCCTGCTGGCCCTCGGTGCGACGGCGGCGGGTGCGGCGGACAACCTCGTCGCGAAGTTCGACTACTTCACCCTCACCCCGGACGACACGGCCGAGCCGTGCAACAACGGGTGCTTCGTGGAGGAGTTCAACGGCTCGACGCTCACCTCGGACTGGTCGACGGTCCGACCGAGCGGCAACCTGACGGTGTCGGGTGGTGCGCTCACGATCCCGATGGAGGCGACCGACCTCTACCAGACCACGAACACCGCGCGGGACCTGGTCCTCACCGACCTCCCCGACGGCCCGTTCGTGGCCACCACCAAGGTCACCGCACCCATCAACCAGGCCTATCAGTCCGCGGGCCTGCTGATCTACGGAGACGACGACAACTACATCAAGCACGTCTTCCAGGGTCGCAGCACCAACGGTGCCAACGCCGCGCAGAACATCGTCCAGACCGCGAAGGAGACCGACGCAGCAGCAGTCGAGACCAACACGCCAGGGCTCGGGGCGGACTTCCCGACCACCGTGTGGCTACGCCTGACCAGCACCGACGGTGAGGAGGTGCTCGGCAGCTACAGCACCGACGGCGAGACGTGGACCGACATGTCGGGGGGCTACGACCTCACCGGCATCGACGAACCGCGGATCGGCCTGCTGTCGGCGGCCAACCAGACCGCGGGTGCCGGCATCACGGCCACCTTCGACTGGTTCACCCTGGGCGAGGACGCCACGTGCGAGCCCGGCGGGGAGCCGCCGGTCGACACCACCGATCCGGAGGTCGCTGCCACGGTCCTCGGCTCCTACGCCGGGGAGCTGGTCGACCAGGCCAGCACCGGCATCACCGGCGAGGCCACCATGGTCTCGGCGGCCGAGGGCAACGGCTACACCACGACCATCGAGCTGTCGCTCGAGGGTCTCGACCCCCAGGAGGGCTACGAGTCGCACCTGCACGTCGGCACGACGTGCGGTGGCTTCGAGGGTCACTACCGTGACGACCCCGACGGGGCCGGCACGCCGCCCAACGAGCTGTGGCCGACCAACCCGGGTTGGACCGCCGGCTCGGGCGACCCGAGGATCAAGCCCGCCGCTGACGGCACGTCGTTCGCGACGGCCACGGTCCCGTGGGCGCCGCGCATCGAGGGCGGCATCCTGGCCCTGCACCGGGACGGCGCGATCATCGGTTGCGTCGACCTGGAGCTGACCGGAGCGGGCACCGTGGTGCTCGACGCCACGGACGACGTCGAGGTCACCTCGTTCACCTACACCGTGGACGGTGGAGCCGAGACCGACTACGAGGGTCCGTTCGAGATCACCGAGCCGGGCGAGCACACGGTGGCCTACACGGCGACCGACGCAGCCGGCAACGAGACGACCGGCGAGTTCACGGTCGTGGTACCGGAGGCGGACCCGGGTCCCGACCCGGAGCCCGGCCCGAAGCCGACCGTCACGCTCACCACGTCGCCGGCCGCAGCCAACGGTCGCAGCAACTGGTTCACCTCGCCGGTCACCGTCACCCTCGCGGGTGCCGGCGGCGAGGGGAAGCTGAGCGTGGAGTACCGCATCGGCAACGGTCCGTGGACGGCGTACACCGCGCCGATCACGGTGTCCGACGACGGCGTGACCCTGGTCCAGGCCAGGGCGACCGACGCGGCCGGGAAGACCTCGGCCGTGGAGACGACCACCATCAAGAAGGACGGCACGGCGCCCACCCTGGCCGTCGCCGGCATCGCCGACGGCGCCAAGCTCGACGTCTCGGCGGTCCGCACGGCTCGGATCACGGTCACGGACGCCACGTCCGGGGCCGCCGAGCAGGTCGTCCGTCTCGACGGCAGGGCCGTCACCGGACCGGCTCGCATCGACGCCATGTCGCTGCGGCCGGGCAAGCACCGGTTGAAGGTCACCGCCTACGACGCGGCCGGCAACCGGACCGTGCAGACGATCACCTTCAAGGTCGTCGTGTCCTTCAAGGCGGGCAAGAAGCTCGTCGAGCGCCTCGCCGAGGAGGGCGTCGTCGGCCCGAAGCTCGCGGTGAGGCTGAAGCAGGAGCTGAAGGCCGCCGAGCGCGCTGACAAGCGCAACCAGGTGGGCAAGGCCCTGAAGTCCCTCAAGCGGTTCGAGAGGCTCGCATCGCGGGTGAAGGACAAGGAGGTGAGGCTCGCTCTCAAGCGCCTGTCGCGCACGCTGAAGTCGCAGCTGTAGGCGCCGGTCCGAGCACAGAGCGTCCGTGGTCGGGCGGCTCGGCCAGCACGTCACCTCCGGGTGCGTGAGCCGGCGCGCATGCAGGATCGGCCCTGCGTGCGAGTCGGTGGCCGGGCCCCCGGCACGGGCGGGGGTGGCGCCGCAAGGCGCCACCTTCAGCGGCCGGTGCCGGGACACGGCGCTCCGTCCCGGCACCGGTCCGCGCCGGCGCCCAGCCGGCCGGGCAGGTCCACCCGAGCGACCGCCACCCCCCAGCACCACCACCCACCAGCACCACCCCCAGCACCACCCCCAGCACCACCCAGCACCACCCCGCTGCCGCGGCAGCACCAGCCGAACGCACCACCACCACCACACGAGGAGCACACATGCCACGCCCCATCACCCTGTTCACCGGCCAGTGGGCCGACCTCCCGTTCGAGGAGGTGTGCAAGCTCGCCTCGGGCTGGGGCTACGACGGCCTCGAGCTCGCCTGCTGGGGCGACCACTTCGACCCGTGGGCGGCGGTGGAGGACGAGTCCTACGTCCCGGCCAAGCTGGAGATGCTCAAGAAGCACGATCTGCAGGTCTTCGCGATCAGCAACCATCTCAAGGGCCAGGCGGTCTGCGACGACCCGATCGACGCGCGCCACCGCGACATCCTGCCGGACCGCATCTGGGGCGACGGCGACGCCGAGGGCGTGCGCCAGCGCGCGGCCGAGGAGATGAAGATGACGGCCCGCGCGGCCCGCAAGCTGGGCGTCGACGTCGTCGTCGGCTTCACCGGCTCCTCGATCTGGAAGTACGTCGCGATGTTCCCGCCGGCCTCCCAGGCCCTCGTCGACGCCGGCTACCAGGACTTCGCCGACCGCTGGAACCCGATCCTCGACGTCTTCGACAGCGAGGGGGTCCGGTTCGCCCACGAGGTCCACCCCTCCGAGATCGCCTACGACTACTGGACCACGGTCGCGGCGCTCGAGGCGATCGACCACCGCGAGGCGTTCGGCCTCAACTGGGACCCCTCGCACTTCGTGTGGCAGGACCTCGACCCGGTCGGGTTCCTGTGGGACTTCAAGGACCGGATCTACCACGTCGACTGCAAGGACGCGAAGCGCCAGGTCGGCAACGGCCGCAACGGCCGGATGGGCTCGCACCTCGCCTGGGCCGACCCCCGCCGCGGCTGGGACTTCGTGTCCACCGGCCACGGCGACGTGCCGTGGGAGGCGTCGTTCCGGATGCTCAACACCATCGGCTACGACGGTCCCATCTCCGTGGAGTGGGAGGACGCCGGCATGGACCGCCTCGTCGGGGCACCCGAGGCCCTCGAGTTCGTGCGGCGCCTGGCCTTCGACGCGCCGACCGCGGCCTTCGACGCCGCGTTCTCGACGTCGTCGTGATCCCCGCCTGACGTCCACCGTGCCCCCGCCCGACGCGTCCGAGGAGGACGACATGACCCACCGGCCCGACCTGACGGCCGGGACCGGCGTGTGGTTCGTCGGTGCGCGGGGCTCGGTGGCCACCACCGCGGTGGTCGGTGCGTACGCCGTGGCGCACGGCCTCGCACCGACCACCGCGCTGGTGAGCGAGCGGCCCGAGCTGCATCCCGACGGCCTGGCCCCGTGAGCGCCCGCTCCGCGCTGCGCCGCGCGGTCGCGACGACCGCCCTCGCCGTCCTCGCCGCGCTCGCCCCGCTGCTGGCCTGGGCCCCCGCGCCCCCGGCCGCCGCCCACGACGAGCTGCTCTTCTCCGACCCCTCCGAGGCGGGGGTGCTCGCAGCCCTGCCCTCGCGGGCCATCCTCACCTTCACCGGACCCGTCGCGGAGGTCCACGAGGTGAGCGTGACCGGTCCGGACGGGAGCGTGACCAACGGCGCCCCGACCGCCACCGGCCCCGAGGTCCGGCAGAACCTCTGGGCCGGGCCCGACGGCACCTACACCCTGACCTACGACGTGGTGTCCTCCGACGGCCACGAGATGGCCGGCGAGATCACGTTCGACGTCGGTGGGTCCGCCTCCGGCGAGGAGGGCACGGGATCATCCCCGCCCACTGACGACGACGGGTCGGGCAGCTCGCTCCGCGGGGTCGTGGTGCCGGCGGGTGTGGTGCTGCTGTCCGGCGCCTTCGCGCTCGCCCTCTGGCACCGCCGCCGCACCACCTAGCCGACAGGCTTCACCGCCAGCACGGCGCAGTCCGCACCGAGCAGGATGCGCTGCGCGACGCTGCCCATCAGCAGCTTGCCGACGGGGGAGCGTCGGCGCAGCCCGATCACCACCAGGTCGGCCGCGACGTCCTCGGCCACCGCCAGCACCTGGTCGCCGACGTCGGCGCCCATCGAGCGGCGCACCTCGACCTCGACGCCGGCCCCGCCCAGCTCGGTCGTCAGCGCGGCCAGCTGGTCGTCGTCGGCATAGCGCTCGTCGACGAGGGCGTCGCCGCGGGTGGCGTTGACCACCACGATCCGCCCCTCGCGCAGCCGCGCCTCCTCGACGCCGCGGCGCAGCGCCGCCTCGCCGAACTCGTCGGGGGTCCAGCCCACCACGATGGTCGTCATCGCACCTTCTCCTCGCTCCGGTCCGCGTCGCTGTCGTCTGGTGGAGTGCCGTCGTCGGTGAGCGCCACGCGCGCCGGGCGCACGGCGCGCAGCACGAGCGGCGCCACCACGACGACCACCACGATCACGTAGATCACCACGGCCAGCGGCTCGCTCCACAGCGCCGAGACGTCGCCGCCCGAGATCGCCATCGCCTCGCGCAGTCGGAACTCCATCAGCGGCCCGAGGATGACCCCCAGGATCAACGGCAGGACCGGCAGGGCGAAGCGGCGCATCAGCAGCCCGAGCAGGCCGAGCGCCAGCAGCAGGAGCAGGTCGAACGCCTGCAGGTTGGCCGCGTAGGCCCCCAGCGTGGCGAAGAACAGGATGCCGGCGTAGAGCTGCGGTCGCGGGATCCGCAGCAGCTTGGCCCACACCGGCGCGAGCGGCAGGTTGAGCACGAGCAGCAGGGCGTTGCCGACGAGCAGGCTCGCCAGCAGGGCCCACACCAGCTCGGGCTGCTCGGTCATCAGCTGCGGTCCCGGATCGATGCCGTAGCCCGAGAGCGCCGCGAGCATGACCGCCGACGTCGCCGTCACGGGCAGGCCGAGCGCGAGCAGCGGGACGAACGTGCCGGCGGCCGAGGCGTTGTTGGCCGCCTCCGGTCCGGCGACGCCCTCGATGGCACCGCGGCCGAACTCGTCGCGTCCCCGCCGCGCGGCGAGTCGCTTCTCGGTGATGTAGGACAGGAAGGTCGGGATCTCGGCGCCGCCCGCGGGCAGCGCGCCGAACGGGAAGCCGTAGGCCGTGCCGCGCATCCACGGCCCCCAGGAGCGCCTGAGGTCGGTGCCGCTCAGCCACGGCTGGCCGACCGGGATCACGTGCGCGGGCGTGCGGCGCAGGTGGGCGGCGACCCAGAACGCCTCGCCCAGGGCGAAGATCGCGACCGCGACCACCACCACGTCGATGCGCTCGGCGAGGAGGGGCTGGTCGAAGCTCAGCCGGGTCTGGCCGGTGTTGAGGTCGAGGCCGACGAGGCCGATGGTGAGGCCGAGGAACAGGGCGATGAACCCGCGCAGCCACGACCCGCCCAGCACGCTCGTGACCATCACCATCGTGAGGACCATCAGGGCGAAGTAGGACGGCGCGCCGATGTCGTTGGCGACCGACGCCAGGGCCGGGGCGAAGAAGACGACGAGCAGCGTGCCGATGGTGCCGGCGATGAACGACCCGATCGCGGCGGTGGCCAGGGCCTGGGAGGCGCGTCCGGCCTTCGCCATCAGGTTGCCCTCGAGCGCGGTCATCACCGACGCCGACTCACCGGGCGTGTTGAGCAGGATGGCCGTCGTCGAGCCGCCGTACATCCCGCCGTAGTAGATGCCGGCGAACATGATGAACGCGGGGATCGGGTCCATGCCGAAGGTGACCGGCAGCAGCAGCGCCACCGCCATCGCCGGCCCGATGCCGGGCAGCACGCCCACGAACGTGCCGAGCAGCACGCCGATGGCGGCGAAGAGCAGGTTCTGCGGGGTGAGGACGGAGCCGAAGCCGTCCATCAGGAGGGTGAGGTTGTCCATCAGAGCACCCCGTCCAGGATCCCGGCGGGGAGGATCACGCCCAGCACCTCGTGGAAGAAGTACCAGCTGCTCACCGACAGCACGGTGCCGACGATGGCGTCGCGCAGCAGCGTCCGGCTGCCCAGCGACCACGCGGCGCCGGTGAAGAGCAGCGCACCGCTGACGGCCCAGCCGAGGAAGGAGACGGTGAGCGCGGTGAACAGCAGCACGCCCACCAGCTTGAGGACGGTGACCCAGTCGGCGGGGTGCCGCAGGTCGACGTCCTCCCCGCCCTCGGCCTGCGGCACGTCTCCGCGCAGCGTCGCCACGACCAGCAGGAGGCCGAGCACCACGGTGACCGCTCCGATCACGTAGGGGAAGATCCGCGGCCCGACCGGGTCGCCGAAGCCGATCCGCAGGGTCGTCGCGTCGTAGAAGGTGTAGGCACCGACCACGACGAGCAGCGCCGCGAGGCCGAGCTGGGGGAGGTCGCGGTCGCGGCCAAGTGCGGTCCGCGGTGCCTCGGCGGGGGTGGGGGTGTCGACTGATGTGCTCACAGCAGGTCCAGCTCCTCGAGGGTGGTGGCGACCCGCTCGTCCTGCTCCCGGAGGAACGTCGCGAAGTCGTCGCCGGTCTTGAACTCGTCGATCCAGCCGTTCTCCTCGAGGGCCCGCTGCCACTCGGGGGTCGCGTGCATCGCCTCCAGGTCGGCGATCAGGTCCTGGCGCCGCTCCTCGCTGATGCCGGGGGGCGCGAAGACGCCGCGCCAGTTGGTGAAGACCAGGTCGATGCCGGACTCGGTGAGGGTGGGTGCCTCGCTGATGCCCTCGCCGTCGAGCCGCTCCTCGCCGGAGACGGCCAGCAGCCGCAGCTCGCCGGAGGAGAGCTGGCCGACGAACTCCCCGACGCCGGAGAAGCCGACGTCGATCTTGTTGCCGAGCAGCGCGCTCGTCAGCGGGCCGCCGCCGTCGTAGGCGACGTAGCGCAGCTCGCGCGGGTCGACGTCGACCGCCCCGGCGAGCTGCATCGGGAACAGGTGGTCGGGTCCGCCCGGTGACGAGCCGCCGCCGACGACGACGGAGCCCGGGTCGTCCTGCCAGGCCGCCACCAGGTCGTCGATGGTCTCGAAGGGGGAGTCCGCCGGCACCAGGACGCCCTCCTGGTCCGCGATGAGCTGGGCCAGCGGGGTGGCGTCGTCGAGCCGGTAGGGCGCGCCGAAGGAGTAGAGGGAGCCCACCACGCCGAGGCCGGCGGTCATCATCGTGCGCTCGTCGCCCTCGGCGTTCATCAGCCGGGTCATCGCCACCGACCCTCCGGCCCCGATCACGTTGGTCACCTCGAACGAGCCGCCGGTGATGTCGCCGTTCTCCATCACGGCCACGGCAGCGCGCCCGGTCTGGTCGTAGCCGCCGCCCGGGCTGTTGGGGATGAGCATCGTCATGTCGTCGCTCGCGTCGCCCCGGGTGACCCCACAGCCCGTCGCGAGCAGCACGACGGTGGCGAGTGCCGTCGCCGTGGCCGCGACCCGCCTGGTCCGTTGGCGCAGCATGTGGTCTCCCTCGCTCGATCGTGCCGACCCCCCGATGGTGCAAGACTCCTGTGGCGGACGTCACGATTGGCAAAGCAATGGAGGTTGTGGAACTTGTGGTCGCGCTGGCGGCCGGCGACGCTCGCCGGCCAGGTCCTGGTGCTCCAGCTGACGGTGCTGCTCGTCGTGGTCGCCGTGGCGAGCGTGGTGTCGGTGCAGCAGAGCGACGCCGACTTCCGCGACACCCGAGGCGCCCGGATGCGGGCCGCCGCCGAGTCGATGGCCAACATCGCGGCGGTGCGTGACCCGTTCGTGCAGGGCCTGGTCGAACGCCGTCGAGCGTCGCTGACGTCGTACACCCAGCGGGTGCGCAACAACTACCAGGCCGGGGGCGTCTACCTCGCCGACCCGGACGGGGTCGTGCTCGTCAGCAGCGACTTCGCCGGCCGGGGCCGGCAGGTCGACCTCGGCGGCAGCACCGTCCAGCAGCTGCGGACGTGGACCGGCGACGTCGACGACTTCGGCGATCGGGCCATCGCGGCGCAGGTGCCGATCATCGACGACCGGGGTGCCCTCGTCGGGATCTCGATGGTGGCGCAGTCCTACCCGTCCCTGGCCGAACGGGCACGCGGCGTGCTGCCCGACCTGCTCGCCGTCGCCGGTCTCGGGCTCGGCCTGGGCGTCGCCGGCTCGTTCCTGCTCTCCCGGCTGGTGCGCCGCCGCACGCGCGGGCTCGAGCCGGCGGCGATCGCCGCGCTCGCCGACCAGCGCGAGGCCCTGCTCCACTCGATCCGCGAGGGCGTCGTCGCGGTCGGGGAGGACGGCACCATCACCGTGGTGAGTGACAGCGCCCGCGAGCTCATCGGGCTCGAGGGCGACGTGCAGGGGCGCGCCGTCGACGACCTCGACCTCGACCCCGCCGTCCGCGACCTGCTCGCCGACGGCGCCGCGATCCGCGACCACGTGGTCGTGCTGGGCGAGCGCGTGCTGGTCGTCAACCGCAACCCGGTCGTGGAGGGCGGCAGGCGGGTCGCGTCGGTGACCACGCTCCGCGACCGCACCGAGCTGCTCGCCCTGCAGAGCGAGCTCAGCGCGCGGGAGTCGATCACCAACACGCTGCGCGCCCAGACCCACGAGTTCCACAACCAGCTGCACACGATCTCCGGGCTGGTGCAGCTCGGCGAGTACGACGAGGTGTCACGGCTCGTGGGGACCCTCAGCCGGCGGCGCCGCGAGATCTCCGACGCCGTGCTCGCGCACGTGGCCGACCCCGCCGTCGCCGCCCTGCTGATCGCCAAGACCAGCCTGGCGGCCGAGCGCGGGGTCGACCTGCGCGTGTCGGCGACCAGCAGCCTGCCCCGCCTCGACCCCGAGACGTCCACCGACGTGGGCACTGTCGTGGGCAACCTCGTCGACAACGCCGTCGACGCCTCGGTGTCGGTCGGCGGCACGGCGGTCGAGGTCGACCTGCGCCTCGTCGGCGACGTCGTGCACCTGGCCGTGACCGACACCGGGCCCGGCGTGCCCCCGGACGAGGTGGGCAGGATCTTCCGCCGCGGCTGGAGCTCGAAGGCACCCACCACCGAGGGACGGGGGGTCGGGCTGGCGCTGGTGCAGGTCGTCTGCGAACGTCGGGGCGGCGCGGTCGCGGTCCGCGCCGGGGGCGACGGCACCGGCGCGGTCTTCGCGGTGCGGCTGCCGGGAGCGGAGGTCGGATGAGCACGCGCACGCACGGTCCGCCGAGCGACACGACGCACGACGTCACGGTGCTGGTGGTCGACGACGACTTCATGGTCGCGCGCATCCACACCCAGTTCGTCGAGCGCACGGAGGGCTTCACGGTCGTCGGGGTCGCCAGCAGCGGGCAGGCGGCGCTCGACGAGGTGGCACGTCTGCGCCCCGACCTGGTGCTGCTCGACGTGCACCTGCCCGACATGACCGGCATCGAGGTGCTGCGACGGCTCCGGGCGGGCGGCGACGACGTCGGCGTGCTGGTGGTCACGGCGGCCCGGGAGGCCGACACGGTGCGCGCCGCCGCGTCCGGCGGGGCGGTCCACTACCTGGTGAAGCCGTTCGACTACGACGACCTGCGGGTGCGGCTCGAGTCGTTCCGCGCCGCGCTGCTGGCGCTCGCGGGCTCGGGAGCGCCCGCCCAGGACGACATCGACGCGGTGTTCGGCGCGGCCGCCGTCGGCGCGTCCCCCGGCCCGGGGAGGCTGCCCAAGGGCCTGAGCCCGGAGACGGCCGAGGTCGTGGCGGAGGCGCTCCGCGACACTGACGAGCTCTCCGCGGGGGAGTGCGCCGAGCGGGTCGGCATCTCCCGGGTCTCCGCCCGGCGCTACCTCGAGCACTTCGTGGCCCGAGGTCGGGCGGAGGTGCGGCTGCAGTACGGCGGGGCGGGGCGACCGGAGCGCCGCTACCGCTCGGTGGGCTCCTGAGACACGCCTGCGCGTCCCACGCCCGTGTCCGTTTCCCGCTGGTGGGGGGACGGCTCGGGGGTCAGGATGGAGCCATGACACCGACCGGGCACCTTGACGCCGAGGCCTGCTACCGCGCGGTCCGCAGCAGGGATCGCCGCTTCGACGGGGTCTTCTACACCGCAGTGCGCACCACCGGGATCTACTGCCGCCCGTCGTGCCCGGCGCGCACGCCCGCCGAGGGCAACGTCACCTTCCACCCCACGGCCGCCAGCGCGCATGCGGCAGGCTACCGCGCCTGCAAGCGCTGCCTGCCCGACGCGACGCCCGGCAGCCCCGAGTGGGACGTCGCGGCCGACGTCGCCGGCCGGGCGATGCGCCTGATCGCCGACGGCCTCGTCGACCGCGAGGGCGTCGACGGGCTGGCGCGCCGCGTCGGCTACACCCCGCGCCACCTCGGCCGGCTGCTGACCCAGGAGCTCGGCGCCGGGCCGCTGGCACTGGCGCGGGCCCGACGGGCCCAGAGCGCACGGGTGCTCATCGAGACGACCGACCTTCCGCTGACCGACGTGGCCTTCGCGGCCGGGTTCGCCAGCGTGCGGCAGTTCAACGAGACGCTGCGTGAGATCTACGCCGCCTCGCCCAGCCAGCTGCGCGGCCGCCGCCACCGTGCCCCGAGCGCCGGCGCGGTGACCATGCGCCTGCCCGTCCGCACCCCCTTCGCCGGGCAGCGCCTGCTCGACTTCCTGGCCCACCACGTGGTGCCGGGCGTCGAGGTCGCCGGACCCGGCTGCTACGCGCGCACCCTCGACCTGCCGCACGGCAGTGGCACGGTGCGGCTCGAGCTGGCCGACCTCCCGGCGGGCGGCACCGGCTTCGTCACCGCCGAGTTCCTGCTCGAGGACCTGCGTGACACGGCCGCCGCGAGCGAGCGCGTACGCCGCCTGCTCGACGCCGACTGCGACCCGCGTGCCGTCGACGGCCACCTGGGCGCCGATCGCGTCCTGGGCCACCTCGTGCGCGCCACCCCGGGCCTGCGCGTCCCCGGGCAGGTCGACGGCGACGAGACCGCGATCCGCACCGTCATCGGCCAGCAGGTCAGCGTCGCCGGCGCCCGCACGGTCGCGGGCCGCCTCGTCGAGGCCCACGGGTGCCGCATCGAGTCGGAGGTGCCGGGCCTGACCCACCTCTTCCCCGACGCCGCGACCCTCGCGACGGCCGACCCCGCGACGCTGCCGATGCCGCGCGCGCGGGGCCGAGCGCTCGTCGGGCTCGCCGCCGCGCTCGCCGAGGGACGCGTCGTGCTCGACCGCGGTCCCGACCGCGACGACGTACGACGGGCGCTGCTCGAGCTGCCCGGCATCGGGCCGTGGACCGCCGACTACGTGGCGATGCGCGCCCTCGGGCACCCCGACGTCTTCCTCCCCACCGACCTCGCGGTGCGCCGGCTGCTGGCCGACCTCGGCGGCGATCCGGATCCCGAGAGCTGGAGACCCTGGCGCTCGTACGCCCTGATGCACCTCTGGAACACCCTCATGCCCGCCACCGCACCCACCGCTGCACCCATCGCCGCACCCGCCGCCCCACCCGAGGAGACCTGACATGTGGACCGTGATGCCCTCGCCCGTGGGCGACCTGCGCGTCGTCGAGCGCGACGGGTCGATCGTGGCGATCGAGTTCTCGCCGTTCCGCCAGCCGGCCGACGGCCGGCCGCTGGGCGCGCGCTCCGACGAGCACCCGGTACTCGCCGAGGCCGTGCGGCAGCTGACGGCCTACTTCGACCGCGAGCTCACCGACTTCGACCTTCCGCTCGCCCCGGTCGGCACCGACTTCCAGCGGCGCGTGTGGTCGCAGCTCGAGCTGATCGGCTACGGCCGCACCGCGTCGTACGGCGAGATCGCCGGCCGGCTCGGGATGACCAACGCCGCCTCGCGTGCCGTCGGACTCGCCAACGGCCGCAACCCGATCCCCATCGTGGTGCCGTGCCACCGGGTCATCGGCGCCAACGGCACCCTGACCGGCTACGCCGGAGGCCTGCTCCGCAAGCAGCAGCTGCTCGAGCTCGAGCAGGACGCGCTGTTCTGACGGGCGGTCTCCGGGCAACCGGCGCCGAGGCGGATGGCGGCGGCCGGTCAGGTCGAGGCGTCCGGGGAGATGCTCGAGGGGCTCGCGCGCGGTGGACGACCCGGGCGACGCGCAGGGACCGCTCGCCGCCCACCTGGTCGAGGCGTACGGCGTGGAGGCCGCGCGGACCATGACGTCCAGCTGGGCCCAGGCCCTGGCGGGGATCGTGGCCGAGGGCGGAGACGTGAGCCTGTCGCGGGCGTCGCTCATCACGTGTCCGACGCTGTTGATCGCCGGGGCACACGACCCGGTCTGCCCACCGGACCTGGTGCGGCAGATGGCCGACGCCATCACCCACGGCGCCTACCGCGAGGCAGCGGGAGCCGGCCACGACGTCCACGTGTCACACGCCGCCTGGCTGTCGGCGACCGTCGTCGACTGGCTCAGCGAGCACGAGGGCGCCCGTCCACGACTCCCGGGAAACCCCTGCCCCTGCTCAGGCCGGAGCCCACCCCGGGTCGCGACCCGAGGCGGCCAGCACGCGCTCGAACGGCGTCGCGTCGGCGCCCACGGTCACGGCGGGGCCGAACATGCCCGGTGTGCCGTCGGTGTCGAAGCCGTCCACGAACTCCGCGAGCGCCCCGGCCGTCGCGTCGTCGCAGTCGAAGCCCTGGCCGGTGGCGCTGGCGAGGTCCCAGCCGTGCAGGACGATCTCGTCGAGGGCGACGAGGCCGGCCACCTGGCCGGGCAGGTCGACACCACCCGCGCGGGTCATGCCCTCCCATGCAGCCGGGTCGCGCCAGGCGGCGGCCAGCGCCGGCAGCTGGTGGGCGAGCGCCTCGCGCCAGCCGGGCTCGGCGTCCGGCCACCCCGCCTCGTCGGGACTGGTGTCGGTGAGCGGGCCGACCTCCTTGTCGGCGGCCGCGCGGAAGGCGAGCGTCAGCCCCACGAGGTGCTGGAGGAGCTGCCCGACGGTCCTGCCCTCGCAGGGAGTCGGCGCGGACAGCTGGTCGTCGGTGACGTCCACGACGACGTCGGCGAGCTGCTCGGCAGCGGGGGCGAGGTCCACGAGCTCGGTCATGCGTCCACCCTGCCCGAGGGTCGGCGGTGCTGAGAAGCCCTCGGGGCTACTCCAGGGGGGGCTGCTCCGGGGGCTACTCGGCGGCGGCGCGGCGCAACGACTCCGAGAGCCGGTCGGCCGCGGCGAGGACGGCGGGCGCGTGCATCCGCCCGGGCTGGCGCGAGAGGCGCTCGAGGGGACCGGAGACCGAGACCGCGGCGATCACCTTGCCGCCGGGGGAGCGGACCGGGGCCGACACCGAGGCGACGCCCTGCTCGCGCTCGCCCACCGACTGCGACCACCCGCGCCGGCGGATCCCCGACAGCGCCGTGGCGGAGAACGCGGCGTTCTGCAGGCCGCGGTGCATGCGCTCGGGGTCCTCCCAGGCGAGCAGGATCTGCGCGGCCGAGCCGGCGTTCATGGTCAGCTGTGAACCGACCGGGATGGTGTCGCGGAGTCCGGAGGGGCGCTCGGCAGCGGCCACGCACACGCGGTGCTCGCCCTGGCGGCGCCACAGCTGCGCGGACTCGCCGGTGATGTCGCGCAGCCGGGCCAGGACCGGGCCTGCGGAGGCGAGCAGGCGGTCCTCGCCGGCGGCGGCGGAGAGCTCGGCGAGCCGCGGGCCGAGCACGAACCGGCCCTGCATGTCGCGCGCGACGAGGCGGTGGTGCTCCAGGGCCACCGCGAGGCGGTGCGCAGTCGGGCGGGCCAGCCCGGTGCCGGCGACCAGGCCGGCGAGGGTGGCCGGTCCGGCCTCCAGCGCTGCGAGCACGAGCGCCGCCTTGTCGAGAACGCCGACGCCAGATCCGTTGTCCATATGCCGATATTGTCATCTCAGGGAGTGGGATGCAAGATGTAGCGTCGTTCCACCGCACGCAAAGAAGGAGATCGAGTCATGGGCAAGACCCTGTCCGAGAAGGTCTGGGACGAGCACGTCGTCCGGAGCGCCCCCGGGGAGCCCGACCTCCTCTACATCGACCTCCACCTGCTCCACGAGGTGACCTCGCCGCAGGCGTTCGACGGGCTCCGACTGGCCAATCGCCCGGTGCGCCGTCCCGACCTCACCCTCGCGACCGAGGACCACAACGTCCCCACCCTCGACTGGGACAAGCCGATCGCCGACCCGGTGAGCCGCACCCAGGTCGAGGCGCTGCGCAAGAACGCCGCCGAGTTCGGCGTGCGGCTCCACCCGCTCGGCGACGTCGAGCAGGGCATCGTCCACGTCGTCGGCCCCCAGCTGGGCCTGACCCAGCCGGGCATGACCATCGTGTGCGGCGACTCGCACACCTCCACGCACGGGGCCTTCGGCGCCATCGCCTTCGGCATCGGCACCTCCGAGGTCGAGCACGTCCTCGCCACGCAGACCCTCACCCAGGCGCGGCCCAAGACCATGGCGGTCACCGTCAACGGCAGCCTGCCCGAGGGGGTCACCGCCAAGGACCTCGTGCTGACCCTGATCACGCACACCGGCACCGGCGGCGGCCAGGGCTACATCGTGGAGTACCGCGGCCAGGCCATCGAGGAGCTCTCGATGGAGGGCCGCATGACGGTGTGCAACATGTCGATCGAGTGGGGGGCCAAGGCCGGCCTCATCGCTCCCGACCAGACCACCTTCGACTACATCGAGGGCAAGCCGGAGGCGCCCCAGGGCGCCGACTGGGACGCCGCCGTCGCGCACTGGAAGACGCTGCGCACCGACGACGACGCCGTCTTCGACAAGGAGATCGTGCTCGACGCGTCCACGATGACGCCGTTCGTCACGTGGGGCACCAACCCCGGCCAGGGTGCGCCCCTGGGCGCGAGCGTCCCGAGCCCCGACGACTTCGACGAGCCCAACGACAAGGTCGCGACCGAGAAGGCCCTGCAGTACATGGGCCTCGAGGCCGGCACTCCGCTGCGCGAGGTCAAGGTCGACACGGTGTTCGTGGGCTCCTGCACCAACGGTCGCATCGAGGACCTGCGGCTCGCCGCCTCGATCCTCGACGGCCGCCGGGTCGCCGACGACACCCGCATGCTGGTGGTGCCCGGGTCGGTGCGCGTACGCCTCCAGGCCGAGGCCGAGGGCCTCGACCGGGTCTTCGTCGCCGCGGGCGCCGAGTGGCGTGGCGCCGGCTGCTCGATGTGCCTGGGGATGAACCCCGACCAGCTCGCCCCCGGCGAGCGGAGCGCGTCGACGTCCAACCGCAACTTCGAGGGCCGCCAGGGCAAGGGCGGTCGTACGCACCTCGTCTCGGTGCCCGTCGCCGCGGCCACCGCCGTGCGCGGCACCCTCTCCTCGCCCGCCGACCTGGCTCCCGTCGCCGACCTGCAGGAGGTCTGACCCATGGACAAGTTCACCACCCACACCGGCGTCGGCGTGCCGCTCAAGCGCAGCAACGTCGACACCGACCAGATCATCCCGGCCGTCTACCTCAAGCGCGTCACGCGCACCGGCTTCGAGGACGGACTCTTCGCGGCGTGGCGCAACGATCCCGACTTCGTGCTCAACGACCCCACCTACGCCACGGGGTCGGTGCTCGTCGCCGGTCCCGACTTCGGCACCGGGAGCTCGCGCGAGCACGCCGTCTGGGCGCTGCAGAACTACGGCTTCAAGGTCGTCATCTCCTCGCGCTTCGCCGACATCTTCCGCGGCAACTCCGGCAAGGCCGGGCTGGTCGCGGCGCAGGTCGACGAGAAGGTCGTGCAGCGGCTGTGGGACTGGCTCGACGACAACCCCGGCGGCGAGATCACCGTCGACCTGGAGAGCCGCACCATCCGCGCGGGCGTCGGCGAGGACGCCGTCGAGGACTCCTTCGACATCGACGACTACACGCGCTGGCGGCTGCTCGAGGGCCTCGACGACATCGGCATCACGCTGTCGCACGACGCCGAGATCACCGCCTTCGAGGCGGGGCGACCGAGCTGGAAGCCCGTCACGGCCTGAAAAACCCCTGCAAACAAGGGCGATGGTGATTGTCCTCACCCTCCCATGTCCCTAGCGTGCTAGAGAGGGTCGAGCACGAGCTCGGCGTCCGAGGTTCATTGGGAAGGGAAGCTAGTGAACAAGTCAGAGCTCATCGACGCGCTCGCCGCGCGTTACGAGGGGAACCGCAAGCAGGCGGCCCACGCACTGGAGTCCGTGCTCGACACCATCACCCGCGAGGTCGCGAAGGGGGAGAAGGTCGCGATCACGGGCTTCGGCTCCTTCGAGAAGGCCGTCCGCAACGCGCGCTGGGTCCGCAACCCGCAGACCGGCGAGCGGATGAAGTCGAAGAAGAAGTCCGTGCCGAAGTTCTCCGCCGGCAAGGAGCTCAAGGACGTCATCTCGGGGTCGAAGAAGCTTCCGAGGCTGACGGCCGCGACGATGCCCAAGCCGCCCGGTGTCCGGGCCGCCGCGTCAGCCGTCACGGGAGCTGCCACCAAGAAGTCGGCACCGGCCAAGCCCACGACCTCGAAGTCCACCGCGGCCAAGAAGTCCAGCACCGCCAAGTCCACGGCGTCCAAGACCACGACCGCCAAGAAGTCGACCGCCAAGAAGGCCGGCAGCTCCACCGCCAAGACCGCGTCCAAGACCGCGTCCAAGACCACCGCCTCCAAGGCGCCTGCGAAGAAGACGGCCACGAAGTCGACCGCGAGCACGTCCACCAGCTCCTCGACGGCCAAGAAGGCACCGGCCAAGAAGACCACCACCAAGAAGACCACGGCCAAGAAGAGCACCGCGAAGAAGTCCTGACGCCGCAGCCCTGCTGCCGCGCCGACACGGGCGGGTCACCCCGAGCGGGTGGCCCGCCCGTCGCATGCCCGCGTCGTGTGCGGGCCGACGCCGGCCAGCAGCACGGTCTCCAGGTCGTCCGCGTCGTCGACGTCGGTGCGCACGCTGGTCGCGCGGGAGCCGACCTCCACCGCGCCGGCCTGCTCGTGCCGTGACGCGGACGAGGGCCCGAACGCCGGGTCGAACCGCCCGGCAGCGGCGGCGTACAACGTGGTGCCCGCACCGGAGCGGTCGCGCACGAAGGCGCTGCGGCCGGCCGCGACCTGCTCGCGCACCTCGGCGAGCACCCCCGCGAGCTCCACGGGCCGAAGTCCCGGCAGGTCGGCGCACAGGGCCACCGGAACGGCGCCCGGCCAGCGGCGCGTCACCTCCGCGGCGGCCTGCACGAGGGTGGCGTTGAGGTCGTCGCTGACGCCGTCGGGGATCACCGCGCAGCCAAGCGTGCGCACGGCCGCGGCGAGGCGGTGGTCGTCGGTCACGACGAGCACCGCGTCCACGCCCGGCGTCGCGGCGGCGGCCTGCACGGTGTCGAGCGCGAACGCCTCGGCGAGGGCACGGCGTTCGTCGTCGCCGAGCCCGGTCAGCCGGGACTTGCCGTGGGCGGGCGGCTTGACGGGCACGACGACCACGTAGCGGTCGGTGGGGGCGACGACGGACACCCGGAGATCCTGCCACCCGGGTCCAGCGTGCCGGTGTGGTCCCTGCGCCGCGCCGACCGGATAGCCTGCTCGCGACACACAGGAGCATCCGGGCCGGGCCCGCGAGCACAGCAGGATCGGGAGGGGTGACGGTGCGCGTCAGGAAGCTGGAGCGGAAGCGTGGCTGGGCGATGACCGTCGCCGCGTCGATCCTCAAGCCGACCCTGCTCACCGCCACCTCGCGGACCTGGATCGACGGCGAGAAGATCCCGGCCACGGGCGGTTGCATCGTGGCGATCAACCACCTCTCGCACGTCGACCCGCTGCTCTCGGCGCACTTCGTCTACGACCACGGCCGGCTGCCGCGCTACCTCGCGAAGTCCGGGCTGTTCACCAACAAGTACCTCGGCGCCTTCCTCACCGCTGCCGGCCAGATCCCCGTCGAGCGGCTCAGCCGCAACGCGATCGGCGCCTACGACGCCGCGGTGCAGGCGATCAGCGACGGCGAGTGCCTCATCGTCTACCCCGAGGGCACGCTGACCCGCGACCCCGACCTGTGGCCGATGAAGGGCAAGACCGGGGCGGCGCGGATCGCGCTGGCGACCGGCTGTCCCGTGATCCCGGTCGGGCAGTGGGGTGCCCAGGACGTGCTCCCGCCCTACACCAAGCGGCCGCACCTCGTGCCGCGCAAGACCATCGTGATGAAGGCCGGCGACCCCGTCCCGCTCGACGACCTCCTCGCGCGGCCGCAGTCGGCGGAGACCATCGCCGCCGCGACCGAGCGCATCATGGCCGCGATCACCGCCCTCGTCGCCGACATCCGTGGCGAGGACGCCCCGGAGCAGCGCTTCGACCCGCGCGCCAGCGGCGTACGCGAGATCGGCAACCCCCGCGACGAGGCACCCGTCCGGGGCCACCGCACGAACAGGAAGCGCACCCGATGACGAAGATCGCAGTGTTCGGTGCCGGGTCGTGGGGCACCGCCTTCTCGCTCGTGCTGGCCGACGCCGGCAACGACGTGGCCCTCTGGGCGCGGCGCGAGGAGGTCGTGGAGGCGATCAACGATCGCCGCGAGAACACCGACTACCTGCCGGGCGTCGAGCTGGCGCCGTCGATCACGGCGTCGACCGACCCCGAGAAGGTCGCCGCCCACGCCGACGTCGTCGTGCTGGCCGTGCCGTCCCAGAGCCTCCGCGAGAACCTCACGGAGTGGGCCCCGGTCCTGCCGGAGCAGGCCACCCTGGTCTCGCTGATGAAGGGCGTCGAGCTCGGCTCCCTGATGCGGATGAGCGAGGTCATCCAGGAGGTCACCGACGGGCCGGGCGACCGGATCGCGGTCATCAGCGGCCCCAACCTGGCGCGCGAGATCGCCCGCCGCGAGCCCGCCGCCTCGGTCGTCGCCTGCGTCGACGAGGACCGGGCCAAGCACCTCCAGGCCCTCACCCACGGCCCGTCGTGGCGTCCCTACACCTCCGTCGACGTCCTCGGGTGCGAGATCGGCGGCGCCTACAAGAACGTCGTGGGTCTCGCCGTCGGGATGGCGGTCGGCCTGGGCTTCGGCGACAACACGACCGCGTCGGTGATCACCCGCGGTCTCGCCGAGACCGCCCGCCTCGCCACCGCCCAGGGCGCCAACCCGCTGACCCTCATGGGGCTCGCCGGCCTCGGCGACCTGGTCGCCACGTGTTCCTCGCCGCTCTCGCGCAACCGCACCTTCGGCGAGCGCCTCGGCCAGGGCATGACCACCGCCGACATCTACGCCACGACGCGTCAGGTCGCCGAGGGTGCCAAGTCCTGCAAGTCGCTGCTCGAGCTGGCCCGGCGCACCGGCGTGGACGCCCCGATCGCCGAGGCCGTCGACGCCGTCGTCGACGGCAAGATGACCGCGCTCGACATGATGAACTCGTTCATCGCCCGCGACACCAAGCCCGAGCTGCACTGAGAGACGTCATGGGAATCGCCGGTCCGGACCGGGGATTCCCATGGCGTCGCGGTCGTACGCGCGCTGCGGGGTCGTCAGCCGACGCAGCCGTCGAGCGCGGCGCGGAGGTCGTCCCAGAGGTCCTCGACGTCCTCGATGCCGACGGAGAGCCGCACCAGGCCGTCGGGGATGGTGGCCGCCTCGGCCTTCCAGCGCCGGCGGCGCTCCAGGGTCGACTCGACGCCGCCGAGCGACGTGGCGTGGATCCACAGCCGGGTCTTGCGGCTGAGCAGGTCGGCGGCCATCTCCCCCTGGGCGAGCACGATGCTGACGATCGCGCCGAAGCCGGGGTAGCGCACCTCCGACAGCGCGGGGTGCTCGGCGAGCCGGCGGGCCAGCTCCTGGGCGTTGGCCTGCGCGCGCTCGACGCGCAGGTGCAGGGTGCGCAGGCCGCGCAGGGTCAGCCACGCCTCGAACGGGCCGGGGATCGCCCCGACGAGGTCGCGACGTCCCTTGAGCACGCCGTGGAGCTCGTCGTCGCGGGTGACGATCGCGCCCATCTGCACGTCGGAGTGCCCGGCGAGGTACTTGGTGGCGGAGTGCACGACGATGTCGACGTCGTCGTCGAGGGGCCGCTGGAGCAGGGGAGTGGCGAAGGTGTTGTCGACCACGACGTACGCCCCGGCCTCGTGCGCCGCCTTCGTGATCGTGGGGATGTCGGCGACCTCCAGGGCCGGGTTGGTGGGCGACTCCAGCCACACCAGCGCGGCGCCGTCGCAGGCCGCCACCACCGCGTCGGTGTCGGTGACGTCGACCAGCTCCGCCCTGAGCCGGCCCCGGGCCTCCAGGTCGGCGAGCTGCATGATCGTGCCGGTGTAGCCGTGCCGTGGCGCGACGACCTTTCCCTCCGCGCCCACCAGGTCGAGCACGGTGGCGACCGCGGCCAGGCCGGAGGCGAAGGTCAGGCAGCGGCCGCCCTCCAGGGCGCCGAGCGCGTCCTCCAGCGCCGTCCACGTCGGGTTGCCGTAGCGCCCGTACTCCACCTCGCCGCCGGCGACGTAGGTCGCCGCCATCGTGATCGGGGTGTTGAGCGGCGCGTCGGGGACCTTGTCGGGCCGACCGGCCGTGACGGCGATCGTGCCGGGCCTGAGCGGTGAGTCTGCAGCCATGCGCGCCAGCGTAGGTGGATAGGGTCGAGGCGATGAACGACACTCCCCCCGGCACCACCTCGGACCCCACCCCCGACTCCGCTACGCGCAAGCCGCGCGTCGCCGTCGTCTTCGGGGGCCGCTCCTCCGAGCACGGCATCTCCTGCGTCACCGCCGGGAGCGTGCTGGCCGCGATCGACCGCGGGGCCTACGACGTGGTGCCGGTCGGGATCGCCACCGACGGGCGGTGGGTGCTCGAGCGCGACGAGCCGGCGCGTCTTGCGATCCGGGGCAGCGACCTCCCGCAGGTCGACGCCGACCGGTCGCCCGTCGCGCTGCGGGGCGCGACCACGGGCACCGACCTCGTCGTCACCGAGGCGTCCAGCGTCCCGTCGGTCATCGGCGAGGTCGACGTGGTGTTCCCGCTGCTCCACGGGCCGTGGGGCGAGGACGGCACCCTCCAGGGCATGCTCGAGATGGCCGGCGTGCGCTACGTCGGCTCCGGCGTGCTCGCCTCGGCGATCGGCATGGACAAGGCCTACATGAAGGTGGTCCTGCAGGCCGCCGGGCTGCCGGTCACGCCCGGCATCGTCGTCACCCGCACCGAGTGGGAGCAGGACCCCGTCGGCTGCCGCGCCCGGATCGAGGAGCTCGGGTTCCCGTCGTTCGCCAAGCCGGCCCGCGCCGGCTCGAGCATGGGCATCAGCAAGGTCCACGACGCCACCGAGGTCGCGGACGCGCTCGAGGAGGCGTTCCGCCACGACCCCAAGGTGCTCGTCGAGCACTCGATGGAGGGTGCCCGCGAGGTGGAGTGCGGCGTGCTCGGCACGTTCGAGGGACCGCCCGAGACCTCGCGCCCCGGCGAGGTGCGCACCGGCGGAGACCACGAGTTCTACGACTTCGAGGCCAAGTACCTCCCCGACCAGCACACCGAGATCGACATCCCCGCCCACGTCTCCGCCGAGACCGAGCAGGAGCTGCGCGCGATGGCGGTGCGGGCGTTCGAGGCGCTGTCGTGCGAGGGGCTCGCCCGGGTCGACTTCTTCCTCATGCCCGACGGGTCGCTGGTGATCAACGAGCTCAACACGATGCCGGGGTTCACGCCGACCTCCATGTATCCCCAGCTGTGGGCGGCCACCGGCATGTCCTACCCCGACCTCGTCGACCGGCTCGTCCAGCTGGCGCTGCGCCGCGACACCGGCCTGCGCTGAGCGGTCACAGGCAGGATCACCGGCAGGATCCCAGCCAGGGTCACAGGCAGGGGAGGCCCTCGCGCAGGTGCTCCTTCAGCGCCGGCGCCAGGTCGGCGAGCGCGCGGTCGATCCCCTCGGTGCGGTAGTCGGCGGGCACCGTGAGCTCGACGAGCGGGTCGAGGGTGAGGGCCACCGGCGTCGCGGTCTCCGAGATGTCGGTGAGCTGGTCCGGGGTGACGTACCAGCCGACGCCCGCGATGACGCTGCACTCCGCCGTGGGCTCGTAGTCGTCGGGCCGCTCCACGCCGCAGGAGAGGACGTAGGCCGGATCGCCCCAGGCCGCGCCGAGCGCCCCGGCGGGCTCCACGTCGCGACGCTCCTGGCCGGCGAGCGTGTCGGGGAGGTCGGCGACCAGCGCCTCGCACGCGGCGCGGTCGCGCTCGGACAGGTCGACGTCGTCGATCCTCGGTGCGCCCGAGCACCCGGTGCCCGCGCCCAGGACGAGGACGCCGAGGGTGACGGACGTGACGACGCCCCGGCCCGTGGTGGGGCCGAGGCGTCGAGGCGGCTGCACGGGGGCCGGGTCGCTCAGATGTGGACGACCGGGCAGGTGAGCGTGCGGGTGATGCCGTCGAGGTTCTGCACCTTGGACACGACGAGCTTGCCCAGCTCGTCGACGTTCTTGGCCTCGGCGCGGACGATCACGTCGTAGGGACCGGTGACGTCCTCGGCGAGCGTGACGCCGTTGACCTGCGCGATCTCGCGGGCGACCTCGGCGGCCTTGCCGACGTCGGTCTGGATCAGGATGTAGGCCTGGACGACCATCGTGGACTCCTCGGTCTCGTTCATCGGGTGTGACGGACACAACCTATCGCGCGGCGAGCCGGCCCCGACAGGGGACGGGTGCGACCCGGGCGGCCTGCCGTCTGGTGGGATGGGCCCATGGCACTGGCAGCGGACGCAACCCTCGGTGACGCCGGCGAGTTCGGCCTCATCGCCGAGCTCATCGCCCAGCTCGGCGATGCCACCGAGGCCGACGAGCACGTGCTCGTCGGCCCCGGCGACGACGCCGCCGTGCTGCGGGTCAAGCGCGGCCACGTCGTGGTCTCCACCGACCTGATGGTCGAGGGCCGCCACTTCCGCCGCGACTGGGCCAGCGCCGCCGACGTGGGCCACCGGGCCGCCGCGCAGAACCTCTCGGACGTCAACGCCATGGGCGGGGTCGCCCGCCACCTCACCCTCGGCCTGGCCGCGCCGGCGGACCTCCCGGTGGCGTGGGCGCTCGACTTCGCCCGCGGCGTCGCGGAGGAGTGCGCGGGCATCGGCGCGACCGTCGTCGGCGGCGACCTGACCCGCGCCGACCAGCTGACGATCGCGGTCACCGTCCTCGGCGAGTGCGCCCAGGCGCCGGTCCTGCGCTCGGGCGCCCGGCCGGGCGACGTGCTCGCGCTGACCGGCCGCCAGGGGTGGGCCGCCGGTGGGCTGGCCGTCCTCGGCCGCGGGTTCCGCTCGCCGCGGGTGCTGGTGGAGGCCTACCGCCGCCCCGAGCCGCCGTACGCCGCGGGCCGGGTCGCCGCAGAGGCGGGGGCGACCTCGCTCATCGACATCTCCGACGGCCTCCTGGCCGAGGCCGGGCACATCGCCGACGCGAGCGGCGTCGCGATCGACGTCCGCACCGGGGCGTTCGCGATCCCCGAGCCGCTCCAGGCCGTGGGCGCCGCCCTCGGCGCCGACCCGATGCAGTTCATCCTCGGCGGCGGTGACGACCACTCCCTGCTGGCCACCTTCCCCGACGTGGCGTCGGTGCCCGCCGGGTGGCAGGTGATCGGCGAGGTGCTCGAGGGGGAGGGCGTCACCGTCGACGGCGGGGCGTACGACGGCCCCACCGGCTGGGTCCACTTCTGAGCCTCCTGGCCCCTGAGTCTCCTGGAGACTCAACGCCGACCTGACCGCGCCGGGCGGGCTCGCCCGGCGCCGATCGGCGGCGATCGGTGCCGACCTGGAGGGGGAGTCTGACACTTCGAGGGGGTTGCAACGGCCTCCAGGTGTCGGAGTCCCCGCTCGAGCGGGGACTCCGACAAGCCGCCAGAAGCCGCGGACACCACCCACGCACGACGAAGCCCCCGGCGCAGAGCGGCGGGGGCTTCGATCGACGACGTCAGGTCAGCGGGAGACCTTGCCGGCCTTGAGGCAGCCGGTGCAGACGTTGAGGCGCTTGGGCGTGCCGTTGACGGTCGCCCGGACGCGCTGGATGTTGGGGTTGAAACGACGCTTGGTGATCTTGCGCGACCAGGGACGGTTGTTTCCGAAGCCCGGCTTCTTGGCGCAGATGTCGCAGACGGCAGCCACCGTGCACTCCGATCCGTTCGAGGTTGATAGAGATGTTCGTGAGGCCCGCACCCCGCATGAAGCGGCAGCAGGCAACCGCGCAAGAGTAGCCGAGGACCCGGGGCGGGATGAAATCGTAGCCCCGCGCAATGCGGGCACTAGCCTGTGGCGCGCACCACATCGCCCCACATTGCGCGATGAGAACCCGCCGGAACCCTGACAACCCACGAGAACCCGGAGCAGACCGACCCGATGGAGCACGTCACCCACGGCATCACCCTCGACGGTGTCGCGCGGTTCGTCGACATCGCGACGGACGCGCTCTCGTCGGCGCGCGAGGAGATCGACGCGCTCAACGTCTACCCGGTGCCCGACGGCGACACCGGCACCAACATGTTCCTCACCGTCTCCGCGGCCCGCGACGCGTTGCGCGAGGCGATGGCGGACGACCCCGGGCTCGCGCTCGGCGACGGGATGGCCGTGCTCGCCCGGGCCGCGCTCATGGGCGCTCGCGGCAACTCCGGGGTGATCCTCAGCCAGATGCTGCGTGCCTACGTACGTCACCTCGCCGGCGCCGCGGTCGCCGACCGGCCGGCCGAGACGATCGCCGCGGCGATGGCCGAGGCGACCGAGGCCAGCTACGCCGCCGTCGGCGTCCCCGTCGAGGGCACCATCCTCACCGTCGCGCGGGCCGCCTCGGACGCGGCGGTCGAGGCGGCGGCGGGCGGGGCGCGCACCCGCGACGTGTTCACCGCCGCGGCGGCCGCCGCCCGCGCGGCCCTGCTGCGCACGCCCGAGCAGCTCGACGTGCTGGCCCAGGCCGGGGTCGTCGACGCCGGCGGCCGCGGGCTCTGCGTCGTGCTCGACGCGGTCGAGACCACCGCCACCGGACGCCGGCCCACGCCGTTCTCGGCCCCCCTCGGCACGCACCACATCCCCGTGGCCACGCTGGCCCCGGGTGACGACCTGACCGAGGACGGCCCCGGCTACGAGGTGATGTACCTGCTCGACGTCGACCCCGAGAGGGAGCAGGAGCGGGTCGTCGAGCTCCGTGCGCGGCTCGGACCGCTCGGCGACAGCCTGGTGGTCGTCGGGGGCGAGGGCCTGTGGAACGTGCACGTGCACGTCGACGACGTCGGCGCCGCCATCGAGGCCGGGATCGCCGCCGGCCGGCCGCACCGCATCCGGGTCACCCACTTCGCCGACCTGGTCGCCGGCCGGCAGAGGGCCTCGACCCGCTCGGGCCGTCGCGTCGTCGCGGTCGCCGCCGGCGACGGACTGGCCGAGCTGTTCGCGTCGGCCGGCGCGGTCGTCGTGCCCGGCGGGCCCGGCCGTCGCCCGTCGACCGGCCAGCTCCTCGAGGCGGTCGTCCAGTGCGGCGCGCACGAGGTCGTGGTGCTCCCCAACGACGCCGACAGCGTGCGGGCCGCGGAGATCGCGGCGCGTACGGCCGAGGCGGAGCACGACGTCACCGTCGAGGTGATCCCGACGCACGCGCAGGTGCAGGGCCTGGCCGCCATCTCGGTCCATGAGCCCGGTCGTGCCTTCGACGCCGACGTCCGCGAGATGACCGCGACCGCCCGCCACGTGCGCCACGGCGCGGTGACCGTCGCCGCCCGCCGGGCCATCACGATGGCCGGCCCGTGCGAGCCCGGCGACGCGCTCGGCGTCATCGCGGGCGACTTCGCGGTGGTCGGCTCCGACCTGGGCGAGGTCGCCACCGACGTGCTGGAGCGCCTCCTCGCCGGCGGTGGCGAGCTGGTGACGATCGTGTCGGGCGACGGCGGCGAGGAGCTCGCCCGCCAGATCGCCGCCCACGTCGAGCAGCGCCACCCCCACGTCGACGTGGCGGTCCACGACGGCGGCCAGTCGCGCTACCCCCTGCTGGTCAGCGTGGAGTGAGCGGCAGGATTCACGCATGGTCGCGATCACCCCGGACAGCCCCATCGGGGCGGTGTTCGGCAACCACCACAAGAAGCGCAAGCTGGCCGAGGAGGGCCTCGGGCTCGCGACGGTCGGCGACCTGCTGCGCCACTTCCCGCGCCGCTACGTGGCGGCCACCGAGCTCTCGGAGGTCGCCACGCCCGTCGCCGGCGACCAGCTCACGATCGTGGGGGAGGTGCGCTCGTGCGAGAGTGCGTCCTTCTTCAGCGGCAACCGCCGCCAGTTCCGGACGACGGTGCGGCTGCGGACCGACGGCCCCGACTTCTCCGTCACCCTGTTCAGCCCTTACGCCACCATGGTCGAGCGCCACGAGGCCGAGTTCCGCCCCGGGGCGCGGGCCGTCTTCACCGGCAGGGCCAAGCAGTTCCGCGGCAGCTGGCAGCTCGAGCAGCCCCACGGGTTCGCGCTCGACGGCCCGGACGCCCCGCGGTTGAGCAAGCTGATGCCGGTCTATCCGCTGACCGCCAAGCTCTACACCTGGGACATCCAGAAGGTCGTGGCGACGGCGCTCGACCTCGTCACCGACGTCCCGGACGTGCTGACTCCCGAGCTGCGCGAGCGCTTCGGCGTGCTCGACGTGATGCAGGCGCTGCGCTGGATCCACGCCCCGGACGACTGGACGCAGGTCGGCGCCGCGCAGAAGCGGTTCCGCTTCGAGGAGGCGCTGGTGCTCCAGCTCGTCCTCGCCCGCCGGCGCGCGGCCCACCGGGCCCAGGGCGCGCGGGCCCGCGTGCGCCGCGACGACGGGTTGCTGGCCGCCTTCGACGAGCGGCTGCCGTTCGAGCTCACCGGCGGTCAGCGCGAGATCGGCGACCTCGTCGCCGAGGAGCTCGGCCGCGACCACCCGATGAACCGCCTGCTCCAGGGCGAGGTGGGCTCGGGCAAGACCCTGGTCGCCCTGCGCGCGATGCTCCAGGTGGTCGACGCCGGGGGACAGGCCGCCCTCCTCGCCCCGACCGAGGTCCTGGCCCAGCAGCACCACCGCTCCGTCTCCGCCATGCTCGGCGACCTCGCCCAGGGCGGCATGCTCGGCGGCGACCCGCGCGCCACCCAGGTCGTGCTGCTCACCGGCTCGATGGGCAAGGCGGCCCGCCAGGAGGCGATGCTGCGGATCGTGACCGGCGAGGCCGGCATCGTCATCGGCACCCACGCGCTGCTCGAGGACCGGGTGGAGTTCGCCGACCTCGGCCTCGTGGTGGTCGACGAGCAGCACCGCTTCGGCGTGGAGCAGCGCGCGGCGCTGACCGACAAGGCCGGCTCGCCTCCGCACGTGCTCGTGATGACGGCGACGCCGATCCCGCGCACGGTCGCGATGACGGTCTTCGGCGACCTCGAGACCTCCGTCCTCGCCGAGCTGCCCGCGGGCCGCGCGCCGATCCAGACCAACGTCGTGCCGCTGGCCGAGCAGCCCACCTGGATCGAGCGGGTGTGGCAGCGGGTGCGTGAGGAGGTCGAGCAGGGGCACCAGGCGTACGTGGTGTGCCCCCGCATCTCCGGCGACGCGGGGGAGGAGGGCGAGACCGACCAGCTCGACTTCGACGACGAGGGGGCCGAGATCGCGCCCAAGCGGTCGCTCGCGGCGGTCGAGGAGGTCCACGCCGAGCTGGCGGCCGGCGCCCTCGCCGGGCTCCGCACCGCCGTCCTGCACGGGCGGATGGCGCCCGACGACAAGGACCGCACGATGCGCGCCTTCGCCGCCGGGGAGATCGACGTCCTGGTGTCCACGACGGTCATCGAGGTCGGCGTCGACGTCCACAACGCCACCACGATGGTGCTCCTCGACGCCGACCGGTTCGGCGTCTCCCAGCTCCACCAGCTGCGCGGCCGGGTAGGTCGTGGCGGCCTGCCCGGGCTGTGCCTGCTCGTCTCGCACGCCGACGCCGGCAGCCCGGCGCGCGAGCGCCTCGACGCCGTCGCCTCGACCACGGACGGCTTCGAGCTGAGCCGCGTCGACCTCGAGCAGCGGCGCGAGGGCGACGTGCTCGGCGCCAACCAGTCGGGCTTCCACTCCAGCCTCGTCACACTTCGGGTACTCCGCGACGAGAAGACGATCGTCCGGGCCCGCGAGGCCGCGGAGGCGCTACTCTCCGAGGACTTCGCGCTCGGGCAGGCGCCCGACCTGGCCGCCGCGGTTGCCGAGGTCGAGCGCTCGGCGGTGTCGGGATTCATGGAGAAGGGCTGAGCACGGGGACATGACTCGCATCATCGGGGGAACGGCCGGAGGTCGACGGCTGGAGACGCCTCGCGGCCAGACGACCCGTCCGACGAGTGACCGGGTGCGCGAGGCCCTGTTCTCGGCGATCGAGTCGCGCACCGGGTCGCTCGACGGGCTGCGGTTCCTCGACCTGTACGCCGGCTCCGGCGCCGTGGGCCTCGAGGCGTGGTCGCGGGGCGCGGGCGTGGTGACCATGGTCGAGCAGGACCGCCGCACGGCCGCCCTGATCTCCCGCAACGCGGCCACCCTCGGCTTCTCGCGCGCCCGGGTGGTGGCGGCATCGGTCGCGGCGTTCCTCGCCTCGCCCCCCGCGGCGCCCTACGACGTGGTGTTCTCCGACCCGCCCTACCCGACCCCCGACGCCGCGGTCGACGCCGACCTGGTCGCGCTGGTCGCGCAGGGCTGGCTCGTGCCGGGCGCCCTGGTGGTGGTCGAGCGGGCCGCGAAGCGCACGGTGCTGACCTGGCCGCCGGGCATCGAGGAGGACCGCACGCGCCGCTACGGCGAGACCGCCCTTTGGTACGGTCACGCCACCGTGGCCCCCTGAGCCCGCCGACCACCCGCGGGAGCAGAGCCGTCCCTGCGAAGGAAGGACGCCCGTGCGTCGCGCTGTCTGCCCCGGGTCCTTCGACCCGGTGACCAACGGCCACCTCGACATCGTCGGGCGCGCCGCCACCCTCTTCGACGAGGTCGTCGTCGCCGTCGGCACCAACATGAGCAAGAACCGGCTCTTCACCCCCGACGAGCGCATCGCGATGCTCGAGGAGGCCACCGCCGGCATCGCCAACGTGCGCGTCGCCGGGTTCGACGGCCTCATCGTCGACTTCTGCCGCGAGATCGAGGCGGTCGCCATCGTCAAGGGCCTGCGCGGGGCCGGTGACTACGAGTACGAGCTGCCGATGGCCCAGATGAACTCCCACCTCACCGCGGTGGAGACGGTCTTCCTGCCCGGTGCGGTCGGCAACGCGTTCGTCTCCTCCAGCCTGATCAAGGAGGTCGCGGCGCTCGGCGGCGACGTGCGCGGCTTCGTGCCCGACGCCGTGCACGCTCGCCTCCTCGCCCGCCTCGCCGAGCGCGCGCAGGCCTAGCCCCCGCGCGCCGGCCGGCGCCGGTCTCACGACCGTGCGCGTCGCGCCGCGCCGGCGATCAGCACGCCGCAGGTGATCGAGGCGAGCACGCCGAACGCCACGGTCTTCCACGCGAAGGGCAGGAAGTCGCAGACCACGGCGGCGAGTGCCGGCAGCACGACCCACCACCCGACCCAGCCCGCCCGCGCGCCGGCGCATGCCAGCAGCAGCAGGCCGAGCATCAAGCCCGGGATCAGGGCCAGGAACGTGACGCCACCCGCGGCGCCGGACTCGCCGATGCGTTCCATCACCGGTGCCGTACCGGGGTCGACGAGGTAGAGGTCGCGCGCGATCAGCTCCGCGGTCCGCAGCCCGGCCAGGCCGGCCGTCCCGAGGAGCCCGAGGCCCGCCGCGATCCTGCCGACCACCCGCCCGCGGCCGTCGGGCAGGCAGCCGAGCCGGACGAAGAGGGCGCCGATCACCGGCGCCGCGAGGAACGACATCACGTAGCTGACGAGCAACGGCCCCTCGTGCGCGACCACGAACGCGGCCCGTGCCTGCGGGTCGTCCGCGGCCGACATCGCCTGGTGCGGCGCGACGACCTCGCTGACGGCGACCAGCAGGAAGCCGCTGAGCAGCAGCCACCACGATCGTGAGGGGGCGTCGGGCCGCGGGGGAGCGGGCGCGTCGTGCGTGGCGAGGGTGGTGGTGGACATGGCTTCCTCCTGGTCGGGTGCGTGGGGCTCCGACGCTAGGAACGGCCGCGTGGCCCTCGGCACCCTCGCGACGACCGACCCGACCCTCCTGCGGGCGGGTCCGCACCCTCCTGTGGACGGGGCCGGACGCCTCGTCGCGGCAGTAGCGTCGTGCCTGTGGTGAGGTGCCCGGGGCGACACACGAGCGGTGGCGACGTCGCGCTCGCGGCGCTGCTCGCCCTGGGTGCGGCCGTCGAGACCCTGCTGGTGTCGCAGGCCGACCACGCGCCGGCCCGCGCCGCGCTGGCCGTGGCGACGTGCGGCGCGCTCGCGTTCCGGCGCCGCCACCCGCTGGGCACGGCGACGGCGGTCTCGGTCGGTCTCGCGGTCGAGTCGGTGGCGCTCGAGTCGCCCGACGAGGTGGGCGTCCTGCTCGCCACCGTGGTGGCGTCGTACTCGCTCGCGGCCTACGCGACGCGTCGTGACGGCGTCGTCGGCGGGGTGCTCCTCGCGATGGCCCTGGCGATGGCCATCGCGCTGGACCCGTCCGACTCGCCGGTCAACATCCTGCCCACCCTCATGCTCTTCCTCGCCGTGCCGGCGGCGCTCGGCCTGGCCGTGGGGCGACGACAACGCCGCATCGACGAGCTCGAGCGCGAGCAGCGCGAGGCCACTGCCGCAGCGGTCCAGCGCGAGCGCGCGCGGATCGCCCGCGAGCTGCACGACGTGGTGGCGCACGCCGTGACGCTCATCGCAGTGCAGGCCGAGGCGGGGGCGACCGTCGCCGAGGGCGATCCCGCGGCGGCCCGGAGGTCGCTGCTGGCCATCGGTGACGTCAGCCGCGAGGCGCTCGAGGAGCTGCACCGCCTGCTGGGGCTGCTGTCCACCGAGGACGAGACCGGCGCCGCGCCGGACGACCTGGGCCCCGGCTCGCTGGAGGCGCTCGCGGCCGGCGTGCGGGCCGCCGGGCTCGCGGTGCGCACCGACCTCGCGCCGCTCCCGGTGCTGCCGCCCGACGTCGGGCGCTGCGTGCACCGCGTGGTGCAGGAGGGCCTCACCAACGCCCTGAGGCACTCCAGCGGCGAGCTGGCCGAGGTGCGCATCGACGTCGTCGCCGAGGAGCTGCGGGTCGTGGTCGACAGCACCGGCCGGCGGCACGCGTCGTCGTACGGCGGGAGCGGGCGCGGCCTGGCCGGCCTCCGCGAGCGCGTGGAGGCGCTCGGCGGCGAGCTGGCTGCCGGTCCGCGCGAGGGCGGGTTCGTGGTCGAGGCGCGGCTGCCTCTCGCGCGCGAGCGTCGGGCCACCGCGCCCGAGCGGGACGGGGCCCGGTGAGCGCGCCCGCGCCGCCCCCCGCGCCGCTGCGGGTGGTCGTCGCCGAGGACGAGACGCTCGTGCGCGACGGGCTGGTGGCCATCGTCGCCGCGGCACCCGATCTCGACGTCGTCGGCACGGCCGCCGACGGTGAGGAGGCGGTCGCCGCGGCGCAGGCGTTGCTGCCCGACGTCGTGCTGATGGACGTCCGGATGCCGCGGCTCGACGGGGTCGGGGCGACCCGGCGGATCGTCGGTGCGGGCCTGGCCTCCCGCGTCCTGGTGCTCACCACCGTGCACGACGACGCGGTCGTGGCCGCGGCGCTGCGCGAGGGTGCGAGCGGCTTCCTGCTCAAGAGCGTGCGCCGCGAGCAGCTCTGGGCGGCCGTACGCGCCGTCCACGCCGGCGACACCCTGCTGGCCCCCGACGTCACGCGCCGGCTCGTCGAGCAGCACCTCGCGCGTCCTCCGGTCGGCGACGGCTCCTCGCTCGGCCTGACGCCGCGCCAGGCCGACGTCGTGCGCCTCGTCGCGCGCGGGCTGTCCAACGCCGAGGTGGCTGCGCGGCTGCACCTGGCCGAGTCGACGGTCAAGGGCTACCTCAGCGAGGTGCTCGTGCGCCACGGGCTGCGCGACCGCACCCAGGTCGTCGTGCTCGCCTACGAGTCCGGCCTCGTCGCCCCCGGCGACGCGGGCGGCGGCCCCCGGCCGTAAGACCCTCGTCCGGGGCCGCACCAGACTCGTCGCGTGTCACTCGTTTTGCCCCTCTGCCCGGGCGCCGGATACGATTCCGAGGTTGTGTTGGTGTCCAGATGTGGGAGTTCGACGTGAGCAGCCTGGACCCGAGGTCGCCGCTCGTGCTCGATACACGCGAGCTCGGGCGCCGTCCGGGGTCCCAGCGTGAGCTCGAGCTCTCCGTTGCGGCGCCGGCACAGCTTGGCATCGAAGTCCTCCGTGTCCCCGAGGGATCGCCGGTCGAGCTCGACCTGCGACTCGAGGCGGTCATGGAGGGCGTGCTGCTCACGGGCACGGCCACGGCCGCGCTCGAGGGGGAGTGCGTACGCTGCCTGGAGCCGATCGAGGACGAGGTCCACGTGACGCTGCAGGAGCTCTACGTCTACCCCGACCAGCACGACAGGGCCGCGGAGCACGACGACCGCGACCTCGACGACGAGACCAGCCGGCTCGAGGACGACCTGCTCGACCTCGAGCCCCTGCTGCGGGACGCGGTGGTGCTCGCACTACCCTTCCAGCCGCTGTGCATGGACGATTGCCCCGGGTTGTGCACCGAGTGCGGTGCCCGGCTCGCGGACGACCCGGACCACACGCACGACGCGCCGATCGACCCCCGCTGGGCCGGGCTCCAGCAGCTGGCGCAGACCGAGCAGGACAGCGAGCACGACCCCCAGCACGACCCCCAGGACTGAACCATCTCGCCGGGAATCCCCGGCAGAGCAACGCAAGCAACAGGAGACCACCATGGCTGTTCCGAAGCGGAAGATGTCGCGCAGCAACACGCGTCACCGCCGTTCGCAGTGGAAGGCCGTCGCGCCGACCCTCGTCACGTGCGCCAACCCCGCCTGCGGCGCCAAGCACCTCCCGCACCGTGCGTGCGGCCAGTGCGGCCAGTACGGCGCCCGGGCCGACCGTCGCCAGGTCCTCTGACCAGCGACGAGCTCCGCGCAGCGCTCGGTGATCCGGTCCTGGATCCCGAGCTGCTGCAGCGTGCCCTGACGCACCGCTCGTACGCCTACGAGAACGGCCAGATCCCGACCAACGAGCGACTGGAGTTCCTCGGTGACTCCGTCCTCGGGGTCGTGGTCACCGAGTCGCTCTACCGCGCCCACCCCGACTTCTCGGAGGGCCGGCTGGCCAAGCTGCGTGCCGCGGTGGTCAACGCGCGCGCCCTGGCCGACGTCGCCCGCCAGATCGGGCTGGGCGAGCACATCAAGCTGGGGCGCGGCGAGGAGACCACCGGCGGCCGCGACAAGGCCTCCATCCTCTCCGACACCGTCGAGGCGGTCATCGGCGCGATCCACCTCAGCGGTGGCATCGACGAGGCCGCCAAGGTCGTCCACCTGCTCTTCGACCCGGTCATGGAGGCCGCGGCGTCGATGGGCGCGGGCCTGGACTGGAAGACCTCCCTGCAGGAGCTCGCCGCCGACCGGGGCCTCGGCGTGCCCGAGTACCTCATCGAGGACGACGGCCCCGACCACATGAAGACCTTCGTGGCCCGCGTACGCGTGGGCGAGCAGGTCCTCGGCAACGGCACCGGCCGCTCCAAGAAGGAGGCCGAGCAGGGCGCCGCCGAGACCGCCTACCGCGAGATCAAGGCGGCCGAACCCGCGGGCCGCACGGCCGAGCCGGCCGGCGCCGACGCCTGAGCCGTGCCCGAGCTCCCCGAGGTCGAGGTCGTCCGGGCCGGCCTCGAGCGCCACGTCGTGGGGGCTCGCATCGACGCCGTCGAGGTGCTCCACCCGCGGCCCGTCCGTCGTGACCACCGCGGGTCGACCGGGTTCGTCGCCGCCCTGCGGGGCCGGCGCATCGAGGCCGTCCGCCGCCGCGGCAAGTACTTCTGGCTCGCGCTCGACAACGACGACGCGCTCCTGGGCCACCTCGGCATGAGCGGGCAGATGCTCCTCCACGAGCCGGGCGCGCTCGACGAGCGCCACCTGCGGGTCCGCTTCCGTCTCGCCGCCGCCGACGGGCGGCCACTCGAGATGCGCTTCGTCGACCAGCGGATGTTCGGCGGGCTGGTCGTCTCGGCCGGCGGGGCGCAGCTGCCGACCGAGATCGCGCACATCGCCCGCGACCCGATCGACCCCGAGTTCGACGACGACGAGTTCGTCCGGCGCGCGCGCCGTCGCACGTCCGCGATCAAGCGGCTGCTGCTCGACCAGGGATTGGTCTCCGGCGTCGGCAACATCTACGCCGACGAGGCCCTGTGGCGCGCCCGCCTGCACGGCGAGCGGCCGGGGGACCGGCTCACCGGCACGGTGCTGCGCGACCTGCTCGGCCACGTGCGCGAGGTGATGGGCGAGGCGCTGGCGCAGGGGGGCACGTCCTTCGACGCCCTCTACGTCAACGTCAACGGCGAGTCCGGCTACTTCGACCGCTCCCTCGACGCCTACGGGCGCGAGGGCGAGCCGTGCCGGCGCTGCGGCACGCCGATCCGCCGGATCTCGTTCATGAACCGGTCGTCGTTCTTCTGCCCGCGGTGCCAGCGACCGCCCCGTGCCCGGAGCGCCCGGGCGCATTGACCGGTGCCCCGCGCGGTGGGACTCTAGGAGACGGCCGGAACGTCGGCCGGACGACTCGACCTTTCGAAAGGCTCCCCATGGCCAAGGCGCTGTTGGGTCATGTGCACAGCGACGTGCGGACCACGTCCGTCCTCGCCGCCGAGAACCATCGGCTCCGCCGCAGGGTCGCCGACCTGGAGGCGCTGGTGCTGCGGCTGGAGGCCGACAACGACCGGCTGGCCGCGGCGGCCCTGGTCGGCGAGCGCGTCGTCGAGGACCTCCAGCCCGCCTGAAAACCGCGGTGCGCGGGCGGTGCCGCCCCCGTAGGCTCACCTGCTTGTGAGTCGCATCGTCGAGACCGTCTTCCCGGCGCGCCTCGGGACGGGCTTCCGGTGGCTCGTCGGGTCGTCCTGGGTGACCAACCTCGGCGACGGGGCGCTCATCGCGGCTGGCCCGCTGCTGGTCGCGTCGCAGACCCGCAACCCGATCCTGGTCGCGTCCGCCATGATCGCCCTCCAGGCACCGTGGCTGCTGGTGGGGCTGTTCGCCGGCGCGCTGGCCGACCGGCTCGACCGGCGGCTGGTGATGATGGTCGCCAACTCGGTGCGCGGACTCGTCCTGGCCGGGCTGTGCGTCGTCATCGCGACCGGCCACGTCAACATCGCCCTCGTGCTCGCGGCCCTGCTCGCGCTCGGCACGGCCGAGACCTTCGTCGACGCCACCGCCGGCACGCTGACCCCGATGCTGGTGGACAAGAGCGACCTCGGCATCGCGAACTCGCGGCTGATGGCCGGCATGATCACGGGCAACCAGCTCGTCGGTCCGGCCGTCGGCGCGCTGCTGTTCTCGGTGGGCATGGTCTGGCCGTTCGCCGTCACGGTCGCCTGCATCGTCGTGGGCGTGGTGCTCGTCTCGCGCATCGGCACCCCTCCGGGGGCGGTCCGCGGCGACGTCGACACCCACCTCCGGCAGGACATCGCCGACGGGGTGCGCTGGCTGGTGGGCAACCCGCCGGTGCGCACGCTGGCGATCATCATCGTCGTCTTCAACGTCACCTGGGCGGCCCCGTGGTCGGTCCTGGTGCTGTGGGCGCTGGAGCGGGTGGGGATCGGCGAGGCGGGCTTCGGCCTGCTCACCACGTCCTCGGCGATCGGCGGCCTGCTGGCCACCTTCTCCTACGGACGCCTCGAGCGGCTGGTGCCGCTGGCCACGCTCATGCGGGCGGTGCTGCTGGCGGAGGTCGTCTTCCACCTCGCCATGGCGCTCACCACCTCGCCGTGGGCGGCGTACCCCCTGATGCTCTTCTTCGGGGCGTACGCCTTCGTCTGGGGCACGTTGTCGCAGGCGGTCCGCCAGCGCGCGGTGCCGGCCGAGCTGCAGGGCCGCGTCGGCTCGGTCTACATGATCTGCGTGATGGGCGGCATGCTCCTCGGCTCGCTGCTCGGCGGGCTCATCGCCGGCGCGTGGGGGCTGACCGCGCCGTGGTGGTTCGCCTTCGTGGGCTCGGGCGTGACGCTCGCGCTCGTGTGGCGCTCGCTGGGACACATCGCCCACAACGACGAGGTCGCCGCAGCCGCCGCCTGACTCAGCGATCGACCCGGGCCAGGCGCCTCAGGCGACGCGACAGCCGCGCGGTCCACCGGCTCCGCTCCTTCTCCAGGCTCGCCGCGAGCCGATCGCCGCGGGAGCGCGCTCGCTGGAGCCTGGCCTGGGTCTTCGCGAGCGTGGCCTGCGTCTTCGCCAACCTGGCCCGTGTCTTCTCGAGCCGCGCACGCACACGGTCGCGCTGGGCACGTGCGCTGTCACGGGCGCCGACCAGCTCGGCGACCTGCTCCTCCGCGCGCGCGAGACGGCGCTGGAGGTCGTCGTTGAGCGCGACCAGCTCGCGCTCGCGCACCTGGTGCGGCCAGGTCCGCTCCTCGTCGGGCAACGCGTCGCGGATCGTGGCGAGCTGGGCGAGCGCCGTCGCGACGGCCTCGTTCCGTCCCTCGCGCGGGAGGCGGCGCAGGGTGACGTAGAACTCGAGGTGGCCCGGAAGCGTCGCAGTGACCCGCTCGACGGCGAAGTCGACCAGTCCGAGCTCGAGGAGGTCGATGACGATGTCGGTGAACCGCACCGGCGTCATCGGCCACACATGGCAGTCGACGTAGTCACCTCGCTGCTGGCGCTCGATGGCGGGGCGGACCGCGGACATCGGGTTGAGTCGTTGCTCCGGCCACCTCCCCGTCCACGCCTCGTGGGCAGGGAAGTGCACGGCCGTGCGGGCGTGGTCGTAGACGGCGCGATAGGACGGGATGCGGTCGCCGTCGAGGTGGGCCTGGACGATCTGCCCGACGGTCGCGGGCGAGCGTCGGGCGTCGAAGCAGAACCGGAGGTCCGGCACGGCGAGCAGGAGGTCGCCGCCCTCGACGAGCACGTCCGCCACGTCGTGCAACCACCCGATCATGTCGGGCACGTGCTCGATGACGTGGCTGGCCAGCACGTGCTGGAAGGGCGCGGCCGGCGCCACCGCCTCGGCGAGCGTGCCGACCGAACCGTCCTCGCGCGTGAGCCAGAAGTCGATGTCCGGGATCAGGTCGACGTCGACGGACGAGTCGACGCCGTAGTGAGCGACCAGGCCGTCGCGGTCCACCACGTCGACGTAGCGCACGTCGGCCATGTCGCGCGTGATGATCGCAGCGGCGAGCGGACCGACCTCCAGGCTGCGTCCGGCGCCGAGGTCGACGTCGGCCAGGAGCAACGACCGCCGCAACGTCAGGATGTCGAGCTGCGGGGCGTCTGGCGGGACGTCAGGTGCTGCCCGCGGCGGAGCGTCCGACGCGGCGGCTCGCTCGGCCGTCGAGTCGTCGTACGTGATCTCGCTCATGCCGGGGAGCCTAGGGGCTGCCCGCGGACCGATGCGCGTCGAGGCTCGATCCGGTCCTTTCGCGCGCGACGAGTGGTTCGATGGTCGGATGGAAGCACTCCCCGGTCTAGTCCGCTCGCTGCCGGCGGGTGTCGTCGCGACCGACCCGGCGACGCTCGAGACCTACCGCTACGACTGGTCGCGCGACGTCGGCGCCGGCACGCCGCTCGCCGTGGTGCGCGCCGAGGACGCCGCCCAGGTGCAGGCCGCGGTGCGCTGGGCGGCCGGGCACGGCGTGCCGGTCGTGCCCCGCGGCGCCGGGTCCGGACTGTCGGGCGGCGCCAGCGCCGTCGACGGCGGGATCGTGCTCAGCCTGGAGCGGATGCGCGGCATCGAGACGACACCGACTGCCAGGTCGCCGTCGTGGAGCCCGGGGCGCTCAACGCGGAGGTCAAGGCCGCCTCGCGCGAGCACGGGCTCTGGTACCCGCCCGACCCGTCGTCCTTCGAGATCTGCTCGATCGGCGGCAACGTCGCGACCAACGCCGGTGGTCTGTGCTGCGTGAAGTACGGCGTCACCACCGACTACGTCCTGGGCCTCGACGTCGTCCTCGCCGACGGCACGCTGATCACCCTGGGCGGGAAACGGATCAAGGACGTCGCGGGCCTGTCGCTGCTCAAGCTCTTCGTCGGCTCCGAGGGCACGCTCGGCATCGTCACCCGGGCGATCCTGCGGCTGGTGCCGGTGCCGCTGCCACCCGCGACGCTGGTGGCGTCGTTCCCCTCGGTCGTCGCCGCTGCCGAGGCCGTCGTCGCCGTGCGCCGCACGCTGCGGCCCTCGATGATGGAGCTGATGGACCGGGCCACGATCAACGCGGTCGAGGACCACGCCCCGCGCGGCCTGGACCGCACCGCGGGCGCCCTGCTCCTCGTCCAGTCCGACGCGCCGGGGGAGGCCCGGGTGGCCGAGATCGCGGTCGTGGAGGCGGCCTGCGTCGCCGCCGGGGCGAGCGAGGTCGTGCTCACCGACGACCCGGCCGAGGGGGAGATGTTCGTCGAGGCGCGGCGGATGGCCTTCCCGGCGATCGAGGCGCGCGGTGCGCTGCTGCTCGAGGACGTCGGGGCCGCGGTGCCACTGCTCCCCGACCTGCTGGCCGCGGTCGCCGGGATCGCCGCGCTCCACGACGTCGAGATCCCGACCGTCGCCCACGCTGGCGACGGCAACACCCACCCGATCATCGTCTACGACCCGGCCGACCCCGCCTCGGAGCGTCGGGCACGCGCCGCCTTCGACGACATCCTGCAGGCGGCGATCGCGCTCGGCGGCACGATCACCGGCGAGCACGGCGTCGGACGCACGAAGAAGTCGGCGCTCCCCGACCAGCTCGGCGAGGACGTGATGGCCCTGACCCGTCGGATCAAGGACGCCCTCGACCCGGCCGGCATCCTCAACCCCGGGGCGGTGCTGTGAGCACCGGAGATTCGCTACGGTCGGTCCCATGATCCGCGAGCGGCACCTCTTCGGCCCCGGCCCGTCCAACCCCTACCCCGAGGCCACCCGAGCGCTCGCCGAGCCGCTGCTGGGCCACCTCGACCCCGAGTTCCTCCGGATCATGGACGAGACCTGCGACATGCTCCGCACCGTCTGGGGCACCGACAACGCCCGCACGCTGCCGCTCAGCGCCACGGGCTCGGCCGGCATGGAGGCGGCGTTCGTCAACACCGTCCACCCCGGCGACGTCGTCGTGGTGGCGGTCAACGGCCTCTTCGGCCAGCGGATGACCGACGTCGCCGCGCGGTGCGGGGCCGAGGTCGTGGCGGTCGAGCACGAGTGGGGGCAGCCGGTCGACGTCGACCGCGTCCTGTCGGCGCACGACTCGCCGGCGATCATCGCCGCGGTCCACGCCGAGACCTCGACGGGCGCGCGCTCCGACATCGCGGCGCTCGGCGCCGGCAAGGGCGACGCCCTCCTGCTCGCCGACGCCGTGACCTCGATCGGCGGCATCGAGCTGCGCGCCGACGACTGGGGGGTCGACATCGGCTACGCCGGCACCCAGAAGTGCCTCGGCGTGGCGCCCGGCCTCGCGCCGTTCACGATCAACGACCGCGCCTTCGAGCGCCGCGTCGAGACGCCGCGCTCGTGGTACCTCGACCTCGGCATGCTCGGCGGCTACGTCGGCGAGGCCGCGTCCAAGGGCGGCCAGCGGACCTACCACCACACCGCGCCCACGGCGATGGTCGCCAGCCTCCACGGTGGCCTGACCCGGATCCTGGAGGAGGGCCTCGAGGCCGTCTGGGCGCGGCACCAGGCCGCAGGCGACGCCCTGCAGGCGGGGCTGCAGGACCTGGGCCTGGAGCTGTTCGCCGAGGAGGGCAGCAGGCTGCCCGAGCTCACGACCGTCAAGGTGCCCGAGGGCGTCGACTCCGCCGCGGTGCGCGCGCAGCTCCTCGAGACCTACGGCATCGAGATCGGCGCGGGTGCGGGGGCCTACGCCGCCAGCGTGTGGCGGATCGGGCTGATGGGCCGCAACGCCCGCCCCGACGCCGTCCAGCTGGTGCTGGCCGCGCTCCGGGACGTACTGGGTCGCTGAGCGGCCTCCTGACGGGCCTCGTGCCACGCCGCGTGCAACCGGCTCCGGCGGGCGCCCGTGCCGTAGGGTGAGCCGCGCTGAGCGTCCCCAGTCTTCAGCCTCCCCGAGGACGGTGGGAGCGGTCTGATCCGGTGAGGAGCCCGCGTTGTACCTGAAGAGCCTGACCCTCAAGGGGTTCAAGTCCTTCGCCTCCTCGACGACGCTGCAGCTCGAGCCGGGCATCACCTGCATCGTCGGCCCCAACGGCTCCGGCAAGTCCAACGTCGTCGACGCCCTCGCGTGGGTGATGGGCGAGCAGGGCGCCAAGAGCCTGCGCGGCGGCAAGATGGAGGACGTCATCTTCGCCGGCACGTCGGGGCGCCCGCCGTTGGGGCGGGCCGAGGTGCAGCTGACCATCGACAACTCCGACGGCGCTCTGCCGATCGACTACGCCGAGGTCACGATCAGCCGCACGATGTTCCGCAACGGCGGCTCGGAGTACGCCATCAACGGCAGCAGCTGCCGCCTGCTCGACGTGCAGGAGCTGCTGAGCGACTCCGGCATCGGCCGCGAGATGCACGTCATCGTCGGCCAGGGCCAGCTCGACTCGATCCTGCACGCCACCCCCGAGGACCGCCGCGGCTTCATCGAGGAGGCGGCCGGCGTCCTCAAGCACCGCAAGCGCAAGGAGAAGGCGCTCCGCAAGCTCGACGCCACCGACGGCAACCTCACCCGCCTGGCCGACCTGCTCTCCGAGATCCGCCGCCAGCTCAAGCCGCTCGGCCGCCAGGCCGAGGTGGCGCGGCAGGCGCAGACCGTGCAGGCCGACGTGCGCGACGCCCGCGCGCGGCTGCTGGCCGACGACCTCGTCAGCGCGCGCACCGCCCTCGAGTCCGAGATGGCCGACGAGACGCTGCTGGTGCAGCGGCGCGAGCAGGTCGAGGCCGAGATCGCCGCCGGACGCGAGAAGGAGGCCGGCCTGGAGGCGGCCCTGCGCGACGACCTGCCCCGGCTGGCCGCGGCACAGGAGACGTGGTTCGCCCTGTCCGGGCTCAAGGAGCGACTGCGCGGCACCGCGTCGCTGGCCGACGAGCGGATCCGCAACGCCGCCGGCGCGAGCGAGGGCGACACCGTCGACTCCGGTCGCGACCCCGACGACCTCGAGGCCCAGGCCGAGCGGGTGCGCCGGCAGGAGGCGGAGATCGCCGAGCAGGTCGAGCAGCAGCGGGCCGCCCTCGACGCCGCCGTCGTCGCCAAGCGGGCGGCCGAGGAGGCCGCGGTCGCCGAGGACAAGCGCATCGCGGCCCTCCAGCGCGCCGCCGCCGACCGCCGCGAGGGCCTGGCCCGGCTGACCGGCCAGGTCAACGCGCTCAAGTCGCGCTCCGAGGCGGCCGATGCGGAGATCCAACGGCTCACCGAGGCCCGGGAGGACGCCGTCGCCCGCGCCGAGCGCGCGCAGCGCGACTTCACCGCGCTCGAGACCCGCGTCGCGGGCCTCGACGCCGGGGAGGAGGGCCTCGACACCGAGCACGAGGACGCCGTGGCGGCCCTCGACGAGATCGACGAGCAGCTCGCCCGGGCCCGCGAGGACGCCCAGGAGGCCGAGCGGGAGCGCACCGGGCTGGTCGCGCGTCGCGACGCGCTCGAGCTCGGGCTCAACCGCAAGGACGGCGCCGGGGCGCTGCTCGCCGCGACCGACGAGGTGGGTGGGCTCCTCGGCTCCGTCGCCGCGCTCCTCGACGTCGACCAGGGCTACGAGACGGCGCTGGCCGCCGCGCTCGGCTCCGCCGCCGACGCCGTCGTGGTCTCCGACGCCGCGTCGGCCCTCGACGCGATCGGCCACCTCAAGGCCGACGACCTCGGCCGCGCGGGGATGCTGCTCGGGGGCGCGCCCGCCACCGACCGCGACTGGCCGGCCCTGCCCGACGGCGCGACCTACGCCGTCGACGTCGTCGCCGCGCCCGACGACGTGCGTCCCGCGCTGGTGCGTCTCCTCGACCGCGTGGCCGTCGTCGACGACCTGGCGGCCGCCCGGCGCCTGGTCGCCGACCACCCCGAGGTCGTCGCGGTGACCCGCGACGGCGACCTGCTCGGCACGCACTTCGCCGCCGGCGGCTCGTCCAGCCAGCCGAGCCTGATCGAGATCCAGGCGGCCGTCGACGAGGCCGGCACCCGCCTCGCCGACGCGACCGCGACCGCCGAGCGCCTCGGCTTCGAGATCTCGCGGCTCGAGGCCGCGCGGCACGACGCCGTCAAGCGCGTCGACGTCGCGCTGGCCAAGCTGCACGAGTCCGACGCGACGCTGGCCGCGGTGGCCGAGGAGCTCGGGCAGTACGGCTCGCAGGCCCGTGCCGCCAAGGGGGAGGCCGACCGGCTCGAGCGGGCGATCGCCACGGCCCGCGAGGCCCGCGAGACCGCGCTCGCCGGACTGGTCGACCTCGAGGCCCGCCTCGCCGCCGCCGAGGACGTCACCGACGAGGAGCCCGACACGAGCGAGCGCGAGCGGCTGGCCGAGGCCGCCCGCGAGGCGCGCCAGGACGAGATGGACGCCCGGCTCGCGCTGCGCACGGCCGAGGAGCGTGCCCGCGCGCTGCACGGCCGCGCCGACTCCCTGCTCCGGGCCGCGCAGGCCGAGCGCGAGTCCCGCGCCCGCGCCGCCGAGCGACGCGAGCGGCTGATCCGCGAGGGACGCGCCGCCGAGGCGGTGTCGTCCGCCGTGCGCGTCGTGCTGCACCAGCTCGAGCGCTCGGTCATGCTCGCCGCTGACGAGCGGGCCGCAGTGGAGGAGTCACGGCAGGGCAGCGAGCAGGAGCTCATGGCCGTGCGCACCCGGCTGCGCGACCTCGCCCGCGAGCACGACGAGCTGGTCAGCTCGGTGCACCGCGACGAGATGGCCCGCACCCAGCAGAAGATGCGCATCGAGCAGCTCGAGGAGCGCGCGCTGGAGGAGCTCGGGCTCGACCCCGACGGCCTGGTCGCCGACTACGGCCCGGACGCCCCGATCCCGTTCACCGGCGAGGTGCCGGAGGGGGAGGAGCCGCCCGCGCCGACGGCGTACGTCCGCGAGGAGCAGGTCAAGCGGCTGCGCGCGGCGGAGCGGGCGCTGTCGATGCTGGGCCGGGTCAACCCGCTCGCGCTGGAGGAGTTCTCCGCGATGGAGGAGCGGCACAAGTTCCTCACCGAGCAGCTCGAGGACCTCAAGCGCACCCGCAAGGACCTCCTCGACATCGTGCGCGAGGTCGACACCCGGGTCGAGCAGGTCTTCACCGAGGCCTACGCCGACGTGGAGAAGGCCTTCGACCAGACGTTCGCCCGGCTGTTCCCCGGCGGCGAGGGACGGCTCGTCCTCACCGACCCCGGTGACATGCTCAACACCGGCATCGAGGTCGAGGCCCGCCCGGCGGGCAAGAAGGTCAAGCGGCTCTCGCTGCTCTCCGGCGGCGAGCGCTCCCTGGTCGCCGTCGCCTTCCTGGTCGCCCTGTTCAAGGCCCGGCCCTCGCCGTTCTACATCCTCGACGAGGTCGAGGCGGCCCTCGACGACACCAACCTCGGGCGGCTGCTGGAGATCTACGAGGAGCTGCGCGAGAACTCCCAGCTGCTCGTCATCACCCACCAGAAGCGCACGATGGAGGTCGGCGACGCCCTCTACGGCGTGACCATGCGCGGCGACGGCGTGTCCGCCGTCATCAGCCAGCGCCTGCGCGACGCCGAGAGCGCATGAGCGAGCAGTCGAGCGCGCAACCCGCCGCGAGCGTCGCAGGGGCCAGCACGCGTCGGCGCCGGCCGACCCGCGCCGACTACGTCGCCTGGCGCACCGCGACGACGCGGTGGCGCGACGACGACGCCTACGGCCACCTCAACAACGCGACCTACTACGAGCTGTTCGACACGGCCGTCAACGCCCACCTCTACGAGGCCACCGGCGTCGACGTCCGTGCGCTGCCGCAGATCGGCGTGGTCGCCGAGACCGGCTGCCACTACTTCCGCGAGATCGGCTTCCCCGAGCCGATCGAGATGGGCCTGGTCGTCGACAGGGTCGGCACCAGCTCGATCGTCTACCGCATCGGGCTGTTCCAGGGGCCCTCGGACGAGGCGGCGGCCGAGGGCCGCTTCGTCCACGTCTACGTCGACAACGCGCGCGGCACCGGTGACCGGCCCGTGGTGCCCGTGCCCGACGTGGTGCGCGCCGCGGTCGTGCCGCTCCTGCGACCGGGGGCGTGAGGCGCGCCACGCCCGCGACGCGCCCGGCCCACCTCGATGCGGGAGGGTCCGCCCCGGTGTGTCACGGTGGAGTGGACCCGACCGGCCCCACCTCGGAGGAACCCCCGTGCTCGCGATCATCCTGATGATGTCCCTCGGCGTGCTCGTCGCCGCCGCCGTTGCGGTCTACGTCGCCTACCCCCACCGTGGCGAGAAGCTGCCGGTCGCCCCCCAGCTCGGCACCGCCATGCGCAAGGGCGTCGACTCGCTGCCCACCCTTGAGGACTCCGAGTCGCGCTCCTGAGCCGCGCGGCGTCCCACGCCGGCGGCGCACCGCCCGACCGGGGCGCCGGACGAGGGTGGTTGGATTGGGCCCATGGGTGACTGGCTCTATCTGATCATCGCCATCGCAGTCGTCGGCGTCCTCACGCTCGGCGCGCTGCTGACCTCGGGACGCCGGCGCACGTCGGCGCCCCCGAGCGGCGGCACCGACGTCATCGCTCCGCCTCCGACCGAGACGGACGTCGCGACCGAGGCGCCGCCCGAGCCCGCGGTCGGCACCGCCGACAGGACAGCCCCCGCAGCCCCGGATGCTCCTGCCGCTCCGACGGTCGAGAAGCCCGAGAGCACGGCGTCGCGGCTGGTGCGGTTGCGCCAGCGCCTGTCCCGCTCCCAGGGTGGGCTCGGCAAGGGCATCCTGGCCCTCCTCAGCCGTGACCGCCTCGACGAGGACACCTGGGAGGCGATCGAGGACACCCTCCTCACCGCCGACGTCGGCGTCGCGCCCACCCAGGCCCTCGTGGAGCGGCTGCGCACCCGCCTGCGGGTCGAGGGCGGACAGGCGCCCGACGCCCGCGAGGTGCTGCGCGAGGAGCTGATCGAGCTCGTCGGCACCGACCTCGACCGCCGGGTGCAGGTGACCGGCACGGACGGCAAGCCCGGGGTGGTGCTGGTCGTCGGCGTCAACGGCGCCGGCAAGACCACGACCGTCGGCAAGATCGCCCGCATCCTCGTCGCCGAGGACCTGTCGGTCACGCTCGGTGCCGCCGACACGTTCCGCGCGGCGGCCGTCGACCAGCTCGCCACGTGGGGCGAGCGGGTGGGCGTCGAGGTGGTCCGCGGACCCGAGGGCGGCGACCCGGCGAGCGTGGCGTTCGAGGCCGTCAAGCACGGCATCGACAACGGCGTCGACACCGTGCTCGTCGACACCGCCGGCCGCCTGCAGAACAAGGCCGGCCTGATGGACGAGCTCGGCAAGATCAAGCGGGTCATCGAGAAGCAGGCCGAGGTCACCGAGGTGCTCCTCGTCCTCGACGCCACCACCGGGCAGAACGGCCTCATCCAGGCCCGCGTCTTCAGCGAGATCGTCGACGTCACCGGCATCGTGCTCACCAAGCTCGACGGCTCCGCCAAGGGCGGCATCGTGGTGCAGGTGCAGCGCGAGCTCGGCGTTCCGGTCAAGCTCGTCGGCCTCGGCGAGGGCCCGGACGACATGGCCCCGTTCGACGCCGCGGCCTTCGTCGACGCGCTGCTCGGCTGACGCCGTTGGGGGGTCGAGTGGGCGCGTTCTGACGCCGTTGGGGGGTCGAGTGGGCGCGTTCTGACGCCGTTGGGGGGTCGAGTGGGCGCGTTCTGACGCTGCACCGGTCAGGACGGGCCGACTCGACGGGTCTGGGCGGTCAGGACGGGCCGACTCGACGGGTCTGGGCCGTCAGGATGCGCCGACTCGACGGTCAGCGCCGCCGGGCGAGCAGGGTCCGCACGGCGTCGTCGATCAGCGTCTCCGCGCGCTTGTCGAAGCTGTGCTCGGCGATGATGCGCATCGCGATCTCGCGACGGGTCGCGTCGTCGGGGAAGGCGTCGTAGGGCGGCTGCACGAGGCGGGCCAGCTCGTGCTCGTTGTCGAAGGGGAGCACCAGGCCGGAGAAGATCTCCTCCAGCCCGTCGATGCGGTCGCTGAGGATCCTCGCCCCGCACGCCGCCGCGTCGAAGAGCCGGTTGGAGGCGAAGCTGTCGCGGCGCATGTCGAGGTGGTGGTCGTTGAGCACGATGCCGGCGGAGGCGTAGAGCACGCCGACCTCCCGGTTGTCGATGCCGCCGGAGGCGATCTGGTCGCGTTCGACGAAGTCGGTCCAGTCGTTGCCGTGCAGGGTGAGGTCGGCTCCGATGGCCAGCGCGCTGCGCACGGCGTAGCGGTAGATGCCGCGCGAGTTGCCGACGAACAGCAGCGCCGGACCGGTGTCGGGCTGGGCCCGGTCGGGGTGGAACCAACGCGTGTCGGTGCACTGGAGCAACGGCGTGACGGGCGTGCCCCACTCGCGGCTCACGCGCTCGGACCAGCTGGTGCTGGCGGCGTAGACGAGGTCGAAGCCGGCCACCTCGTCGGGCGTGATCATGTCGGGGTGGCTGATGATCCACTCGACGTTGAGCAGCCCCGGCCGCGGCGTCACGCGGTCGAGGCCGCGGAGCACCAGCAGGACGTCGTCGTGGTCGCGCGAGTCGCGGTGCCGGGCGTCGCGCCGGTCGATCGCGACGTGCTGGCCGCGTCGTTCGAGGGCGTCGGCCAGTGACCGCGCGAAGTAGGTGTCGCCCCACCGGTCGCCGCGCTGGGCGGCCGGTGCGGCGATGTCGACGGCCCACCGCAGGCGCGGGGGCGACTCGCGGATGCCCTCGACGGCGCGCACCACCAGCTCGGGCACCAGCACCGCGGGCGCGGCCGGGTCGTCGGGGTCGGCGGTGATCCGGCGGTTGCGCTCGTCGGTCGCCTCGAGCCCGGCGGTGCGCAGCTGCTCGTGGGAGTCGTCGGGGGACGGGGGCGGCACCTCCAGCACGGTGGAGCGCAGCGACGACAGGGCGCCGATGAGCTCCTCGGTGTCGGCGTAGGCGGTGCGGGAGGTGATCACGGCGTCGGGCACGAGGACCGTGCGGCCCAGACCGGCCCGCGCGACGCGGAGCCCGAGGTCGGTCTCGGCGAGCACCGTGCGGAACCGCGCCCCGAGCCCGCCCAGGGCCACGGCACTGGCGGTGCGCAGCGCCACCAGGGGCGCGGCGGGCGCTGCGACCGTGGTCGTGCCGATCCGCAACGCGTCGCTGGTGGGCAGGCCGGCGAGGAACAGCTCGGGGTGGGGGTTGTCGGGAGCGAAGCGTGCCCCGGCGCTGAGGATCACGCCGTCGAGGTCGACGACCAGGGGTTGCGCCAGCCCGACCCCCGGCTCGCGGAGAACGCCCGCGAGCCGCTCGGCGATCGGCCGCCGCGGGGGCATCGCCTCCGGCCGCACCAGCACCACCGTGCTGCCTGCGGCCTGGGAGATGCCGACGTTGGTGGCCACCGACATCGAGACGTTGGCCGGGACCGAGACGAAGCGGGCCCCGGCGATGACCGCGGCGATCGACGCGGCCAGCACGTGGTGCGCGCGGCGCAGGCGGACGCCGACGAGCACGAGCTCGGAGCCCTCGCGCGGCACCGAGCCCAGCCACTCGACGGTGCGACGAGGCTCCGGGCCGACGGGCATGACGTGGCTGACCAGCGCCTCGTCGGTCTCGCGCGCCGCGGCCTCCTCCCAGTCGACGAGCTGGCGCTCGAGGACCGCGGAGTCCCAGTCGTCGGCGAAGCCGGCCGGCGGTGCCTCGGGTCGCCGGAGCACGGGTACGTCGACGGCGAGCGGCTCGTGGTCGCGGGTGAGCCGGAGCACCAGGTCGCGCTCGACCGCGCCGCCGAGGCCCTCGTCGAAGCCCCCGACGTCCTTGACGGCGTCGCGCCGCAGCAGGGCGGTGGCGAGGTCGACCGGGCGTCCCGCGAGGAGCTCGTGCCGCGAGCGGCCGACGGCACCGGCGCCGGCCAGCACGGCGGCCGCGCCGCTCGCGTGGGCGTGGGCGAGCAGGTCGCGGAGCATGTCGGGGAGCCACTCGCGCCCGAGCGGGAGGAAGGCGACGTGCTCGGCGGTGCCGTGCTCGAGGGCCACGTTGAGCGCCCGAGCGCGGCTGCACCGCGACTCGCGCACGAGCGTGATCCGGTCGTCGAAGGCCGCCACGCCCTGGAGCACCGCCGCCGTGTCGTCGAGGGACCCCCGGTCGACCGCGACGAGGTGCCAGTCGGTGAACGACTGCGCCTGCAGCGACGCCACCGTCCGACGCACCAGCGGCCCGTCGTCCTGGGCCGCCATCACGACGGTCACGGCGGGGGAGGCGCCCGTCAGGGCCGGGAGCTCGGGTGTCGGCCCGACCAGCGGGGGGCGCTCGCGCACGACCTCGTCGCGCCACTGGGCAGCGGCGGCGATGGCGGCCGCGCGGTAGGTGGACCAGGAGACCTTGCGGGGAAGGGTGCGCGTGGGCAGCGGGGTGGCCGGCCCGGAGACCGACAGCCAGTAGGACAGCGCGCCGTAGGGGTGGTGCCGGGCCTCGGGGTAGGCGGCGAAGACGATGCGCGGGTCGACCAGGGGGTGCGGGGCGATCCGGTTGCGGCGCCGGCGCTCGGAGACGTACCAGAGCACGGGGTGCTGGCCGGCGCGCTGCCACGAGCGGCGGCGCCCGATCCACTGCGCCTCGAAGAGCGGGTGGGGGGAGACGTCGCCCGCCTCGACGACCGCGCGCGCGGCCTCCGCGGGGGAGTCGAACGTCGTGCCGAGCTGGGCGGCGACGTAGTCGACGTCGACGAGGCCCGAGTCGACCATCACGTCGGCGGCGTCGTCGAGCCTCACCTGGTGCCGGCGGCGGTCACCGCGCATCGGAGTACCTCACCCGCGGGAAGAGGGGCTCGAGGGCGAGCGGGGTGGGCAGCAGCCGCTCGGTGTCGCGCAGCGGGTAGTACTGGGCGGTCTCCTCGAGGAACTCGCGCACCCCCTCGAAGCGCTGGGGGAAGCGGCGCTCGCACAGCTCGAGCAGGCGCCGGGCGTCGAGGTTGTAGGGGTCGTAGCGCAGGGTGTCGATCTTGACGTAGGGGAGGCGGGCGTCGTCGAGCACCCGGTCGGCGAGGCTGCGGGCGGGGTTCCACGGCTCGTTGGCGCGCTCGCGCCACTCCCGGATCTCGGCGCGGGTGCGGGGGAAGTGGGAGCGGTGGGCGGCCCACCAACGCATCCGCTCGCGGGCGATGCGGCGGTCCTCGGGCGTCTCCACGAAGTAGGTGTCGGAGGCGAACCCCGCGTCGTAGAGCCGTCGCGACATGCCCACCTCGTAGCGGCGGATGACCTGGCGCCGCTTGGAGATCGGCTCCATCTCCTCCCAGAACGTCGTGAACGCCCGGGAGCCGACCACCCACGGGCGGAAGGCGATGAAGAACGACTGGATGTGCGGCGCGACGCGCTCGGCCCCGGTCAGGCCCCAGAAGTCGCACGGCCTCGTGGCCATCTCGTCGAAGACCGGGTCGTAGGAGTCGAGGGCGAAGACGTAGGTGTCGTTGCAGACCACCACCTCGTCGTAGGCCGTGAGGTCACCGGCGGCGTCGAGGCCGACCTTGTAGCTGAAGAAGTCGTAGCCGTAGTTGGCCCGCTCGACCAGCACGGACCGCTCGCTGAGCCAGGCGCGCGCGGAGTCCTGCAGGCTGGCCGTGGTGCACACCAGGAGCGTGTCGACCGACGCGGCCAGCGCCTCGACCTGGCCCCGCACGTGGGGCCGCAGCTCCCCGGCGACGTCGTAGTGCGCCATCACGGCCAGTCTGGACACGGCCGAACACTACAAGGTGGTGCCGGACGCCGATCCGTTCACACACCCGTAACACGGGCACCCATTCCGTTGCGTGCGCGCAACATCCGTCGCGGCCCGGTGAAACGTCGTCAGCGCAGGCTGCGGGTCATCACGTGGGCACCGGCATGACAGCGGCGTCATGGCCCGGGTGACCAACCCCGTTCCGTACGCGCTCAACTCCTGGAGGTCCTGTGGACGGCTATTACGCCTTCATGCTGGTGGCGACTGCCTTCGTCCTGATGATGACGGTGCCCGCGCTGGCGCTGTTCTACGGCGGCATGTCGCGCTCGAAGTCCGTGCTCAACATGATGATGATGTCCTACGTGGCTGCCGCCATCGTCGGCATCCTCTACGTCGCCGTCGGCTGGTCGATGGGCTTCGGAGGTGACGGCACGTTCTTCGCCAACCCCTTCGAGCTGCTCTGGCTCGACGGTGTCTCGACCGGCGACTACATCTTCGTGATGTTCCAGATGACCTTCGCGATCATCACCGCCGCGCTGATCAGCGGCGCCGTCGCCGACCGGCTCAAGTTCTCCGCCTGGGTGGTCTTCGTGCCGCTGTGGGCCCTCATCGTCTACTTCCCGATGGCCCACATGGTCTTCAGCTGCACCGACGACTCGCTCATCTGCGGCCGGATCGGCGCCCAGGACTACGCCGGCGGCACCGCCGTCCACATCAACGCCGGCGTCGCGGCCCTCGTGCTCGTGGTGCTGCTCGGCAAGCGGATCGGCTGGCCGCGCGAGCAGATGCGCCCGCACAACCTGACGCTCACCATGCTCGGCGCCGGCCTGCTCTGGATGGGCTGGTACGGCTTCAACGTCGGCTCGATCGTCTTCGGCGACGACCCGGCGACCCAGTTCCCGCTCGAGACCGGCCGCACCTTCGCCAACACCACGCTCGCCACCATGGCGGCCATCCTCGGCTGGCTCGCCGTCGAGCGCCTGATCCACAAGAAGGCCACCTCCCTCGGTGCCGCCTCGGGCATCGTCGCCGGCCTGGTCGCGATCACCCCCGCCGCCGGTGCGGTCAACCTCTCCGGTGCGGTCGCGATCGGCCTCGTCGCCGGTGGCGTCTGCGCCTGGGCCGTCGGCCTGAAGTACAAGCTCGGCTACGACGACTCGCTCGACGTGGTCGGCGTGCACCTGGTCGGCGGCATCATCGGCACCGTCCTGATCGGCGTGTTCTCCACGGCCGAGGGCGCCGGCGGGATCGACGGCCTCCTCTACGGCGGCGGCTTCGGCTCGCTGGCCGACCAGTCCCTGGGCGTCGTCGTGGCGGTCATCTACTCCGGCGTGCTGACCGCGGTCATCGCCCTCGCGATCAAGTACACGATGGGTCTGCGCCTCGACGAGGAGGACGAGGTCAACGGCATCGACCTGGCCGCCCACGGCGAGTCGGCGTACGACCTGCACAGCGGCACCAGCGGCGGCGCGAGCAGTGTCCTCGCCTCGTCCACCGCGGCCCCGGCCGCCACCACCAAGACCGAAGGAGCAAGCGCATGAAGCTCGTGACCGCGGTGATCAAGCCGCACAAGTGGGAGGACGTCCGCGAGGCCCTCGAGACCTTCGGGGTCGCCGGGATGACGGTGTCCGAGGTCAGCGGCTACGGCCGCCAGAAGGGCCACACCGAGGTCTACCGGGGCGCGGAGTACGACATCGCGCTCGTGCCCAAGATCCGCATCGAGATCGTGGTCGACGACGCCGACGCCGATGACGTCGTCGGGATCGTCGTCAAGACCGCGCAGACCGGCAGGATCGGCGACGGCAAGGTCTGGGTGAGCCCGGTCGAGAGCGTCGTCCGCGTCCGGACCGGCGAGCAGGACGCGTCCGCTCTCTGATGGATCCGGCTTCTCGGGACGTGACCGCATGAGCGCAGCAGACCGACGCACCAGGACCACCTCCGCCGACGAGCTCTGCCGGGAGGCGTACGCCGCCTCGGCAGGGCCCGCCACGGGGGTGGCCCTGGTCGCGGTCGGGGGCTACGGGCGGGGCGAGCTGGCCCCCCACTCCGACCTCGACATCGTCCTCGTCCACGACGACGGGGTCGACCTGGGCGACCTCGGCACGGCCCTGTGGTACCCGCTGTGGGACTCCGGGAGGCGCCTGGACCACGCGGTCCGGTCGATGGGCGAGGTCCTCGAGGCCGCGTGCGACCTGCGGGTCGCGCTCGGGCTGCTCGACGTCCGGCACCTCGCCGGCGACCCGGGCCTGAGCCTGCGGCTGCGCACGACGATGCTCGCCGACTGGCGGCGCCGGGCCCGGATCCGGCTGCCGGAGCTGAAGGCGATGACGCTCAGGCGGCACGGCGTCACCGGCGAGCTCGCCCACGTCTCGGTCCCCGACGTCAAGGAGGCGGAGGGCGGCCTGCGCGACGCCGGCGTGCTGCGCGCGATCGAGGCCACCTGGCTGGTCGACGCGTCGACCCCGGCGCTGGAGGCGGCGCGGCAGATGCTCCTCGACGTCCGCGACGAGGTGCAGGACCTGGCCGGGCGCCCCAGCGACCGCATCGCCCCCGAGGCGTGGGGCCCGCTCGCGGACCGGCTCGGTCTCGACGACGCCGAGGCCGCCCAGCGCCACGTCCGCTCGCTCGGCCGGCGCATCGCGCACCTGTCCCGCCTGGCGTGGCGCCGCGCCGACGCCGTGACGGCGCGCCCGACGGGGGAGCGCAGCCGTCGGACGCCCGCGCTGGAGCGCATCGCGCCCGGCATCGCGCTCTCGCGCGGCGAGGTCGTCCTCGACGCGGGCACCCGTCCCGCCGACGACCCCACCCTCCTGCTGCGCGCGGCGGCGGAGGCAGCGAGCCGCGACGCCGTGCTCGCGCCCACCACCGCCGCCCGGCTGGTGCGGGAGGGGGTCGTCCTCCCGGTGCCGTGGCCGGCCGCGGCCCGTGACGCCCTGGTCCGCCTGCTGGCGAGCGGGCCGGGCCTGCTGCCGGTGTGGGAGACCCTCGACGAGGTCGAGGGCATCGACACGTTCCTCCCCGAGTGGGAGCAGATCCGGCTGCTGCCGCACGCCTCGGCCATCCACCGCTTCACCGTCGACCGACACGTCGTGGAGACGTGTGCGGAGGCGGCAACGCTGATCCGCACCGTCCGGCGTCCCGACCTGCTGCTGGTGGCGGCGCTCCTGCACGACATCGGCAAGGGCTCGCTGCACGACCACTCCGTCGCCGGCGAGCCGCTGGCGCGCAAGGTCGTGGCCCGCATGGGCTTCACCGACCTCGACGCCGAGGTGGTCGCCTCGCTGGTGCGCTGGCACCTGCTGCTGGCCGACCTCGCGACCACCCGCGACCCCGACGACCCGGCCACCACCGCCGAGCTGCTCGCCCACGTCCCCGACGCGGCGAGCCTCGAGCTGCTGCGCGCCCTCACCGAGGCCGACGCCCGCGCCGCCTCCCCGGCCGCGTGGACGACGTGGCGCGCCTCGCTGGTCGACCGACTGGTCTCGCGGGCCCGGCACGCGCTGGGCGCGCAGGTCGCCGACGTCGCCGCCCCCGGGACGGTGCCGGTGCCCGACGTCGTACGACGTGACCCGAGCGCCGTGTCGGTGGAGGTCGCCCCGCACGAGGTCGGCGCCACCGTCACCGTGATCGCCGCCGACCGGGTCGGCCTGCTCGCCGACGTGGCCGGGGGGCTCGCGGCGCTGCGCGCGCCCGTGCACGCGGCCCGCGCCTGGGGACAGGTCGACGCCGACGGCGAGTGGGGCATCAGCGCGTGGGAGGTCCCCGACGCCTACCTCGACCCCGCCGTCGTCCGCGAGCGGATCCGTCGGGTCGTCGAGGGCACCGAGCGGCTGCCCGACCTGCCGGCCCGCCCCGACGGCGAGCTGCCGCCCATCGTGGAGGTGCGCCCCGACGCCTCACGCGCGTCGCTGGTGCTGGAGATCCGCACGTCCGACCGGCCCGGGGTCGTCCACCGCGTCCTCACCACCCTCGCCCGGCTCGGGCTGACAGTGGCCTCGGCCCACGTCTCGACCCTGGGTCCGCAGGCCGTCGACGTGTTCTACGTGCAGGAGCTCGGCGGGGTGCGCCCGACCGACGAGCGTGCGGCCGCGGCGGCACACGCGGTGCGCACCGCGCTCGGCGGCTGAGCCTCGCGCGGGTCCGGCGGCTAGTCTTGGGCGTCGTACCACCACCGATCCGCCCCTGATCCACCACCCGATGCGAGGGACAGACCCACACCGTGTTCGCCACACTCTCCGACCGCCTTGCCGACACCTTCAAGAACCTGCGGGGCAAGGGTCGGCTCTCCGAGGCCGACATCGACGCCACCGCGCGCGAGATCCGCATCGCGCTGCTCGAGGCCGACGTCGCCCTGCCGGTCGTCAAGGAGTTCGTCGGCGCGGTCAAGGAGCGCGCCCGCTCTGAGGAGGTCAGCGGCGCGCTCAACCCGGCCCAGCAGATCATCAAGATCGTCCACGAGGAGCTCGTCACGATCCTCGGCGGCGAGACCCGCCGCCTGCGCTACGCCAAGAGCGGGCCGACCGTCATCATGCTCGCCGGCCTCCAGGGCGCCGGCAAGACCACGCTGGCGGCCAAGCTCGCCCTGTGGCTGAAGGAGCAGGGCAAGACGCCCATGCTCGTCGCGGCCGACCTGCAGCGGCCCAACGCGGTCCAGCAGCTCCAGGTCAACGGCGAGCGGGTCGGCGTGCCCGTCTTCGCCCCCGAGCCCGGCAACGGCACCGGCGACCCGGTCGACGTCGCCCGCGCCTCCCTCGAGGAGGCCCGGCGCAAGGTGCACGACGTCGTCATCATCGACACGGCCGGCCGCCTCGGTGTCGACGAGACCCTCATGCGGCAGGCCGCCGACATCCGCGACGCCGTGCAGCCCGACGAGGTGCTGTTCGTGGTCGACGCGATGATCGGCCAGGACGCCGTGACCACCGCGCAGGCCTTCCTCGACGGCGTCGGCTACGACGGCGTGGTGCTCACCAAGCTCGACGGCGACGCCCGCGGTGGTGCGGCCCTCTCGATCCGCTCGATCACCGGCAAGCCGGTCATGTTCGCCTCCAGCGGCGAGAAGATGACCGACTTCGACCTCTTCCACCCCGACCGGATGGCCTCGCGCATCCTCGACATGGGCGACATGCTCACCCTGATCGAGCAGGCCGAGAAGGCCTTCGACTCCGAGCAGTCGCTCAAGGCGGCCGAGAAGCTCGCCACCAAGGGCGGCTTCACGCTGGAGGACTTCCTCCAGCAGATGATGCAGATCCGCAAGCTCGGCTCGATGACCAAGATCATGGGGATGCTCCCCGGCATGGGGCAGTTCCGCGACCAGCTCGAGAACTTCGACGAGCGCGAGATCGACCGCATCCAGGCGATCATCCAGTCGATGACGCCCGCCGAGCGCGACAACCCCAAGATCATCGACGGCTCGCGCCGCGCCCGCATCGCCGCCGGCTCCGGGCGCCAGGTCTCCGACGTCAACCAGCTCGTCGACCGCTTCTTCGAGGCGCGCAAGATGATGGAGCAGATGGCCCGCGGGGGCGGCGTGCCCGGGATGCCCGGGATGCCCGGCATGCCGGGGCTGGGCGGGGGCAAGCGCGCGGGTGCGCGGCAGGCCCAGGCGAAGGGCAAGAAGGGCAAGAAGCGGGTCTCGGGCAACCCCGCCAAGGCCGCCCAGCAGAAGGCCCAGCAGAAGGCCGCCGCGGCCGACAAGGGCGCCAACCCCTTCGGCAACCCCGACGGCGCCGACATCGACTACGAGAAGGCGGCCGAGCAGCTCAACCTCCCCAAGGACTTCTCGCAGTTCCTCAAGTGAGGGTCCTCGTCGTCGACGGCGCCAACGTCGTCGGGTCCGTGCCCGACGGCTGGTGGAAGGACCGTGCGGGGGCGGCGCGCCGGCTCCACGAGCGGCTGCTGGTCGCCGACACGTCCTTCGACGAGGTCGTCCTCGTGCTGGAGGGCCAGGCCAAGGCCGGCGTGCCCGCGGGCCGGGACGCCCACGTACGCACCGTCCACGCGCCACGTGACGGCGACGCCGCGATCCGCGAGCAGGCCCGACGCGCCGCGGAGGCGGGCGCGCAGGTGACGGTGGCGACCGCCGACCGGGCGCTGGCGGCCAACGTGTCCCCCGCCCAGGTGGTCAGTCCGTCGTGGCTGCTCGACCGGCTGTAGCCTCCGCCGCATGCCATCCCATCGAGCCGAGCCTGCGCAGCGCTTCCGCGGCCCCGTCCTCCCCGACGGCGAGCCGACCGACCTCTACGTCGTGGACGGACGGATCACGTTCGAGCCGCAGGCCGGTGCCGACACGGTCGCCGAGGGCTGGATCGTGCCGGGCCTGGTCGACGCCCACTGCCACCTCGGGCTCGACGACTTCGGTGCCACCGACGACGAGGCCACCGAGCAGCAGGCGATCGCCGACCGCGACGCCGGGGCGCTGCTCATCCGCGACGCCGGCTCGGCCTCCGACACCCGCTGGATCCACGACCGCGACGACCTGCCCCGCCTGATCCGGTGCGGGCGCCACATCGCGGCGACCCGGCGCTACATCCGCGGCTACGCCCACGAGGTCGAGCCCGCCGAGCTGGCGACCTACGCCGCCCAGGAGGCCCGCAACGGCGACGGCTGGATCAAGCTCGTCGGCGACTGGATCTCCCGCGAGGAGGGCGACCTGGCGCCGTCGTTCCCCGCGGAGGCCTTCGCCGACGCGATCGCCGCCGCGCACGCCGAGGGCGCCAAGGTGACCGCCCACTGCTTCGGCCACGGCGTCCTGCCCGGCCTGATCGAGGCGGGGATCGACTGCATCGAGCACGGCACCGGGCTCACCGAGGACCTGATCGACGCGATGGTCGAGCACGGCACCCGGCTGGTGCCGACCGTCATGCAGCTCGACAAGTTCCCCCAGCACGCGGCGGCCGGGCAGGAGAGGTTCCCCGCCTACGCCGCGACGATGACCGACCTCTACGCCCGGATGCCCGCGACGATCATGGCGGCCTGGGAGGCGGGCGTGCCGATCTACGCCGGCTCCGACGGCGGTGGCATCAGCCGCCACGGCAACATCGCCGGCGAGGTCGAGGCCCTCGTGCGCATCGGGATGCCCGCCCACGACGCGCTGGGTGCGGCGAGCTGGAGCGCCCGGGAGTGGCTCGGGGTCGACGGCCTCGTCGAGGGCGCGTCGGCCGACTTCGTCGTCTACGACCGCAACCCGGTCGAGGACCTGTCGGTGCTCCGCACCCCGACCGCGGTCGTGCTCCGCGGCGCGCTGGTCAGTCCAGGTCGATGACCTGCACGTCCGGGCCGGGCTCGTAGACCACGAGCGCGCAGTTGCGCTTGACCAGCTCCTCGCCGACCTGCTCGCCGGTGCGGCGGTCGATGACCCGGCGCCAGATCTGGTTGCGGCGGAACACGTCGCCGTCGCGGCGCAGGAACTGCTCGTGCCGGGCCTCGACCCGGTAGGAGTGGTCCGGGCGCTCGTCGGCGCGCAGCTGGCCGTGCAGGAAGCGCTCGCCGACCCACGTCCGGAGCTGGAAGGTGTACGCCGTGTCGTTGCGCACCACGAGGTCGACGTAGTTGTAGACGATCGAGCACCCCACGCCCCACGGCAGCACCCGCCCGCGGTCGGGGAACGGGTCGAAGGAGTGCTCCGAGCGCTCCACGACGGTCAGCGGCGAGTGCAGCACCATCCAGTGCACGAGGTTGGCCAGCTGGCAGATCCCGCCACCGACGCCTGCCTCGGCCGCGCCGTTCGACAGCCGCATCCCGTCGACGTACCCCTTGCGGCGGGTGCAGTTGCCCACGACGCGGTTGAACGACACGCTCTCGCCGGGTCGGATGAGCGTCCCGTCCATCCGCTCGGCCGCGAGCCGGAGGTTGGTCACCTTGTTGTGCTGCAGGTGCATCTGGTCGGGGTCGAGCTCGCGCAGCAGCAGCGACCCGTGCTGCTCGAGCCGCACCGGCAGGTCGACCGCGTCGCGCGTGCGCGCCCACACGACCCGGCCCGACCACGCGTCCCGCACCCAGTGCGTACGCCGGCGGGCGCGGTGCACCGCCATCGCGGCGGGAAGCAGCCACGGGTGACGCTGCGTCAGGCGTGGGGGAGCGGTCAACCGCGCGGGGAGGTCGAGCGGCTCGGGCGGCTGCAGGTGCCCGGCGTGCGCGCTGGTCATGCCAGGTAGACGCACCAGGGGGCGAGGAGGTTGCCGGGAACTGGTTTGTGCCCGCCGCGACGGCTCGGCGAGGATCGGGCTCGTGAGCACCCTCGTCGACCTCTTCCCGCCCCTCGGCCTCCACGTGGTGGCCGGCCCGCTCGAGCTGCGCGGACTCACCGACGAGCTGATCCTCGAGGTGTGCGACCTCGCCGAGGCCGGCATCCACGACCCCGAGGAGATGCCGTTCTACTTCCCGTGGACGGCCGCCCCTCCGGGCCGGCTGGCCCGCAACACCGCCGCCTACCACTGGGGCAAGCGGGCGACGTTCTCCCCGGACGACTTCTGCCTCGACCTCGCCGTGCTGCTCGACGGCCGGGTGATCGGCTGCCAGGGCGTCGCCGCGAAGCACTTCCCGGTGACCCGGACCGGTGAGACCGGCTCGTGGCTGGGGCGCGAGCACCAGGGTCGCGGCCTGGGCACCGCCATGCGGCAGGCGATGTGCGCCCTGCTCTTCGACCACCTCGGGTTCGAGGAGATCACCTCCGCGGCGTTCCTCGACAACCCCGCCTCGCTGGGCGTCTCGCGCAAGGTCGGCTACCGGCCCACCGCGGTGAGCCGGATCAAGCGCCGCGAGGGCGAGCTCGCGCTCAACCAGGGACTGGTGCTGACGCCCGAGACATTCGTCCGGGGCGCCGAGCCGATCCGCGTCACCGGCGCCGACGCAGTGCGTGCCTTCATCGGTCTGGACGACTAGGGTCGGCGCCACCGGATCGGGGGGTCAGGGATGCGTCGTACGTCAGGTAGGGGAGCGGTCGTGACGCTCGCCGTCGCGAGCCTCCTGGTGCCGGTCGCGCCGGCCGGGTCGACGCCGTCCGCCGCCGCGCCCCGGTGCGCAGGCCGGGTCGCGACGATCGTCGGCACCGCGGGTGCCGACCGGCTGGTCGGCACCCCGCGCGCCGACGTCATCGTCGCCCTCGCCGGGCGCGACCACATCGACGCCCGCGGAGGCGACGACCTCGTCTGCGGCGGCCCCGGCGGTGACGTGATCCAGGGCGGCTCCGGGGACGACCGGCTGCTCGGAGAGGGCAACGACTGGCGCGCCGACCGGGGCGGGGTCCACGTCTTCGGCGACGTGCTCGACGGCGGCGCCGGCGACGACGTGCTCGACGTCGGTCCTGCCACTCCGGCGGCCGAGGACCTCGTCCGCGACCGGGTCGAGTTCCGCTCGGCGCCGGGAGCGGTGGTCGTCGACCTCGCTGTCGGCACCGCGACCGGCCAGGGCGAGGACGTCTTCCGGCGCGTGCCCCGCCTGTCGGTGCGCACCGGGGCGGGCGACGACACCATCCGGGGGACGGAGGGGGCCGACGACGTCGACGCCGGCCCCGGCGACGACACGGTGGTGCTGCTCGGCGGCGCGGACTTCTACCGCGAGGGCCGTACGTCGCTGTCCGACGACGACGTGGTCGACACGGGCAGGGGAGCAGATGTCGTACGGGCCGCGTCCGGTGCGGACCGGATCACCACGGGCAGGGGCGCGGACGACGTCACCCTCCGCGGCCGGGGCCCGGTCACGCTCGAGACGGGCCCGGCCAGCGACACGGTCGTCGCCCCGGCCACCGACCGGCCCGGGGCGTCGTACGACCTGGGGCCCGGCGCGGAGAACCACCTGTCCCTGGACCCGGGGCCGCTGGACGCCACGCAGGCAGGCCTGCCGATCCGTGTCGACGTCCCGGCCGGCCTGCTCACGCTCACCCTCGCCGGGGGGCCTGTCGACGCCCGGATCGCCGGCATCCGCAGGCTCGTGCTCGACCCCGGCTTCAGGATCGACTTCCTCGGCGGTGCGGCCGACGAGACCCTCGACGTGGCCCCGCGGGGATCGATCCCGCTCCATGCCGTGATGGGCGCCGGCGACGACCGCGTGTGGGGCACCCGGGGCGACGACCACATCGACGGTGGGGACGGTGTCGACACGGCCTACGGCGACGAGGGGGACGACACGTGCGTCAACGTCGAGGAGCCCACCGACTGCTGATCGAGGGCGGATTGGTCGTCGTGCGTCGCCTCTGGCAGAATCAGTCGTTGTGTCCTGCGTGCCCGGACCCTCTCTCCGAGCACGCAGCGCCCTTCGAGTGACCCGCACCGGTGACCCCACCTGGCAACGGTCCCTCACCCACGACAATTTCTGAGGAGACACCACAAACGTGGCCGTCAAGATTCGCTTGAAGCGCCTGGGCAAGATCCGGGTGCCGCAGTACCGCATCGTCGTCGTCGACTCGCGCAAGAAGCGCGACGGCAAGGTCCTCGAGGAGATCGGCAAGTACCACCCGAAGGAGGACCCGTCCTACATCGACGTCGTCTCCGACCGGGCGCAGTACTGGCTCGGCGTGGGCGCACAGCCCTCCGAGGCCGTCGAGGCGATCCTGAAGATCACCGGTGACTGGCAGAAGTTCAAGGGTCAGCCGGGCACCGAGGGGACCCTCCGGGTCAAGGAGCCCAAGCGTTCCAAGCTCGACATCTTCAACGAGGCCCTCAAGGAGGTCTCCGCCGAGTCCAAGGGCGGCGCGGTGACCTCGAAGAAGAAGGCCGAGAAGGCTGACGACAAGGCTGACGCCAAGTCCGACGCCAAGTCCGACGCCAAGTCCGACAAGGCCGAGGCGCCCGCCGAGGTGCCGGCCTCCGAGACGCCCGAGGGCGCTGCGGACGCCAACGCCGACCTCGAGAACGTCTCGGCCGCGGACAAGCAGGCCTGATCGTGCTCGCCGAGGCGCTCGAGCACCTGGTGCGGGGCATCGTCGACCACCCCGACGATGTCGTCGTCCGCGACAAGCAGCTGCGTCGCGGCTCCATCCTCGAGGTCCGGGTCCACCCCGACGACCTCGGCAAGGTGATCGGCCGCAACGGCCGCACCGCGACCGCCTTCCGCACCGTCGTCTCGGCCCTCGCGGGTCGGGGCGGCGCGCGGGTCGACTTCGTCGACACCGACCGGCGCCGCTGAGCGACCGACAGCCTCACGGACGGGCACCATCCCAGCGGGGGTGGTGCCCGTCCGGCATTTCCCGGGGATCGCCCGGGCGGCGATAGCCTCGGCGCGTGAACGAGGACAACGCTGGCGATGTCGAGGTCGTGGTCGGGCGCATCGGCAAGCCCCACGGGATCCGCGGCGAGGTCACCCTCGACGTACGCACCGACGAGCCCGACCGTCGCTTCGCCCCGGGGGCGACCCTGCGCGCGGAGGCCCCGGCCGGTGCCGACCGGCGCCCCGGCAGCCTGACCGTCGCCCGCGCCCGCTGGCACCAGAGCACCCTCCTCGTGACCTTTGAGGAGCTCGCCGACCGCAACGCCGCCGAGGCCGTGCGGGGCACGGTCCTCCACGCCACCATCGGCCGCGACGAGACCCCCGAGGACCCCGACGAGTTCTACGACCACCAGCTCGTGGGACTCGACGTGGTCGACGTCGACGGGAGCCCGCTCGGCACCGTCACGGCGCTCGTGCGCGGCTCCGCCCAGGACCTGCTGACGGTCCGCACGCCCGCCGGCCGCGACACGCTCGTGCCGTTCGTGTCCGCGCTGGTGCCCGAGGTCGACCTCGCTGCCGGCCGGGTCGTCGTCGCCGACCGCCCCGGTCTGGTCTCACCGTTCCCCGACGAGGTCCCCGACGAGGTCCCCGACGAGGTCACCGACGGGGACGAGTCGTGAGGATCGACGTCGTCACGATCTTCCCCGACTACCTCGCCCCGCTCGGGCTGAGCCTGCCGGGCAAGGCCCAGGACCGCGGCCTGCTCGACGTCGCGGTCCACGACCTGCGGCAGTGGACCACCGACCGGCACCGCACCGTCGACGACACCCCCTACGGCGGCGGCGCCGGGATGGTCATGAAGCCGGAGCCGTGGGGACGGGCGCTGGACGCCGTGGCGGCGGGGGCGACGATCGTCTTCACGACGCCCAGCGGCGAGCCGTTCACCCAGGCGCTGGCCCACGAGCTGAGCGGGCACGAGCACCTGGTCTTCGCGTGCGGACGCTACGAGGGCATCGACCAGCGGGTCATCGAGCACGCCGCGACCGTGGGCACGGTGCGCGAAGTCTCCCTCGGGGACTACGTCCTCAACGGGGGAGAGGTGGCCGCGCTGGCCATCACCGAGGCGGTCGTGCGGCTGCTGCCAGGCTTCATGGGCAACGCCGAGTCGCTCGTCGAGGAGTCGCACGCCGACGGGCTCCTGGAGTACCCCGTCTACACCAAGCCCGCGTCCTGGCAGGGACGCGAGGTCCCGGAGGTGCTGCTCTCGGGCGACCACGCCCGGATCGAGGCGTGGCGCCGCGAGCAGGCCGTCCACCGCACCGCCGAGCGTCGGCCCGACCTGCTGCGGGCCGACGCGCTCGTCGGCGCGCTGGGCGAGCTCGACGTACGCCCGGCCGTGCCCGCTGACGCCGGCGAGCTCTACACGCTCCAGCGGGCCTGCTGGCTCCAGGAGCTCGAGGCCAACCCCGGGGTCGAGATCCCGGCGCTGCGCGAGTCGCTCGACGACGTACGCCGCGGGCTGGGGGAGTGGACCGTCATGGTGGCCCGCGAGCCCTCCTCGGGCCGCCTGGTGGGCGCCGTGCGGGGTCGCCTCGACTCCCACGGCGAGTGGGACATCGGCCGGATCATGGTCGCCCCCGACCTGCAGGGCCGCGGGCTGGGCCGCGCGCTCCTCGAGCTCGTCGAGGGGCTCGCGCCGCCCGACGCGACGACCTACGTGCTGTTCACGGGGGCGGGCTCGACCGACAACCTCCGGATGTACAAGAAGGCCGGCTTCCGGCTGCGTGCGGATCGTCCCTCCCCGCCGGGAGCCGTGGTGCTGACCAAGCAGGTCCGGCGCCGGATTTCACGCTGACGCGCTCGCTCTGGCAGACTTCACCCTTGGTCCGCTCGAGGCCAGGGTCGCCCGGTCGCATCCTCCGATGCGCGCTCCGGGGTCCCGCCGCACCGCACCTGCCACAGGGGGCGCACCGGCCGGCCGCACCGGGCACCAGCCAAGTCCATCACCACCACGATCCGCGGCTGACCTGTGGCACCCGCGAGGAGCAACGACATGACCAACGTCATCGCCGAACTCGGCACCGCCATCAAGCGTGACGACGTCCCGGACTTCCGCGCCGGCGACACCGTCAAGGTCCACGTCAAGGTCATCGAGGGCAGCCGCTCGCGTGTCCAGGTCTTCCAGGGCGTCGTGATCCGCGTCCACGGCTCGGGCATCGGCCGCACCTTCACCGTGCGCAAGGTCTCCTTCGGCGTCGGCGTCGAGCGCACCTTCCCGGTCAACTCCCCGATCTTCGAGAAGCTCGAGGTCGTCACCCGCGGTGACGTGCGTCGCGCCAAGCTCTACTACCTGCGCAACCTGCGCGGCAAGGCCGCCAAGATCAAGGAGCGCCGCGAGGCGTGATCCGTCGAGCCACGCCCCCGGCGTGGACCCGACCAGGGACTCGTTAGTCTCTGCGAGTGACTTCTGATGACCGCGGTTCTTCGTCCCTCTCGACGGGCGAGGGACCGCGGTCGTCGCGTTCGGAGGAGGGCCCCGCGATGACCGGCGGCGCCCGCCCGGAGGCCGGACCGAAGGCCGGCCGCGGCAAGCGCAAGCAGCTCCCGCTGTGGCAGGAGACGATCCTCCTGCTCGGCGTCGCGCTGGTGCTCGCGATCGTCATCAAGACGTTCTTCGTCCAGGCCTTCTACATCCCCTCGGAGTCGATGGAGCCGGGACTGATCCTCAACGACCGGATCCTGATCCAGAAGGTCTCCTACTGGGGCGACGGCGAGCCCGAGCGCGGCGACGTCGTGGTGTTCAAGGACCCCGGTGGCTGGCTGCCGCCGGTCGACTCGGCCGGTCCCACCAACCCGGTCGCGAAGGCGATGGCGAAGGTCGGCCTCTACCCGACCGGCGGCCACCTCGTGAAGCGCGTCATCGGCGTCGCCGGCGACACCATCGAGTGCTGCGACGACAAGGGCCGCCTCATCGTCAACGGCACGCCGCTCGACGAGTCGGCCTACGTCAAGCGCGGCGGCGCGAGCTGCAACGGCCCGATGCCGACCAACGGCGCCTGCGACGAGGACTGGTCGGTCGGCCCGATCCCCGACGGCCACGTCTTCGTGATGGGCGACAACCGGTCCCGCTCGGCCGACAGCTCGCAGAAGATGTGCCGCAGCGACGAGACCGAGTGCGTGCCGGGCGACGAGTTCGTCCCGGTCGACCTCGTCGTCGGCAAGGTCTTCGTGCTGTTGTGGCCGGCCGACCGCTTCCGCTGGAACACCCGTCCCGACACGTTCGAGGACGTGCCGGCACCGTCCTCGTGACCGCCGTGTCCCACCTGCCGCCCGAGCCGCTTCCGGGCGGCTTCACCGTGCGCCGCGACGCCGGGATCTACGGCTACGAGCGCGCGCTGCGCCGGGCCGGCCTGGCGCCCGTCGCCGGGGTCGACGAGGCGGGCCGCGGCGCGTGCGCCGGCCCCCTGGTCGCGGGCGCGGTCGTCCTGCCGCCGGGGAAGGCGGGCATCGTCCCGGGGCTGGCCGACAGCAAGCTCCTCACCGAGGCCGCCCGCGAGCGTGTCTACGCGCAGGTGGTGCGCCGCGCGCTGGCGTGGTCGGTGGTGGTGGTGGACAGCGAGGAGTGCGACCGGCTCGGCATGCACGTCGCCAACGTCGAGGCCCTCAGGCGCGCGGTGGCGCGCCTGGAGACGCGCCCGTCGTACGTCCTCACCGACGGGTTCCCCGTCGACGGCCTCGGCGTGCCGGGGCTCGCGGTCTGGAAGGGCGACCGGGTGGCCGCCTGCATCGCCGCGGCCTCCGTGATCGCCAAGGTGACCCGCGACCGGCTCATGGTCGGGCTCCACGACGAGTGGCCCCACTACGACTTCCGCACCCACAAGGGCTACGTCACCGCCGAGCACGAGGCGGCGCTCGCCGAGCACGGCCCCTCTCCGGTCCACCGGATGCGGTTCGTCAACGTGCGCCGCGCGGCGGGCCTGGAGGCGGTGGCCGGGGACGAGGTGGCTAGTCTCGGCCGTGGGACGGGCAGCACCACCGAGGAGGACGCATGAGCGCCGAGGATCTCGAGAAGTACGAGACCGAGATGGAGCTCACCCTCTATCGCGAGTACCGCGACGTCGTCGGCATCTTCAAGTACGTCGTGGAGACCGACCGGCGCTTCTACCTGTGCAACCAGGTCGACGTGAAGGCGCGCTCCGAGAGCGGCGACGTGTTCTTCGAGGTGTCGATGACCGACGCCTGGGTCTGGGACATGTACCGCCCCGCCCGATTCGCCAAGAACGTCAAGGTGCTGACGTTCAAGGACGTCAACGTCGAGGAGCTCGCTCCCCAGGACATCGACCCTCCCAAGGACTGACCCGGCCGTCCTGCCGGTCCCGTCGCCGGGCTCGTGCCGGCGCGCGTCGTCGGCGTCCCCGCCGCGTGTCGTCGGAGTCCCCGCCGCGTGTCGTCGGAGTCCCCGCCGCGTGTCGTCGGAGTCCCCGCTCGCGTGTCGTCGGAGTCCCCGCTCGAGCGGGGACTCCGACACCTGGAGGGGGTTGCCACCGCCTCCAAGTGTCAGAACGGGCCTCCAGGTCGGGCCTCCAGGGTCGGGCCTCGTGCCGTGGGTCGTACGACGCCTCGCCGCGACCGCGGTGCCACCGACCTGGCCGCGGAGCGTCCACAGGCGCCCTGGTCCGGCCGTCCTCCACAGGCTGACGGCCCGACCGTCGAGGGGCGTCGGAGGGTCGCGGTGTGCTGGGTGCTCACCGACCCGCCCACCGGAAGGCACCCACGATGGCCCGACCCGCTGCCGCCTCTCCCTTCGCGCTCGACGCCGCCGCCGAGCATCGCCGCCGACTGGGGGCGCGCGGCGAGAGCATCGCGGTCCGACACCTCACCGGGCTCGGCCTGGTCCTGCTCGACCGCAACTGGCGCTGCGACGCAGGCGAGATCGACCTCGTCCTGCGCGACGGCGACGTCCTGGTGGTCTGTGAGGTCAAGACCCGCACGTCCACCGACTTCGGCACGCCGCTGGAGGCGATCGACCGGCGCAAGGCCGACCGGCTGCGGCGCCTGGCCGCCCGGTGGCTGCTGGCCCACGACTGCCATCCCGACGATGTCCGCATCGACCTGGTCGGCGTGCTCACCCCGCACGGCCGACCGGTCGAGGTCGAGCACGTCGAGGGGATCGGTTGATGGCCTTCGCGACCGCCCGCTCGCTGGCGCTCAAGGGTGCCGACGGCCACGTCATCGACGTCCAGGTCGACGTCTCCCCGGGCCTGGTCACCACCACGATCATCGGCCGCGTCGACAAGACGCTGTCGGAGGCCCGCGACCGGGTGCGCATGGCGATCAACAACGACTGCGGGCGCTGGCCGGCGACCAAGCGGGTCACGATCCTGCTGGCCCCCGCCGACCTGCCCAAGCGCGGCACCCACTACGACCTCGCGATCGCGATCGCCGTCCTCGCCGCCGACAAGTCGCAGCAGGAGCTGACGCCCGACCTGCTCGAGGGGTGGGCCTTCATCGGCGAGCTGTCCGTCGCCGGCGGGCTGCGGCCGGTGCCCGGGGTGCTGCCCATGGTCATCGCAGCGGCCGCCCACGGCATCAGCCGGGTGTTCGTGCCCGAGCCGCAGGCTGCCGAGGCGGCGTTGGTGCCCGGCATGACCGTGTTCGGCGTCCGGTCGCTCGCGCAGGTGTCCGCCGTGCTCCGCGGGGTCGAGGTGCCCGAGGCGCCGCCGGTGGTCGCCCCGTCTGCCAGCCCACTGGCGACGTGGCGCGGCGACGACCGCCTGGCCGACCTCGACCTGCGCGACCTCGACGGGCTGGAGGACGTCCGCTACGCCGTCGAGGTGGCGGCGGCCGGCGGCCACCCGATGATGCTGATCGGCCCGCGGGGGACGGGCAAGACGTCGATCGCGGAGCGTATCCCGACGATTCTGCCCGACCTCACCACCGAGCAGGCGCTCGAGGTGACGGCCCTGCACTCGGTCGCGGGTGCGCTCCCGCACGGAAGCGGCCTGTTGCGCCGACCTCCGTGGTTCGCCCCGCACCACTCCGCGACCGCGGCGAGCGTGCTCGGTGGCGGCACCGGCAGGGTCCGCCCCGGTCAGGTGAGTCTCGCCCACCACGGGGTCCTGTTCCTCGACGAGTTCCCGCACTTCCGCGCCGACGTCGTCGAGGCGATGCGCCAGCCCCTGGAGTCGGGCGAGGTGACCATCGCCCGGGGCGAGGAGTCGGCCACCTATCCGGCGCGCTCCCTGGTGGTCCTGGCGGCCAACCCCTGCCCGTGCGGCAACTTCCACGGCATGTCGGGCGGCAGCTGCGACTGCAGCGAGGTGCAGCGCTCCCACTACCGCCGCAAGCTCACCGGGCCGATCCTCGACCGGGTCGACATCTGGATGGAGGTACGCCCCCAACGCCGGCGCCGGGCCGTGTCGTTCGGGTCGGAGCCCGAGTCGTCGGCCGACGTGCGGGCCCGGGTGGCCGAGGCGCGGCAGCGCCAGGACCGCCGCTACCGCGACTGTGCCTGGCTCCTCAACTCCTCCTGCCCCGGGCCCGTCCTCGCCGAGCGCTGGCCGCTCGAGCCCGCGGCCCAGGCACTGATCGACGCGGCGCTGGCCGACGGCACGCTGACCCGCCGCGGGCTCACCCGCGTGCAGAGGCTGGCCTGGACGGTCGCCGACTGTGCGGGTGTGTGTCGACCCGGCGTCCGTGAGGCGGAGATCGCGCTTGCGCTCAGGTCCGACGACGCGGCCCGGAGCCTGCCGGCGCGCGTGGTCTCGGTGGCGGCGTCATGACCGGCGACCAGAGCCTGGCCGCCGACGCCGAACGACTCGCCCGGGTCGTGCTCAGCTGCGGTGTCGAGCCGGGCGACGGCAGGACGTCGTCGCTCGTCCGGCAGATCGGTGCCGTCCGAACGCTGGAGGACCTCCTGGTGCCCAAGTCCGACAGCTGCCTGGCCGAGCGCCTCGAGCAGGTCGACCCGGCCCGCCGGCTCGAGCAGGCCGCGAAGTGCGGCATCCGGTTCCTCGTCCCCGGCGACCCCGAGTGGCCGACCCCGCTCGACCAGCTCGACGACGCCATCACCGACCAGGGTGTGGGCGGGACTCCACCGGGGCTGTGGGTGAGGGGCCCGATGCCCCTCACCGAGCTCGCGACGTCCGCCGCCGTGGTCGGCTCCCGCACCGCGTCGGTCTACGGCATGGAGGTGACCCGCGGACTCTGCGACCGCGTCGCCGCAGCAGGCGTGCCGGTGGTCTCAGGTGGCGCGATCGGCATCGACTTCGTCGCCCACGACGCGACCCTCGGGGCCGGAGGGACGACAGCGGCAGTCCTGGCGTGCGGCGTCGACCGGGTCTACCCGGCGCAGAACCGCCCCCTGCTCACGCACCTCGCAGCCGAGTACGCCGTGATCTCGGAGCAACCCCCGGGGTCCGCCCCCACCCGGCCGCGCTTCCTCGCGCGCAACCGGCTGATCGCCGCCCTGACTCGCGGCACCGTGCTCGTCGAGGCCGCCCTGCGCAGCGGCGCGCTCAGCACCGCGGCGTGGGCCGAGGCGCTCAACCGGCCGGTCATGGGCGTGCCGGGCCCGGTGACGAGCTACACCTCGCAGGGGGTCAACCAATGGCTCAGGGAGGGGCGCGCCACGGTGGTGAGCGACGGCGCCGAGGTCCTCGAGCTGATCGGCGAGTCCGGCGAGCACCTCGTCGACGTGCGACGCGGTGAGCGACGACCGCGCGACACGCTCGGCCCCGTCGACCGACAGGTGCTGGAGTGGGTGCCGGTCGGCGCCCCGGCCAGTGTGGACTCGATCGCCCGCCTGGCCTCGCTGCACATCCGCCAGACCGAGGCAGCCCTCCAGCGGCTGCTGACCAAGCGTTTCGTCCGCTACGAGGAGGGCGGGTGGCGACTCGCGCCTGACACGTGACGGCCAGCCGCGCGCCTAGGCTGCCGGAGTGAGCAACGAAGGGACCCGCGCGGCCGCCCCCGAGGCCGCCTCCGAGGCCGGCGAGGCCGCCTCCGAGGCCGGCGAGGCCGCCCCCGAGGCCGGCGAGGCCGCCCCCGAGGCCGAGGGCGGCGCGGACGCCGAGGGCGGCGCGGACGCCGAGGGCGGCGCGGACGCCGAGGCCGCGAGCGGCCTGTCCGAGGCCATGGTGCGGCTGCTCGGCGACTACGAACGCCATCTCGTCTCCGAGCGCGACCTCGCGCCCCACACGGTGCGGGCCTACCTCGGCGACATCGCCGGCCTGCTCGACCACTGCGACCGGCTCGGCATCACCGAGGTGTCCGACCTCGACCTCCGCACCCTGCGCAGCTGGCTGGCGCGGCTGCAGACGACCGGCCGCAGCCGCACCACCATCGCGCGCCGCGCCACGGCTGCGCGCGTCTTCACCGCCTGGCTGCACCGCACGGGCCGGTTGGACGCCGATCCCGGTGCGGCGCTCGGGTCGCCGAAGAAGCACAAGACGCTCCCGCCGGTGCTGCGCGCCGACGAGGCCGAGGCCCTGATCAGGTCCGCCGCCGACCTCGCCGACGACGGCACCCCGGTCGGGGTGCGCGACGTCGCGATGCTCGAGCTGCTCTACGCCACCGGGATCCGCGTCGGGGAGCTCGTCGGGCTCGACATCGACGACCTCGACGCCGAGCGCCGCGTCGTGCGCGTCTTCGGCAAGGGCCGCAAGGAGCGCTCCGTGCCCTACGGCGCCCCGGCCGGCAAGGCCGTCGACCGCTGGCTGCGGGTCGGCCGTCCGCACCTGCGCGTCGAGGGGTCTGGTCCGGCGTTGTTCCTGGGGGTGCGTGGGCGCCGCATCGACCAGCGCGCCGTGCGCGAGCTCGTCCACCGCCGCATCGCCGACGTGCCCGGCGCACCCGACATCGGGCCGCACGGCCTGCGGCACACGGCGGCCACCCACCTCCTCGAGGGCGGCGCCGACCTGCGGTCGGTCCAGGAGCTGCTCGGGCACGCCTCGCTGGCGACGACCCAGCTCTACACCCACGTCACGACCGACCGGCTGCGACGGGCCTACCAGCAGGCGCACCCCCGGGCCTGAGCGGTCCTACGAGACCGCGCTGAGGGATGCCGGTCCGGATGACGCAGGGAGGGGCGGGCGGTGCCCGGCGGGCGGGGGAGTGCTCAGGCGAGCCAGTCCACCGGGCGCCGCCAGCGCGACAGTGGCGGGCTCCACGGCAGCCGGAGGGTCGCGGGCTCGTCGCGCCACAGGGGCAGCAACCGCACGGGTCCTCCGCCGACGAGCGACAGCGGGTCGAGGTAGACCCGGTCGTCGCCGTCCCCCTCGACGAGGCCCCAGTGCAGACAGGCGGCGGGGACGCAGTGCCCGTCGGCGATCACGAGGCGGCCGATCAGCTCCCCGGCGGCCACCTCCTGGCCGCGCTCGACGGACGCCACGACCGGCTCGTAGGTCGTCCGGCGGCCGCCGTGCAGCACGCTCACCACCGGCTTGCCGCCGATCGAGCCGGCGAACCCCACCGTGCCCGGCAGTGCCGCGCGCACGGCCTGGCCGGGCGCCCCGGCGAGGTCGACGCCGCGGTGGCCGGCGGCGTAGGGGTGGGGCGGCGGCTCGAAGGGGCGTACGACGTCGGGCTCGGGGTCGAGCGGCCAGACGCCGGTCGGCTCGTCGACCGCTCCGTCGGAAGGGCCCGCGCCGGACGGGGACGCGCCGAGCGTGACGGTCATCAGGAGCGCGCCGAGCACGGCGCCGAGGAGGGCTCGCATGCGCTCCACCCTCGCCCGACGATGCGCGCCGCGACCGCGCCGGCGCAGCGGCCTGTGGACGAGGGCCGCAAGGGCCGACCTGTGGACGTCCCGCGGACGCGTCCGGCCGGCCGGGAGGGCTCGAGCCCGACCGCTCGGCCCACGCTCGGCCCACGCTCGAGCGAGCACTCGCTGCGATTGGCCCCGCGGGGAGGGGCGGGCTTACGATGTGCGGAGCAGTCCACCCGGACTGACTTCGCACGCTCGCAGACCGCGTCGGAATGCATCCCTGGTTCCGGACCGCCCGTGGGCGTCGGTCCTCAGTTCGCGCCGGTCCCGCCGGCGTGATCGGACCGGCGCGCGAGCGTCAGGGCTCCCGGCACCCGCCGGGCGCAGCAACTGAAAACATCAGGAGCCCGCTCCCGGTCCGACCTGTCGCAAGGTCGGGCACGTCGGCGAGCGCCTCCGTCACCACAGGAGAACCCATGGCAGTCGTCACCATGCGCCAGCTGCTCGAGAGCGGCGTCCACTTCGGTCACCAGACCCGTCGCTGGAACCCGAAGATGAAGCGCTTCATCATGACCGAGCGCAACGGCATCTACATCATCGACCTGCAGCAGTCGCTCGCCTACATCGACCGGTCCTACGCGTTCGTCAAGGAGACCGTCGCCAAGGGCGGTGTCGTGATGTTCGTCGGCACCAAGAAGCAGGCCCAGGAGGCCATCGCCGAGCAGGCGACGCGCGTCGGGATGCCCTATGTCAACCAGCGCTGGCTCGGCGGCATGCTCACCAACTTCCAGACCGTGCACCAGCGGATCAACCGCCTCAAGGAGCTCGACGAGATCGACTTCGACGACGTCGCCGGCTCCAACCGCACGAAGAAGGAGCTCCTGCAGATGAAGCGGGAGCGCACCAAGCTCGACAAGACGCTCGGCGGCATCCGCGACATGACGAAGGTTCCTTCGGCCGTGTGGATCGTCGACACCAACAAGGAGCACCTGGCCGTCGAGGAGGCCCGCAAGCTGCGGATCCCGATCATCGGCATCCTCGACTCCAACTGCGACCCCGACGTCGTCGACTTCCCGATCCCGGGCAACGACGACGCCATCCGCGCGGTCGGCCTGCTGACCCGCGTGGTCGCCGACGCCGTCGCCGAGGGCCTCATCGCCCGCTCGGGCGCCAAGTCCGGCACGGCCGAGGGCGCCGTCGGTGCCGAGGAGCCCCTCGCCGAGTGGGAGCGCGAGCTCCTCGCGGGTGACGCCGAGAAGGCTGCTGCGGCCGCCACCGGTGACGCCGCCGCCGAGACCCCGGCCTCCGAGGCCACCGGTGCCGCTGCCGAGGCCCCGCAGGCCGACGCCGCCGCCGAGGCCGCGACCGACGCGCCTGCCGCCGGGAGCGACGCCCCGGCCGCCGAGGTCGCCGTCGAGGTCAACGCCGACGTCGACGCCGCTGCGGCCGAGGCCGCCTCGGTCGACACCGCCGCGGCCGTGAAGGACGCCGAGCCCGCCACCGACGAGCCCACGGCCTGATCGTCCCCGATCGCGGCGGCGCGCACGACCTGCGCGCCGCCGCGTCCGCATCCACCGAACTGCAAGGAAGAAGGACCATGGCCAACTTCACCGCTGCCGACGTCAAGAAGCTCCGCGAGCTCACCCAGGCCGGGATGATGGACTGCAAGAAGGCGCTGACCGAGACGGACGGCGACTTCGACAAGGCCGTCGAGCTGCTCCGCGTCAAGGGTGCCGCCAAGGCCGCCGCCCGCGGGGCCGAGCGCGAGACCGCCGCCGGCCTCGTCGCCACCTCGGGCAACGCGCTGGTCGAGCTCAAGAGCGAGACCGACTTCGTCGCGAAGAACGAGGAGTTCATCGCCAAGGCCCAGCAGATCGCCGACGTCGCCAACGCCGTCAAGGCCACCGACACCGAGGCCCTCAAGGCCGCCGAGCTCGACGGCAAGACCGTCGGCGAGGTCATCGAGGACCTCGCCATCACCATCGGCGAGAAGATCGAGCTGGGCGACGTCGCCTACTTCGACGGCAACACCGTCACCTACATGCACAAGCGTGCCGCCGACCTGCCGCCCGCCGTGGGCGTGCTGGTGGAGTTCGAGGGCGACGAGGCCGCAGCCCGCGCAGCCGCGATGCAGATCGCCGCGATGCGTGCCCAGTACCTCACCCGCGACGAGGTGCCCGCCGACGTCGTCGAGTCCGAGCGCTCGATCGCCGAGCAGAAGACCCGCGACGAGGGCAAGCCCGAGCAGGCGATCGCGAAGATCGTCGAGGGTCGCCTCGGTGGCTTCTTCAAGGAGATCGTGCTGCTCGAGCAGGAGTCGGTCACCGAGTCCAAGAAGTCGGTCAAGGCCGTCCTGGACGAGGCCGGCACCACCGTGAAGCGGTTCGCCCGCTTCGAGGTCGGCGCCTGAGCCAGCCCCACCCGAGACACCCGACGAGGGGTCGTACGCCACCGGCGTACGGCCCCTCGTCGCACGTCGGGAGGCGGGGTCGACCGCGAGGTGTCCCACCCCACCCCCGGGAGCCGCTCGGTTCGTCGGGCACCGCCGGGTCCGGTAGGTTTCGGGTGACCACCCAGGCGCTCGAAGGGATGCACGTGGCGTACAAGCGAGTCCTCCTCAAACTCTCCGGTGAAGTGTTCGGCGGAGGCGAGGTGGGGTTGAACCTCGACGTCATCAACGCCCTCGCGGGCGAGGTGGCCGAGGTCGCCAAGTCGGGCGTGCAGATCGCGATCGTCGTCGGAGGGGGCAACTTCTTCCGCGGCGCCGAGCTGCAGCAGCGGGGCATGGAGCGGGCCCGCGCCGACTACATGGGCATGCTCGGCACGGTGATGAACTGCCTGGCCCTCCAGGACCTCATCGAGAAGCACGGCGTCGAGACGCGCGTGCAGACCGCGATCACCATGGGCCAGGTCGCCGAGCCCTACATCCCGCGCCGGGCGATCCGCCACATGGAGAAGGGCCGCGTCGTGATCTTCGGCGCCGGCGCCGGCATGCCCTTCTTCTCGACCGACACCGTCGCCGCCCAGCGGGCGCTGGAGACGCGGTGCGAGGTCATCCTGATGGGCAAGCAGGGCGTCGACGGCGTCTACGACTCCGACCCCAAGACCAACCCCGCGGCGGTGAAGTTCGACCGCCTCACCTACGACGAGTACCTCGCCCGCGACCTCAAGGTCGCCGACGCGACCGGCATCGCGATGGCCCGCGACAACCGGATGGACATCGTCTTCTTCAACCTCTCCACGCCCGGCACGATCGTGCGGGCGGTGCGGGGTGAGAAGATCGGCACGCTGGTGAGCAGCTCGGCCTGACCGGGCCCGAGCCCACCCGCACCACGACGTACGAGGAGAGAGAGCACACCGTGATCAAGGACGTCATGAACGATGCCGACGCCAAGATGGGCAAGTCGGTCGAGTCGACGCGCGAGGAGTTCGCCGCGATCCGGGCCGGTCGCGCCAACCCGGCGATGTTCGCCAAGATCACGGCCGACTACTACGGCACCCAGACCCCGCTCCAGCAGCTGGCGAGCTTCTCCTCCCAGGACGCTCGCACGATCCTGATCCAGCCCTTCGACATGGGCGCGATGGGCAGCATCGAGAAGGCCATCCGCGACTCCGACCTCGGGGTCAACCCGGCCAACGACGGCAAGGTGCTGCGCTGCGTCTTCCCCGAGCTGACCGAGGAGCGTCGCAAGGAGTTCATCAAGCTCGCCCGGTCCAAGGCCGAGGACGGGCGCGTGTCGGTGCGCAACGTACGCCGCACGGCCAAGCAGTCCCTGGAGAAGCTCGAGAAGGACGGCGAGGTCGGCCAGGACGACGTCACGGGTGCCGAGAAGCGCCTCGACGCCCTCACCAAGACCCACACCGACAAGATCGACGAGCTGCTCAAGCACAAGGAAGCCGAGCTGCTCGAGGTCTGAGCGCCCCATCGATGACCACTCCTGACCCTCCGGCGGCGCCGGCCCCGCCGCCGCAGCCGGCCCACGGCCGTGCCGGCCGCGACCTCAAGGCAGCCATCACGTCCGGTGTGCTGCTGGTGGGCGCCGTCCTGCTGTCGCTGGTGCTGTGGAAGCCCGCCTTCATGGGCATCGTCGCGATCGCCGTCGTGGTCGCGGTGTGGGAGCTGCACCGCGGCCTCGCGGTCAAGGGCATCGACATGCCGGAGCAGCCGCTGATGCTCGGCGGCGTCGTGATGGTCGTGGTGGCCTACGTCTGGGGCGCTCCCGCGCTGGTGACCGCCACCGCGGTCACGGCGCTGGTCGTGATGCTGTGGCTGCTGCGCCGCGGCGTCGACGGCTACGTCAAGAACGCCACCGCGTCGGTCTTCACGCTCGTCTACGTCCCGTTCCTCGCCTCGTTCGTCGCGCTGCTGCTCGGCCAGGGGGGCACGGCGCCCGGCTTCGGCCTGGACGTCGACGACCCGGGCGTGCGCGGCGTGATCACCTTCATCGCGATCACGGTCGCCTCCGACATCGGCGGCTACGTCGCGGGCGTGCTGTTCGGCAAGCACCCGATGGCCCCGGTCATCTCGCCGAAGAAGTCGTGGGAGGGCTTCGCCGGGTCCATGACCGCCACCGTCGCGGTGGGCGTGTGGCTGGTGACGGCGTTCCTCGGCGGCGACTGGTGGGTCGGCGTGCTCCTCGGCGTGATCGCCGCGGTGATGGCGACCCTCGGCGACCTGTGCGAGTCGGTGATCAAGCGCGACCTCGGCGTCAAGGACATGAGCCACGTCATCCCCGGGCACGGCGGGCTGATGGACCGGCTCGACTCCCTGCTGGCCACGGTGGCCCCGATCTGGCTGGTCCTCTACTACCTCGTGTTCTGACGTGACCCTCCACCTCGTCCGCCACGGTCGCCCGCTGATCCGGCGCTCCGTCCCCGCCGCCCAGTGGGACCTCGACCCGGCGTCGTACGACGACGTGTGGGCGCTGCGGTCCTCCGGGCGCCTGCCCACGGCGGCGGCGTGGTTCGCCTCGCCCGAGCCCAAGGCGGTGCAGACCGCCCAGCTGCTCACCGACGGCGACGTCGGGATCCTCGACGACCTCCGCGAGCACGAGCGGTCGGGGGAGTGGGTCGACGACTTCGCCGGCGCCGTCCGCCGGGCGTTCGCGGACCCCGACGCGCCGGCCGTCGCGGGGTGGGAGCCGCTCGCGACGTGCCGCGAGCGGGTGGTGCCCGCCGTGCGGCGGGTGCTCGACGTGCACGGCTCCGACGACGTCGTCCTCGTCGGCCACGGCACGGCCTGGACGGTCGTGGTCGCCGCCCTCACCGGCCGGCCGCCCGACCTGCGCCGGTGGGAGTCGCTCGCGATGCCCGACGTCCTGACCGTCGAGCCTGACCGTCGAGCCTGACCGTCGATCCCTGACCGTCGATCCCTGACCCCGGCGCGCCCCTCCGACGTCGCCGTCCCCGCGCGCCCCGTGCACGGCGGGACCCCCGAGCGCCTAGGGTGTCGGCGTGGAGATGCAACAGGAGCACGAGGTGTCGCACGAACGGCACTTCGAGTGGTGGCACCACAGCCACCCGACGTTCGCGGGCATCACCGGCTTCTTCGCCGGGATGCTCTTCGTCACCGCGCTGCCCGGGGCGTTCGCCGCGATCCTCCGGCTGCTCTTCTCCTACGAGACCGCCGAGCGGCTCTTCCCGTTCGTGCTCCTCGCGCTGGCGCTCCCGATCGCGATGCTCGTCAAGCGCAAGACCCGCCGGTTCGCCCAGTTCATGTTCGTCGGCATGGTGGTGACCGCCCTCGTCGTCGGCGGCGTCGCGTCGCTGGTGCTCTACTTCATGGTCGACGCCTGACCCGCTGAGCGGTCTGCGAATCGCGCCGCCGACCGCCGGGGTGGGACAATCGCCACGATGTCCGAGACGCCGACCGACCAGCAGCCGATCACGACCCTGCCCCTCGTGTTCAACGAGCCGCGGGGCCGCAAGAAGCCCCCGCGCCACCTCGCCGACCTCGACGAGGCCGGGCGCAAGGCGCTGCTCGAGGAGATGGGCCTGCCCGGCTTCCGCGCCAAGCAGCTCAGCAACCACTACTTCACCCGCCTCGTCGACGACCCGGCCGAGATGACCGACCTGCCCGCCGGCCAGCGCGACGAGCTCGTCTCGGCGCTGCTGCCCGACCTGATGACGCCGCTGCGCACCCTGGAGGCCGACAAGGGCACCACGCGCAAGACGCTGTGGCGGCTCTTCGACGGCGCCCTGGTCGAGTCGGTGCTGATGCGCTACCCCGACCGCGCCACGGTGTGCGTCTCCAGCCAGGCCGGCTGTGGCATGGCGTGCCCCTTCTGCGCCACCGGCATGGGCGGCCTGCAGCGCAACATGTCGACCGCCGAGATCGTCGAGCAGGTCGTCGCAGGCGCCCGGTCGATGGCACGTGGCGAGGTGCCGGGCGGTCCCGGCCGCGTCTCCAACGTCGTCTTCATGGGCATGGGCGAGCCCCTGGCCAACTACAAGGCCGTCATCGGTGCCGTACGACGCCTCACGGACCCCTCGCCCGCCGGGCTCGGCATGAGCGCGCGCGGCATCACCGTCTCCACCGTCGGCCTGGTCCCGCGGATCAACCAGCTCGCCGACGAGGGCATCCCGGTCACCCTGGCACTGAGCCTGCACGCGCCGGACGACGAGCTGCGCAACGAGCTCGTCCCGATCAACACCCGCTTCTCCGTGGCCGAGACCGTCGAGGCGGCCTGGAACTACGCCGCGAAGACCAAGCGCCGCGTCTCGATCGAGTACGCCATGATGCGCGGCATCAACGACCAGGCCCACCGGGCCGACCTGCTCGCCGACGTGCTCAACTCCTACGGCGACTGGGGGTGGGTGCACGTCAACCTGATCCCGCTCAACCCCATCGAGGGCTCGAAGTGGACCGCGTCCGACCCGGCCGACGAGCGCGAGTTCGTCCGCCGGCTCGAGGCCAAGGGCATCCCGACCACGGTGCGTGACACCCGCGGCCGCGAGATCGACGGCGCCTGCGGCCAGCTCGCGGCCAAGGAGTAGCGGCCAAGAAGTAGCGGCCAAGGAGTAGCGGCCAAGGAGTAGCGGCCGACAGTCGGCCCGCGGTCGGCCAGCAGTCCGAGGAGTGGCAGGCGCCGGCGCGGTCAGCCCCCGGCGCGGTGGCCCGCACCCGCCCGCACGACGTCGACGGCCTCCTCGACGGTGTCGACGAGGTGGACGTGCGGCTCCATCGCCCGGCCCGCGGCCAGGGCCTGCAGCAACGGCCAGACCGGCAGGTCCTCGGTCCAGTGGCGACGACCCACGAGCACCATCGGGGCGACCGCGGTCAGGTCGGCGTAGTAGTTCTCGCAGGCGTCCTGGAAGACCTCCTGCACGGTGCCGGCCGCGCCGGGCAGGAAGACGATGCCGGCGGTGCACACCTCGAGCAGCAGGGCCTCGCGGGGAGCGTTGGCGAAGAACTTCGCGATCGAGGTGGCGAACACGTTGGACGGCTCGTGGCCGTAGTGCCAGGTGGGGATGCCGAGCGACTCGCGTCCGGTCCCGGTGGCGGCGACGACGTCGAGGGCCGTGCGCGCCCAGGCGCCCACGTCGGGTCGGAAGGACGGCACGGCTGCCACGGCCGCGAGCGCGCCGGCCAGGTCGCCGGGGACGAACGCGCCGAGGTTGGCCGCCTCCATGGCCCCCGGCCCGCCGCCCGTCGCCACGGTGAGGTGGTCGCCGAGCGCGTGCCCGAGGCGCGCCGCCTCGACGTACGCCGGGCTCCCGCGCTCGAGGGCGTGCCCGCCCATCACGCCGACCACGTCGCGTCCGGCCACCCAGGCGGCCAGGGCGGCGTCGACGTGGTGGTCGTGCAGCGCCATCGCCAGGGTGTCGTCGGCGCTGGTGTCGCCGCGCGACCAGGCGTAGGCGCGGGCGTCGAGGGTGGCGGCGTAGCGGGGTGAGTCGTAGAGCTCGGCGGGGGAGTAGAGGCTCGCGCGGTAGGGGTCGACCGGGGTCCCGGGGATCTCGTGGAGCACGACCGCCCCGGCGCGGCGCACGGCGTCCTCGTCGTCGTCGGTGAGGTCGCACCCCAGGAACAGCGCCTGGTCGAGCGAGCGCTCCAGCAGGGCCGGGCCGCGCCGGGTCAGGTCGAGGCCCAGCAGCCGCCAGCCGGAGAGCGAGCGGGCACCGGCCGCCAGCCTGTGGTCGAGGTCGGCCAGGGTCGTGACGTCGACGACGCGTCCGTGGGTGTGCTTCACGCGCCCCAACCTAGGGTGCCCGGCGGCACCTCAGAAGGCGTGGGCCATCAGCTCACCGAACAGCTCCTGCTCGTCGGCCTCGAGCCCGCGCGAGCGGAACCAGGCGCACATGTTGGCGCAGTCGCGCAGCAGGAAGTCCATGCCGCGCGGGTTGCCGACGAGGTCGACCATCTGCGGCAGGTCGATGATCACGAGCCGGTCACCGGCCGCCAGGGTGTTGTAGGGCGACAGGTCGCCATGGACCTGACCGGCCTGGACGAGGGTGGTCAGCGCGTCGCGCAGCTGCTCGTAGTAGCTCTCGACGAGCGCCCGCTCGGGGCGGACCTGGGCCACGCGGGGCGCGGTCTCGACCTCGCCGTCGACGCGGTGGGTGATCCACTCCATGACGATCTCGGTCTCGTCGATCTGCACCGGATAGGGGACGGGGAGGCCCAGCTCCCAGCAGCGGCGCAGGGCGTTCCACTCCGAGGCCGCCCACTCCCCGGCCGCGACCTGGCGACCCCAGGTGGACTTGCGCTTGAGGGCACGGTTGTCGCGGGACCGCTTCATCGACCGGCCCTCGGTGTAGGAGGCCGCCCGGTGGAACGTGCGGTGGTCGGTGTCGCGGTAGCGCTTGGCGGCCATCACGACCGCCTCGTCGGGCCGATGGGGGTCCGCGCGCTCGATGAGGAAGACGTCGGCCTCCTTGCCGGTCTTGAGCACGCCGAGGTCGGTGTCGATGGCGCCGCTGGAGGTCACGACCCAGTCGGGGCGTGGCTCCGGGCCCTTCATCAGGGCCTCGAGGTCCTCCCAGCGCGACCAGCGCTGGCCCTCGCCGAGCTCGTCGGCGTAGGCCTGGTAGTCGAAGACGAACGACTCGTCGACGTCCTCCATCGGCGGACGGTCGTCGGCGCGGAGGAAGTCCTCGGGGAAACCGGGGGCGGGCGGGTCGGGCGTCGGGTCAGACGCGGGGTGGGGCGTGTGGTGTGACGGGAGGTGCGACAACGTGGGTGCTCCGTGGGTGCGAGAGGTGGTCGGCGGGCAGGCCGAGGACAGCGATGGACATGTCACGGCTCCTCTCGTCACGGGGCGCGGCGTGCAGCGGGCACGCGGCGGGCGGACGCGCGGGCGCGCGTCACCGGGTCCATGCTGACGGTCGCGGCGAGCCCCCCGCAACGCATTTGATTCGCGCTAGGTTCGGACGGTGAGCATCCGAGCCCTCTCCCGGCCCCTGCTGTCCTCCGTGCTCGCCGCGGTGCTGGCGGTGGGGATCACCGGCGCCGCGGCGACCGCCGACCCTCCCGCCGCCGACCCCGCCAACCCCGCCGGGCCCGCAGGCGCTCCCGCGGGGGCGCTCCTGGGGGCTCCCGTCGACGGGGCGCCTGGCATCGGCGACCCCTACTGGCCGCTCGACGGCAACGGCGGCATCGACGTGCGCCGCTACCAGATCGCCAACCGCTACGACCTGGCCACCAAGCGGCTGGCGGGTCGTACGACGATCGAGCTGACGGCGACGCAGGACCTTGCGAGCTTCTCGCTCGACTTCCTCCTCAGGGTGTCCGCGGTCAGCGTCGACGGTCGGAAGGCGCTCTTCACCAGAACCGACGGCGGCCACGAGCTGCGGATCACCCCCGACCAGCCACTGGCCGCCGGCACCGAGCACACCGTCGTGGTGGTCTACGCCGACAAGCCGGCCAGGTACGCCTACGCGGGCGAGCGCAACTGGCTGGCCAGCAAGCGCGAGGTCGTCACGATGAACGAGCCGCACATGGCGCCGTGGTGGTTCCCGGCCAACGACCACCCGCTCGACAAGGCCCTCGTCGACGTGAGGATCCGCGTGCCCAACGGCCGCGAGGTCGTCTCCAACGGGAAGCTGCGCGGGCGTGACGTGGGCAGGAGCACCACCGAGTGGCACTGGCGGGCCGACGAGCCGATGGCGCCCTACCTGGCCTTCTTCGCAGCCGGTGACTTCACCATCGCCAAGGGCCGGCGCGGCGGCCTGCCGTGGCTGGTCGCGGTCTCCCAGCAGCTGAGCCAGGACGAGCAGCGCGCGAGCATGCGGCTGATGAAGCGGACCCCCGCCGTGGTCGCGGGTCTCGAGAAGGACCTGGGCCCCTACCCGTTCTCCGTCGTCGGAGGCATCACCACCGGGCTCGACCCCGGCTTCGCGCTGGAGAACCAGACCCGGCCGACCTATCCGGCGGTCGGCGCCGGCTACACCACCCTCGTCGTGCACGAGCTCGCGCACCAGTGGTTCGGCGACGACATCGCCGTCGAGGGCTGGTCCGACATCTGGCTCAACGAGGGCTTCGCCAGCTTCATGGAGTGGCGCTGGACCGAGACCCACGGCGGCCGGTCGGGCGACGCGATCCTGCGCAGCTACTACGACAGCATCGCGGCCGGCTCCGACGTCTGGACCGTGCCGGTCGGCGACCCGGGGGCGGCGAGGATCTTCGACCAGGCCGTCTACGGTCGCGGCGCGATGACGCTGCAGGCCCTGCGCAACCGTGTCGGCGACGAGGCCTTCTGGCGCGTCGTGCGCGCCTGGACCCGCGAGCAGCGCGGCGGCAACGGCTCCACGGAGGAGTTCGAGGAGCTGGCGGCCCGCGTCAGCGGGCACGACCTCAGCGCGTTCTTCGACGCCTGGCTGCGCACGCCCGCCAAGCCGGCGCGCACGGCCGACAACGGCCTGGGGTGACGATGACGCGCGACACCGCCGCCGTCACCTGGTTCCGGGCCCCGTCCGGCGACGATCCCGGCACCCTCAACGCCTGCTACAACGCCCTCGACATCCACGTGGTCCGCGGCCACGCCGACGACGTCGCGGTCGTCCTCGACGGCACCCCCCGGACCTTCGCGTGGATGCTGAGCGAGGTCGCCGCCTGCGCGGGCGTGCTCCGCGCCTTCGGCGTCGGGGTGGGCGACCGGGTGGTCCTCGGCTCCGTGCCACAGCAGGCCGGCGTGCTGGTCGTGCTGGCAGCCGCCCGGGTGGGCGCGGTCGTGGAGCACGACGACTCGCCCGGCGCCACCGGCAAGGTCGTGGTCCGCGGCGGGCCCGGCGGTCTCGGGTTCACCGTCGACGGCGAGCACGTGCCGTGGGACGTCGCGCTGCGCGCCGGGCGTACGGACCCGGGCGGGTGCGCCGACGTGCCCGGCGACGCGGTGCTGTCACGCCACGGTGCCGACACCCTCACCGTGCTCGACGCCCTCGGCGCCTCCGACGACCACGGCTCGTCCGCACCCGCCGGGGCCGCGCTCGTGGAGGTCGGCGGGCTGACGGTGTGGGCGTTCGACGCGCCGGAGGCCGACTGACGTCCTACGCCCGACGGCGACGCTGACACACTGCGGGGGTGACTGCGCGCGACATCGTGATCCTCGGCTCCACCGGCTCGATCGGCACCCAGGCGCTCGACCTGGTGCGCGCCCACCCCGACCGGTTCCGCGTCGTCGGCCTGACGGCCGGCGGCTCGCACCCCGAGCTCTTCGAGGCGCAGGTCGCGGAGTTCGCGCCGGAGTTCTCCGGGCTCGGGGAGGAGGCCTCGGTCGAGGCCGCCTCACGCACGTGCGACGTCGTGCTCAACGGCATCACGGGCGCCGTGGGGCTTCGGCCCACCCTGGCGGCGCTCGACGCCGGCACCCCGCTCGCCCTGGCCAACAAGGAGTCGCTGATCATCGGCGGTCCGTTGGTCAAGGAGCGCGCGCGACCCGGCCAGATCGTGCCCGTCGACTCCGAGCACAGCGCCATCGCGCAGAGCCTGCGCGCGGGCTCCGCCGACGAGGTACGCCGGCTCGTCCTCACCGCGTCCGGCGGCCCGTTCCGCGGGTGGTCGGCCGACGCGCTGGCCGGGGTCACCCCCGAGCAGGCGCTCGCCCACCCCAACTTCGCGATGGGCCGGGTGATCACCACCAACTCGGCGACGCTCGTCAACAAGGGCCTCGAGGTCATCGAGGCCCACCTGCTCTTCGACATCCCCTTCGACCGCATCGACGTGGTGGTCCACCCCCAGCAGCTCATCCACTCGATGGTGGAGTTCGTCGACGGCGCCGTGGTCGCGCAGCTCGGCCTGCCGACGATGCTGGTGCCCATCGCGCTCGGGATGGGCTGGCCCGACCGGGTCCCCGACGCCGAGGCGCCCATCGACTGGACCCGGGCCGCCGACTGGCGCTTCGAGCCGCTCGACGACGTCGTCTTCCCGGCCGTCACGCTCGCCCGCGCGGCGGGGGAGCTGGGCGGCACCGCGCCCGCGGTCTACAACGCCGCCAACGAGGTCGCCGTCGACGCCTTCCACGAGGGTCGGCTGGGCTTCCACGAGATCGTCGTCACGGTCGCCCACGTCCTCGAGCGCCACGACGTACCATCGAAGGAGCACCTCACCGTCGACGACGTGCTCGCCGCCGACGCCTGGGCGCGAGCCGAGGCCGCGGCCCTCATCTGACGTCTGCTCCCGAAGGATCACGCTCACACATGTCCGCCCTGCTCTACACCCTGGGTGTCGTCGCCTTCGTCGTGGCCATCCTGGTCTCGATCGGGCTCCATGAGTTCGGACACCTCGTGCCGGCCAAGAAGTTCGGCTGCAAGGTGCCGCAGTGGTTCATCGGCTTCGGGCCGACCGTGTGGAGCCGCACGATCGGTGACACCGAGTACGGCATCAAGGCCATCCCGCTCGGCGGCTACGTCAAGATCGTGGGGATGCTGCCCCCGGGCGCCGAGCACCTCGTCGAGGAGACGACCTACGACGAGGACGGCGAGCCCGTCCACAAGGTGCGCCGGTCCAACACCGGGATGTTCACGCAGCTGATCTCCGACGCCCGCGCCGCGGAGTGGGAGTACGTCAAGCAGCACGACACCGACCGCCTCTTCTACCGCCTCCCGTGGTGGAAGAAGGTGATCGTGATGGCGGGCGGCCCGATGGTCAACATCGCCATCGCGTTCGGCCTGTTCGCCGTGCTGTTCGCCACCTACGGCAACCCCCGCGACGAGGTCGTCGAGCCGGTCGTCGCGGCCGTGCCCGAGTGCGTCATCCCGGTCGAGGAGCAGGGCCGCGCCTGCACGGCCGACGACCCGCCGACCCCGGCGAAGGAAGCGGGCATCCAGCCCGGCGACGAGATCCTGAGCTTCAACGGCACCCCGTTCCGCGACTGGGAGAGCCTCCAGGCGCAGATCCGCGCCAACGCCGACGGCGACGCCGTCATCGAGGTGCGCCGCGGCGACGAGCAGCTCACGCTGACCACCAACACCACCGTCACGCTGCGCCAGACGTCGGTCGAGGACGAGACGCTCACCGAGGTCGGCTTCCTCGGCGTGCAGCCGGAGACCCGCTTCGAGACGGGCGGGCTCGTCTACACCGCCGCGCAGATGAAGACGATGGCCGCGGAGACGCTGAAGGCCCTCGGCCAGCTGCCGGTGAAGGTCTACGAGGTGGGCCGCGCCGTCGTCGGCCTGCAGGAGCGCGACCCGGAGAGCCCGGTGTCCATCGTGGGCGGGGGTCGGTTCGCCGGCGAGGCGGCGTCCAGCGAGGCGTTCCCGGTGACCGAGAAGGTCGTCACGCTGCTGTTCCTGGTCGCGAGCTTCAACTTCTTCATCGGCATGTTCAACTTCGTGCCGCTGCTGCCGCTCGACGGTGGTCACATCGCCGGCGCGCTCTACGAGGGCCTCAAGCGCGGCCTCGCCCGGCTTCGCGGGCGGCCCGACCCCGGGCACGTCGACGTCGCCAAGCTCCTGCCCGTCGCCTACGTCGTGGGGCTGGCGATGCTGGTCATGGGCGTCGTGCTCATCGTCGCCGACATCGTCGTCCCCCTGCGCCTGAGCTGATCGGGCCGCGCGTCGCGCGATCGGCGGACGCGGTCGGGGGCGGTGTGCGATCCTGCCCGGAGGCACCGCTGCCGGGCCCGGCGCGGGAGGCGTGCCCGAGCGGCGGTGCCCTCCTGCCCGGCCCGTACGATGGCGCCATGACCTCCGGCCCATCCGTCTCGCTGGGCATGCCCGCCCTCCCGCCCCCCGTCCTGGCCCCGCGCCGCAGGACCCGCCAGATCAAGGTGGGCTCGGTGGGCGTCGGCAGCGACTCGCCGATCTCGGTGCAGTCGATGACCACGACGCTGACCTCCGACGTCAACGCGACCCTCCAGCAGATCGCCGAGCTCACGGCCACCGGCTGTGACATCGTGCGCGTGGCCTGCCCCAGCCAGGACGACGCCGACGCGCTGCCCGAGATCGCCCGCCACTCGCAGATCCCCGTCATCGCCGACATCCACTTCCAGCCCAAGTACGTCTTCGCGGCCATCGACGCCGGCTGCGCCGCGGTGCGGGTCAACCCCGGCAACATCCGCAAGTTCGACGACCAGGTCAAGGAGATCGCGCGGGCCGCCAAGGACCGCGGCACCTCGATCCGCATCGGCGTCAACGCCGGGTCGCTCGACAAGCGGCTGCTCGAGAGGTACGGCAAGGCCACCCCCGAGGCGCTCGTCGAGTCGGCCGTGTGGGAGGCCGGGCTGTTCGAGGAGCACGACTTCCACGACTTCAAGATCTCGGTCAAGCACAACGACCCGGTCGTCATGGTGCGCGCCTACGAGCTGCTCGCCGAGGCCGGCGACTGGCCGCTCCACCTCGGCGTGACCGAGGCGGGGCCCGCGTTCCAGGGCACCATCAAGTCGGCCGTAGCGTTCGGCCACCTGCTGAGCAAGGGCATCGGTGACACCATCCGGGTCTCGCTGTCGGCGCCGCCGGTCGAGGAGGTCAAGGTCGGCCTGCAGATCCTCGAGTCGCTCAACCTCAAGCCCCGCCGGCTCGAGATCGTCTCGTGCCCGTCGTGCGGGCGCGCCCAGGTCGACGTCTACAAGCTGGCCGAGGAGGTCACCGCGGGGCTCGACGGGATGGAGGTGCCGCTGCGGGTCGCCGTCATGGGCTGCGTCGTCAACGGCCCGGGGGAGGCCCGCGAGGCAGACCTCGGCGTCGCGTCCGGCAACGGCAAGGGCCAGATCTTCGTCAAGGGCGAGGTCATCAAGACCGTGCCCGAGTCGCAGATCGTGGAGACCCTCATCGAGGAGGCCATGCGCCTCGCCGAGGGGATGGAGGCGGTCGAGGGCGCCGAGGCCAGCGTCAGCGTCTCCTGACGCTCGAGGGTGGGGGCCGCTGGTCGGCCCGCCCGCATCCCCCTAGGCTCACCACCGTGCTGAGGACCCGCGAGCAGGTGCGCGTGCTGGGCCCGGGCGACCGGGACGCGTTCATCGCGCTCGCCGAGCAGGACCCGGTCGTCAACGTCTTCGCCGACTACCGCGCGCGCCTGACCAACCTCGACGAGCGGTGGCTGGGGGGCCAGGTCTGGGGCCGGTTCGACGACGGGGAGCTCGTCGCGGGGTGCCACCTCGGCGCCAACCTGGTCCCGGTGCAGTGCACCCCCGAGGACGTGGGTGCGTTCGCCGACGTCGCCCTGCGCCGCCGCAGCACCGTCGGCACGATCGTCGGCCCGGCCGACGTGGTGGCCGCCCTGTGGGAGATCGTGGAGCCGCGCTGGGCGCGCCCGCGCGAGATCCGGTCCGACCAGCCGCACCTCGAGGCCGACCGGGTCCCGGCCGTGGCCGCCGACCCCGGCGTGCGGGTCACGACTCCTCGCGACCTCGAGCTCCTCTACCCGGCATGCGTGGCGATGTACACCGAGGAGGTCGGCGTCTCCCCGGAGAGCGACACCGGAGGGGGTGAGCTCTACCGCGCCCGCATCCAGCAGCTCATCGGTCGCGGCTGGTCGATGGCGAGCTTCGACGCCGACGGGGTGGTGTTCAAGGCCGAGGTCGCCTGCCTCACCCCGTACGCAGCCCAGGTGCAGGGGGTCTGGGTCCGCCCGGACCGCCGTGGCCAGGGGCTCGCCACCAGCGGGATGGCGGCCGTCGTCGCGCACGTCCTCGGGTCCGGCATGGCGCCCGTGGTCTCGCTCTACGTCAACGAGTGGAACGCACCCGCGCGAGCGGCCTACGCACGGGTGGGCTTCCGGCAGACGGCGACCTTCGCCACGCTGATGTTCTAGGGCCGGCGCCCGCCGCACGAGACCCCCGAGCCCGCCCGCCGGACCCCGGGAGAAAAATACGGCGACGGCGTATCACGGAGCGGTGTACGCGCACCTGAGTGGACATGGGGACAACAATGGTCACCATGTCAGAGGACCGCAGGGCTGAGGGGCAGTCCGACCAGTCACCGTGGGACATGGCCAGTGGGGCGTTCACCGCCTGGCGTTCGGGGGACGCAGGTGCGGTGGACGAGCTGGTGTCCGCGATGACGCCGGTGCTCTGGCACGTGGTGCGCAGCTACGGGCACGACAAGGAGGTCGCCGAGGACGTGATGCAGGCGACCTGGCTCGGCTTCGTACGGCTGCACCGGACCATCGAGGACCCGCAGGCGGTCGCGTCCTGGCTGATCACCTCAGCCAGGCGCGGCGCAGCCGCACACACGAGGGCCGCGCGACGCGCGACCCCCACGGAGGACGAGGCGCTGCACGCCGCACTCCCGGACACGGAGTCGGCCGAGGCCCTGGCCGTCCTCGACGACGAGGCGGCCCGGCTGTGGCGAGCCGTGGCCACCGTCGACGAGCGGTGCCGCAAGCTGCTGCGAGTCGTGGCGTTCATGGACCGCCCCGACTACCAGTCACTCAGCCGGGAGCTCGGCATGCCGGTCGGGAGCATCGGTCCCACCCGGGCCCGGTGCCTGGCCAAGGTCCGCACCGCACTCAACGAAGGAGGAAAGCGATGACTGATGGGGATGCTGCCCTCCTCGGACGGCTGCGGGAGATGTGGACGACCTGCGACCCGCCGCCGCCCGGACTGACCGAGACGATGATCGCGGCCGTCGCGGCCGCCGACCTCGACGACGAGTGGGAGCTGCTCGTGCTGGTGCGCGACTCGCGCGAGGAGCCCGCCGCCGAGGTGAGGGGAGTGACCACCTCGCGCATCCTCTACTTCACCGCCGCCGAGGGCTGGTCCCTCGACGCCGAGGTCGAGGAGGGGCAGGTGCGCGGGCAGCTGCTCGACTTCGACGGGGACATGGGGTCCGTCGAGGTGGTGGTGGAGGCCGAGGACGGCCAGCGTTGGACGACCGGGCTCGACGACGTGGGCTTCTTCGTCCTCGCCGCCGCACCCACCGGGGCCGTGCGCTTCACCCTCGGCGACGGTCACCGCTCGGCGACCAGCCGCTGGATCGATCTCTGAGCTCCAGCCCTGAGCTCCAGCCCTGAGCCGGATCCCGGCGAACGGCAATCTGGTTCGCGGTGCTCGCGAGCCCACCCCTATCGTTGCGCCCATGACTGGCCGCATCCTCCGCATGTCGACCCTGTTCGTGCGCACCCTGCGCGACGACCCCAACGACGCCGAGGTGCCGAGCCACCGGCTGCTGGTGCGTGCCGGCTACATCCGACGTGCCGCCCCGGGCATCTACACGTGGCTGCCGCTCGGCCTCCGGGTGCTGCGCAGGATCGAGGACATCATCCGCGAGGAGATGGACGACATGGGCGCCCAGGAGCTGTCGTTCCCGGCGCTGCTGCCCAAGGAGCCCTACGAGGCCACCGGCCGCTGGGACGACTACGGCCCCAACATCTTCCGGCTCCAGGACCGCAAGGGCGCCGACTACCTGCTCGGCCCCACCCACGAGGAGATGTTCACCCTCGTGGTCAAGGACCTCTACTCCTCCTACAAGGACCTGCCGCTCTCGATCTACCAGATCCAGACCAAGTACCGCGACGAGGCGCGACCCCGCGCCGGCCTGCTGCGTGGGCGCGAGTTCGTCATGAAGGACTCCTACTCCTTCGACATCGACGACGCCGGGCTCGCGGAGTCCTACCAGAAGCACCGCGACGCCTACGTCCGCATCTTCGACCGGCTCGGGTTCGAGTACGTCATCGTCAAGGCCACCTCCGGTGCCATGGGCGGGTCGGCGAGCGAGGAGTTCCTGGCCAAGGCGGAGGTCGGCGAGGACACCTACGTCCGCTGCACGCAGTGCGACTACGCCGCCAACGTCGAGGCCGTCACGGTCCCCTCACCGCCCGCGCTCGCCTACGACGACGTCCCCGCGGCGCACGTCGAGGAGACCCCCGACACGCCCACCATCGAGACGCTGGTCGAGCACCTCAACACGGCCCACCCCCGCGACGACCGGCCGTGGGCGGCCGGCGACACGCTCAAGAACGTGCTCGTCGTCCTCAAGCACCCCGACGGCACCCGTGAGCCGCTGGCCATCGGGGTCCCCGGCGACCGCGAGGTCGACCAGAAGCGCCTCGAGGGCCAGCTCGAGCCGATCGAGGTCGAGGCGATGGGCGAGGCCGAGATCGCCAAGCACCCGGCCCTGGTGCGGGGCTACATCGGCCCCGAGGTGCTGGGCGAGGAGTCCACGTCCGGCATCCGCTACCTCGTCGACCCCCGGGTCGTGGAGGGCACCCGCTGGGTCACCGGCGCCAACGTGGCCGGCTCGCACGTCCTCGACCTGGTCGTCGGGCGCGACTTCACCCCCGACGGCACCATCGAGGCCGCCGACGTCCGCGACGGCGACGCCTGCCCCAGCTGCGACCAGGGCACCCTCGAGTCGGCGCGTGGCGTCGAGATGGGCCACATCTTCCAGCTCGGCCGCAAGTACGCCGACGCGCTCGGGCTCAAGGTGCTCGACGAGTTCGGCAAGCTCGTCACCGTGACGATGGGCTCCTACGGCATCGGCCCGTCGCGTGCCGTGGCGGCCATCGCCGAGGGCACGCTCGACGACCTCGGCCTGTGCTGGCCGCGCGACGTCGCGCCCGCCGACGTCCACGTCGTCGCCGCCGGCAAGGACGAGGCGATCCTCGCCGCCGCCGAGGTGCTCGCCCAGGAGCTCAAGGGCGCGGGCCTCGAGGTGCTCCTCGACGACCGCACGGGCAAGGTCAGCCCGGGCGTGAAGTTCAAGGACGCCGAGCTCATCGGCGTGCCCACCATCGTCACGGTCGGCCGTGGCCTCGCCGACGGCAACGTCGAGGTGCGCGACCGGCGCACCGGCGACCGCGAGGACGTCCCCGTCGGCACGGCGGCCGCGCGCATCACCGACATCGTCCGCAGCTGACCGCTCCCCGCTGAAAGGGTCCTCCCACATGGCACGCGGGCAGATCGAGGCGGTCATCTTCGACTGGGGCGGCACGCTGACGCGCTGGCACGACGTGGACTTCCACGCCGAGTCGGTCGCGCTGGCCCAGGCGGTGCGTCGTACGCCCACGCCGCACGACGACCACCACGCGTGGGCCACGCGGCTGCACCGCGCCGGCGACGTCGTCTGGGGCCGCTCCCGCGACCACCAGCAGAGCGCGACGATCGCCGACCTCTTCACCGAGGCGGGCCTCGACCACGACCCCGACCTGCTCGCCGCCTACTACGAGTTCTGGGAGCCGCACACCGCCACCGACCCCGAGGTGGGTCCGATGTGGCGCGAGCTGCGCGACGCGGGACTCAAGGTCGGGGTGCTGTCCAACACGATCTGGCCGAGGGAGTGGCACGTCGGCTTCTTCGAGCGCGACGGCGTCTACGACCTGGTCGACGGCGACGTCTACACCAGCGAGATCCCGTGGACCAAGCCCTCCCAGCGCGCCTTTCGCGCCGCGATGGACGCCGTCGGTGTCGACGACCCGGCGGCGTGCGTCTACGTGGGGGACCGGCTCTTCGACGACATCTGGGGCGCACACAACGCGGGCATGCGCGCGATCCACGTGCCGCTGAGCACCATCCCGGCGACCCAGGTCGGCCACACCGAGGGCGAGCCCGACGCCACGGTCACGTCGCTGGCGCAGGTGCCGGCCGTGGTGCGTCGTCTCGGCACCGCCTGAGCGCACCCGTTCTGCAACTTCGTGCGTTGCAGGAACATGCGAGTCGCGACGCCTTACGTTGAGGCGGGATCGAATGCATGATTGTGCATGTCGCTCGACCTCCCCCACAGGTTCGATCGACACAGGGTGATGCTGACCAACCCCATGGGAGCGGTCCGCGTCCTCGGCTTTTGGGAGAGATCTCGGGACTTTCCCAAAGGCTGAGGCCGCGGGCCGCTCTTCCCGTCTCAGCGATGGCGAGCGGGCGCTAGGCCCCGTCGAGCTCCGGGGCCCCGGGCCAGGTGGTGGCGCTGGCGCCGAGCCGCACCTCCCACGTCGCCGACCAGGTCGCCTCGGTGAGCGCCCACTCGCGCACGGCGCCGCTCGACTGCGCCACGAGGGCGAGGAGCACCTCGACGCTCGTCGCCTCCAGCAGTTGGGCGGCACGGGCGACCTGCTGCGGTCGGCGCAGGGCGTTGGCCACGTCGTACGCGGGGGCGGCGGCGACCGGCTCGCCGCCAGCGTCGCCCACCATCAGCCGCAGCTGGTCGCGCCGGGCCCGGTGCCGACGGTAGCCGGAGGTCAGGGTGTCGAACAGCTCGGGGGAGGCGGCCTGCGAGGTGCGCGCCCCGAGCACGCCGTAGGCGTAGAGCGCCGCGTGCTCGTCGGCGAGGGTCGTCTGCAGGGCGTCGAGGACGCTCATCCGGCCTCCGCGGAGGCGGGGCTCGTCGTGGCGTCGGCGAGGACGGCCGAGTGCTGCGCTGTCGAGGCCGCCACGCTTGCCAGCACCCGGGCGAGGTCGCCGCTGGCCGCGACGAGGCAGGCGCGCCGCACCTCGCGCAGCAGCCGCTGCTCCGAGCGGCGGACCGCGGTCAGCGCCCGTCGCGGGGCGGCCGGCAGCACGGGCGGGTCGGAGGCGGGCACGTCGGTGTCGGCGACCGCCGTCGCCAGCACGTCGAGCTGGGCGGTGTGCGCGGTCGCCACCGGCGCCAGGAGCGGGGTCAGGCCGGGGACCGCCAGCGTCGCCGCCTCCAGCACGGATCGGGCCCGCACCAGCGCCGCGACCACGCCCGCCACCAGCTCGGAGTCCTCCGGCGGGGGCTGGTCGGCGTCCACGGACCCGGCGTCGCGGCGCGGCGGGTCGATGTCGCAGGCGGCCAGCACGAGGGGCGCCGCGAGCGCCGCGCCCACCGTCGTACGACGGGTCAGCGGGCGTGCGGGCACCCCCGCACCCTAGCGGCCCGGCGCTCCGGTCCGGACCGGCCGGCGGGGTTTGTCGCGGTGCGGGGGAGGACGGCTATCGTGGAGTCGGACAACTACACAAGGAGGTCGCACCCCGATGAGCACCCCCCGCCAGGACGCCACCCGGGACCGCATCGAGGCGGAGCTGGTCGACCCCTTGCGAGCGTTGGGTCTCGACGTCGAGGCCGTCGAGGTGACCCCCGCCGGCCGCCGCCGCGTCCTGCGGGTCGCGGTCGACAAGGACGGCGGCGTGACCCTGGACGACGTCGCCGACGCGACGCGTGAGGTCTCGCGCGTGCTCGACGAGTCCGACGTGATGGGCGAGATGCCCTACACGCTGGAGGTCACCTCCCGCGGCGTCGACCGCCCGCTGACCCTGCCGCGGCACTGGCGGCGCAACGAGGACCGGCTGGTCAAGGCCACGCTCGCCGACGGCTCGAGCCTGACCGGGCGGGTGCTGGCCTCGTCGGAGGAGTCGGCGACCCTCGACGTGTCGGGGGAGCGGCGCGAGGTCGCCTACGCCGACGTGACCAAGGCGCTCGTGCAGATCGAGTTCAACCGCAAGACCGACCAGAAGGACGACTGATGGACATCGACCTGAGCATCCTGCGCATGCTGGAGCGGGAGAAGGAGATCTCCTTCGAGGTGCTGGCCGAGGCCATCGAGCAGGCCCTGCTCACCGCCTACCAGCGCGCGACCGAGTCGCAGCGCCCCGCCCGCGTGGAGCTGGACCGCAAGACCGGCCACGTCACCGTGTGGGCGCGCGAGATCGACGAGGACGGCTCGGCCGGGCCCGAGTACGACGACACCCCGCAGGGCTTCGGCCGCATCGCCGCCACGACCGCCAAGCAGGTCATGCTCCAGCGGCTGCGCGACGCCGAGGACGAGATCAAGTTCGGCGAGTTCGCCGGCAAGGAGGGCGACATCGTCTCCGGGATCATCCAGCAGGGCCGCAACCCCGACGACGTGATGGTCGACCTCGGCAAGATCGAGGCGATCCTGCCCGTCAGCGAGCGGGTGCCGGGCGAGAAGTACGTCCACGGCGAGCGCATCAAGTGCCTGGTCACCTCGGTGCGCAAGGGCATGCGCGGGCCGCAGATCACCCTGTCGCGCTCCCACCCGACGCTGGTGAAGAAGCTGTTCGCCCTCGAGGTGCCCGAGATCGCCGACGGCACCGTCGAGGTCGCGGCGATCGCCCGCGAGGCCGGCCACCGCACCAAGATCGCCGTGCACTCGAGCGTCCCGGGCGTCAACGCGAAGGGCGCCTGCATCGGCCCGATGGGCCAGCGCGTGCGTAACGTGATGAGCGAGCTGCACGGCGAGAAGATCGACATCGTCGACTGGGCCGAGGACCCCGCGGAGCTCGTCGCCCACGCCCTGTCGCCGGCCCGGGTCAACTCGGTGGAGATCGTCGACCTCGCCGCCCGGTCCTGCCGGGTGGTCGTGCCCGACTTCCAGCTCTCGCTGGCGATCGGCAAGGAGGGCCAGAACGCCCGCCTCGCGGCCCGGCTCACCGGCTGGCGCATCGACATCCGCAGCGACGAGGCTCCCGAGCCCAGTTCGTGAACCAGGGGCTCCACCGGCTAGAGTGGGGGTCAGTGGCCACCACGTCTGACACCCTTGCGCCCGGACCCGTCCGGACCTGCGTGGGTTGCCGGACCAGGGCCGCTGCGAGCGAGCTGCTGCGGATGGTCGCAGGCTCGGACGCCGAGGGCCGACCGGCCCTGGTGCCCGATCCGGACCGTCGGGCACCCGGGCGAGGGGCGCACATCCACCCCACGCAGGAGTGTTGGGAGCTCGCCGTGCGACGCCGAGCACCATCCCGGGCCCTCCGCTCGGGCGAGCACCTCAGCGGCGCGCCGGTGCAGGAACACCTCACCGCGCACCAGTCCGAATCACCGCAGCACCGACCAGAAACTGGAGCACGCAGCTCATGAGCACTCGATGAGTAACTCGCGATGAGTTTGCACACCCACTAGCTGTTCCGTTTCCCCTCTCCTTCTGGGGTCACGGACCAGAAGGAGCAGAAACAACCGTGGCAAAGACCCGAGTCCACGAACTCGCCAAGGAGTTCGGAGTCGAGAGCAAGTTCGTTCTCGAGAAGCTCAAGGAGATGGGGGAGTTCGTCAAGTCGGCATCGTCGACTGTCGAGCCGCCCGTCGAGATGCGCTTCAAGAAGCAGTACGGCGAGGAGCTGAAGGCCGCTGCGGCCTCCGCGCCCGCCGACACCGCCGCGCCGGCCGACAAGCCGGCTGCCAAGAAGGCCGCGCCCAAGCCCGGCCCCAAGCCCGCTCCCGCCCCGGCGGCCACCGAGGCTCCGGCCGAGGCGCCCGCCGAGCCGGTCGCCCCCATCCAGCCTGCCGAGCCGGCCGCACCCGCGGCCGCTGAGCCGGCCGCACCCGCGGCCGCCCAGCCGGCAGCCCCGTCGGCCCGTCCCGGCCCGCGTCCCGGCCCGAAGGCACCTGCCGCCGAGCCCACGCCTCCGCCGGCCGAGCCCGAGGCGCCCGCCGCCCCGGCCGCGAAGTCGCCGAGCCCGGCACCTCGTCCCGTCGGCAGGCCCGGCGCCCCGCGTCCGGGCAACAACCCGTTCGCCCCGAGCCAGGGCATGGGCCAGCGCCCCGCCCCGCGCACCGGCGGCGACGACAACCGTCCGCCGCGTCCGCCGGCCGGCGGTGAGGGACGCCCCGGCATGCCGCGTCCCAACCCGGCGATGATGCCCAAGTCCCCGGCCGCCTTCGGCAACGGTCCCGGCGGGCGTCCTGCCCGCGGTGGCCCCGGTGGTGGCCCCGGTGGCGGTCCCGGCCGTCCCGGTGCTCCCGGTCGCAGCGGTGCCCCGGGTCGTCCCGGCGCCGGTGCCCCCGGTGGCGCTCCCGGTCGTCCCGGCGGCTTCGGCCCGTCCGGCGGCGGTCGCCCCGGTGGCGGTCGTCCCGGCCAGCGTGGCCAGACGCAGGGCGCCTTCGGTCGTCCCGGCGGTCCCTCGCGCCGTGGTCGCAAGTCGAAGCGGGCGCGTCGTCAGGAGTTCGAGGCCATGGAGGCCCCGACGATCGGCGGCGTGCGCGTCCGCAAGGGCAACGGCGAGACCGTTCGCCTGCCGCGCGGTGCCTCGCTCACCGACTTCGCCGAGAGGATCAACGTCGACGCGGCCGCCCTGGTCCAGATGCTGTTCTCGCTCGGCGAGATGGTCACCTCGACCCAGTCGGTCGGTGACGAGACGTTCGAGCTGCTCGCCGACGAGCTCAACTACGTGGTCCAGATCGTGTCCCCCGAGGACGAGGACCGCGAGCTGCTCGAGACGTTCGACCTCGAGTTCGGCGCCGACGAGGGCGACGAGTCCGACCTGGTCATCCGTCCGCCGGTCGTGACCGTCATGGGTCACGTCGACCACGGAAAGACCAAGCTCCTCGACGCGCTGCGTGACGCCAACGTGGTCGACAAGGAGGCCGGTGGCATCACCCAGCACATCGGTGCCTACCAGGTCCACACCGAGGTCGACGGCGACGACCGTCGCATCACCCTGATCGACACCCCCGGTCACGAGGCGTTCACCGCCATGCGTGCTCGTGGTGCGCAGGCCACCGACATCGCGATCCTCGTGGTCGCGGCCGACGACGGTGTCATGCCGCAGACGGTCGAGGCGCTCAACCACGCCAAGGCCGCCGGTGTCCCGATCGTGGTCGCGGTCAACAAGATCGACAAGCCGGAGGCCGACTCGACCAAGGTCCGCGGCCAGCTCACCGAGTACGGCCTGATCCCCGAGGAGTACGGCGGCGACGCGATGTTCGTCGACGTCTCGGCCAAGGCCGGCACCAACCTCGACAAGCTGCTCGAGGCCGTCGTCCTCACCGCCGACGCCTCGCTCGACCTGCGGGCCAACCCCGACCAGGACGCACAGGGCCTCGTCGTCGAGGCGCACCTCGACCGCGGTCGCGGTCCGGTCGCCACGGTGCTGGTCCAGCGAGGCACGCTGCGCGTCGGCGACTCGATCGTCGCCGGTCCGGCCCACGGCCGCGTCCGCGCGATGCTCGACGAGCACGGCAACGAGCTCACCGAGGCCGACCCGTCGCGTCCGGCGATGGTGCTGGGTCTCTCGGCGGTGCCGGGAGCGGGCCAGAACTTCATCGTGGTCGAGGACGACCGCATGGCCCGCCAGATCGCCGAGAAGCGCGAGGCGCGCGAGCGTGCGGCCATGCAGGCCAAGCGTCGCGTGCGTCGCAGCCTCGAGGACTTCATGGCCTCCATGGAGAAGGGCGAGAGCCAGGAGCTCAACCTCATCCTCAAGGGCGACGTGTCCGGCTCGGTCGAGGCACTCGAGGACGCGCTGTCGCAGATCGACGTGGGCGACGAGGTCTCCCTGCGCGTGATCGACCGCGGTGTCGGTGCGATCACCGAGACCAACGTCGACCTCGCCGCCGCCTCCGACGCCATCATCATCGGCTTCAACGTCCGCCCGCAGGGCAAGGCGAGCCAGATGGCCGACAAGGAAGGTGTCGAGATCCGCTACTACTCGGTCATCTACCAGGCGATCGAGGAGATCGAGGCGGCGCTCAAGGGCATGCTCAAGCCCGTCTACGAGGAGTCGACCCTCGGGCAGGCGGAGATCCGCGAGATCTTCCGCTCGTCCAAGGCCGGCAACATCGCGGGCTGCATGGTCACCTCCGGTGTGCTCCGCCGCAACGCCAAGGTGCGCGTCCTGCGCGACGGGGCGGTCGTGGCCGACAACCTCGACCTCTCCTCGCTGCGCCGCGAGAAGGACGACGCGTCCGAGGTCCGCGAGGGCTTCGAGTGCGGTCTGGTGCTCCGCAACTTCCAGGACATCAAGATCGGCGACGTCGTGGAGGCCTTCGAGATGCGCGAGATCCCGCGCAGCTGAACACCGTTCGTCGAGTCGGCGCATCCTGACGCCCGATCAAGCTCGAGTCGGCGCATCCTGACCCCCAGTGGGGTGAGGATGCGCCGACTCGACGCGATCCGGCCATCAGGACGCGCCGGCTCGACGTGCCCTTTGAGAGAGTGAGCCCATGACCAATCCCCGCGTGCGCAAGATCGCCGACCGCATCCAGGTGATCGTCGCCGAGATGCTCGAGCGCCGGATCAAGGACCCCCGCCTCGGCTTCGTCACCGTCACCGACGTCCGCGTGACCGGCGACTCCCAGCAGGCCTCGATCTTCTACACGGTCCTCGGCACCGAGGAGGAGCTGGCCAGCACGGCCGCCGCCCTCGAGTCGGCCAAGGGAGTGATCCGCTCCGAGGTCGCCAAGCAGCTCGGCATGCGCATCGTGCCCTCGCTGACCTTCATCCCCGACGCCCTCCCCGAGAGCGCTCGCGCCCTCGACGAGGTGCTGGAGCGTGCCCGCCGGCTCGACGAGGAGGTGGCCGCCCGCCGCGTCGAGGCCTACGCCGGCGAGCCCGACCCCTACAAGAAGCCTCGTGAGCCCGAGGACGACGACGCGGCCGGCGACGCGGACGACGACCCCGCCGACCCCGCCGACCCCGTCGACCGCGACGACGAGGGCGACCGCGCCTGATGGTCGACCCCGGCCTGGTCGTCGTCGACAAGGCCCCGGGCATGACCTCGCACGACGTGGTGGCCCGGGTCCGCCGGCTCGCCGGCACCCGCAAGGTCGGGCACGCCGGCACGCTCGACCCGATGGCGACCGGCGTGCTGGTGCTCGGCGTCGACCGCGCCACCCGGCTGCTCGGCCACCTGATGCTCACCGAGAAGGCCTACGACGCCACGGTGCGCCTCGGCGTCTCCACGACCACCGACGACGCGGAGGGCGAGGTCACGGGCTCGCGCGCGGCGTCCCACCTCGACCCGGCCCGGGTCGAGGCCGAGCTCGGCGCGATGGTCGGTGAGATCATGCAGGTGCCGACCGCGGTGTCGGCGATCAAGGTCGGCGGCAAGCGGGCCTACGCCCGCGTGCGCGACGGCGAGCAGGTCGAGCTGAAGGCGCGCCCCGTCACCATCCACTCCCTGGAGGTCCACGACCAGCGCGTCGTCGGTGAGTGCCTCGACGTCGACGTCTCGGTGCGCTGCTCCTCGGGCACCTACATCCGCGCGATCGCCCGCGACGTCGGCGTGGCGCTCGGGGTCGGTGGGCACCTGACGGCGCTGCGGCGCACGGCCGTGGGCCCCTTCGACCTGTCCGTGGCCCGCACCCTCGAGCAGCTCGCCGACGACTTCTCCCTCGTGCCGATCGCCGCCGCCGCCCGGGCGACGTTCCCGCCGGTCGACCTCGACGACGCGCAGGCAGCCGACGTACGCGTGGGGCGTGGTCTCGACCTCGAGCTGCCCGGGGCCGGCCCGCACGCCGTGTTCGCACCCGGCGGACAGTTCCTCGCGCTCTACGAGCAGCGTGGGGGGCAGGCGCGGCCGGTCGCGGTCTTCGTCTGACCCCAGGGACGGGGGAGTCGGTGCGGGAACGTGTCCCGCCGATAGGCTGCCCGGGTGCAGATCTGGCGAGACGTCGACGACGTGCCGGCCGACCTCGGCCGCACCGTGGTGAGCATCGGCAACTTCGACGGCGTGCACCTCGGGCACGCCCGCGTGCTCCTCGAGGCGCGCACCACCGCCGAGCGACTGGGCATCGACACCGTGGTGGCGGTGACGTTCGACCCGCACCCGATGGCGGTGCTCCGGCCCGACCACGCCCCGCCCACGCTCACCTCCATCGAGACCCGCGCCCGGCTGCTGCGTGACGCCGGGGTCGACGCGATCCTGGTGGTCCCCTTCGACCGCGACATCGCGTCGTGGTCGCCGCAGGAGTTCATCGACCGGATCCTGGTCGACACGCTGCACGCCGGCGCGGTGGTCGTCGGCTCCAACTTCCGCTTCGGCGCCAAGGCGGCCGGTGAGGTCGCCACGCTCGTCGAGGCCGGCGCCGGCCGCGGGTTCGAGACCGTCGGGGTGCCCCTCGACGGCGGCCCGCAGGTCTGGAGCTCCACCTACGTCCGGCAGTGCCTGGCGACCGGCGACGTCGCCGGCGCCGCCGAGGCACTGGGCCGCCCGTTCACGGTGCGCGGCACGGTCGTCGAGGGCGACAAGCGCGGCCGTGCGCTCGGCTACCCGACCGCCAACGTCCCGGTGCCGCCCGTCGACGCCGCGCCCGCCGACGGCGTGTACGCCGGCTGGCTCACCCGCCTCGACACCGGCGAGCGCTACCCCGCCGCCATCTCGGTGGGCACCAACCCGACCTTCGACGGCGAGCGGGTGCGCCGCGTGGAGTCCCACGTGCTCGACCGCGACGACCTCGAGCTCTACGGCGTCGAGATCGAGGTGGCCTTCGTCGACCGACTGCGCGGCATGGTGAAGTTCGAGGGCGTCGAGGCGCTCGTGGAGACCATGCACGACGACGTACGCCGCGCACGGGACCTGCTGGCGTGACCGGCGACCGCACGGCGGTCGAGGCGTGGTTCCTGGCCCACGGCCTGCCCTACTTCGTCGCCGAGGAGCGCGCCGCCGCGCGTGCGGGCCTGCGGCCGCGGCGGCTGGTGTCGCTGGCGGTGGTCGTGCTGGTCCTCGCGGCGCTCGCCGGCCTGCTCGCGTGGGCGTCCGACGCGTACGCGGTCGGACCCGCGCTGTGGCTCTCGATCACCGTGCTCGCCCTCATCTGGTACGCCTCGACCGCCCTGCGCGCGCGGCCGATCCTCGCCTTCGCGCTGTCCCGGACGCTCGGCAGCGTGCGCTTCCTCGTGCCCATGGCCTCGCGCGCCCTGCCGCTGCTGCTGGTCTTCGTGACGTTCCTCTTCGTCAACGCCGAGGCGTGGCAGATGACCACCAACCTGCCGTTCGGGCTGCTGTGGTTCACCGTGCTGCTGATGTTCGGCCTCGCCGTGCTGTTCCTGCTCGTGCGGCTGCCCGAGGAGGTCGACCGGGTCGACGACGAGGTCGACGACGACTTCGTGGTGCGGGCGTGCGCCGGCACCCCGCTCGAGGAGGCGAGCCGGGAGGTCGCGGCCGACCCGGGCATCGATCCCCGAGCGCACGCCCAGGTCTCCGGCTTCGAGCGGTGGAACCTGATCCTCGTGCTGCTGGTCATCCAGACGGTGCAGGTGCTGTTGCTCTCGGTGACCGTCTTCGTGTTCTTCATGCTGTTCGGGTCGCTGGTGATGCAGGTGGACACCCAGCTCGCGTGGACCGGCGCCAAGACGGTCGGCGAGGTGCCGTTCCTGTCCAGCGTGTCGCTCTCGCTGGTGAAGGTCTCGCTGTTCCTCGCCTCGTTCAGCGGCTTCTACTTCACGGTGTCCGCGGTCACCGACGACACCTACCGGCGCGACTTCTTCCGGGTGGTCGAGAGTCAGCTCGAGCGGGCCGTCGGGATGCGGACGGTCTACCTGGCGGCGCGCGAGCGCCGCTGACGCGGCACCCGCCGGGGGCTCAGGCGTCGAGGTCCTGCTCGACCAGCGCCGCGATGGTGTCGACCGCGGACTGGTCGTCGCCGGCGACCTCGACCGTGTCGCCGTTGCCGGCGCCCAGGGTCATGATCATCAGCGAGGAGCTGGCGTCGACGCCGTTGATGGTCACCTCCGAGCCGAGCTCGGCCGCCTTCTCGGCGATGATGGCGGCGGGACGGGCGTGGAGGCCGACGGCTGATCCGACGACGACGGACTTGGTGGGCATGGTTCTCCTCGAGGGACAGGTCTGGGCTGGGCGGTCTGGCTGGGCGGGATGGGTGCTTCAGACAGTAGCGACGTCCGCGTCGCGGCGGCCCATGCTCTTGAGCAGGATGACGAGCACGGCGCCGACGACGACACCGGCGGCGAGGGCGATGAGGTAGCCCAGCACGCCGTCGACGGCGAACAGGACGAAGATCCCGCCGTGGGGAGCTCGGACGCCGACGTCCATCGCCATCGAGAGGCCACCGGTCACGGCGCTGCCCGCCATGATCGCCGGGATGACGCGCAGTGGGTCGGCCGCCGCGAACGGGATCGCGCCCTCGGTGATGAACGAGGCGCCCAGCAGCCATCCGGCCTTGCCGTTCTCGCGCTCAGCGGCGGAGAAGAGACCGGGTCGCAGCACGGTCGCGAGGGCCAGGGCGATCGGGGGGACCATGCCGGCGAGCATGACCGCGGCCATGATGCGCAGCTCGGGGGCGTCGGTGGTCAGGGCGGCGCCGCCCACGCCGGCGGCGGCGAAGCTGTAGGCCACCTTGTTGAGCGGGCCGCCCATGTCGAAGGCCATCATCAGCCCGAGGATGACGCCGAGCAGGACGGCGCTGCCGCCGCTCAACGAGTTGAGGCCGTCCTCGAGCTGGCCCATCAGCCAGGCGATCGGTCGCCCGAAGACGACGAGCATCAAGAAGCCCGCGACGATGCTGGTGACCAGTGGGATGACGAGCACCGGCATCAGCCCGCGGGCCCAGGCGGGCACCTTGCGCCCGGCGAGCCAGTGGGCGATGAGGCCGGCCAGCACGCCGCCGACGATCGCGCCGATGAAGCCGGTCGCCGGGTAGGGGGAGTCGCCGCTCACCTGGAGCACGTTGGAGGCGAGGCCGCCCATCACGAAGCCCGGCGCGATGCCGGGGCGGTCCGCGATGGCGTAGGCGATGTAGCCCGCCAGGGCGGGGATGAAGAAGGCGAAGGCGGTCTGGCCGATGATCAGCAGGAGCGCCCCGATGTAGGCCAGGAAGTCCGAGCCCAGCAGCGCGTGGTCGAGCCCGATCGCCGAGGCGTCGGGCAGGTTGGTGAAGGAGTTCTCGAGCAGGATGTCCCGGGCGTGGTCGACGATCTCGTAGCCGCTGAGCAGGAAGCCGAGGGCGATCATCAGGCCACCGGCGGCGACGAAGGGGATCATGTAGGACACGCCGGTCATCAGCACGCGCCGGGTGCGACCGCCCCAGGTCTCCTGCCCGGCGCTGCCCGTGCCCTCGGAGGCGCCACCCGCCTCGCCCTCGACCCTCGGCGCCGACGCCGGGTCGGCGGCGTAGCGCAGCGCCTCGGCGATCATCGCGTCGGCGTCGTCGATCGGACGCTTCACGCCCGAGGTCACCATCGGCTTGCCCGCGAAGCGGGAGCGGTCGCGTACGCCCACGTCGACGGCGAAGATCACCGCGCCGGCCGCGGCGATGGTGTCGGGGGAGAGGGGGGTCGAGCCGGCAGAGCCCTGCGTCTCGACCTGGAGGGGGACCCCCGCGCGCTCGGCGGCCGCCTCGAGCGCCTCGGCCGCCATGTAGGTGTGGGCGATGCCGGTCGGGCAGGACGTGACCGCGACGAGGGACGTCGTGCCGGCCGGGGCTGCGGCCGAGGTCGCGGCGGGGTCGGCGCCCGCACCGCCGTCGGACGGGGTGCCGGTGCTCGCCTGCGCGGGGTCGGTGGTCTCGGCGCCGCCCGGCGTCGCCGCGCCCGAGGGCGCACCGGACGCCGGCACGGCGGCCTTCGCCGCCGGCGCCGGCTCGCCCAGCTCGTGGGCGACCAGGTCGACGACCTCCTCCGCGCTCCCGGCGGAGCGGAGCGCGTCGGTGAAGGCGGGCTTGACGAGCGCCCGGGCGAGCTTGGTGAGGATGGTGAGGTGGTCGGCGTCGCCGCCCGCGGGGGCGGCGATCAGGAAGGCGAGGTCGGCCGGGCCGTCCTTGGCGCCGAAGTCGACCGGAGGCTCGAGGCGGGCGAAGGCCAGCGTCGGCACCTCGACCCCGGACGTACGACAGTGCGGGATCGCGATGCCGCCCGGCAGGCCGGTCGCCGAGGTCTCCTCGCGCGCGAACGCGTCCGCGACGAGCTGGTCCTTGCTGGTGGCCCGGCCGGCGTCGTCGACGACGTCGGCGAGGGCGCGGATCACGTCGTGCTTGTCGGAGCCCCACCCGGCGCCGAGCCGGACGAGGTCGGTGGTGATGAGCGAGGTCATGGGGTGCCTCCGAGGGCGGTGACGGCGACCAGCTCCGTGCGGAGCTGCGACGGCAGGGGGATGGTCGTGCCGGGCAGGCCCGCGGCGGCGCTGCCGTAGGCCACGGCCAGTGCCAGGCGCTCGGGGGCGGACAGCCCCCTGACGTCGCCGAGCACGTAGCCGAAGAGACTGGAGTCGCCGGCACCGACGGTGCTGACGACCGTGGTGGGCGGCGGCGCCGCGTGCCAGGCGCCCTCGGGCGTGACCAGCACGGCACCGTGACCCCCGAGGGTGGCCAGGACGGCGCCGACGCCACGCTCGACCAGCCGGCGTGCGGCGGCTGCCGCGGCGCGGGGGTCGGCCTCGAGCTGGTCGGGGTCGCCACCGGTGAACGACGCCAGCTCGTCGCCGTTGGGCTTCATCAGGTCGGGTGCGGCGTCGGGCAGGGCGTCGACCAGCGCCAGCAGGGGCGCCTCGCTGGTGTCGACGGCCACCCGGCCGCCGACCTTGCGCAGGCGTCGTACGAGATCGGCGTAGAAGTCGGCCGGGGCGCCCGCGGGCAACGACCCGGCCAGGACCGTCCAGTCGGCGGTGCCGCCGCGGACCAGCACGGCCTGGGCCATCAGCTCGCAGTGGAGCGGGAGCACGGGGGCGCCGGGGGAGTTGAGCTTGGTCGTGGTGCCGTCGGGCTCGGTGATGGTGAGGTTGACCCGCACGTCGCCGGCGGGCGGGACGGGCCGGCAGTCGATGCCGGCGCCGAGCAGCTCGAGGACGAACGGGTCGTCCTTGGCGGCGGGGACCACGGCGATGCTGGGGATGTCGGCGCTGACGGCGGCCCGGGAGATGTTGACGCCCTTGCCGCCGGCCTGGGAGGTCACCGAGGCGACCCGGTGCACCTGCCCGCGGGTCAGCTCGCCGTCGAGGGCGACCGTGCGATCGATGCTCGGGTTGGGCGTCAGGGTCAGGATCATGCGACCACCAGCTCGATCCCGGCGGACTCGAGCGCGCGCCGGTCGCCGGGCTCGATGTCGCTGTCGGTGACGAGCGCGTCGATGCTGTCGAGGGTCGCGAAGCGGACCGCCGTCTCGACCCCCAGCTTGGTGGAGTCGGCCAGGACGACCGTCCTGCGGGCGCAGGCGATCATCGCGCGCTTGGTCGCGGCCTCGTCGCTGTCGGGGGTGGTGAGCCCGTGGCCGACGGCCAGGCCGTTGGTGGCGATGAACGCCGCGTCGGCGCGCAGCTCGGCCAGCGCCGCGACGGTCTCGGCGCCGACGGCCGCGTGGGTCGTGGGCCGCACCTTGCCCGGCAGGAGGTGGAGCTCGATCTGCGGCAGGCCGGCGAGGCGGGTGGCGACCGGCACTGCGTGGGTGATGACGGTGAGCCGGTGGTCGCGGGGGAGCGCTGCCGCGAAGCGCGCGGTCGTGCTGCCCGCGTCGATGACCACCACGGAGTCGGGCGGCGGGAGGAGGGCCACCGCGGCGCTGGCGATCGCCTCCTTGGCCTGCGTGTTGGCCTGGTCGCGCTCGCCGATGCCCGACTCGATCACCGTCAGCGATCCCGCGGGGACCGCGCCGCCGTGGACGCGCCGGACCAGGCCCATCCGGTCGAGGGTGGACAGGTCGCGGCGCACGGTCTCGGTGGTGACCGCGTACTCCTGGGCCAGCTGGACGACCGAGAGCCGGCCGCGCCGGCTGATCAGGTGGGCCATCGCCTGCTGTCGCTCCTCCGCGTACATGCGGGTCCACCCCCTCCCGAGACATCTGTGTATATGTTGTTTTAGTCCCGAATGTGTTGCTTGTCAAGCATCCCGTGTTCTACGGTGTGTTCATGACCACATCGGCCGAGACGTCCGAGACCACCCTCCGCGGCACTCCGGTCGTCCCGGGGATCGCCGCCGGTCCCGTCCTCCACGTGCGCGGCGAGGTCTCGCCCGACGCGATCGAGCGCTTCGGTGACGGCGACTTCGCCGACGCCGGCGCGGCGCTCGCGGCCTACGACGAGGCGGTGGGTGCCGTCGCGAGGACGTACACCGACAAGGCCGACGCCGCGCAGGGCGCGGCCGCCGAGGTGCTGACCGCCAGCGCGGGGCTGGCCAGTGACAAGGGGCTGCGCTCGGCCGTGGCGAAGAACCTCGAGTCGGGCCAGGGCGTGGTGACGGCCGTGCAGGGAGCCGTCGAGCAGTTCGTCACGATCTTCACCAACATGGGCGGCCTGATGGCCGAGCGCGTCGCCGACCTGCGCGACATCGAGCGCCGCCTCGTGGCCCACCTCGTCGGCGAGCCCGCGCCGGGCGTGCCGACGCCGACCGAGCCGTCCGTCCTGGTCGCCGAGGACCTCGCGCCCAGCGACACCTCCGGCCTCGACCCCGACCTGGTCACGGCGCTGGTCACCGAGCGGGGCGGCGCCACCAGCCACACTGCGATCATCGCCCGTCAGCTCGGCATCCCGTGCGTGGTCGGCGCGGCGGGCGTCCTGTCCGTCCCCGAGGGCGCCTTCGTCGTCGTCGACGGCGAGGCCGGCACCATCGAGCAGGGCGCCGACCCCGAGGCGGCCCGCGACCGCGTCGACGAGAGCCGTCGCCTGCGCGCGGAGCTCGCCGGCTGGAGCGGTCCCGCCGCCACCTCCGACGGCCTGCCGGTCAAGCTGCTGGCCAACGTCGCCGACGGACCGTCGGCCGAGTCGGCCAGCGAGGAGCCCGTGCAGGGCGTCGGGCTGTTCCGCACCGAGCTGTGCTTCCTCAACCGCAGGGACGAGCCCAGCGTGGAGGAGCAGGCCGACATCTACGCCGAGGTCCTGGCGCCCTACTCCGACGGGCGCTACGTCGTCGTACGCACCCTCGACGCCGGGTCGGACAAGCCGATCGCGTTCGCCACCCGCTCGGGCGAGGAGAACCCGGCGCTCGGCGTGCGCGGCTTGCGGCTGAGCTATGACAACCCCGGCCTGATGGACCGCCAGCTCGACGCCATCGCCCTCGCCGCAGAGCGCACCGGCACCGACACGCGGGTGATGGCGCCGATGGTCGCGACCGTCACCGAGGCCGCCGACTTCGCCGGGCGGGTCCGCGACCGCGGGCTGAAGGCGGGGGTGATGGTGGAGATCCCGAGCGCGGCGCTGCTGGCCCACCGGATGCTCCAGGTCGTCGACTTCCTCTCGATCGGCACCAACGACCTCACCCAGTACGCGATGGCCGCGGACCGGATGGCCACCGACCTGGCCCACCTCACCGATCCCTGGCAGCCCGCCGTCCTCCAGCTGATCGCGATCACCGCCCACGCCGGCACCGAGGCCGGCAAGCCGGTCGGCGTGTGCGGCGAGGCCGCCGCCGACCCGCTCCTCGCGACCGCGCTGATCGGGATGGGCATCTCCTCGCTCTCGATGGCCGCCCGCGCCGTCCGCCCGGTCGGCGCCCAGCTGGGCAAGGTCAGCCTCGACACCTGCGAGGCCGCCGCCGAGGCGGCACTCGGCGCGCCCGACCCGATGGCCGGACGCGCCGCCGTGCGGGAGCTGCTCGGGCACTGAGCCCCCGAGGGCACCCGGGCGTCAGGGCTCGACGGTGACCTTGATCGCCTCGCCCTTGGCGACGATGTCGAAGACGCTCATCACGTCGTCGAGGGGCACGTGCCTGGTGATCAGGTCCTTGACCGGCACCTGGCCGGTGGAGATGTACTCCAGCGCCCGCTTGTTGTGCTCGGGGGAGGAGCCGTTGGCGCCGTGGACGTGCAGCTGGCGGTAGTGGATCAGGTTGGAGTCGGCCTTGATGTAGGGGTCGGTCTTGGGCAGGCCGCCGAAGAAGGAGATCCGGCCCTGGCGGGCGGCCATCGCGATGGCCTGCTCCTGGGTGATGTTGGCCGGGGTGGCGGTGATGACGATGTCCGCACCGCGGCCGCCGGTGAGCTCCATGACCTTCTCCACCACGTCGACCTCGGAGGCGTTGATGACGTGGTCGGGCTGGACGGCGTCGGCCGACATCGCGAGCCGCGCCTCGTTGATGTCGACGAGCACGACGGTGCCGACCTTGTGGACGCCGCGGGCGATGCGGATGTGCATGCAGCCGATGGGTCCGGCGCCGAAGACGACGGTGAAGTCGCCCTCCTCGATGCCGAGCTGCTCCTGGGCGTTGATGGCGCACGCGAACGGCTCGGCGGCGGAGGCCTCGTCGTAGCCGACGTTGTCGGGGATGCGGTTGAGGCCGTCGACCTTGAGCACCTGCTCGGGCACGATCATGTACTCGGCGAACCCGCCGTCGTACTGGTAGCCGACCGACGTCTGGTTCTGGCAGACCTCCATCCAGCCCTTGCGACACTCGTGGCACTCGCCGCACGGCACGGCGGCGATGCACTGCACGCGGTCGCCGACCTGGAAGCCGCCGAGCGCCTCGGCGCCCACCTCGACGACCTCGCCGGCGACCTCGTGGCCCATCGTGGTCTCGCCGGTGATGTTGACGTGGCCGTTCTTCTTGATCTTCACGTCGGTGCCGCAGGTGGAGCAGTTGCGCACCTTGATCTTGACCTCGCGGGGACCGCATGCGGGCTCGGGCACGTCGACGAGACGGACGTCCTCGGGGGCGAAGAAGCGAAGGGCCTTCATGGCGGGTACCTCTCGTGGTGGTCGGCAGGGGATCGGTCGGCAGGACCGGGGACGGGCGCGACATGACGCCGTCGGCACCCACCGATGGGTCCTCGGCGTCGCGTCCTGCTGACCACGTTAACCGGTGAACCGGGGTGAAAGCCACACACTCGGGCAGACAATCATGCCCGAACGCTTGGCAACATGCCCGTTCGTGAGGTTTAATCGCTGCATCATGTGATGGGGCTCACCCCCGCGCTCACCTTCGCGCTCACCTGGAGGACTCAGCATGGCGACCACGACTTCCACGTCCGCGTCCGGCACCAGCGCGCGCGTCCGCGTGCAGCGGTTCGGCACGTTCCTCTCCAACATGATCATGCCCAACATCCCGGCACTGATCGCGTGGGGACTCCTCACGGCCCTGTTCATCGACGTCGGCTGGCTCCCCAACGCCGACCTGGCCACGATGGTCGGCCCGACGATCCACTACCTGCTCCCGATCCTCATCGCCGGCACGGGCGGCCGCATGGTGCACGGCGACCGTGGTGCGGTGGTCGGTGCCTTCGCCGTGATGGGCGCCATCGCCGGCTCCGACCTGCTCGTCGCGGAGTTCAACGCGACCCTGCCGCCCGACGAGCCGCCGCTGGGCCAGGTCCACATGTTCATCGGCGCGATGATCCTGGGCCCCCTGGCCGCCTACGTGATGAAGCGGCTCGACGCGCTGTGGGACGGCAAGGTGCGGGCGGGCTTCGAGATGCTCGTCAACATGTTCTCCGCCGGCATCGTCGCCTTCGTCATGGCGCTCGTCGGCTTCTACGGGGTGGCGCCGGTCGTCAACGAGGTGATGGACGTCCTCGGCAACGCCGTCGAGACGCTCGTCGACAACAACCTCCTGCCGCTGACCTCGTTGCTCATCGAGCCGGCCAAGGTGTTCTTCCTCAACAACGCCATCAACCACGGCGTGCTGACGCCGCTCGGCCTCACCGAGGCGGCGGAGACCGGGAAGTCGGTGCTGTTCCTGCTCGAGGCCAACCCCGGCCCCGGCCTCGGCCTGCTGATGGCCTACTCGATCTTCGGCCGGGGCGTGGCCAAGGCCACCGCCCCCGGAGCCGCGATCATCGAGTTCCTGGGCGGCATCCACGAGATCTACTTCCCCTACGTGCTGATGAAGCCCCGCCTGATCCTGGCGATGATCGCGGGCGGCATGACCGGGGTCGCGATCAACGTCGCGCTCGACGTGGGCCTGCGGGCCCCGGCCGCGCCCGGCTCGATCTTCGCCGTGTACGCCCAGACCGCCCGCGACAGCTACCTCGGCGTGACGCTGTCGGTCGTCGCCTCGGCCGCGGTCACGTTCGCCGTCGCCGCGGTGCTGCTCAAGCTCGACCGCTCCGACGACGACGGCGACCTTGCCGCCGCCACCGCGCAGATGGAGGCCAACAAGGGCAAGAAGTCGTCGGTCAGTGGCGCACTCGCCGGCCGGGGCGCCAGCTCCGGGCCGATCCACTCGATCGCCTTCGCCTGCGATGCGGGCATGGGGTCGTCGGCGATGGGCGCCTCGGTGCTGCGCAAGAAGATCCAGGACGCGGGCCACGGCGACGTCACGGTGGTCAACAAGGCCATCAGCAACCTCGACGACAGCTACGACCTCGTGGTCACCCACCAGGACCTCACCGACCGCGCCAGGCAGCAGACGCCGTCGGCGGTGCACGTCTCGGTGGACAACTTCATGGCCAGCCCCCGCTACGACGAGATCGTGGAGATGCTGGACGACACCCCGGACGACAACCCGGACGGCGCCACCGACGCGGCCCCGGGCGCCTCGGCCCACGGCGGTGGGCTCGCGACGAGCGACGTGCTGTCGCGCGACTCCATCGTGCTGGGCGGCTCGGCCCGCACGCGCGACGACGCGATCACCGAGGCGGGCGAGCTCCTGGTCGCGGCCGGGGCGGTCGACCCGTCCTACGTCGAGGCGATGCACGAGCGGGAGCGATCGGTCTCGACCCACATGGGCAACGGCCTGGCGATCCCGCACGGCACCAACGAGGCGAAGGGCGCGATCCACCGCTCCGCGCTGTCGTTCGTCCGCTACGACGACGGCATCGACTGGAACGGCAAGGAGGCCTCCTTCGTGGTCGGCATCGCCGGCGCCGGCGACGACCACCTCGCCCTGCTCCGCTCGCTCGCGACCGTGTTCGCCGATGAGTCGCAGGTGGCCCGCCTCCGGGCGGCCGCCACGCCCGACGAGGTGCTCGCCGTGCTCGACGGCGTCAGCGTCTGACCCGACTCGCCCCGGCTCGGGGGCCGAGCCGGGGTCCGGCGGGGCCGGGTGTGGGCGGGGCCGACCCTCAGGGGCGGCCCCGTCCGCTCGTCGTTCGGGGAGTGGCGGCGAGCGAAGAGTCGGGAGCGGCGGCGGGCGCGGCGGCCGTGACCTCGACGGGGACGGCGTTGAGCGCGGCGTTGCCCGACACGTCGAGCCGCTCGGGATCGGTGAGGTCGTTGACCGAGACGCCGGGGACCGCGCGGCTGCGCGACATCAGGACGCCCTCGGCGGCGTGGCCGTAGCCGTGGGGGAGGGAGACCACGCCCGGCATCAGGTCGTCGGTCGCGGCCACCTCGACCTCGACCGACCCGACGCGGGAGGTGACCCGTACGCGGGACCCGTCGGCGATCGAGCGGTCGGCCAGGTCGGCGGGGTTCATCAGCAGCTGGTGGCGTGCCCGTCCCTTGGTGAGGCGCTCGGAGTTGTGCATCCACGAGTTGCAGTCGCGCTGGTGGCGGCGGCCGATGAGGAGCAGGCCGTCGCCCGCCGGCTCGGTCACCGCCGCCAGCCGGGCGACGTCCTCGACGACCAGGGCGGGCGCCAGGTCCACCCGCTTGCCGCGTGAGGGCAGCCGGTCGGGCAGCTGCCCGCCGCGCAGCGGGCCGAGGTCGATGCCGGCCGGCCTCGCCCGCAGCTTGGTGAGGGTGACCCCGCTCGACCCGCGGCGCAGCAGCTGCCCGACGAGGAAGGTGGGGCTGGCGCTGAGCCGGGCCCGCTGCCGCAGCCGCGTGCGCAGCGGCGGCTTGCCGTCGAGCCGGGCCGTCGTGCGCAGCGCGATCTCGCGGAAGATCTGCCAGTCGTGGCGCTGGTCGGGCTCCTTGGCGAAGACCGCGGGGGTGAACCGCGCCGTGTCGCGCACGGCCAGCAGGTGGAAGACGATGTCGTAGTGGTCGCGCTCGAGGGCCGTCGTCGGGGGCAGGATCACATCGGCGTGCCGGGTGGTCTCGTTGACGTAGATGTCCACCGCCGCCATGAAGTCGAGCCCGCGCAGGGCCCGGTCGAGCCGGGCGCCGTCGGGCGTGGAGAGCACCGGGTTGCCTGCGACGGTCAGCATCGCGCGCAGCTGGCCGTCGCCGGGCGTCTCGATCTCCTCGCGCAGCGCCGCCACGGGCAGCTCGCCGGCCGTCTCGGGCAGCCCGCGCACGCGCGAGCGCCACGCGTCGTGGTGGCCGCGGCCGATCAGGCCGGTGCCGACGGCGTCGATGGCCGGGGTGGTGAACATCGCCCCGCCCGGCCGGTCGAGGTTGCCGGTGAGCACGTTGAGGCAGGTGACCGCCCACTGGCACACCGTGCCCCAGGGGCCGGCCGAGACGCCGACCCGGCTGTAGACCACGCCCGACTCAGCGGCCGCGAGCTCGCGGGCGAGGCGGCGGACCTCGTCGGCGGGGAGCCCGCTCATCGCCTCGGCGCGCTCGGGGGTGAACGGCGCGACGAGGGCGACCACCGTCTCCAGCCCGTCGACGTACGACGCGACCGTCGGCGTCTGCTCGCCGGCCTCGGCGGCCTCGGCGGCCTCGGCGGCCTCGGCGGTGAGGACGTGCAGCATCGCGAGCAGCACCCAGGCGTCGGTGCCGGGGCGCACGAAGTGGTGCTCGTCGGCCACCTTGGCCGTCTCGGTGCGGCGCGGGTCGAGCACGATCATCCGTCCGCCCCGGGCCCGGAGGTCGCGCACGCGCCGGGGGAAGTCGGGCACCGTCATCAGCGAGCCGTTGGACGCCATCGGGTTGCCGCCGACCACGAGGAACCACGACGTGCGGTCGATGTCGGGCACCGGCAGGAACAGCTGGTGGCCGAAGACCAGGTGGGCCACGAGCTGGTGGGGGAGCTGGTCGACCGACGTCGCGGAGAAGCGGTTGCGGGTGCGCAGCGCCTTGACCATCGCGCTGCCGTGGGTCAGCGAGCCGAGGCTGTGCGCGTTGGGGTTGCCGAGGTAGATACCGAGCGCGTCGGCGCCGTGCTCGCCGACGACCCGGGCGAGGTTGTCGGCGACCAGGTCGAAGGCCTCGTCCCAGCCGATCTCCTCCCACCGGGCGGCGGCGCCCTCCCCGACCCGGCGGACGGGACGGCGCAGGCGGTCGGGGTCGGCGTACACGTCGCCGATCGCCACCCCCTTGGGGCACACGTGCCCGCGCGACAGGGGGTCGGCGGGATTGCCCCGCACGCCGACGACCTCGCGGCCCTCGATGGTCAGCTCGAGGCCGCAGATCGCCTCGCAGAGGTTGCACACGCCGATGCGCTTCTCGCCCATGCCTCGGATCGTCGCACGTCCGGGCACCCCGCAGGGGGGTGACAGCGCGTCGGTGGGGGGCCAGACTCTCCCCGGCCCGCCCGCGGCTCACGCTCGCCGGGCGACATCCCCAACAGAATGGAGCACGTCATGGGTTTCGGAGGGCCGATCGGCCTGATCGTCGTGGGACTGATCCTCGCGCTGGCGTTCAACCAGCAGCAGGTGGGTCCCCTCGAGGTGACCACCCTGGGATGGATCCTCGTCGTCGCCGGTGCGCTGTGGCTGGTGCTGACCGTGGTCCAGCAGAACACCCGCCGCCGTCACGTCACGACCGCGACCACCACCGACGCGCAGGGACGCCAGGCGACCACGCAGCGCAGCACCGAGTCCGACCCGCCGCCGCCGGCCGTGTGAGTCGCTCGACCCGCACGTGACAGGAGCCCCCGCCGGACCCTCGGCGGGGGCTCCTGCGCGTCCTCGGGACGGCGCGCGCGGATTGGGGGAGCCGCCCACGGCGTTGGTACGCTCGTCCGGTTGCCCGGAAGGGCGACACGCCGTGTGAACGGCCGCGGACCCAGAGTGCCCCGGTGAACAGGCCCGGGCGCGCCGCGCAACGAGAACCGAAGGAGCCCCCCATGTCGATTGGTACCGACGCGGAGACCAAGAAGAAGATCATCGCCGAGTACGCCCTGACCGAGGGCGACACCGGTTCCCCCGAGGTGCAGATCGCGCTGCTCAGCCACCGCATCTCCCACCTCACCGAGCACCTCAAGCAGCACAAGCACGACCACCACAGCCGTCGTGGCCTGCTGCTCCTGGTCGGCCAGCGTCGCCGGCTGCTCAACTACCTGCAGAAGACCGAGATCGAGCGCTACCGCTCGATCGTGGAGCGCCTCGGCCTCCGTCGCTGAGCGAAGGAGCGGCTCCCCTCACGGGGGGCCGCTCCTCTCACATCCGGGCCTCGCCGCGCTAGTGTCGACCCGGCACAACTGAAACACACCCAACAGGAGCGACCCGCCTCGTCGCCCGGTCCTCGGTAGTGGCCTTCAGATCCCCGCCCCAGGCTGGGCCGATCTGCGGGCCTCGATCGAAGACCGGCCCCCGCGGGACCTTCGATGGTCCACCACATGAGGGGTGGACGCCGCGGATCGCTCCGCGAAGAGAAAGCAGGATCCTGCTTCCATGAGTGAACCCATCATCTCCGCTGTCGAGACCGTCCTCGACAACGGCTCGTTCGGCAAGCGCACCATCAAGTTCGAGACGGGCCTCCTCGCCCGCCAGGCCGCCGGCTCCGTCACGGCCTACCTCGACGACGAGACCATGCTGCTCTCGGCGACCACGGCGTCGAAGCACCCCAAGGACCACTTCGACTTCTTCCCCCTGACGATCGACGTCGAGGAGCGGATGTACGCCGTGGGCCAGATCCCCGGCTCGTTCTTCCGGTCCGAGGGCCGCCCGGGCGAGGACGCGATCCTCACCTGCCGCCTGATCGACCGCCCGCTGCGCCCGACCTTCAAGAAGGGCCTGCGCAACGAGGTCCAGGTGGTCATCACCGTCCTCGCGCTCGACCCCAACGTGCCCTACGACGTGCTGGCCATCAACGCCGCGTCGATGTCGACCCAGCTCTCCGGCCTGCCGTTCTCCGGCCCCGTCGGCGGCGTGCGCGTCGCGCTCATCGACGGCCAGTGGGTCGCGTTCCCGACCCACCAGCAGCTCGAGTCGGCCGTCTTCGACATGGTCGTCGCCGGCCGCGTCACCGAGACCGGCGACGTCGCGATCATGATGGTCGAGGCCGAGGCCACCGAGGACACCATCGCGCTCGTCCAGGGCGGCGCCCAGGCGCCGACGGAGGAGGTCGTGGCCGGTGGCCTCGACGCCGCCAAGCCCTTCATCAAGCAGCTGTGCGAGGCGCAGTCGCAGCTCGCCGCGGAGGCCGCCAAGCCCGTGCAGGACTTCCCGGTCTTCCTCGACTACGAGGACGACGTCTACGCCGCCGTCGAGGCCGCGGTCAAGGACGACCTGAGCGCCGCCATGCAGATCGGCGACAAGCAGGAGCGCGAGGCCCGCAGCGACGAGCTCAAGGCCGGGCTGCTCGAGAAGCTCGCCGGCCAGTTCGAGGGCCGCGAGAAGGAGATCGGCGCGGCGTTCCGCGGCGTCAGCAAGTCGGTCGTGCGCGAGCGCGTCCTGCGCGACAAGGTCCGCATCGACGGTCGCGGCCTCGCCGACATCCGCCCGCTGCACGCCGAGGTCGACGTGATCCCGCGCGTCCACGGCTCCGCGCTGTTCGAGCGCGGCGAGACCCAGATCCTGGGTGTCACCACCCTCGACATGCTCAAGATGGAGCAGCAGCTCGACACGCTGTCGCCGGAGAAGCACCGCCGCTACATGCACAAGTACGTCTTCCCGCCGTTCTCGACCGGCGAGACCGGCCGCGTGGGCTCGCCCAAGCGGCGCGAGGTCGGCCACGGCGCCCTGGCGCGCCGCGCGCTCCTCCCGGTGCTGCCCTCGCGCGAGGAGTTCCCCTACGCGATCCGCCAGCTCTCCGAGGCCATGGGCTCCAACGGCTCGACCTCGATGGGCTCGGTCTGCGCCTCGACCCTGTCGCTGCTGCAGGCCGGTGTGCCGCTGAAGGCCTCCGTCGCCGGCATCGCGATGGGCCTGATCTCCGGCGAGGTCGACGGCGAGACGCAGTACGTCGCGCTGACCGACATCCTCGGCGCCGAGGACGCGTTCGGCGACATGGACTTCAAGGTCGCCGGCACCCGCGAGTTCGTCACCGCGCTGCAGCTCGACACCAAGCTCGACGGCATCCCCGCCGAGGTGCTCGCCGCCGCGCTGACCCAGGCCCGCGACGCGCGCCTGGCGATCCTCGACGTGATGAGCGAGGCCATCGACGCCCCCGAGGAGATGTCGATCCACGCGCCGCGCATCATCACCGTCCGCGTGCCGGTCGACAAGATCGGCGAGGTGATCGGGCCCAAGGGCAAGGTCATCAACCAGATCCAGGACGACACGGGCGCGACGCTCTCGATCGAGGACGACGGCACGGTCTACATCGGCGCGACCAACGGCGAGGCCGCCGAGGCCGCGAAGGCGGCGGTCAACGCCATCGCCAACCCGACGATGCCCGAGATCGGCGAGCGCTACCTCGGCACCGTGGTCAAGACGACCAACTTCGGTGCGTTCGTCTCGCTGATGCCCGGCAAGGACGGCCTGCTGCACATCAGCAAGCTGCGCTCCCTCGCCGGCGGCAAGCGCGTCGAGGCCGTCGAGGACGTCCTCTCGGTCGGCCAGAAGGTCCAGGTCTCGATCGCCGAGATCGACGACCGCGGCAAGCTGTCGCTGGTCCCCGTCGTCGAGGACGAGGGCGGCTCGGAGGAGGCGGCCGAGGCCGGCTCCAACACCGCCCCCGAGTCCGACGACGAGTGACCCTCGCCTGACGCTCCACCCCACGACCGGTCGGCCGCCTGGCCGGCCGGTCGTGGCGCTTCACCCCGATCCACCCCTCGAGACGCCCCGCTCCGGGTGCGTCCCGGCCCCGGAAGGACCCCAGTGCAGAAGAACGGCACCACCCGCACCCTCCACACGGTCAAGGACGCCGACGGCGCGGTCACCTCGCGCGTACGGCGCACGGTCCTGCCGAGCGGCATGCGCGTCGTCACCGAGCAGATGGCCGGCACCCGCTCGGCGAGCATCGGCGTCTGGGTCGGGGTCGGCTCGCGCGACGAGACGCCGGCGCTGCACGGCTGCTCGCACTTCCTGGAGCACCTGCTCTTCAAGGGCACCCCCGAGCGCACGGCGATGGACATCTCGGTCGCCCTGGACGCCGTCGGCGGCGAGTTCAACGCCTTCACCACCAAGGAGTACACCGTCTTCCACGCGCGGGTCCTCGACGAGGACCTCGCCACCGCGGTCGACGTGCTCGGCGACATGGTGACGGCCTCGACCCTCACCGAGGCCGACGTGGAGGCCGAGCGCGACGTCATCCTCGACGAGATCGCCATGCACGACGACGACCCCGACGACGTGGTGCACAACCTGTTCGCCCACCAGGCGTGGGGCGACACCCCGCTCGGGCGCCCCATCGCGGGCACCGAGGCCTCCATCACCGCGATGACCCGCGCCCAGATCCAGCGCTTCTACCGGCGCCACTACCGGCCCGACAACATGGTCGTGTCCGTCGCCGGCAACGTCGACCACGCCACCGTCGTGCGCCAGGTCCGGCAGGCCTTCGGGCGCGGCGGCTTCCTCGACGTCGAGGCCGAGCCGACGATCTCGGCCCAGTCCGAGCAGGCCCGCAAGGTGCACCCCGGCGAGTCGCGCACCGTCCGGCCGCAGGAGCAGGTCAACCTCGTCGTCGGTGTCAAGGGTCTGACCCGCACCGACCCGCGCCGCTACGCCCTCGGCGTGCTCAACACCGCCCTGGGCGGGGGCACCTCCTCGCGGATGTTCCAAGAGGTGCGTGAGGTGCGCGGCCTGGCCTACTCCGTCTACTCCTTCGCCACCCACCACGCCGACGCCGGCATCGTCGGCGTGTCGGTCGGCTGCCTGCCCGGCAAGTACGACGCCGTGCTCGAGACCGTACGCGCCGAGCTCGCCAAGGTCGCGGCCCACGGCCTGACCGAGGAGGAGGTCGAGCGCGGCAAGGGCCAGCTCAAGGGCGGCCTCGTGCTCGGCCTCGAGGACTCCGGGTCGCGCATGTCGCGCCTGGGCAAGGCCGAGCTCGTCCACGACGAGCTGCTCACGATCGACGAGGTCGTCGAGCGCATCGAGGCGGTCACCACCGACGACGTCGCGGCCCTGGCCGCGGAGCTCTTCGGCCAGCCGGAGCTGCTCGCCGTCGTGGGGCCCCAGGCCTGAGCGCGGCGCCGCGGCGGCGACGGTTCATCAAGGTATGCAGGCGAACCGTCACTTCCCATGGTCAGCTCGCCATGGGAAGTGCGGGTCCAGCGACATACCTTGATGAACCGTCAGCGCGAGGGATGAGCGAGGGACGGCCGCCCGGAGGTCAGCGGCGCGCGATGATTCCGATGACCGGGGGAGCCTTCTGCTCGACCACGCTCACCCGGAAGCCGCCGCGCAACAGGTTCTCCGAGGCCTTCTTCACGATGTTGGGCACCAGCTCGGGGCGCGCCGCCTCGTAGAAGAGGTAGACCGCGCCACCGGGCACGACCCGCTCGTGGAGCAGGGCGATCTCGTCGTCGCAGGCGCGCACCCAGAACAGGTTGACGTTGAAGGCGAAGACCTTGTTGAGCCGCTTGACCGGCACCCGCAGCGTCGCGAGGTCGATCTGGCGCACGACGAGCCGGCCGGCGTCGACGTACTTCTGGTTGCGGCGCTTGGTGCGGTCGACACCCGACTCGGAGCGGTCGATCGCGAACAGCTTGCCGGTCTCGAGCCGCGCGCAGATCGCCTCGGCGCCCGCGCCGGGGCCGCACCCGATCTCGAGGACCTGGTCAGCCGGCTGGACGTCCATGAGGTCGACCGCCCACTTGATGCGCGGCGGGATGGTCGCTGGTGGCATGGTCCACAGCCTGCCAGACGCAGGTACCCGAGTCAGCCACCGCCACTCGGCGGACGCCTCCTGCCGATACGGTGGGGCGTGTGAGCGCCTCTGCAGACGGACCAGCCGGTGACCGCACGAGGGTCGGCGTGCTCGGCGCGCGCGGCAAGGTCGGCACCGAGGTCTGCCGCGCCGTCGAGGCTGCTCCCGACACCGAGCTGGTGGCCTCCGTCGACGCCGGCGACGACATCGAGGAGCTGGTCCGCTCCGGCGCCGAGGTGGTCGTCGACTTCACCAACCCGGACGTGGTGATGGACAGCCTCCGATTCTGCATCGAGCACGGCATCCACGCGGTCGTCGGTACGACGGGCTTCGACCGCGCGCGCCTCGACCAGCTCGAGGAGTGGCTCGCCGCGGCGCCGGGGGTGGGGGTGCTGATCGCGCCCAACTTCTCCATCGGGGCGATCCTGATGATGCGCTTCGCCGCCCTGGCCGCGCCGTTCTTCGAGTCCGTCGAGGTGGTCGAGCTGCACCACCCCGACAAGGCGGACGCGCCGTCGGGCACCGCCCGGCGCACGGCCGAGCTCATCGCTGCGGCCCGTCGCGAGGCCGGCTGCGCCCCCATGCCCGACGCCACCTCGACCGGGCTCGAGGGCGCCCGCGGCGCCGACGTCGACGGCGTTCGCGTGCACGGCCTGCGGGTGCGCGGCCTCGTCGCGCACCAGGAGGTCGTCCTGGGCGCGGCGGGGGAGACCCTCACCATCCGCCACGACTCGCTCGACCGCGTCTCGTTCACCCCGGGGGTGCTCACGGGCGTGCGGGCCATCGCCGAGCACCCTGGCCTCACGGTCGGGCTGGAGGGCTTCCTGGACCTCGGGTGAGCCCAGCCGGGCGCGTGCTGCCGGGTGGGCGGGGCCGTCACAGGAGGCGGGCCAGTGCCGCCACGACCGACGCCCCCACCACGACGACGAGGAACGGCGCCCGCAGCAGCAGCGCGACCACCGCGAAGGCGAGGCCGAGGGCCCGGGCGTCCAGCGCGAGTGACGTGCCCGAGGAGAACGCCTGCACGGCGACCAGCGCGGCGAGCAGGGCGACGGGGATGAGGTCGGCGACCCGCTCCACCGTGGGATGGGCCAGGACGCGCTCGGGCAGCGACAGCCCCGCGAGCTTGAGGAGGTAGCAGCCGACTCCGGCCACCAGGACGGCGGTCCACATCAGGGGCGACCTCCCCCCGCGTCGTCGGACGGCCCGGCGGCGGCCCGGTCGGGGCGCCGGCCGATCACCCCGCCGAGCAGCGCGACGCCACCCGCGGCCAGCACGGGCACGCCTGCCGCGGAGACCGGCACGACGCTCAGCGCCACGGCCGCGGCGAGGACGGCGACCAGGACGTTGCGCCGCTCGCGCAGCCGCGGCCAGAGCAGGGCGAGGAAGGCGGCGCCGACGGCCGCGTCGAGCCCGAACGTGCGGGGGTCGCCGACGGCCTCCCCGGCGAGCGCCCCGGCGAGGGTGGCGAGGTTCCACAGGGCGAAGACCGCGGTCCCCGTGGTGAGGAAGCCGAGCCGGGCGCCCTCGGTGGTGCCCCGGTTGACCGCCATGGCCGTCGACTCGTCGATCAGCACGTGCGCCGCCGCGGCACGTCGCCACCCCCGCCACCGCAGGAGCGGGGCCATCCGCAGGCCGTAGAGGGTGTTGCGGGTGCCGAGCAGCAGGGCGGTGGCGGCACCCGACATCGGGGCGCCTCCTGCTGCGACGACGCCGACGAGGGCGAACTGGCTGGCGCCGGTGAACATCAACAGGGACAGCACGCACGTCTGGGCGATGCTGAGCCCGGAGGCGACGGACACGGCCCCGAACCCGACGCCGTACGCCCCGGTGGCGACGCCCACGGCGAGGCCGTCGCGGACGATGCCCGACCGCTCACCGGGGGTGAGGGCAGCGTCTGGCACGACCCGAGGCTAGGTCATCCGCAGGGTCGACGAGGGTGCCGTCTCAGTGGCGACGCGGCGCCCGCGCGGGACGCCGGCGCCGGTGGAAGTCGTGGACGAGGGCGAAGGCGGCGACCACCCCCGCGACGCCCCCCGCGACCAGGCTGACGCGGAGGTTGAGCGGGACGGCCGGCATGGTGCCGATCCACAGCCCGATGCCGACGCAGACGACGAGGGCCGAGACGACGATCAGCAACCGGTGGAGGGCGGGAAGGGGACCTAGCATCTGGACTCCCGGGGTGGACCGGCGAGGTGGCCGGACCTCCATCGTGACGTGCGTCACGAAAAAATCAAGGTCCGGTCAAGCCGAAATCGACGTGTCAGGCGATCGCGGTGTGGAGCCGGACCTGCTTGACCGTGGTCGTCCCGGTGCCGTCGAGGTCGAGCTCGCGGTGGGCGGTGTCGGGTGCCCAGCCGGCGTCGACCAGGAAGGTCCGCAGCGCGTCGTCGCCGGCGTTGACCCAGGCCACCGCGCGGGTGAAGCGGTCGGCGGCGAGGGTGTCGACGGCCGCCTGGAGCAGCCGCGAGCCGTGGCCCTTGGCCCGCTCGCCGGGGTCGAGGGTGACCTCGGCCAGCTCGCCGTCGGAGACGGGGTCGCAGTCGGGATCGGCGGCCGGCGAGGTGAGCGCGAAACCCACCACCCGGTTGCGCTCGAGCGCCACGAGCACCCGGTTGCGCGCGTCGGCGGGGCGCACGAGGGCCTGGCGCCACTGGGCGGCGACGGCGGCGACGTCGGTCGGCAGGACCTCGGCCGGCAGCAGTCCGGCGTAGAGGTCGGGCCAGGCCCGCACCTGCACGGACGCGATCGCCGCGGCGTCGTCGGCCCAGGCCACGCGGACGGACACGTCGGCACTGGGCCCGCCGCCGGCGGGCGGGTGGGTGTGGCTCATCGGCACCGGCTCATCGATAGGTCTCGGGGAGCTTCTGGCCGATCTTGACCTGCGCCTTGGGCAGTCGGAGGAACTTCATCTGGAGCGAGCGCATGGCGGCGTAGAGAGTGGCGCCCTTCGTCGGCTCGCCGGGGAAGCGGCGCGCGAGCTCGCGGCGCAGCCGGAAGCGGAGCATGACGATGTCGAAGATGATCACCAGCAAGGTGGTGAACAGCACGGTGTTGCCGAGCTGCACCATGCTGGGGTTGCCGGAGTAGCCGAGCACCATCGACGCGATCAGCAGCGGGATCATCAGCTCGATGAACGAGAACCTGGAGTCGACGAAGTCGCGGATGAAGCGGCGCACGGGGCCGCGGTCGCGGGCGGGCAGGTAGCGCTCGTCGCCGGTCTTCATCGCCTCGCGCATCTTGCGGGAGGTGTCGCCGCGCGCGGCGCGCTGTGCCGCGGCCTGCTCCTTGCGGGTGCGGGGCACCTTCGCGCGGGCACGGGCGGCGGCCTCGGCCTCCTTGCGCTTCGGCGTGGGCCGACCCTTGCCACCCGCCTTGTCGACGGTGGTGGGGGTCTCCGGCTCGGGCTCGGTACGTCGGAACACGCGTGCTGCCTTCAGATGGATCGGATGCTGGGACCAGCCTATCGTCGCGCCCTGCGGGGCCCGCGTCGCGGGATGCCCTACCTCGCACTTGGGTTTGGTTCTAGGGTGAGAGCAATCAGCCCGTCGCGATCCAGCCACCACCTCCGCATGACCAAGAGAGGGTCTCCACCCCGATGAGTCTCATGAAGCGCATCAGCCTGATCTTCCGCTCCAAGGCGAACACCGCCCTGGACAGGGCGGAGGACCCCCGCGAGACCCTCGACTACAGCTACCAGCGCCAGCTCGAGCTGCTCTCCAAGGTGCGGCGCGGCGTGGCCGACGTGGCCACCAGCCGCAAGCGCGTCGAGCTCCAGGTCAACCAGATCGAGCAGCAGGCCGCCAAGCTCCAGGGCCAGGCCGAGAAGGCAATCGCCGCCGGGCGCGAGGACCTCGCCCGCGAGGCGCTGACCCGCAAGTCGGGGCTCGCCTCCCAGATCACCGCGCTCAAGGAGCAGCAGGCCACGCTCCAGGGCGAGGAGGAGAAGCTGGTCCTGGCCCAGCAGCGGCTGCAGGCGAAGGTCGAGGCCTTCCGCACCCGCAAGGAGACCATCAAGGCCACCTACACCGCGGCCGAGGCGCAGACGCGCATCGGCGAGGCGATGTCGGGCATCGGCGAGGAGATGGGCGACGTCGGCCTCGCCATCCAGCGCGCCGAGGACAAGACCGCCCAGATGCAGGCCCGCGGCCAGGCCATCGACGAGCTGATCGCCTCCGGCGCGCTCGACGACGCCTCCCAGGTCAACGCCGGCGACGACATCGCGCGCGAGCTCGACGCGCTCAGCTCCGGCTCCGACGTGGAGGCCGAGCTGGCCCGTCTCAAGGCCGCCAGCAACCCCCAGGCCATCGAGGCCGGTGACGGGGGCGACATCCTCGCGGAGTCGCCCGAGTCGGTGCGCGCCGACAACGAGGGCAACGAGGGCGGACGCGCATGATCGTCCGCATCCTCGGCGAGGGGCAGTACGACCTCGACGACCACGCTCTCGATGCCCTCAACGGCCTCGACACCCAGCTCGAGCAGGCGATCGAGTCGGGCGACGAGCAGATGTTCCGCACGGCGCTGCACGGACTGCTGTCCGCGGTGCGCTCGAGCGGCACCCACCACTCCCTCGACGCCCTCGACGGGTCCGACCTGATCCTGCCGCCGTCCGATGCGACGATCGACGAGGTCCGTGAGCTCCTCGGCGACGACGGCCTGATCCCCGGCTGAGTTGCCCCGACCGGTGGCCACCTCCCGCTTCATCAAGGACTCCGGGCTGACCGCCCGGATGACCCTCACCATGTTCCTGCTCGGGGCGTTGTTCGTCGCACTCGTCGTGGCGGTCATCCAGTTCGTGGGCACGAGCTTCGCGCCGGTCGTCGCACTGATCGCGATCGGCGTGGCGTTCTGGCAGTGGTGGACCTCCGACAAGGTCGCGATGCGGGCCATGCGCGCCCGCGAGGTCACGCCCGAGGAGGCGCCCGAGCTGCACGGCATGATCGACCGGCTCTGCGCACTGGCCGACATGCCCAAGCCGCGGGTCGGCGTGTCCGATCTCGCCGTGCCCAACGCGTTCGCCACCGGGCGCTCGCCGGAGCGCTCCGTCGTGTGCGTGACGACCGGGATCCTGCGCACGCTCGACGCCGAGGAGCTCGAGGCGGTGCTCGCCCACGAGCTGAGCCACGTCGCCCACCGCGACGTGCTCGTGATGACGGTCGCCTCGTCGGCCGGCATCGCGGCGGGCCTGCTGATGCGCTTTGCACAGTTCGGCGGGATGAGCCGCTCGCGCAACAACAACAGCGCCCTGCCCGCGGTGCTCGTCGCCGTCCTCGTGAGCCTCGTGGTCTACGCCGTGAGCTTCCTGCTGCTGCGCCTGCTCTCGCGCTACCGCGAGCTCAGCGCCGACCGCGCGGGCGCCTACCTGACCCTCAAGCCGGGCTCGCTGGCCAGCGCCCTGCAGAAGATCAGCGGCGAGGCCGCGGCCATCCCGCAGCGTGACCTGCGGGCCGGGAGCGCCGTCGGGGCGGCGAGCGCGCTGTGCATCGTCCCGGCGCTCCACAGCGGCCTCGGCGGCCTGATGGCGACCCACCCCCCGCTCCAGCAGCGCCTCGAGCAGCTCGCCCGCATCCAGGCCGAGCTCGGCCGGCCCACCGGCTGAGGTGGCGTGATGGGACTCTGGGACGTCCTGCGCGCGCGGACGCAGCCCAAGCGCAACAACCTCGACGCGCTCTTCCACGTGCCGAGCGCGGCGATCACGCTGCAGACGGCGCTGGGGTTCGAGCCGACCGGCATCGGGTCGGTCTGCTACCGCTCGGCGGCAGGGGCGGCGTTCGCCCAGACGCAGGCCGACGTGCTGGGCCTCATCCGCGACGACGACGACGCGCCCGACGTGGAGGTCACCCAGGACGACTTCGGCTTCACCTGGCTCGTCGTCAGCGGCGACAAGGACGACATGGCGGGGCTGTGCACCGACCTGCACGCGGTCAACACCACCTTGGAGCTCAACGGCTTCGAGTCGGGACTGCTGTGCTCGATGGTGCCGTTCGCCAACGCGTCGGGCCAGCGGTTCGGGCTCACCTACCTCTACAAGCAGGGCACGTTCTACCCGTTCGCGCCGACGGGGGAGCAGACCCGCGACACGCTGCTCGAGCTGTCCGTGCGCGACCTGCTGCAGTCCGAGCTGCCGATGGAGGCCGACCTCCAGCGGTGGCTGGCGGTGTGGAAGGCGCCCGGGCTGTGAACGACGGCCGGGAGCGAGATCGCGCCATCGCTGTCTACGGCGTCCTCCACGACCCGCCGCGGCGCGAGCTCGACTCGCTCGTGCAGCTCGCCGCCCAGGTGGCCGGCGTCCCGTTCGCGGCGGTCAACCTGCTGGGCTCGGAGGTCCAGCACCAGGTCGCGACGACCGGGTTCGCGGGCGCCGACTCCCCGGTGGAGGACTCGATGTGCCGGCTGGTGGTGGAGGGCGGCACGCCGATCATGGTGGAGGACGCCGGCCGCGACGTGCGGTTCGCGCGGAACCCGTGGACGACCGGCGAGGTCGCCCACGTGAGGTACTACGGCTCCCACCCGCTGACCACGCCGTCCGGCGTCACCATCGGCACGCTCTGCGTCTTCGACGACCGCCCCCACGAGGTCAGCGAGGAGGCGGCCCACGGCCTGGCCCAGCTCGCCTACCGCGTGGTCGACGTCCTCGAGCTCGAGCTCGCCTCGCGGCGTCTCGCCGAGGCCGACGCCCGGCTCAGCACGTCCAACGAGCGCCTGGCCAACTTCGCCGGCCAGGTCAGCCACGACCTCAAGAACCCGCTGACCTCGATCTCCCTGTCGCTCGAGACGCTCGAGCTCGACGTCGAGGCGCCCGACCAGCTCGACACCCTGGCCCGGGCGCGCCGCGGCGTCGACCGGATGACCGCCCTGATCGCCAACCTGCTGGAGTTCGCCCAGCAGGGCCGGGCGCCGGGTGACGACGTCGTCGACCTGGCGGCCGAGCTGTCGTCGGCGCTCGACGACCTGACCGGGCGGTTGCCGCGCGAGTGCGTCTCGGCGGGCGTGCTGCCGCTCGTGCGCGGTGACGCGGCCCAGCTGCGTGCGGTGCTGATGAACCTGCTCGACAACGCCGTGAAGTTCACCGAGCCCGGCGCGGTGCCGGAGGTCGAGGTGGATTCGGTCCCGGTCGACGGGCACCACCGGGTCGAGGTGCGCGACCGCGGCCGCGGCGTCCCCGAGGACATGCGGGAGCGGGTCTTCGCGCCGCTCGCGCGGCTCGACAAGAGAGTCGAGGGCTCGGGCATCGGGTTGGCGACGTGCCGTCGGATCATCGAGGCCCACGGCGGCCGGTTGGGCGTCGAGGCCCGCGACGGCGGTGGCTCGGTGTTCTGGTTCGAGCTGCCCCGCGCCGGCGCCTGAGCGCAGGCGCGCGGCGTCAGGGGAGCCTGGCGTGCTTCATCTGTCGCGACGCGTAGACGTTGCCGATCACGACGCCGTCGAGCCACGTGGTGAGCCGCTGCGCCTCGTGCTCGAGCGCCGCGCGCCCGTCGGTCGCGACGTCCTCGACCAGCGAGAGCCGGACGACCCCCATCTCGTCCTGCACCCAGCAGCCGACGACGCGGCCGTCCCACCAGGCCGTGGTGCCGGCGTTGCCGTTGGTGTCGACGAGGAACGGCACGTGGGCGGGGTCGAGGTAGAAGTCGCGGCCCCGCCACCCCATCACGGTGGGGTCGAGGGTCGGCAGCAGCGCGGCCCAGGGCTCCACCGGACCGGTGTCCTCGACGTCGTCGGGGTGCACCCATCCGGTCGAGCCGTCGTCGAGGTCGACCTCGACGGCGCCGACGTCGGCCAACGCCCGCGTGACGGCGGTCTTGGTCGAGCCGAGCCACCACTGGATGTCGGCCGCGGTGCCGGGCCCGAAGGTGGTCAGCCACTGGCCGACCAGCGCGGCGTAGCCCGCCGCCTCGTCGAGCGGCGGCTCCACGACGCCCAGCCAGTCCTCCGCGGTCGTCCAGGTGGGCTTGTTGAGCCGCCAGTGGCCGGCGTTGCGCCCGCGGAACGCCCGGGCCTCCAGGCCGAGGACGGTGAGCACCCACGGGGCGACCGGCACCGGTCGGTCCCACGGCTTGTCCGTGCCGCCGCCGACCGTCCCCGCCAGCTCCGGCACCTCGGCGCGCAGCTGGGCGGTGCTCGCCGGACCGGCGGCGAGCCGGTCGAGGACGGCGGCACAGGCCAGGTCGAGCCAGCGCGCTCCGTCGTCGGCGATCCCGCCCGCGGCGATCGCCTTGGCGATGCGCCGACGCTCCGACGCCGCGACGCGGGCGGACGCGCTGCCCCACGCGGCGGGCAGCAGCTCGCGGGGGAAGACGAAGAGCGTGCGGCGCATCGCGAGCTGCTTGACCACCGAGCGGTGGTCGTAGAGCGCCGCGTCGACGTCGGCCGGGGTGACCCCCTCGGAGCGGGCGGCGACGGCGAGGTGGACGGTGGCCGCCTCCGTCGCGTGCAGGGCGGTCATCGTCCGGGTGACCGTCTCGACGTGGTCGAGCCGGCGGGCCGGCGCCAGCGCGTGGCGTACGGCGATCCGGCTGCGGCGCTCGGCATCGCTGATCCGCCGTCGTGTCGTCGTCATCGCTGGCCGGCCCCTCAGTCGCGGTGCGACGTGCCGGGCAGGTCGAGCATCCGCTGGAGCGCCACGAGCGCGTCGGCCTGGGTCTCGGGGTCGACGGCGACGCGGTTGACCGCCGTGCCCGCGACCAGGCTCTCCAGGGCCCACACCAGGTGGGGCAGGTCGATGCGGTTCATCGTCGAGCAGTAGCAGACGTTGCGGTCGAGGAAGACGATCGTCTTGTCCGGGTGGGCGTCGGCCAGCCGCTTGACGAGGTTGAGCTCGGTGCCGATCGCCCACACCGTGCCGGGCTCGGCGGCCTCGATGGTCTTGATGATGAACTCGGTCGAGCCCACCAGGTCGGCCTTGAGCACGACCTCGTGCCGGCACTCGGGGTGGACCAGCACGTTGATGCCGGGGTGCTGGGCCCGGAGCTCGTCGACGACGTCCTCGGAGAACCGGCCGTGCACCGAGCAGTGGCCCTTCCAGAGGATCATCCGGGCCCGTCGGAGCTCCTCGGGGGTGAGCCCGCCGCCGGGCTGGAGCGGGTCCCACACGACGCACTCGTCGAGGCCGATGCCCATCTGGAGCACCGCGGTGTTGCGCCCGAGGTGCTGGTCGGGGAGGAACAGCACCGTGGCCCCACCGGGGGCCGCGGCCTTCTGGGCGAACGCCCACTCGAGGGCGACGTCGGCGTTGGAGGAGGTGCACACGACGCCGCCGTTGCGCCCGCAGAACGCCTTGATGTCGGCGCTGGAGTTCATGTAGGTCACCGGGACGACGGCGTCCTGGACGCCCGCGGCGGCCAGGGCGTCCCACGCGTCCTCGACCTGGCGCAGGCGGGCCATGTCGGCCATCGAGCACCCGGCGGCCAGGTCGGGCAGGACCACCTGCTGGCTCGGCGAGGTGAGGATGTCGGCCGACTCGGCCATGAAGTGGACGCCGCAGAAGACGATGAACTCGGCGGCCGGGCGGGCCGCCGCGTCGCGTGCGAGCTTGAACGAGTCGCCCGTGACGTCGGCGAACTGGATGACCTCGTCGCGCTGGTAGTGGTGCCCGAGCACGAACACCCGCTCGCCCAGCGCCTCCTTGGCCGCCCGGGCCCGCGCCACCAGGTCGGGGTCGGACGCCGCCGGCAGGTCGCCGGGGCACTCCACGCCGCGCTCGGCATCGAGGTCGCGGCCCTTGCCGAGGGGCAGGAGCGGCAGGTCGACGAGGCTCATGCGGCGTCCCCGCAGCGAGACCCGCCGACGCAGGACGGACGGGACGAACGTCGTGCGGCGCGGGGCATGGCCTCATCCTAGGAGGGGAAGCAGGCGGGTCGCCCGGGATGCCATGCTTCGAGCATGACGCGACGAGGTGAGGTCCTGGCCCTGGTCCAGGCGGGTGGCCAGGGCTCCCGGATGGACGTGCTGACCCGGGAGCGAGCCAAGCCCGCGCTGCCCTTCGGCGGCGTGCACCGGCTGATCGACTTCGCCCTCTCCAGCCTCGTGCACGCCGACCTGACCGACGTGTGGGTGTCCCTGGAGTACCAGGTCACCTCCATCGACGACTATCTCTCCGGCGGTCGTCCCTGGAGCCTGGACCGCAACCGCGGGGGCTTTCGCCGCATCGTCCCGCAGACCGGCACCGGGCCGGCGACCGAGAGCGGCTTCGCGCACGGCAACGGCGACCTGCTGCTGCGGATGTCGGCCGACATCGAGGCCTTCGGCGCGCCGACCCTGGTGGTGTGCAGCGCCGACCACGTCTTCAACATGGACCTCGGCCCCGTCGTCGAGGACCACGTCGCCTCGGGGCGCGTGGCGACCGTGCTGACGAGCGAGGTCACCAAGAAGGACGCCTCCGACAACGTCGTGGTGCTCTCGCGCGGCGACGGCACGATCACCGGGATCGAGAGCAAGCCGTCGCGGCCGTCGGCGGGCACGGTGGCCACCGAGATCTTCCTCTACGACACCGAGGCCCTGCTGGGGACGCTGCGCGACCTGCGGCGCGAGCTGTCCGGCGAGCAGGACGACGGCGACAGCGGCATCGGCGACTTCGGCGAGCACCTGCTCCCGCGCCTGGTCGAGACCGGACGCGCCGCCGCGGTCCCGCTGACCGGCTACTGGCGCGACGTCGGCCAGCCCAGCCTCTACCTGCAGTCGCACCGCGACCTGCTCGCCGGCCGGGTCGACGTGTTCGACCACCCCGGCCGGCCGGTCATCTCGCACTGGCCCGACCGCCCCGCGGCGCGCGTGCGCGCGGCGGGGGAGTGCCACGACTCCCTGTTGTCGCCGGGCGCCGACGTGGCCGGCCTCGTCGTCGGCAGCGTGCTCGGCCCCGGCGTCGTGGTGGAGAAGGGCGCCGAGGTCCACGACAGCGTCGTGATGGAGGACTGCGTCATCCGCGCCGGCTCGGTCGTCCGCACGGCCGTCCTCGACGAGCGGTGCGAGGTGCGCGCCGGGGCCCGCGTCGGCGCCGAGCCGTCGCGCCGGGTCGCCCATGACGACGACCTCGTGCTCGCCGGGCGCGACTCGGAGGTCTCGGGCACGGTCGCGGCCGGCGCCCGCCTCGAGCCGGGCTCCGCCGGCTGACGTCAGCCCCTCGCGGCCTGCGCGGCCTGCGCGGCTCGCGGCTAGAGCAGCGAGCCGTGGTGCAGGTAGGGCGCCGGGGGCTTCATCCCCCGCAGGCAGAGGTATCCGTTGGTGTAGATCGCCAGCCGGGCCGCCAGGCCGACGTCGAGCGCCCAGGCGTTGGCCGCGGTGACGTGGTGCACCGACACCTGGGCGCCCGGGGTCGAGGACGCCAGTGCCTCCCACATGAGCCCTGACGCCGTACGCCGGTTGGTCGCCGCGACCAGCACCGGCACGCCCTCGTCGTCGACGTAGGCGTAGCCGGAGCCCGTCGAGTGGTCGGTCACGACGAGGCGGAACTGCTCGAGCAGCAGGTCGTGGTCACCGAGGTGCGCGGCGCCGCGCGTGCGCCGGTCGAGCGAGTCCATCAGGTCGCGGTCGCCGGCCGTGCCCTCGCGCACCCGGCCGACCACCGGGATGGCGCTGCGGTCGACGACCCCGGTGAGGATCATCTGCGGGTGGAGGTCGAAGCCCGCGAGCCGGTAGCGGCGCACGGCGCCGGGGTCGGCGCTCGCGGCGAACATGCCGCGCAGGCACCCCCGGCCGTGGTGCAGCGCGGCCGCCATCAGCTGGGTGCCGATGCCGCGGCCCTGGTGCTCGGGGCGCACCGCGAACGAGGCGAGGATCCACATCAGCTCACGCACCCGCGACACCGCACCGCCGACGAGCTCGCCATCGACCTCCGCGACCCAGCAGCCGCCCGGGTCGGTGGCCAGCGCCTGCCGGGTCCGCCGGACCCAGTGGCCGTTGCGTGCGGCCGGGCGGCGTACGGGATCGGGCCATGCGCGCTGGTGGGTGCGGGTGTCGACCTCGTGGTAGGACGTCGCGGTGATCTCGGCGAAGGCCGCGACATCGTCCTCGCGCATCGGCCGGACGACCGTCGCGGTCACGACACGTGGACGGCGTAGCGCCGGAGGAGGTCGTCCCAGTGGGTGTACTTCGCGCGCACGTCCTCGCTGCCGTCGGCCCAGCCGCCGTGCTCGAGGTGCACCACGGTGCCACCCTCGGCCTCGGTGAACAGCACGTCGAGGGTGGTCGGCTGCTCCTCGGCGTGGCCGAGCCAGAACTGCTGGGTGTAGCGACCGATCGGGTCCCACATGTCGACCCTGCCCCAGACGTACTGCTCGTCGCCGTGCACGGAGGCCACCGGTCCGTCGGGGTCGATGGCGATGCCGGTGAAGGTGGCCGGGTCGGGGCTCAGCATCGGGTCCCACCACTCGCCCATCTGGGCCGTGAAGCCGACGAAGGCCTCGGTCGGGGTCACCGGCACGGTGATCTCGGCGACGATCGGGTCCAGGCTCATGCGCCAAGCATGCCGGATGGCCCCACTGACAGGATGCAGCCATGCGCGTGCTGATCGCCCCCGACAAGTTCGCCGGCACCCTCACCGCGGTCCAGGCCGCCGAGGCCGTCGCCGCCGGGTGGCGCCGGCAGGCGCCGGGCGACGACCTCGACCTCGCCCCGATGGCGGACGGCGGCCCCGGCTTCGTCGACGTGCTGCATGCCGCGATGGGCGGCGAGCTCGCGGCGGTGACGGTCTCGGGCCCGCACGGCGCGCCCGTCCCCGCGGCGGTGCTGCGGGTCGGCACGACGGCCTACGTCGAGGCTGCGCAGGCGGCGGGCCTGCACCTGGTCTCCGGCCCGGTCGAGACCGCCTCCAGCGTCGGGGTGGGCGAGCTGGTGCTGGCCGCGGTGGAGGGTGGGGCGCGCACGGTGGTGGTCGGTCTGGGCGGCACCGGCACCAACGACGGCGGCGCGGGCGTCCTGGCGACGCTCGGCGCCGTGTCCGACGGCCCGCTCGACGGGGGTGCCGCTCCGCTGGGGTCGGTGACCACGGTCGACCTCGCACCGGCGCGGCGGCGGCTGGACGGCGTGACCCTGGTGGCGGCGAGCGACGTCGACAACCCCCTCACCGGCCTGTTCGGGGCCACCAAGACCTTCGGGCCGCAGAAGGGGGTCGCCGAGGACCGGATCGCCGAGGTGGACGGGTGGCTGGAGGCGTTCGCCGTCGCCACCGACCGGCGTACGTCGCTCGACAAGGGCGCCGGGGCCGCCGGCGGCATCGGCTACGCCCTGCTCGCCCTCGGTGCCACCCGGCAGCCCGGCATCGGCCTGGTCGCCGAGGCGGTCTCGCTCGCCGACCGGGCGCGCGCGGCCGACCTCGTCGTGACCGGCGAGGGCGCGTTCGACTTCTCCAGCCGCGCGGGCAAGGTGCCCTACGGCGTGGCCGAGATCGCCTCCGAGGCGCTGCGTCCCTGCATCGCGCTGGCCGGGCAGGTGCTGGTCGGCTCGCGCGAGATGCGCGCCCTCGGCATCGAGTCCGCCTACTCGCTCGTGGACCTGGTGGGGGAGGAGCGCGCCTTCAGCGCCCCGGCCGAGGCCCTCGCCGACCTCGCCGCCCGGGTCGCGCGCACCTGGTCGCGCTGAGCCAGGTGGACGGACGGACGCGCGGCTGCGCCGGCCGGCCGGGAATATCCGCCGGTGTGCGACCATTGAGCCGAGCAGTACCCGAGACTTCTGGAGTGATGAGATGACCGAGCAGAGCGCGACCACCGAGCGCAGGACCGACCAGATCAACCTCTCCGCTGTCGCCGCAGGCAAGGTGAAGAGTCTCCTGGAGCAGGAGGGCCGCGACGACCTGGCCCTGCGGATCTCCGTGCAGCCCGGTGGCTGCTCGGGCCTGCGCTACCAGCTCTTCTTCGACGAGCGCACGCTCGACGGCGACGTCACCACCGACTTCGACGGCGTGACCGTGGTCGTCGACCGGATGAGCGTGCCCTACCTCAACGGTGCGGAGATCGACTTCGTCGACACCATCGAGAAGCAGGGCTTCACGATCGACAACCCCAACGCCACCGGCTCGTGCGCCTGCGGCGACTCGTTCCACTGAGTCCGGCTCGCTGAGCCGGCACGCGAAAGGCCCCCGCCTCTGGCGGGGGCCTTCGTCGTGCCCGGGTCAGTCCCGGGTCAGTCCCGGGTCAGTCCCGGGTCAGTCCCGGGTCAGTCCAAGGTCAGTCCAGGTGGAGGTGGAGGGCGCCGGCGAGGCGCGCGGCGGCCTCGGACACGCGGATCTCGCGCTTGCCGACCTCGGCGGGGTAGTCGTCGAAGTGGAGGCTCGGCGCGGGCCTGCCGGCGGCGCGCGCGGCTCGTTCGAGGCGACTCTGCAGCCCGAGGTTGCGGCTGGCCGCACGGCCGTCGGCGGCCATCTCTGCGGGGGTGCCCAGCTCGTCGCTGAAGGGGGTCGCGGGGCGTCGTGACGTCATCATGGCCACGACGCTATTGGCTACTGATGCGTATCCCGAGCCGTACCGGGAGGTAGTGTCTCGCGGCGTGTCCCTCCTCGTTGCCGGATCCATCGCAACCGACCACCTGATGTCCTTCCCGGGCAAGTTCGCCGACAGCCTGGTCGTCGACCAGCTCGACAAGCTCTCGGTGTCCTTCCTCGTCGAGGACCTCGACGTGCGCCGCGGCGGGTGTGCCGCCAACATCTGCTTCGGTCTCGGCAACCTGGGCCTGCGCCCGGTGCTGGTCGGCGCCGTGGGCGAGGACTTCGCCGACTACCGCGCCTGGCTCGAGCGGCACAACGTCGACTGCGACTCGGTGCACGTCTCCGAGACACGCCACACGGCCCGCTTCGTGTGCACCAACGACTCCTCGATGGCGCAGATCGCGAGCTTCTACGCCGGCGCGATGAGCGAGTCGCGCGAGATCGAGCTCAAGCCGATCGTCGACCGCGTCGGCGACCCCGACTACGTCATCATCGGCCCGGACGACCCGCAGGGGATGCTGCGCCACACCGAGGAGTGCCGCCAGCGCGGCTACCGGTTCCTGGCCGACCCCTCCCAGCAGCTCGCCTTCGGCGACGGTGCGCTGATCCGCCAGCTCATCGACGGCGCCGACATCCTCTTCTCCAACGAGTACGAGGCCAGCCTGATCACCCAGAAGACCGGGTGGAGCCGCGACGACGTCCTCTCACGCGTGGGCACGTGGGTGGTCACCCTCGGCCCGGCGGGCGTGCGCATCGACCGCAAGGGCGAGGAGTCGGTGGTCGTGGGCGCGGTCCCCGAGATCGAGAAGGTCGAGCCGACCGGGGTCGGCGACGCCTTCCGGGCCGGCTTCCTGGCGGCCCTGACGTGGGGCCTGGGCCACGAGCGCGCCGCCCAGCTGGGCTGCCTGCTCGCCGTGCACGTGGTGGAGCAGGTCGGCACCCAGGAGTACGAGATCTCCCGCCACGCGTTCCTCGAGCGGTGCGCGGCGACCTACGGCGACGAGGCCGTCGCCGACTTCGAGCCGCACCTGCGCACGATCCGCCCCTGACCGGCAGGCCCCGTCCCGCTCAGCCCAGGCGCCGTACGACGTAGCGGGCCGTCCCGTCGTCGGCGGAGTCGACGCCGACGTAGGCCTGGCCCTTCATCCGGCACCACGCCGGCACGTCGACGGCCGCGGCCGGGTCGCGTGCGACCACCGCGAGCAGCTCGCCGACCGCCACGTCGCCGAGGTGGCGGGCGAGCTCGATGACCGGCATCGGGCAGGGCAGGTCGCGGCAGTCCAGCTCCAGGGCGACGTCGGACCTGCTCACATGCCCACCCGCGACCGGATCTCGGCGACCACGCCGGGCAGGGCGTCGCAGAAGGCGTCCACCTCGGCGCGAGAGGTGTCGCGCTGGAGGGACAGGCGGACGTTGCCGTGCGTGAGCACCCCCATCGCCTCCAGCACGTGGCTGGGGGTCAGGGTGGAGGCCGTGCAGGCCGACCCGCTGGCGATGCCGAAGCCGCGCCGGTCGAGCTCGCCCACCAGGGCCTCGCCGTCGACGTAGAGGCACGAGAACGTGACCAGGTGGGGCAGGCGCCGCTCGGGGTCGCCGACCACCTCCACGTCGGGCACCTCGGCGGCCACCCGGCGGCGTACGACGTCCACGAGCGCGTGCTGGCGGGCGCCGACCTCCTCGCGCTCGGCCACGACCGCCTGCAGGGCGGCGGCGGCCGCGAGCACGGCAGGGACGTTCTCGAAGCCGGTGGACCGCTCGTCGACGCGGTCGTCGCCGGGGAACGGGGGGCGCCACCGCGCCCGCTTGCGGACCAGCAGCACGCCGACGCCGGCCGGTCCGCCCCACTTGTGCGCGGAGCCGGCGGCCGCCGCCCAACCCTCGGGGAGGGCGCAGCGCCCCATCGACGCGCACGCGTCGGTGAAGAGGGCGACGTCGTCGGGCAGGGCGAGCTCGTCGATGGGCTGCACGGTGCCCACCTCGTGGTTGGCGGTCTGCAGGGCGACGGTGCCGACGCCGGGGGAGCGGGCCGCCTCGAGGAGGTGGTCGGGGCGGACCCGGCCGTGCATGTCGGTGCCCACCTCGACCGCGCGGGCACCCCAGGCCACCGCGTGGCGGACCGCGGAGTGCTCGACCGCCGAGTGCGCGACCCCGTCGCCGCGACGTGAGCCGCGCACGAGGCCGAGCAGGCCCAGGTGGACCGCGTGGGTGCCGCTGGGGGTGAACGTCACCTCGTCGGCCCGCACGCCGAGCGCGTCGGCCGTCGCCTCGCGGGCGTTGTCGAGCAGCAGCCGCGCCTCCCGTCCCGGCCGGTGCAGCCGGCGCGGGTCGGCGTAGCCGCGCTCCAGCGCGGCGAGGAGGACCTCGCGGGCCGCCGGGTGCAGCGGCGCCGAGGACGCGCTGTCCAGGTCGCCGGGCCCGGCGGGAGGGGCAGTCACTGGGGCAACTTATGCCACGACCACCCGGCGGGGGCCGCGGAGCGACTCTGACCTGCGCAGATGGACCGACACCCGACCCTGCCCCGCACGGCGCGGCGAGTTGGGGATACGCTCTATGGGTCGAGAAGCACCGAGAGAGAGGCTCGTCAGTGGGTCTGCAAGTCCCCAACCTTTCGGGCGCGCCCGTGAGGCGCACCCTGAAGGTCGCGCTGCTGGGCGTGACGATGATGGCGCTGGCCGCGTGCTCCGAGGCCGACCAGCACCAGATCCGCAACCTCGCCATGCCCGACAGGGCCAGCGAGCAGGGCCCCTACACCTACGAGCTGTGGAAGTGGGCGTGGGTCGCCGCACTGGTGACCGGTGTCATCGTGTGGGGCCTGATCGTCTACGCGGTGGTGAAGTTCCGCCGCCGCAGCCCCGACGAGGTCCCGCGGCAGACGCGCTACAACCTGCCGCTCGAGGTGTTCTACACGATCGCCCCCGTGCTGATGTGCGTGGTGTTCTTCTTCCACACGGTGCGGGTCCAGGACGTGATGACCGAGGTCGAGCCCGACCCCGACGTGACCGTCGAGGTCATGGGCCAGCAGTGGAGCTGGACCTTCAACTACGGCCTGGGCGAGCAGAACGTCGACGCCACCGGCTACGACGGCGACTACGCCTACGACGAGTACGTCTACACCATCGGTGACGGCAACGAGATCCCCGTGCTGGTCCTGCCGGTCAACCAGCGGATCCAGTTCAACCTCCACTCGCCCGACGTGATCCACAACTTCGGTGTGCCCTCGTTCCTGACCCGGATGGACGTCATCCCGGGCCGGATCAACCACCTCCAGGTCACCCCGACCGTGGAGGGCACCTACCCCGGCAAGTGCTACGAGCTGTGCGGCGTCTACCACTCGCGGATGCTCTTCGAGGTCGAGGTGGTCAGCCAGGAGGAGTACGAGGCCTACCTCGCCGACCTGGCCGAGACCGGCCAGACCCTCGCGGAGCCGCTCCTGGGCGGATCTGAAGCCACCACGCAGACCGGACTGGGCGAGAGCCAGTCCCAGGAAGGAAGCCAGGAGTGACTGCCACCACCGCTCCCGCACCCCAGGCCGCGACTCCGCCGCCTGAGCGCAAGCCGCTGGGCCAGCAGGTCGTGCGGATCCTGACGACGACCGACCACAAGCTGATCGGCAAGCTCTACCTGGGCACCTCGTTCGCGTGGTTCCTGATCGCCGGCCTGATGGCCATGCTGATCCGCGCCGAGCTCGCCTACCCGGGCGGCCAGGTCGTCAGCGAGCAGCTCTACAACCAGCTGTTCACCATGCACGGCACGATCATGCTGCTGCTGTTCGCGACGCCGCTGTTCTTCGGCTTCGCCAACGTGATCATGCCGCTGCAGATCGGCGCCCCCGACGTCGCGTTCCCGCGACTCAACATGTTCAGCTACTGGCTGTTCCTCTTCGGCGGCCTCATCGCCGCCTCCGGCTTCCTGACCCCGTCCGGTGCCGCCGACTTCGGCTGGTTCGCCTACACGCCGCTCTCCGACGCCGTGCGCAGTCCAGGCGTGGGTGGCGACCTGTGGATCATGGGCCTCTGGATGGCCGGCCTGGGCTCGATCCTGGGTGCGGTCAACTTCATCACCACGATCATCTGCATGCGCGCGCCCGGTATGACGATGTTCCGGATGCCGATCTTCGTGTGGAACACGCTGATCACCAGCATGCTCGTGATCATGGTGTTCCCGATCCTCGCGGGTGCGCTGCTCTCGCTCGAGGCCGACCGCATCCTCGGTGCCCACGTGTTCGACCCCTCCCACGGCGGTCCGATCCTGTGGCAGCACCTGTTCTGGTTCTTCGGGCACCCAGAGGTCTACATCATCGCGCTGCCGTTCTTCGGCATCGTCTCCGAGATCCTGCCGGTCTTCAGCCGCAAGCCGATCTTCGGCTACGTCGGCCTGGTGGCCGCCACCCTCGGCATCGCGATGCTCTCGGTCGCGGTGTGGGCCCACCACATGTTCGTCACCGGCGCCGTCGACCTGCCGTTCTTCTCCGGCATGACCTTCCTCATCGCCGTGCCGACAGGCGTGAAGTTCTTCAACTGGATCGGCACGATGTGGGGCGGATCCTTGTCGTTCGACACGCCCATGCTGTGGTCGATCGGCTTCCTCGTCACCTTCCTCTTCGGTGGCCTCACCGGAGTCATCCTGGCCAGCCCGCCGCTCGACTTCACCGTCTCCGACTCCTACTTCGTGGTGGCGCACTTCCACTACGTGGTGTTCGGCACGGTGGTGTTCGCGATGTTCGCCGGCTTCTACTTCTGGTGGCCCAAGTTCACCGGGCGGATGCTTGACGAGCGTCTCGGCAAGCTCCACTTCTGGGTGCTGTTCGTCGGCTTCCACACCACCTTCCTGGTCCAGCACTGGCTGGGTGTCGAGGGCATGCCGCGCCGCTACGCCGACTACCTGCCCGAGGACGGCTTCACCACGCTCAACCAGATCTCGACGGCGGGCTCGTTCCTGCTCGCCGCCTCGACGCTGCCGTTCCTCTACAACGTCTACGTCTCGGCCAGGGGCCCGAAGGTGCCGGTCGACGACCCGTGGGGCTGGGGGCGCTCCCTCGAGTGGGCCACCAGCTGCCCGCCGCCGCGCCACAACTTCACCACGCTGCCGCGCATCCGCTCCGAGTCGCCGGCCTTCGACCTGCACCACCCGGAGGTCGCGCTGCTCGAGCTGGAGGACAACGACGCCGAGCGTGACGGCGCCGTCGCCGACGCCCCGAGGTGGCGGGGCGCGAGGAGATGCTGCGTGAGCGCGCCGGCGAGCCGGCCGAGCCGACCGACGAGGAGAGGGACCGATGAAGGCCGAGGCATGGATCTTCGGGATCACCACCGTGTTCGTGGGGGTCGTGGCACCGGGCTACTGGTTCCTGTCCGAGGACTGGACCGGCACCTCCGCGCTCGTCATGACCGCGCTCCTCACCGGCATGATCACCCTCTACCTCGGCTTCCACGCCTCGCGCATGGACCCGAGGCCGGAGGACCGCAAGGAGGCCGACATCGCCGACGGCGCCGGTGAGCTGGGCTTCTTCCCGCCCTACTCCTGGTGGCCCCTGTGGTGCGCCATGGCGCTGGGCGTGATCGTCTACGGCATCGCCCTGTCGGCCTGGTGGCTGGCCATCATCGGCTTCGCCGCCGGTGCCATCGTGGTGTGCGGCTTCGTCTTCGAGTACTACCGGGGCGAACACGCCCACTGAGCCGCCCTTTTCAGCAGAGCCCGTCCGCGACGTACGCTGGACGGGTTCTGCTGTTCCTCCGTCCGACCGGGCGGGCTCTCCTGGGGGGTGACGTCGCATGCGCTCACGCGTGCTCCGTTCCACGCGCCCGGCACGCCGTCCGACGGCGGCCGCTGCGGCGCTGGTCATGATGGCGGGACTCGCTGCCTGCAGCACGGCGGGACCGACCTCCTCCTCCGACGGCTCCGGCGACGCTCCAGCCGCGTCGGGGTCCGCGGACGCCACGGAGTCCGCCGCGCCGGAGCCGGTCCGGATCACGACCGGCTTCGCCGACCCGACCGCGGTGCCGATCGACGCGCCGCTCACGGTGTCGACCGTCGGCGGCCACCTCGACGACGTACGGGTGACCTCGCCCGCCGGTCCGGTGCAGGGGAGTCTCTCCGACGACGGCACCTGGACCGCGTCCACCCGGCTGGAGCCCGGCACCGACTACCGCCTGATCGCCTCCGCGACCCGCTCCGACGGCAGCACGGTCGAGCGCGCGCGCAGGTTCCACACGGTCGAGCTCACCCTCGACGAGCAGACCTTCCCCTCGGTGGCGCCCCTGGACGGCGAGACGGTGGGCGTCGGGATGCCGGTCGTCGTGACGTTCGACCTGCCCGTCACCGACCGGGCGCGGTTCGAGAGGCACATGGCGGTCACCAGCACGCCCGCCCAGAAGGGCTCGTGGTACTGGCTGAGCGACCGGGAGGCCCACTACCGGCCCGCGCACTACTGGAGGCCCGGCACCGACGTGTCGGTCGACCTCGACATCAACAGCCTGCCGGCGGGCAACGGGATCTACGGCCAGGAGTCACGGCGCCTCGACTTCCACATCGGCGACTCGGTGGTGAGCCGCGTCGACGTGCGCAGCCACACGATGCGCACGTTCGTCAACGGCAAGCTCGCCCGCACCATCCCGATCAGCGCCGGCAAGCCGGGGTGGGAGACCCGCTCGGGCACCAAGGTCGTGATCGAGAAGTTCCGCCAGAAGCGGATGAACGCCGCGACGATCGGCGTCTCCGAGGGCGACCCGGAGTACTACGACCTGTCCAACGTCGAGTACGCCCTGCGGGTGACCTATTCCGGTGAGTTCCTGCACGCCGCGCCGTGGTCGGTCGGCTCGCAGGGCAGCGCCAACGTCTCGCACGGGTGTGTCGGGATGAGCGTCGCGGACGCCCAGTGGCTCTACGACCGCACCAGCCGTGGCGACGTCGTCGAGGTGACCGGGTCCGCCCGTCAGATGACGCTCGACAACGGCTACGGCGACTGGAACCTCTCCGCCGCCGACTGGAAGCAGGGCTCGGCCCTCAGCTGACCCCCGACCTTTGGGGGAGTGGAGCCCGCGACGCATCGGGGAGGATCCAGGTCACCTGGTGACTCGGATCCACCACGGTCAGCCGACGGGCGTCGTGGACACGCCCACTGACGAGACGAGGGCCCGCCGGGAACGATCCCGGCGGGCCCTCGTGCGTCGCGTGCGCTCAGTGGTCGCGCAGCGGGACGTCCTCGGTGTCGCGGAGCTGGTGGTCGTCGAACTGGTGTCCGTCGGCCGGGTGGTCGAGCCCTGCCTGGAGCTCGGCCTCGTGCTCGGCGTGGTGGTGCGCCTCCTCGAGCTCGGCCCGCGTGGGCTTCTGCACGTTGTGGCTGAACGCCCACGACGACAGCTTGGCCCGCAGCTTCTCCGAGCGCGAGTTGGGCGCGGCCACACCGGCGGCGTCGGTGTCGCCCGCGACCGTGTGGACCTGGTCGCGCTCACGCGCCGTGAGCGTGTAGGCGGCTGCCTCGCCGATCGGCAGGTGGCGCTCCGAGTAGGCGCCCTCGGGGGAGCGGGTGATGATGCCCGTCTCGTAGCCGTGGAGCAGCATCTCGTTGTCGTGCCGCTGCAGCGAGATGCACCAGCGCCGGGTGATCCAGAACGCCAGCAGGGGCCCGAGGAAGACGGCCGCCCGCATGAAGTAGGTGATCTGGTTGATGCTCAGGTCGAGCTTGATGGCGATGATGTCGTTGCCACCGGCCGCCCAGGCGAGTCCGTAGAACGTCATCAGCGACACCATGACGGCGGTGCGCGTCGGCGCGTTGCGCGGGCGCTGGAGCAGGTGGTGGTCGCGCTTGTCGCCGGTGATCCAGCCCTCGATGAACGGCAGCAGGATCAAGATGACGAGCATCAGCGGAGGCACGATGAGGATCGGCAGCATCACGTTCCACGAGAACGTGTAGCCGAAGAACACCGACTCCCACCCGGTCGGGACGATGCGGAGCAGTCCGTCGGGCCAGCCCATGTACCAGTCGGGCTGGGAGCCTGCGGTGACCTTGGTCGGGTCGTAGGGGCCGAGCTTCCACACCGGGTTGATCGACATCAGGCCACCCATGAGGGCGACGACGCCGAAGACCATGAAGAAGAAGCCACCGGCCTTGGCGGCGTAGACGGGGAGCATCGGGAAGCCGACGACGTTCTGCTCGGTGCGGCCGGGCCCGGGCCACTGCGTGTGCTTGTGGTAGACGAGCAGCAGCATGTGGGCGGCGATGAGCGCCAGCAGGATCCCGGGGATCAGCAGCACGTGCACGATGTAGAGGCGCGGGATGATCGCCTCACCCGGGAACTCGCCACCGAACAGCAGGAACGACATGTAGGTGCCGACGACGGGGGTCGCCTTCAGGAAGCCGTCCGCGGCGCGGACGCCGGTGCCGGAGAGCAGGTCGTCGGGCAGCGAGTAGCCCGTGAAGCCCTCGAGCGTGCCCAGGAGCAGCAGCAGGCAGCCGATGACCCAGTTGAGCTCGCGCGGCTTGCGGTAGGCGCCGGTGAAGGCGACGCGCAGCAGGTGGACCATCATCGAGGCGATGAAGATCGCCGCGGCCCAGTGGTGCATCTGGCGCAGGAGCAGGCCGCCACGCACGTCGAACGAGATGGCCAGCGTCGAGGCCATCGACTCCGACATCCCGACGCCGCGCAGCTGGTCGTAGGAGCCCTCGTAGGTGACGTGACCCATCGAGGGGTTGAACCACAGGGTCAGGAAGACGCCCGTCAGGAGCAGCACGACGAAGCTCCACAGGGCGATCTCGCCGAGCATGAACGACCAGTGGTCGGGGAAGACCTTGCGCAGGTTCTTCTTCATCGCCGTGGCCAGACCGAGGCGGTCGTCGGCCCACGAGGCGAGGGACCCGGCGGGGCCGGGCTTGGTGGCGGTCGCGGCGGCGGTGCCGTTGGTGGTCGCGACCTTGCTGGTGTCGATCCTGGAGTCCGTGCTCACTTTTGCTTCTCACGCTCCCAGTAGCTGGCCCCGACGGGCTCGGTGAAGTCGCTCTGAGCGACCAGGTAGCCCTCGTCATCCACCGCGAGCGGCAGCTGGGGAAGAGGACGGGCAGCCGGACCGAAGACGACCTTGGCGTGGTCGGCGAGGTCGAAGGTCGACTGGTGGCACGGGCACAGCACGTGGTGGGTGGTGCGCTCGTACAGGGAGATCGGGCAGCCGACGTGGGTGCAGATCTTGGAGTAGCAGATGATTCCGCTGACGGTCCACTTCTCGCGGCCCTTGAGCGGGATGATCTCGTCGGGGTTCATCCGCACGACGATGATCGCGGCCTTGGCCTTCTGGACCTGCTCGTCGAGGTTGGACAGCTCGGGGTAGCCGTTCTCCTCCGACGGGAACAGCGCCTCGGCGGTGGCGTTGACGAGGTCACCGATCTCGACCTCGCTGGCGAGGATGGGGGTGCCGACGACGTCGCGCACCAGGCGCATGCCCGGCTTCCAGATGGTGTGCGCGAGCGCGTCGATGTCGAGGGCCTTGCCCGGGGCCAGGTCGCGCAGCAGCACGACGGCGGGCAGCCCGAGCAGGCCGACGGCGCCGATCATCGTGTTGCGGACCAGCGGCCTCCGACCGATGCCGGCCTCGGCGAGGCCCGCGTTGAGTGCCTCGACGGTGGCCTCGCGGTCCTCCGGCGGGGAGGCGGCCGCGTGGCGCATCTCGACCATCTCGTGGTCGGCCATCAGCTTGCGGGCGAGGTGGATGATGCCGATGCCGATCAGCAGCAGGCTCACGCCGAGGGTCACGCCGAGGCTGACCGTCGAGGCGCCGAGACCGCCGATGGTGTCCCAGTTGTCGCCGATCTGGAAGGTGAAGTAGGCGACGACGAAGAGGACGGCGCTGATCATCGCGCCCACGAACATGGCCGCGATCTGGCGCTCGGCGCGCTTCTCGGCCTTGGGGTCGACGTCGGTGGGGCGCCACGTGTGCGCGGGAAGGCCCGGGTCGGGGATCGGCTCGGCCTCGCGGTGCGTGGGCACGTGGGCCTCGTCGTGGGGCACCGGGGTGCCGTCAGGCCCGTTGACCGGGTGCTCCGGCGTCGAGGAGTTGTCGTTGCTCACGCGTTCACCTTGCTCTTCTTGCTGCGGGTCGTGTGCGAGGCGATCCAGACCGCCGCGCCCACGAGTCCGCCGATGCCGATCACCCAGGCGAAGAGGCCCTCGGAGACAGGTCCGAGTCCGCCCAGGGAGAAGCCGGCGTACTCAGGCGTGTCCTCGAGGCTCCCGAGGTAGGCGATGACGTCGCGCTTCTGGTCGGGGGAGAGGTTGCCGTTGCTGAAGTTGGGCATCTGCTGGGGGCCGGTGATCATGGCCTCCCAGACGTACTTGGGCTCCACGCCGCGGAGCGTGGGTGCGTAGCCGCCGCGTGGCATCGCCCCGCCGGCGCCCTGGAAGTTGTGGCAGGCGGTGCAGTTGGTGAGGAAGATCTGGCCGCCGCGGGAGATCGCCTCCTGGCGCTGCTCGTCGGACAGGTCGTCGATCGAGTAGTCGGCCGCGTTGGGGATCGCGGGGCCGGGGCCGAGCGAGGCGACGTAGGCCGCCAGCGCGGAGATCTCCTCGTCGTTGAAGACGGGCGGCTTGCGCTCGGCCTGCTGGCCCTGCTGGACCAGGGGCATGCGTCCGGTGCCGACCTGGAAGTCGACGGCGGCGGCGCCGACGCCGACCAGTGACGGGCCGAGCTGGTAGCCCGGGCGGACGGTGGGCACGCCCTCGCCGTTCTTGCCGTGGCAGAACGAGCAGCTGGCGAGGAAGAGCTCCTTGCCCTGCGCGACCTTCTCGGTCTCGCTCGGCTGGCTGTCAGCCTGGGCGGGGGAGAAGGCGGTGTAGAGGGAGCCGCTGATCAGGAGACCCAGCAGCAGCACGGCGAGACCCGCAAGCGGTCCCCGACGGTGCCGGGAGAGACGACCAGCGGTTCGGTTGAGCAAACGCACGATTAGTCCTTGCCGGTTGCGGTATCGGTGCTTACTGAATGACGTAGATCATGAAGAACAGGCCGATCCAGACCACGTCGACGAAGTGCCAGTAGTAGGACACGACGATCGCGGTCACGGCTTGCTCATGGGTGAAGCGCCGCGCGAGGTAGGTGCGGCCGAGGACGAACAGGAAGGCGATGAGTCCGCCGGCCACGTGGATGCCGTGGAAGCCGGTGGTCAGGTAGAACATGGAGCCGTAGGCCGAGCTCTGGATCGTGACGCCGTGCTCGATCAGCTCGGCATACTCGAGCGCCTGTCCGCCGATGAAGATGGCGCCCATGACGTAGGTGAGGATGAACCACTCGCGCAGGCCCCACTTGGCGAAGTTGTAGAGCTTGCCCGTGCGCCCGACCTGGCCGCGCTCGGCGGCGAAGACGCCCCACTGGCAGGCGAACGACGACGCGACGAGGATCGCGGTGTTGGCCGTGGAGAACGGCACGTTGAGTTTGTCGGTCTCCTGCGCCCAGAGCTCCGGGCTCACCGCCCGGATGGTGAAGTAGGACGCGAACAGCGCCGCGAAGAACATGAGCTCGCTCGCGAGCCAGATGATCGTGCCCACGCTGACCATGCTGGGTCGGTCGTGGTGCCCGTGAAGACGGGAGGCCGGAATCGTCGCAGTTGCTGTCGCCACGAAGATCATTATGGCCGTTGGCGAGGACGAGGGGCACCCCGACCCCCTGTGTTGGACCGACATAGAGTTCACAGCGTGTTCCCCACCCTCTCCACCCTCTCCGCGGACACCACGGAGGTCCTGCCCCGATTCACGCTCGGGCGGGTGCTCACCGACTGGGGGATCGACCCGATCCCCTTCGTGGTGCTGGTCTGGGCGACCGGTCTCTACCTCGTCGGCGTCGCCGTGCTGCGGCGTCGCGGTGACCGGTGGCCGCTCGGGCGCACGCTGGCCTTCGTCGTGCTCGGGATGGGGTCGTTCGGCGTGGCCACGATGTCGGGCCTGGGGATCTACGACACGACCCTGCTGAGCGTGCACATGGTCCAGCACATGGTCCTGTCGATGGTCGTGCCGCTGGCCCTGGCGCTCGGCGCGCCCGTGACCCTCGCCCTGCGCACCCTGCCGCCGGCCCCCCGCCGGTGGCTGCTCGCCGTGCTGCACTCGCGGGTGGCCAAGGTGCTGGCGTTCCCCCCGCTGGCGTTCGCCCTCTACGTCGTCTCGCCGTGGGCGCTCTACTTCAGCCCGTGGTACGACGCCAGCCTCAGCTCGTCCTACGTGCACCAGATGATGCACATCCACCTCGTGCTGGTCGGGACGCTCTTCTTCTGGCCTCTCATGGGGGTCGACCCGGTGCCGGGCCGGGTCAGCCACCCCTTCCGGGTGCTCCTCACCCTCATGACGCTGCCCTTCCACGCGTTCCTCGGCGTGACGATCATGGGGCAGTCGAGGCTGATCGGGGCCGAGCACTACCTCGCGCTCCGCGAGGGCCCGATGGGCGCGTGGCTGCCATCGGTGCTCGACGACCAGCACCTGGCCGGCGGCATCCTGTGGGCCAGCGGCGACCTCATCGGGGTGCTGTTCTTCGGCGTGCTGTTCACCCAGTGGGTGCGCTCGTCGATGAAGGAGGCGGCCCGGGAGGACCGGCGCCTGGACCTGGCGGAGCGACGCTCGCCCGACCGGCTGACGCTGTGACGCATGCCTCCACGCGGGGGCGGGAGGGCGACGGTTACGATGCCTCCCGTGACTGATGCCGCCGCAGACCGCTCGCTCAAGGTCCTCGTCTACAGCGACGACGTGAACACCCGCCAGCAGGTCATCCTGGCGCTGGGCCGCCGCCCGCACCCGGACATGCCCGAGCTCGAGTACGTCGAGGTCGCCACCGAGCCGGTGGTCCTGCAGAACATGGACCGCGGCGACATCGCGCTCGCGATCCTCGATGGCGAGGCGGTCCCCGCCGGCGGCATGGGCATCGCCAAGCAGCTCAAGGACGAGATCTACCAGTGCCCGCCCGTCGTGGTGCTGACCGGTCGCCCGCAGGACGCCTGGCTCGCCACCTGGTCGCGCGCCGAGGCCGCCGTGCCGCACCCGATCGACCCCATCCAGCTCGCCGAGGCGGTCGTCGCGCTGCTGAAGCCGTCGGTCCCGGCCACCTCCTGACACCACTGGGGCGGCCCACCGCTGCGCCACTAGCCTGATCCCCATGTCGCACACCTGGCCCGACGTCCTCTCCACGCTCGTCGCCGGTGTCGACCTGACGACCGAGCAGGCGCGATGGGCCATGGACGAGGTCTTCGCCGGCGCGGCGACCCCCGTGCAGCTCGCCGGGCTCGTGGTCGCGCTGCGCGCGAAGGGCGAGACGGTCGAGGAGGTCTCCGGCATCGCCGACGCGATGCTCGCCGCGGCCAACCCGATCTCGGTGCCCGGGCGGCTGCTCGACATCGTCGGCACGGGGGGCGACCGGTCGATGTCGGTCAACATCTCCACGATGGCCGCGATCGTCGCGGCCGGCGCCGGGGCCCGCGTGGTCAAGCACGGCAACCGCTCGGCGTCGTCGAAGTCCGGGTCGGCCGACGTCCTAGAGGAGCTCGGCATCCGCCTCGACCTCACCCCGGCGCGCGTCGCCGAGGTCGCGGGGGAGGCCGGCATCACCTTCTGCTTCTCCGCGGCCTTCCACCCCGCCATGCGGCACGCGGCGGTGCCGCGGCGCGAGCTCGGCATCGCCACCACCTTCAACATCCTCGGCCCGTTGACCAACCCGGCCCGCCCCCAGGCCCAGGCCATCGGGTGCGCGGACGCCCGGATGGCGCCGGTCATGGCCGGCGTCCTGGCCGGGCGCGGGGTGGACGCCTGGGTGTTCCGCGGGGACGACGGCCTCGACGAGCTGACGACCACCACCACCTCGACCCTGTGGCACGTGCACGACGGCCGGGTCGCGGAGAGCACCGTCGACCCCGCCACGCTCGGCATGGCCCGGGCCACCACGGAGGACCTCCGCGGGGGCGACGCCGCCCACAACGCCGACGTCGTACGCCGCGTCCTGGCCGGCGAGCAGGGGCCGGTGCGCGACGCCGTGGTGCTCAATGCGGGCGCCGCGCTCGCGGTCCACGACGCACCGGGTGCCGACGTCGAGACCGCGCTGGCGGCCGGCGTCGCGAAGGCCGCCGAGGCGATCGACTCCGGTGCCGCCCGGTCGGCGCTCGAGCGGTGGGTCGCGGCGTCGTCGCGCTGACCCGCGCTCAGACCTCGAGCACGTAGGACGGTCCCTCGCGCCTGAACCCGAGCCGGTCGTAGTAGGCGTCGACCATGCCGGGGGGCGTCACGACGCGCCGGATGCCGCGCTCGGCGAGGAGCCCGCTCTTGCGCCAGACGAACTCGCCGGGGGAGAAGTCGCGGTAGCGCGGGGTGACGTAGTCGAGCAGCACGTCGGCCGTGTCACCGCTCCTGAGGAGCAGCACCACGCCGACCGTCTCGTCGCCCCTCTGCACGAGGAAGGCGTCCTGGTCGTCGCCCGGGTCGTGGACGAACGACGGGTTGAACTTCGCGATGTCGGCGCCGTGCACGGTGAGCGTGTGGCGCAGGTAGGCGTCCGACGGGTCGACCTCGAGCACCTCGAACGCCGACTCGTCGTGCCGGTCGCGCAGCATCCGGGCGATGAACCATGCGTTGATGACGACGAGAACGCTGTTCATGCCGACCATCGGCCACACCCCGAGCGCCGCGTTGAACACGATCAGGATCACGCACGCGATCGCGTTGAGCACACGCAGGCGCAGGACGCTCGCCTGCAGGAGCGAGTAGACGAGCAGGGCGCTGCCGCCCCAGCCGAGGAGGTCGAGCCAGTGGTCGGCGAGCCAGGTCACGGCGGGAGACTATCCCGCCGTGACCCGGCCGCCGGCGGGATCACTTGATGACGTAGAGCACGATCTTCTTCGACTTCGAGCCGAACACCTGTCCGTTGCCCAGGTAGACCACCTGCAGACGGTGCTTGCCCTTGGCGAGCTTGCGCAGCTTGAGCGTCTTCTTGCCCTTGTGCACCGGGGCCATCGTGAACTGGGCGATCTTCTTGCCCTTGTCGAGGACCTGCACCACGCCGCTCGGCGTGCTGAGGCCGGTCACGGTGATCGTGACGGTCAGCTTCGCCCGCTTGCCGACCTTGACGCGCGACGCCTTGAGCGCGCCGGCCGCGGTGGACCCGAGCCGGGCCACGGCGACGGCTGCCGCGGTGGCTGCTCCTTCGCTGAATCCCGCCGCAGAGGCGAACACGGTGACCGACACGTCCTTGCCGGCGTCGTCCGAGGTGACGCGGTAGCTGCCGCTCGTCGCGCCCGGGATGGCGACCCCACTCCGGAGCCACTGGTAGCGGAAGGTCGTCGCTGCGGGAGACCACGACCCGGTGGTCGCCCGTAGGCTTCCTCCGGGGCTCGCGGAGCCGGTGATGGTGGGCGCACCCGCGCTCTGCAGCGCGCCTCCCGCCGTCACGCTGATCTCGTTGCTCACGGACTGACCGTTGACGTAGCCGGCCTTGGCTCCCGTCACGCGCAGGGACACGACTCGGTTGTAGTCGTCGGTCGTGAGCGTGTACGCCGGTCCGACCGCGTTGCGGATCGCGGATCCGTTGCGCAGCCACTGGTAGGTGACCTGGACGTCGGCCTGGTTCCACAGTGGGGCCACGCTGGTCAGCGTCTTGCCCACCGACGACCCCTCGGGTGCCGTGATCTGGGCCGGCGTGATCGCGCGCAGGCCGGCGTCCACCGTGAAGGTCCAGGTCGGGCTCGAGCCGATGCTGTTGCCGGCGACGTCGAGCGCCCTGACCGACCAGGTGTAGGTGCCGTCGGCCAGGTTGGCCGGGGACGTCCAGGCAGTCGCGGCCGTCGTCACCGCGGCGGTATTGGTCGCCCCACTGCTCGCCGGCTCGATGTCGATCGTGTACTTGGCGGCACGGGCGGCAGCGTGGCCGTAGCTCGCCCACCGGAAGGCGGTTCCGACGGGCTGCATCGCGGCCTGGTCGGTGGGACTGCTGAGCTGCAGCGGGAGCGGGTCGACGTAGAACCGACCCAGGTCGGACCAGCGCCCCGCCTTGCCGCCCACGTCCGTGCGCCTCACGCGCCAGCGGTAGGGCTCCGACGACGCGGCGAGGGGAGTCGCCGGGACGAAGGCCGCCTGCTTGGTGGCGGTGGTGAAGACCAGGTTGCCCGAGGACGGGACCGTGTCGTCGTTTTTGTAGACCTGCAGCTCCCACGAGGCGTCGTAGTCCTCGGCGCTCCACCTGAACAGCGTGCTTCCCGCCGCCTGACGGCTGTTGAAGGCGGGGAGGGCTGCCCCGTCGACGACTCCCTCCTCCGGCGCCGCGGCGGTGTCGGGGTCGAGGTTGGTCGCCGGGGTCGCCTTGACGATCTTGCGCGTCTCGGACCACGAGAGGCGGTTGTTGCTGCCGTCGATGGCCTGGACGCGCCACCACAGGTCACCCTCGGGGTAGGTCTTGGTGAAGGCGGTGTAGGTGGTCTGATCGACGGTCACGTCGTCGATGGTGTTGTTGTCGGTGATGGTCGCCGACTGCGCGACCTGCAGGCGGTAGCGCTGCGCGGTCTGGTAGGGCGGGATCGATCCGCCGTAGACGGGCGACGCGGCCTGGTTGGTCAGGTGGAAGTCCGTCCACCGGAACGTCACCTGGTTGCCGAGCGTGGCATCGGGCGAGGGAGACTCGAGCTCGATCCTCGGGGAGACCTTCCGGAAGGCGCCCGCCCCGGAGTCGATCTGACCGGATGGCCCGGGGCCACAGTTGTGCGTCGGCCTCACCTGCGCGCAGGGACGGACGTACCAGTAGTACGCGGACCCCGCCTCGTTGTCGGGAAGGGCGCTCGGGGAGTGGTCCTCTGAAGGGGTGAACCGCGAGGAGATCGTCTGCACCCCGTCGTACAGAAGGACCGTGAAGTCGGGGTCCTCGGCGACGTAGACCTGGTAGCCACCGGCCCCGGGGACGGACTCCCAGTCCAGGACCGGAGTGGCCGACATGCCCATGCAGACGCTCTGCTCGTCGGGCCCGCCGCCGACCACGACGAGGCGCTTGGTGCACGAGTGCCCCGAGTCCACCGAACGCCCGTCGAGGGCGACCTGGTGCCCCGCGGCACGGGTGGGTGCCTCGATCGTGAAGGTGGACCTCTGGCCTGTGCCCAGGCGGGCGTTGGTCCTCGCGTCGAACGCCTCGACCCACCAGGTCCTGGTGCCCGGCCGGAGGAAGTATGTGGAGAGGTCCGTCACTGCGGGGTAGGCGAGCTTCGTGGACAGGATGGGGGTGGCGCTCTCCGGAAGGACGTATCCCTCGGTCTCGGAGACGCGGAGCTTGTAGTAGACGGGGGCGTCGACGGTCGACGCGATCGGCTCCCACGCGAGGGCGGGGAACCGCGAGGTGATCTGGCCCGACGCGAGCGGGAGGGGTGCCAGCGGCGTGGTGCCGGCGGCGACCGGAGCCTCGAGGACCCGGACGGTGCCCATCGTGAAGGTCGGTGAGACTCGCTTGTCGCCGTCGATCGCCGCGACCTGCCAGGTGAAGACGTCGGGGTTGCGCGCGGGGTCCTCGGCGTCGCTGTCGGAGGGGAGCGCAGCCGTCGGGGTCCAGGAGAGGGCGGACGTCGTTGCCGTCACCGTCCCGGCAGGACCCGTCAACGTGATGAGGTAGGCGTTGGCGTCCGGGCTCGGCTGCCAGCGGAAGGTCGGCACGGCGACCGTGCTGCCGTTGGCAGGCGAGATGGCCTGGACCCGGCCGCTGTCGTACACGAAACGGCCGGCGTCGGAGTAGACGCCGTTGACCTGGCGAGGGCCGTCGAACGCTCGGACACGCCAGTAGGTGGTCGTGCCCTGGTAAGGCATGCACCGGTCGCTCGCGAATCCCGGGACGTAGGTCGTGGACTGTGTCGTGCACGACGCAAAGGTCCCCGGCGTGAAGTTCTCGTCGTTGCCGACCTCGAGCACGTATCGCGTCGCGTGTCGGACGGGTGTCCACTGGTAGTAGACGTCGTCGCCGACGGGCGTCGAGGAGACGGGGGGGTAGACCAGGGACGGCTTGAAGGGCCAGCGCCGGTCGAACACGCTCGGGGCGGCGGGCCACGGGGTCGGCTCGCCGGCGGCGTTGTAGGCCCGCACCTTCCAGTAGTAGGTGTTGTTGTCGTAGGTCGTCATGGGGGAGTAGCGGGTCGAGAGGACCTTGCGCTTCTCGATCTGGGTGTTGAAGTCGGGGTCGAGCGCGACCCAGATCTCGTACTCCTTGGCACCCTTGACCGGGTCCCAGTCGAAGACGACGTCCTGCACCTCCACGCGTGGACGGATCCCGCTGGCCCGGTCGGGAGCGCAGACGAGCCCGGGGCTGCAGGTGGACGACGTCACCGGCGGCAGCTGGGTGACGTCGTAGCTCGTGTAGGCGGTCCACTCGCTCTGCAGGCCGTTGTCGAACTTCGCCCGCACGCGCACGAAGAAGTCCTCGGTCCCCTGGCGCTCCCCGACGCCCTGGGGATCCGGCCACACGTAGGTGGTCGTCTTGACGTCCTTGACGGATCCGCCGACACCATCGCCCTCGGCGTCCATCTCCACCTCGTAGGAGACGGCGCCCGGAACGGCGTCCCACGAGATGATCGGGGGAGAGACGGGCGGCAGCACCCGCTCGCCGGGGGACACGACCACGTTGGACGGCTTGACGAGATCGCCGATGTCGACCGACGACACGGTCCAGCCGCTCGCGCCGCTGCTGTCGACGGCCTGGACCCGCCAGTGGAGCGCGCCAGCCCGCAGGACCCGGGCCGGGGTGTAGGAGGTGGCGGTCGTCTCCTGGTTGAACAGGAGGGAGGCGAACGAGGAGCTCTCCGAGCCCTGCACCCGATATCTGGTCGCGCCCGGCTGCGCATCCCACGACAGAGTCGGGATGGGCGCTCCTTGGGCGGTCAGGCTGGTCGGTGCCGGTGGCGCTGCGTGCGTCAGCTGCGCGGGAGCGACCAGGACCCCCAGACACAGACCGGCGATCGCCGCAGCGCGCGCGAATGATCCGACAAGCTTTCGTGACATCCCCGGAGGTCCCCTCGTGGCGTGGCTCAGACGCCGCCACGCTAGGTCGCGCGGAGGCCATCGGGTCCCGGAATCGGTTCCGGTGGTCACAAATGACTAGGGGCTCCGCCCGATCGGCCGACACGCGCGCGGACGCTACGGTGAGGCCATGATCACCGCCATCGTCTTCGTGAAGGCCGACGTCGCGCGCATCCCGGAGGTCGCCGAGGCGATCGCCTCCCTCGACGGGGTGAGCGAGGTCTACTCGGTGACCGGGCAGATCGACCTCATCGCCCTGGTGCGCGTGCGCGAGCACGAGGACGTGGCCTCGGTCGTGGCCGACCGCCTCAACAAGGTCGACGGCGTCACCGAGACCGAGACGCACATCGCCTTCCGGACCTACTCCCGGCACGACCTCGAGGCGGCCTTCAGCATCGGCCTTGACTGACGCCTCGCCCGTGCCCCGTCAGCGCACCGGCCGGTGCACGGGCGAGGGCAGCCGCTGCTCGTCGAAGGGCACGAGCGAGAGCCGGGACTGGTCGGCAGCGTCGTAGAGCGCGAGGTGCCGGGCGGCTCCGCCCAGGGGGCAGACCCACTCGCCGTCGACGTCGACGAGGCGCACGCCCGGGGACTCCAGCCAGCGCAGCACCTTCTCCGACTCCTCGGCGGTCGCGGCGGGCACCGGGCCCGGCGCGCTCGCGACGGTCTCGGCGCTCGACCTGAGCTCGCGGACGTACTGGTGCGCGTCGGCACCCGGGGGGATCCGGCCCGCTGCTGCCAGCCGGCCGAACCGGACGACGTGCACCGACCAGCGGCCGTCGTCCTCGCGGCGCGCCGCCACGATCTCGGGGCACCGGGTCAGCGCCGACAGTCGCTGGGTGCGGGCGGCGGCACGGACGAAGGTGGCGAGGCGGTCGCGGTGCACCCCCGCCTCCTCGAAGCGCTCATGGTCGGCGAGCGCGGTCATCCGCTGGTTGATCGCCTCGACGACCTCCTGGGGGTCGCGCAGCAGCGTGTCGCGCAGCTGGCGCACCACCGCGGCGTAGGTCGAGGCGTCGGTCGAGCCGTCGCAAGGCGACAGGCAGCGGCCCATCTCGGCGAGCACGCAGGCCGAGCGGGACGGCGTGAGCGGCAGCCGCCCGCTGCACTGCCGCACCGGGAAGGTCTCGTGGAGCGCGGCCAGGCACTTCTCGGCCGTCTTCCTCGACGCGAAGGGGCCGAGGTAGTCGGCGTCGTCGTCGAGCACCGTGCGGACGAGGGAGAGCCGCGGCCAGGCCTCACGCGTGAGCTTGACGAAGTGGACCTTCTCGGGGAAGCGCGAGCGACGGTTGTACTTCGGCTTGTGCTCGGCGATCAGCCGCAGCTCGCGCACCTCGGCCTCGAGCGGCGTGGCGCACTCGATCCCGGTCACCGACTCGGCCAGCCCGACCATCTCGCCCATCCGCGTGCGGGTCTCCGAGGAGGTGAAGTAGGTGCGGACGCGGGTGCGCAGGTCCCTCGATGTGCCGACGTAGAGCACGCGCGAGCGCTCGTCGCGGAACAGGTAGACGCCGGGGGAGTGGGGCAGGCCCTCGGCGAGGTGGCGCTTGCGCCGCTGCGCGGTGCTGACCCGGGAGGAGAAGGTCTGGAGCTCCTCGAGGGTGTGGACGCCCAGGCCGCCGAGACGCTCCATCAGCCCGTGCAGCACGTCGACCGTGGCGCGGGCGTCGGCGAGCGCGCGGTGGTTGGGCGTGGTGCTGGAGTCGAAGAGCCTGGCCAGCGACGACAGCTTGCAGTTGGGCGCGTCGTCGCGGGTGATCACCCGCCGGGCGAGCTTGGCCGTGTCGAGCACCTCGAACTTCGGCCACGGGCGGCCCTGCTGGCGGGCGAAGTGCTGCAAGAAGCCGACGTCGAAGGGCGCGTTGTGGGCCACGAGGACGCAGCCGGCGGCGAAGTCGAGGAACGCCGGGAGCGCCGACTCGATCGGCGGCGCGTCGTGGACCATCGAGTTGCTGATGCCGGTGAGCACCGCGATGAACGCGGGGATCTCGGCGTGCGGGTTGACGAGGGTCTGGAACTCCCCGAGCACCTCGCCGCCCCTGACCTTCACCGCGCCGATCTCGGTGATCATCGAGCCGCCGGCCGCCGAACCGCCCGTGGTCTCGAGGTCGACCACGCAGAACGTCAGGTCTCGCAGCGGCCGCCCCAGCTCGTCGAAGCTGCGCTGGGCCTCCCAACGGGACCGTTCCCGGGTCGGGCGGTGGGCGGTGGTGCTCATGTGGCACGACGCTAGACGTGGGATCCGACAACGGTGGGGACGGCACGCGGACTACGCTGACCGCGCCCGACAGACCGGCCGCGCTCGACCGGTCCCGACCCATCCCGAGCCTTCCCGACCCATGAGGAGCACCCGTGCCCGAGCAGACCGCCGACCTCCGCGTGCCCGGCGACGGCGAGCGGTGGCGCTGCGCCGGGTGCGGCAACCTCACCCGCTTCGACGTGACGCGCACCCGCCGTACGACCGAGTACTGGCACTTCGACCTCGCCGGTGAGCACCAGGTCGAGGAGGAGACGGTGCGTGCCGAGTCGGTCGAGACGGTGTCCTGCCGCTGGTGCGGGCGCAGCGACGCCATCGAGGTCGTCGACCGCGCCTCCGCCGACACCGCCGGCGACCCCGCCGCCGGGTGACGAGACCCCCGTGACCGGACCCGCAGCACTGCCCGAGCGGCTGCGCCTGCGTGTGGTCGCGATGGTGTCGGCCGTCCTGCCGTCGGTCACGCCGGTGCCCCCGGCGCTGCGCAAGGTCGCGGGCTTCGCGCCCGCCCGGCGTGCCCGGCTGGGTGCCGCCGCGATCTGGTCGGCGCTGGAGGACGGCGCGTTCCGCGAGCACGCGGCCGTCCAGGTCGCCGCGTTGCCGGCCGCACCCGACGACCCGATCGACGTCGCCGCGCGAGCGTGGTTGGCCAGGGAAGAAGGGTGGGAGGCCGTCGTCGCCGACGTCGCGGACTCCCTGGATCGCGACGAGGTCCGCGACGAGCAGGTCCAGGCCGAGCACGCGCGCCTGACCGCGCAGGTGGCCGCGCTCCAGGCAGAGCTGACCTCGGTGCGGGCCGAGCACCGCGAGGAGCTCGCGCGCGCCAAGGCCGACCACACGGTGCTGCGCCGGCGCCTCGGCGAGGCCCGGGGCGTGCTGCGCGCCGCGGAGGAGGCCCGCGACGCGGCCTACGCGGCCCGCGACGAGGCCATCGCGGCCGCCGAGGGGGCGACCCGCGCCGCCGAGGCCGACGTACGACGACTGCGCGCCCAGCTCGACGAGGCGGAGTCGGGTCTGGCGGCCAGCCGCCGTGACGCCCGATCCGACCGGGACGCCGCGACGGTCCGGGCCCGGCTGCTCCTCGACGCGGTCGTCGACGCTGCCACCGGCCTGCGCCGCGAGCTGGCCCTCCCGGCCGTTACGGGCAGTCCCGGAGACGCGGTCGAGTCGGCGCTCGCAGGCGTCGCCGGCCCGCCGGCCTCGAGTGCGCCTGCCACGCCGGCGCTCCTCGAGCAGACGCTGGGGATGCCGCGCGCGCGGCTGGTCATCGATGGCTACAACGTCACCAAGGAGAGGTGGCCGACAGCGAGCCTCGAGGCCCAGCGCAGCCGGCTGGTCGCGGCGTTGGGTGCGCTCGTGGCGCGGACCGGGGCGGAGACCACAGTGGTGTTCGACGCCGCTGAGTCCACGGTGCGCACGGCCATGCCGGCCCCGCGTGGCGTGAGGGTCGTCTTCAGCCCGCCGGGCGTCATCGCCGATGACGTGATCCGCCAGCTCGTCGCGGCCGAACCGCGGGGCCGCGTGGTCGTGGTGGTGACCGGCGACCGGGCGGTGGCGCGCGACGTGACCCGTGAGGGCGCCCGCACCATGCCCGTCTCGGCACTGCTCGCCCTCATCGGCTCCTAGCCCGACACGCCGGTGCGCCTCGGCGCCCCGCGGCGTTGTCGGTGGCCCCTGTCACCGTTCGGGACATGACGACACGGATCGATTGCGACACCTGCGTGGTGCGCGGGCTGCACTGCCACGACTGCGTGGTGACGGTGCTCCTCGGCCCGCCGCCCGAGCTGACCATCGACGACGACGAGAGGGCCGCGCTCGACGTGCTCGCCTCGGGAGGGCTGGTGCCGCCGCTGCGGCTGGTGGAGCCGGTGGCCGGCCCGGTCATCGAGTCGGCGTGAGGCTCGCCAGGACACGCTCGTCCCCGATTGCCCCGAAGATTGGCGACGGCTCCATGAGCGGCCTATGGTGTGGGCTGACGTCCGTGGCAGTGGGTCACCAGGCCCGCGCGGACGTCGCGCCGAGTCGTGGACCACACCCCCGCATCACCCGTGGTCCACGAGCCGGGGAACCACACTTCCCCTGGGGTGAATCCCCTGTGAGGCGTGTCGCGCGAGCGGCACGAGGAGCAGGGGTAGGCCAGTCGTGCCGAACCCGTCAGCTCACCTGGTAGGCGTACGACATCCCGAGGAGTTCCCCCGCTCGTGGCTCACACCCGCAAGCGAGTTGGTGCGACCGTTCTAGGTCTCTCCGCGATCGCTGCCATCGCCTTCGTGCCCGCGACCCCCGCGCAGGCCGACCCCGACATCGATGACGTGAAGGTCCGCGTCGACGACCTCTACCACGAGGCCGAGGCCGCCCAGGAGCGCCTGCACGACGCCCGCCTCGACCTGGCCGACCTCCGCCGCGACCTGCGCGGCCTCAAGGCCGACCAGGAGCGCCAGGACGAGCGGCTCGACGCCGTCCGCGACCAGGTCTCCGACGCGGTCGTGCGACAGCTCGAGGGCGAGGGCATCTCGACCATGGGCCAGATCGTCGTCTCCGAGGACCCGGGAGCCTTCCTCGACTCGCTCTCGACCATGTCGTCCTTCAACGACCTCCAGTCCTCGCTGCTGTCCGACTACGACACCGAGCTCCAGGCCCTGGAGATCCGCCGCGAGGCCACCAGCGACCGCACCGACGAGATCGCGGAGCTGACCGAGCAGCTGAGCGCCGAGAAGGACACCGTCGACGACAAGCTCGCCGAGGCCAAGGAGCTCCTCGCGGACCTCGAGGCCGAGGAGCGCGAGCGGATGCTCGCCTCGCGCAGCGCCACGGTGCGCACACCCAGCTCGGTGCCCGCCTCGGGTCGTGCCGCCGCGGCCGTGCAGTACGCCATGGCGCAGGTCGGCGACGCCTACGTCTACGGCGCCATGGGCGAGAACGCGTTCGACTGCAGCGGCCTGACCATGCGTGCCTGGGCGCAGGCGGGCGTGTCGCTCCCGCACTCCTCCAGCGCGCAGTTCGGCTCGGGCCCGCGGATCGCGGCGAGCGACCTGCAGCCCGGCGACCTGGTCTTCTACTACAGCCCGATCAGCCACGTCGGCATGTACATCGGCAACGGGATGATCGTCCACGCCGCCAACCCGGGCACCGGGGTCGTCGTCTCCGGCCTCCACTCGATGCCCTACGTCGGCGCGGTCCGCCCTGGCTGACACGCACCTCGCGAAGGCCGGTCGTCCACTCCTGTGGGCGGCCGGCCTTTCGCTGTGCCTGGTCGCCGCGATCGCGTTCGTCCTCGTGCGCGACGTGCGCCACGAGGTGACCCCGCCGCGGCCGGTGGGGGGGCCACGCGCGAGCCCGGCCGGCGCAGCCGCTGCCCTGGCGTCCTTCGTCGACGGCGTGGAGCAGCGCGACGCCGCCGCGCTCACGCGGCTCGCGCCCCCCGGAGTGCCTGCGGCCGAGGCCCTGCTGTCCGCCGTCGCGACCAACGCGCGGTCGCTCGTCCTCACCGAGGTCGGCGCGCGCTACGTCCGCCAGCGCGGCTCGGTGGCCGCGGACGGGTCGTGGACGGGGGTGGCCGAGCTGACGTGGCGGGTCCGGGGCTACGACGAGGCGCCGGCGCGCGCCGAGGTGCTGGTGCGCTTCGCGCCCGACGGCGCACGGCTCGGCATCGCCGGGTTCGGCGGCGAGGCGGGAGGTGGCGTCCGGCTGCCCCTCTGGCTGCGCGCGAAGCTGTCGGTGACGAGCTCGCCCGGGGTCCTCGTGATGGCCGAGGGGTCCCGCGGCGAGGCCGAGGTCGTGCGTGAGCGGGCGGAGCGCGGCATCGAGGTCGTGCGCCGGGTGCTGCCCGAGTGGTCGGCTCCCGTGGTGGTCGAGGTGCCCGCCTCCGGCGCCGACCTCGACGAGGCGCTCGGCGCGGAGCCGGGCACGTACGCCGGCATCGCCGCGGTGACCGCGGCTGTGGGCGACTCGTGGGACGAGCGGGGGCCGGTGCACGTGTTCGTCAACCCCGACGTGACCGCCGGGGTGGGCCGTGGCGGCGCCCAGGCCGTGATGAGCCACGAGCTCGTCCACGTCGCCACGGATGCCGTCCGTCGTCCGGTCGAGCCGTGGCTGCTCGAGGGCTTCGCCGACTACGTCACCCTGCGCGACACGCAGCTGCCGGACCGCGTGGCTCTCGGGAGGGCGATCGCTGTCGCGCGACGTGAGGGCGTTCGCGAGGCGCTGCCGACTGCAGCGGACTTCGACGCGCGGGGGCGGGATCTCCAGGCCCGCTACGAGGAGGCGTGGCTGGCCTGCCGGATCGTGGCGGAGCGCCTGGGGGAGCGGGGCCTGGTCGAGCTCTACGACGAGGTGAGCGGTGGCTCAACGCCGGCTCGCGCCCTGGCGGAGCAGGGGCTCTCGCGTGACGACCTCACCACTCTCTGGCAGGACCGGCTCGCTCGCGTCGCAGGCTGAGGCGCTCGAAATGGGCTGAAGGCGACCGGAGGACCGGTCGCCTACAGGGGGACGCGTGGTCAGCTGCGCTGGCCTTCGTGACGAACGTTGGGATCAGGGGCCTTCGAACGTCTCTGCAGGGATCAGGAAGAGGTCACCGACCGACGCGCCGAACGCGGTCACCGCGAGGATGATGGCGATGGCGATACAGCCGACCATGAGGCCGTACTCGACGGCCGTGGCACCTCGCTCATCACGGGTCACGTCTTGCGTCCTCATGAGTTCAGCCTCCTCAGGGCATCGGGCGTTCGGATCTCGGTGAGGAAAGCCGGCGCGCCGCAACTGCGACACGCCGGCCCTCGGTGACCTCGGACGGTCAGGCGCCGCCGCCGCCAGGGGTGCTGTTCTTGTCGATCTCGTCGCCGACGTTCTCGAACAGTCCAGAAAGGCTGTCGCCGAGCTGAGACACCACGAAGATGATGGCCACGGCGATCAGCGCGACCATCAGGCCGTACTCGACGGCGGTGGCGCCCTTCTCCTCGTCGCGGCGAGCGTTGAGCATGATGGTGAGGAACTGGATCATGGTGATACCCCTTGAAGTGTGTGGATGATGAGTCCGGATGTCCGAGCCCCGGTGGACCCGTCATGAAGAATCTTCGTCGTTTCCCGCACCCGTCGAATCGGGTGATCGGCCGCACGTGAGTAGTCCCTTGTGACTAGTGCCCGATGTCGGGTTGGACCACAGGCTCGCACCTGTCGGAGCGCGGTCAGAACCGCGAGGGTGTGTGGCCGTCCAGGAGCCCCATCCGTATGGCGGTGACCAGGGCCTGGGCGCGGTTGGCGGCGCCGAGCTTCTGGTAGATGTGGGTGATGTGCGTCTTGGCCGTCGACTCGCTGAGGTAGAGGCGGCCGGCGATCTCGCCCGTGCCCAGGCCCTCGGCGAGCAGGACCAGGACCTCCTCCTCGCGCCCCGACAACCGCGGCGTGGACGGACCCGTCGCGCGCCGCATCATCGCCGCGCTCAGCCCGGCGCACAGGAAGGTACGTGGCGCCACGGCGGCGTGCTTGGCCGCGCTGACGACGTCAGAGGCCTTGCTGTCCTTGCCGACGAACGCGGAGGCGCCGGCCTCCATCGCGGCGAAGATGTGGTCGTCGCCGGCGTGCATGGTCAGCACGACCAGGCCGGTGGAGTCGCTCGTCCTGCGGACGGCCCGCACGACGTCGAGGCCGTGGCCGTCGGGCATCTGGAGGTCCGTCACGACGACGTCGGGCCGGAGGTCGGCCCACGCCGCCACCCCGTCGGCGACGCTCCCGGCCTGACCGACGACGCTCATGTCGTCGTCGCGCTCGAACGCACGCGCGAGGCCCTGGCGGATCAGCTCGTGGTCGTCAACGAGCAACACGGTGATGCCCATGGGCGGATCCTCCTTCGTGAGGTGCGCTCTCGCGCGAGCGCAGGGTGACGAGCGTTCCGCCGCCGGGGCGTGGCACCACGTCCAGCGTCGCGCCGACCCTCTCGGCACGCTCGCGCATGCCCTGGAGCCCCCAGTGCCGCTCACGCGGCCCGGCGTTGCCGACGCCGTCGTCGGCGACGTCGAGGCGGAGGGCGGCACCGTCGGTGTCGAACGCCACCCACAGGTTGTCGGCGCCTGCGTGTCTGCGCACGTTGCCGATGGCCTCCTGCGCGACGCGCAGCACCTCGGTGGCATGCCGCGGGGACAACGGGGGCCCCGACTCGGCCAGGGACAGGTGGACGCGCATCCCGGTCGTGTGGCCGACCTCGCGCGCGTAGTCGGACAGCGAGGCGACCAAGCGGCCGTCGGCGACCTCGTGGCGCAGGTCGAAGATCGAGAGCCGGATCTCGGACACGAGGCGGGTGATCTCCGCACGCAGCGCGGTGACGAGCTCGCGGGTCTCGGGGTGGTCGCTGATCGCCTCGATCTCGTCGACGAGGAACCCGAGCCCGACGATCTCCTGCGCGACGCCGTCGTGCATCTCGCGGGCGATCCGGTTGCGCTCCTCCGACCTGGCGAACGTGCGCACGTCGTCGAACAGCACGGCGGTGTCGAGGCGTACGGCGAACTCGTCGGCCACCTCGAGAGCGCGCTCGTCGAGCTCGTGCGTCCACCGCGGCACGCCCACCAGCACGCAGTAGCCCAGCGTCTGCTGGGCGCCACGCAGCGGCACGACCGCGGTCCCGGGGGTGCGCTCGGCGCGCGGGAGGTGGATCTCGGGGACCAGCCGGCGCAGGTCGTCCTCGCCGTGGAGCGAGCGGAGCGTGCCATCGGGGTCGGCGACCAGCACCGTGGTGCGCGCGCACCCGGTCGTGTGCCGCATGGCCGCGTCGAGCTCGGTCGCCAGCGAGGCGGTGTCCAAGCCGAGGTCGCCGGAGCTGGCGAGCTCGTGGACCCGCTCCATCAGCTGGTAGGCCGCCGCGTGCGGCGCCTGCCGGGCCATCAGGGTCCGCGTGGATCGGGACTGCCAGCTGGCGAGCACGCCCACGCCGAGCCCGATCAGCAACCACGGCGCGGCGTCGGCCGCGCGCGTGAGCGCGTCGTCGGCCGGGTCGGCGGCGATGGCGGCGCCGAGCGTGAGGCCGGAGGCGAGCGTGACGTTGAGCGTGGTGACCAGGCCGTGGCGCACGCCGGCGACGATCAAGGGCACGGCCAGGTAGGCCCCCAGCTCGGAGGTGGAGCGCGTGGCGACGATGAGCGACGTGACGGCGACCGCCTCCGCGACCGCGTGCCAGTGCGTGGGACGGCTGCGCGTCATCCACTCGAGCACGGAGGTGACGGCCGCGACGAGCGCGAGCACGACCACCAGGGGCGCCGTCGCCACCAGCGTTCCGGCGTGGAGCGCGGTCCCCGCGGTGAGGGCGGTGGCGAAGACCCGGACGGCTGTCGTCGTGCGCCACGACTGCAGCGCCGGGCGGACGACCCCCGTGTCCAGCGGCGCCATCGGTGTCATGGCGAGGTCACGTCTTGCTGAACGTGTCGGCGATCTGGATCCCGGCCGGTCCGAGGATGACGATGAAGAGGCAGGGGAGGATGAAGAGGACCAGCGGGATCATCATCCGCACCGGCACCTGCTGGGCCTTCTCCTCGGCCCGCTGGCGCCGCTTGGTGCGCATCTCGGAGCTCTGGATGCGCAGCACGCGACCGATCGGGATGCCGAGGCTGTCAGCCTGGACCATCGCGAGACAGAACGACTTGAGGTCGTCGAGGGAGCTGCGTTCCGCCATGGCGCGCATGGCGTCGGCCCGGCCGACACCGATCTGCATCTCCTGCAGGAGCCTGGCGAACTCTTCTGCCAGCGGGCCCTTGGTGTTGCGGGCCACCCGCTCGACGGCAGCGTCGAAGCCGAGTCCGGCCTCAACTGAAACGGTGAGCAGGTCGATGGCGTCCGGTAGCGAGTTGCGCATGAGGGTCTCGCGCTTGGTGCCAGCGTTGTACAGCAGCAGGTTGGGCAGGCCGTACCCGAAGGTGGCAGCGAGGGCTGTGCCGGCGACCACCCGGTAGAAGGGCCACTCCATCCCGGAGAGGTAGAGCAAACCGAGGGCGCCCAGCACAGCCAGGCCAAGCACCTTGAGTCCGATGAGCCGGTTGACGTCCCAGCCCTCCGGGTTGCCCGCGACGTTGAGGCGGTAGTGGAGCTTCTTCGCCGTGTCGGCGCGCACCATCTTTCGCCCGGTGCCGACGAGCTGGTCGCCGAGCGGGCCGAGCACGCGCTCGGCGAACGGGCGCTCGAGCTCCTGCTTGACGATGTCCGGAGCTCGGTCGAGCGCCTGGATGGCAGCCACCGAGCGTGCCACCCCGCGGCGCTCGGTCGTCACCACGCCGATGATCGAGAGGCACAGGGCCAAGGCGACGAAGACGAGGACGGCGCCGATCATGAGGTACATCGCGTCACACCTTCACAGTCGCGAGCTTGGACATGGCCCAGGACCCGATACCGAGCAGTACGACGGCTGCAGCGAGCAGGGCATACCCCAGTCCCGTCGTGTAGAGCACTGAGATGTAGTCCCGGTTCGAGAAGAGCATGTAGACGAAGATCAAGGGCGGCAAGCCCACGAGGATGTAGCCCGAGAGCCTTCCCTCTGCGCTGAGGGCCTTGACCTGACGGCGCAGGTACTCCCGTTCGCGTAGCGTGTCGGAGACCGTGTGCAGGATCTCGGCGAGATTGCCGCCGACCTCGCGCTGGATCCGGATGGCCATGACCACCCAACCGAAGTCGTCGCTGTCCATCCGAGTGCCGACGCTGGTCAGCGCATCGGTGATGTCGACGCCCAGGCGTTGCTCGACCAGCGCCCGACGCAGCTCGCCGGCCATCGGCTCGTGTCCCTCGCGCACGACGGTATCGACCGCCTGAGGGAGCGACAAGCCGGCCTGGAGGCCGCCGGCCATCAGGCCGAGCGTCTGGGCCAGCTGTCCGTTGAAAGCATTGAGCCGACGACGGTGGCGCCACTTCAGGTAGATCCACGGCACCACAGTGCCGGTGATCAGTCCCAGGATGCCCAGGACGGCGCCGCCCATGAGGAACCCGACGGCGGAGCCGCCCACGGCCATGCCGGCGTGCAGCAGCACCCATTCCGAAGCGGTGAGGGCCGAGCCGGCTCCGGTCAGTCGCTGGGCGATACGGGTCTCCAGGTCAGCGTTGACGACCTTGTCGGCCACGGCGAGGGCGGACTGCCGCAGGGAGGCCGCTTCGGTGTGTGCCCGCCTCTTTCGACGGCTCGCCCCCGACTGGGGGTCGGTCCCGGCGAAGTAGCTGTCGAGCCGGGCCTCCGCGGTAGAAGGGCCTCGCGGACCGGTCAGGGCGACCGAGAGGACACCGCCCAGGCCGAGGAAGAGGGCGAGGGCACCGAGCAGCATCACCGGGGTGCTGACCAGCGCCTTGCTCGACTTGACGACGTCCGGGGCGCCGATGGCTGGGGCGGCACCCAGGTCGACGTAGGCGGAGTCGGAGTAGCTCAGGTCACTTGCCGACACTGTGACGTCGACGGACGCCTCGCCGCTGACGCCTTGGGGGATCTCGAACTCGACGAGGAGCTGGCCGGCGAGGGCGTCTCCCTGCTCCACCAGGACCGAGCTGAGCGCGTCGGGGTCGGCGGGGATGACCCGGCCCCCGGTCTTGTCGGCGAGGGTGCTGATCTCGGCCGCCCGGCCGGAGCCCTGAAGGGCGACCACGTCGACGACGACGCCGGCGTTGGTGGCGTCGTTGGACGCGACCGCGAGCGTGGTCGAGCTGTTGGTGTCGGCGCCGTCGGAGAGCACGAGGAGCGAGCGGGCGCCGTCCGTGCCGACAAGCTCGCTTGCCGCGTCGATGGCATCGTAGACGCTGGTCCCCCGGGTGAGCTTGGCTCCCTGGACGGCAGCGAGCACCGCGGCACGATCGGTGGACGGCGCGATCTGCTCCTTGACCTTGCCGGCGAAGGTCACCAGGCCCACGGCGATCTCGGCGGGTGTGGCCTCGAGGTAGGCGTTGACGGCGGCCACGGCGGCGTCGTACTTGTCACCCTTGCTCATGCTCATGCTTGTGTCGACGACCAGCACGGTGGATCGCTCGATCTCGCCAGAGGCTGCCGTGTCGACGCTGGCCTCCACCGGGTTGCCGTCGACGGTCACCGAAAGGGACTTCTCGTCGGCGACGGTGCCCTCGGGCAGGCCGTCCGCCGACACGAGCATCGACACCGACCCCGACCGGGCCTGGAAGTGGTCGATGTTGATCTCGTTGGTGGCGTGCGCCGGCGTCGCCACCGCGAGGGCCACGAGCGCCCCAGAGATTGTGGTCGCCATGGGGCGGAGCAGCGAGGCACTCATGCGCCCGCCCGGGTGGTCATGAAGATCGCGGGGTCGACGCGGACACCGTGGTCCTGCAGCCTCTCCAGGAATCGGGGACGGAGCCCGGTCGACACCAGGTGGCCCTTGAACTTGCCCTGGTCGTCCACCCCAGCGTTGTAGTCGAACATGAAGACGTCCTGGGTGGTGATGATGTCACCCTCCATGCCCACGATCTCGGTGATCGCCGTGATCCGACGGGTGCCGTCCTTGAGCCGGGTCTGCTGGATGATGAGGTCGACAGCGCTGGACACCTGTTCACGGATGGCGCGCACCGGGAGGTCCATGCCGGCCATCAGCACCATCGTCTCGAGGCGCGCCAGGGCGTCGCGGGGAGTGTTGGCGTGCAGGGTGGAGATCGAGCCGTCGTGGCCGGTGTTCATCGCCTGGAGCATGTCGAGCGCGGCGGCGTCGCGGATCTCACCGACGACGATGCGGTCGGGCCGCATGCGCAGGGAGTTCTTGACCAGGTCGCGGATCAGGACCGCACCCTTGCCCTCGATGTTGGGCGGTCGTGACTCGAGGCGGAGCACGTGGTCCTGCCCGAGCCGGAGCTCGGCGGCGTCCTCGATGGTGACGATCCGCTCGTCCTCGGGGATGAAGGACGACAGCACGTTGAGGGTGGTCGTCTTGCCCGCGCCGGTGCCTCCGGAGACGAGGATGTTGAGCCGTCCCCGCACGCAGGCCTCCAGCAGGCTCGCGGAGGGGCGACTCAGGCTGCCGAAGCGGATCAGGTCCTCGACCGTGAAGGGGTCCTCGGAGAACTTACGGATGGTGAGCTTCGAGCCGTCCAGCGCGAGCGGGGGGATGATGGCGTTGACACGGCTGCCGTCGGGCAGTCGCGCGTCCACCATGGGACTGGTCTCGTCGACCCGCCGGCCGATCTTGCTCACGATCTTGTCGATCGTGCGGCGCAGGTGGGCCTCGTCGGAGAACGAGGTGTCGACCTTGACGAGCTTGCCGCCGCGCTCGACGTAGATCGAGTCGTAGGCGTTGACCATGACCTCGGAGAGGCTGGAGTCGCGGAGGAGGGGCTCGATCGGTCCGTAGCCGAGGATGTCGTCGGCGATCTCCTGGGAGATCCGAGTGCGGTCAGCCGACGACATCGGACGGTCGTTGTCGTCGATGGCGCGCGCCAGGGCGATCCGCACCTGCTGCTCCAGGTCGCTCTGGGTCATGTGCGTGTCGTAGAGCTTGGGGCCCAGCGCCTCGACGAGCTGGGCGTGGACCGCGCGCTTGACGTCGACGAACGGATCGGTCGGCGCCGCCTTCTTGCGTACCCCGGTGGTCGAGGTCGCGGGGAGGTTGTCCTCACCCGACGTCGCAGCCCCGTTGGAGCCGTTCGCGGAGGTGGCGTCGGTGCGGGAGCGGGCCGCAGCCAGGCGGTCGGTGAGGCTCACGTCAGGCCTTCCTCAGTCGGAGACGGCCGGCGGGCTTCCGGGCGTCGGCGGTGGTCTGGGCGGGCACCTTCGGGGCGAGGGAGGCCGCCAGGGACGCGGCGAGTGCCTTGAAGGCCTTGCTGTTGATGTGGTTGGGGTGGGCACGCACGATCGCCTCGCCCCGGTTGACGCACGCGAGCACGTCACGGCTCGACTCGAGGGAGTGGTCGGCCTTGAGCTTCACGGTCGACTCGAACTCGTCGACGCTCAGACCGACCTTCGCGTCGGCCCGGTTGAGCACGAGCGTCCACGAGCTGCGCTCGAAGTTGAGCAGGTCGAGCGTGCCGGTGGCGAGCTTGAGCCCTTTCAGCGAGGGGATGTCGAGCGTGGCGACCAGCACGATCGTCGCGGAGCGGTCGAGGGCGGTGAGCGCCAGGTCGTCGAACGATCCCGACGTGTCGACGACGACGAAGTCGTACATCCCCTGCAGGGTGTCCAGGAGCTTGCCGACGTCCTCGCTCGTCGCCTTGTCGACGGCGTCGAGGTGCACGGGCGCGGCGATGATCGACAGCCCCGGGGAGTGGGGCGTCACCAACGACTCGACGGCCGAAGCGTCGATGTCGCCGTTGAACGCGATCAGGTCGCCCACTGTGCGGCTGGGGGTGGACTGCAGCATGATCGCGACGTCGCCGTTGTTGACGTCGAGGTCGACGATGCAGACCTGGTGTCCGAGGTCGGCGAGGGCGGCCGCGGTGTTGGTGGCGACGAGGCTCTTGCCGACGCCACCCTTGGTCGAGAAGACGGTGATCACCTTGCCCCGCGGGGCGTTCTCCGCCTCGGTGGCCGCGGCGGCGGCCGCCTGGGCGGACTGCACGGCGTTCTGCGTCGCGGCCTGCACCTCGCCCTCGAGGGTCTGGGCGATCGCCGAGGCGACGTTGCGCGCGCGCTGCACGGCCGTCGTGATGCCGGCGAGGTCCTTGGCCGCCACCACCTCGCGCATGCCCGAGCGCAGCGCGAGCGACAGCGCGTTGCTGTCCACCTCGTGGCGCAGGAAGATCACGCCGAGGTCCGGACGGTGGACCCGGGCCCACTGGGCCAGCGTTGCTGCGTCCTCGGAGGTGATGGAGGGACCGACGACGACCGCGAACTCCGTGGGGGACACCTTGATGTGATCGCCGAGCTCCTCCATCGTGCCGAAGGCCTGCGACCCGTGCAGCATCGCCTGGAGCAGGGCGAGGTGCCCTCGGTCGGACTCGACGATCGCGGTCACGAGGCTGTCCGGAAGATCTCGGGCATCAGGTCGGCGGCGCTCACGCCCGGACCGTCGTCGATCTTGGAGTCCCCGGAGAGAAGGGCGAACGAGATCTCGGCATTGCGGGCGGCGAAGATCACCTTCTCGGCCTGCTTCTGGTCGACGGCGAGCGTGAGGATGGCCCGCGGCACCTGCTCGACGACCTGCTCGCCCTCGTCGGTGGTCGTGGTGGTGGAGGAGATGCTCGACGTGCCGACACCGATGACCTGCACCTTGGGCAGCAGCAGGCGGGTGTAGGGCGGCAGCGTCTGCTCGGTCCCGTCGGGCAGCTTGCGGACCGGATCGGCGGACAGGAAGATCGCGACGTCCGACCCCGGGTTGACGAAGCCGGCCACCCTCGCCGGGTCGCTGAGCTCGACCGAGATCGCGACCTTGTCGTCCGGAATGAGGAGGCCCTCGGTGTCGCTCATCGTGCCGAACTTGGGGGCGATCACCTGCTCGCCAGCGTAGACGGTGCCGAGCGCGACCAGGTCGGAGATGGATCCCGTCGAGGAGAGCGCACCGTCGACGACGTCCTCGCGACGGACCTGACGCTCCTCGAACTTGCCCGCCTCCATGGCGGCCGCCACGGACTCGCCTGCCTCGATGGTGTCGGTGGCGGCCAGCACCTCGACCAGCTCCTGTCCGGCGGTGGCACGCTTGTCGATGCCCTGGACGTAGAGCACGATCAGCGCGGTGCCGACCAGCGCGATGACGAGCGCGACTGCGAGTAGGACAGAGCGGCGAGCCATGGAGTCTTCCTTCGGGTGGGGGTGTCCGTACGGGGTCAGGCGACCGAGGTCGGGGACGACGGCGTACGGGCAGGATGCTGTCGACCTGCGCGAGACCTGAGGCTGTGTGCGGACACGCGGGTTGCACCCCTCTCGCAGGTCGTCGGGGGGTCCCGGATGATCCCCAGCGACAGGAATCTAGGGGTCTGCGATCGGTGGGCGCGGGCTAAACCTGGCAAACCACCCGATCATTGCCTCGGCATGGCCCGAAGTGACTAGTCCGACCTAGTCACGGCTGATCCTGCGGACGGCCTCAGCCGAGGTAGAGCGCCTCGATCTCGTCGCGGGTCTCGCGCATCACCACGCGCCGCTTGAGCTTGAGGCTGGGCGTGAGCTGGCCGCCCTCCTCGGTCCACTCATCGGTGAGGATGGTGAACTTGCGGATCGACTCCGCCTTCGACACCGACTTGTTGGCCTCGTCGACGGCCTCCTGCACCGCCGCGACCAGGTCCGGGTCGTCCACGAGGGCGCTGAGGTCGGGCACCTTGCCGTGCTGCTCCGCCCAGGCCGGGAAGGTCTCGCGGTCGATGGTGACGAGCGCACCGATGAAGGGCTGGCCGTCGCCCACGACCAGGCACTGGTCGATGAGCGCGTGCGACCGCAGCCGGTCCTCGAGCACGGCGGGGGCGACGTTCTTGCCGCCGGCCGTGACGATGATCTCCTTCTTGCGGCCGGTGATGCGCACGAAGCCCTCGTCGTCGACCTCGCCGACGTCGCCGGTGTGGAACCAGCCGTCGCGGTCGATCGCCTCGGCCGTGGCCTCCTCGTCGCCCCAGTAGCCGACGAAGACCTGCCCGCCGCGGAAGAGCAGCTCGCCGTCGTCGGCCACGCGCACGCTGGTGCCGGGGAACGGACGTCCCACGGTGCCGATCTTCGTGGCCTCGGGCAGGTTGACCGACAGGGCGGCCGTCGTCTCGGTCAGGCCGTAGCCCTCGAGCACCGGGACGCCGATGCCGCGGTAGAAGTGGCCGAGCCGGTCACCCAGCGGTGCGCCTCCGGAGATGGCGTGGCGGCAGCTGCCCCCCAGCGCCTGCCGCAGCTTGGCGTAGACGAGCCGGTCGAAGAGCGCGTGCTGGATGCGCAGGCGGGCGGGCACCCGCTTGCCGTCGGAGGCGCGCGACCACGCGATCGCGACGTCCGCCGCGCGGTCGAAGATCTTCCCCCGGCCGTCGGCGGTCGCCCGCTGCGAGGCGCTGTTGAAGACCTTCTCGAACACCCTGGGCACGGCCAGGATGAAGGTGGGCCTGAACTCGCCGAGGTCGGCCACCAGGTTCTTGATGTCGCAGCTGTGGCCCATCTTGGCCCGGCTCTTCACGCAGCCCACCTGGATGATGCGCGCGAAGACGTGGGCCAGCGGCAGGAACAGCAGGGTCGAGGCGCCCTCGGTGTCGAAGAGCTCCGCGAGCTCGTCGACGGCCACACCGAGCTCGAACATGAAGTTGCCGTGGGTGAGCATGCAGCCCTTGGGCTTGCCGGTCGTGCCACTGGTGTAGATGAGGGTGGCCAGGTCGAGCGGCGTCGCCGACGTGCGCCGTTGCTCCAGCACCTCGTCGGAGATGTCGGAGCCGAGCCGGCGCAGCACGTCGACGGCGTTGTCCTGCAGCGACCACACGTGCTGCAGCTCGGCCAGGTCGTTGGACCCGCGTGCCTCGCGCACCCGGGCGAGGTGGTCGGAGCCCTCCGCGACGACGGCCCGGGTGCCGGAGTCCTGGAGGATCCACCCGATCTGCTCGGCCGAGGACGTCTCGTAGATGGGCACCGTCACGGCGCCGGCGAACCAGATGGCGTAGTCGAGGAGGGTCCACTCGTAGCGGGTCTTGGACAGCAGGGCGACCCGGTCGCCGACCTCCACGCCTGCGGCGACGAGCCCCTTGGCCACCGCGCGGACGTCGTCGTGGAACTCGGCCGCGGTGACGTCGACCCAGCCGCCGTCCTCGGTCGGGCGGCTGAACACGGCCGTCTCGGCGAAGTCGCGCGCGTTGGTCACGACGTCGTCGGTGAGGTTCCCCGTGGTGGGGATCGCGATGGAGAGCGGCGTGGAGTACTCACGCACGGTGGAACCTCCTGGAGATGGTGGACTGCGATCCGCAGGCTATCCCGCGGACTTCCGCCGGCCGCAGGCCCGGTGGCACCGGGCCGGAACGGGCGCGGCGGTGGGCTAGGCTCCGGCCATGGCCGAACAGACCTCCTCGTCGATCGTCGTCGACGCTCCTCCGGCCGAGGTGATGGCCGTCATCGCCGACTTCGAGGCCTACCCCGAGTGGGCCAAGGGGGTGCAGAAGGCCGAGGTCACGGTCCCCGGGACGGGCGACCGCGCCGAGCAGGTCTACTTCGCGCTCGACGTCTCCCCGATCAAGGACGAGTACACCCTCGCCTATGACTGGGACGGTGACCGGGAGGTCACCTGGACCCTCGTCGAGGGCAACATGCTGAAGGCGCTCGACGGCGCCTACACGCTCGTCGACCGTGGCGACGGCGGCACCGAGGTCACCTACCGGCTCGCCCTCGACGTGAGCATCCCGCTCATCGGCATGCTCAAGCGCAAGGGCGAGAAGATCCTCATCGACGCCGCGCTGAAGGGCCTCAAGAAGCGCGTCGAGTCGCTCTGACACGCGGTCCGGGCATGCGGATCCTGCTGTTCACCGGCAAGGGCGGCGTCGGCAAGTCGACGCTGGCCGCCGCCACGGCGTGCGCAGCGGCGGCCGCCGGCCACCGGACCCTGGTGCTGTCGACCGATGCCGCCCACTCGCTGGCCGACGCGCTGGACGTCGCGGCCTCGTCCGAGCCGACCGAGGCCGCGGACAACCTGTGGGTCCAGCACGTCGACGCCCAGGAACGGTTCGACCGGTCCTGGTCCGACATCCAGGGCTACCTCCTCAGCGTGCTCGACGTGGCCGGGGTGGACCATGTCGCCGCCGAGGAGCTCACCGTCATCCCCGGCGCCGAGGAGGTGCTGGCCCTGCTCGAGGTGCGCGCGCAGGCGAGGTCGGGGCAGTGGGACGTCCTCGTGGTGGACTGCGCGCCGACGGCCGAGACCCTGCGCCTGCTCGCCCTCCCCGAGGCGCTCGGGTGGTACATGGGACGCGTCCTGCCCGCCCAGCGCCGCGTGGTGAAGGCGCTCAAGCCGGTCCTGACCAGGGCGGCCGGCGTGCCGATGCCGGAGGACTCGGTCTTCGACGCCATCGAACGGCTCCACGCCGACCTCGACGACGTACGCACCGTGCTCACCGGGCCCGAGACATCCGTGCGGCTGGTCCTGACGCCCGAGTCGGTCGTGCTGGCCGAGGCGCGTCGGGCCTACACGTTCCTCACGCTCTTCGGCTACAGCGTCGACACGGCGATCGTCAACCGGGTGTTCCCCGAGGAGGGGGCCGACGAGTGGCGCCGTACCTGGGTCGAGGCGCAGCGTCGTCGGCTCGAGGACGCGGCCGACTCCTTCGCCGGCCTCGACGTGCGCCGATCGGTCTACCGGGCCACGGAGCCCGTGGGCCGCGACGAGCTCCTCGAGGTCGCGGCGTCGGTGTACGACGGCTCCGACCCGCTGGGACACGGCACCTCCGCGCCGGGGATGTCGGTGCGCACCACGCCCGGTGCCGTCGTCGTGTCGCTCCCGCTGCCGCTCGCCGCCCAGGACGACGTGGGGCTGGTCCGCAAGGGCGACGAGCTGATCGTCTCGGTGGCCTCCTACCGCCGGCTCCTGACGCTGCCGACCGGGCTCGCGCGCCATCGCGTCTCCGGGGCCCGGGTGCGCGACGGCGAGCTGCAGGTCCGGTTCACCGCCCCGGTCGACGGTGCGGCCCGCGCGGCCGACGCCCACCCCGACGCCCACCCCGACGCCCACCCCGACGCCCACTCCGACGCCGACCCTGACGACGTGCCCGAGGAGGCCTCGTGACCGACGCAGACCCGCACGCCGACCGGCACACGGATCCGCACGCCGACCCGCACCCCGATCCGCACGCCGATCCGCACGCCGTGGGATCGCTGGGGGAGGAGGCGACCAGGCTGCTCGGCGCCCTCTCCGGCTGGGCCCGCGAGCACGCGGACGAGGCCGGCGACGGGCTGACCGGCCTGGCGTCGCACCTCGCGGCGTCCGCCCACGACCTCGACGACCACCTCGCGACCGGTTCGGCCGAGTGCACGGTGTGTCCCGTGTGCCGGATGGTGGCCGTGGTGCGCCAGACCAGTCCCGAGGTGAGTGCCCACCTCGGCGCCGCGGCGGCGTCGCTCGCGCAGGCGTTCTCCGCTGTCATGGCGACGCGGGGTCCCCGGACGCCCCGCCGGGAGGACGACCCCGACGTCGAGCACATCGACCTCGACGACGAGTGGCCCGAGGACCCGTGAGCGGCCGGGCGCCGGGCGTGGTGGTCGGGGTCGACATCGGCGGCACCAAGGTCCTGGCCGGTGTGGTCGACGCCGAGGGCCGGGTCACCCGCACGGCGCGGCGCACGACCCCGGGCCGCCGGGTGGTGACCAGCCGCGTCGAGGACGCGCTGGTCGAGGCCGTCGTCGAGGCCGCGGCCGGGGCGCCACTCGCCGGCGTGGGCGTGGCCGCCGCGGGACTCGTGGACCGGGCGGGGGAGCGGGTGATGTTCGCGCCGCACCTGCCGTGGCAGGGCGAGCCGCTGCGCGAGCTGCTCGCCGACCGCCTCGGGTGTGCCGTCCTGCTCGACAACGACGCCAACTGCGCCGCGCGGGCGGAGGCGACCCACGGCGCCGCGCGGGGGGCAGGGTCGGCGTTGATGATCACGATGGGCACCGGGATCGGTGGCGCCGTGCTCCTCGACGGTCGCGTCGTGCGGGGCGCCAACGGCATGGCGGGCGAGTTCGGGCACATGCAGGTCGTCCCCGACGGCCTGACGTGCGAGTGCGGGCGGCGGGGTTGCTGGGAGCAGTACTCGTCCGGCAACGCGCTCGTCCGTCACGCCCGCGCCGCGCTGGCGGCGGGGCAGCCGTCGGTGCTGCACGAGACCGCCGACGGCGACCTCGACCGGGTGAGCGGACCGATGGTGACGGCGGCGGCCGGCAGCGGCGACCCGGTGGCGGCGCAGGCGTTCGCCTCCGTGGGCGACTGGCTCGGGGTCGGCACGGCCAACCTCGTCGCGGCGCTGGACCCCGAGGTCGTGATGGTCGGCGGTGGACTGTCTGCCGCCGGCGACCTGCTGCTGGAGCCGGCGCGCGCGGCGCTGCGACGCTCGCTCGTCGGCGGCGCCCACCGCCGGACCCCGGACGTCCTCGCTGCCCGGCTGGGCCCGCAGGCGGGCATGATCGGGGCGGCCCTGCTGGTGTCGGCGGCTCACGCCCAGCGGTAGTCGGGCACCAGCTCCAGTGCGAGCTGCTCGAGGAACAGGGCGACGTCGGTCACGATGCCGCGCCCCGGGTTGGCCCCCCGGTCGGTGAGCCGGCTGACCGTGGCGGGGTCGCTGTCGACACACACCAGGGGCACGGTGGCGGGCAGGAGGCTGCCCGTGGCGGAGGCGAGGAGCCGCGTCGCCAGCATCATGCAGTGGCCTGCGCCGCGGACCTCCGCGCGCATCGCCCGCTGTCCCTCGACCACGTCGGTGTAGGCCTCGGGCATGGGCCCGTCGTCGCGGACCGAGGCGACGAGCACGAACCGCTTGTCGTGCGTGACGAGCGCGTGCATCAGCCCGCTCGTCAGCACCCCGTCACGGACGGCCTGCGCGATCGAGCCTGCCTTGCGGATCGTGTTGACGGCCCGCACCCGGTGCTCGTGGCCGTGCTCGTAGCCGCGCACGCCACGGATGCCCGGCCCGTGGAGCGCCGCCTCGACGTCGTGGGCCGCGACGGCGTTGCCCGCGAAGAGCACGTCGACCCAACCGTCTCGGACCAGCGCCACGAGTGCGGGCACGGCTCCGGCGTGCACGACCCCCGGGCCGGCCACCCAGATCAGGGGCTTGCCGTCCGAGCGCGCCTCGCGCATCCCGTCGGCGACCTGCCGCACGAAGATCGCCTGCGGCCGGTCGGGCACGTCGCCCTCGGCGGAGCCGCTCGCGGACGGTGCCACGCGGCGACCCGGCACGCTCACCTGGATGCCGGTGGCGCCCGTCACGACGCGCATGCCACGCACGACGTCGGGCATCGGGATCGTGCGGACGCGGTGGTCGCCGTACGGCGTCGTCTCGACGACCAGGCCACAGTCCATCTCGGGGGCCTCGACGTCATGCCAGCGCCCGTCCAGCCGGACACGAGTGGGGAGGCTGGTCGTGGCGTAGAACCCGTCGGGCAGGACCCCGTCGTGGGCTGCGGCCACCAGCGTCGCGTCGCCGTGGAGCACCTGGTTGACCCCGCGGGTCTGAAGCCGCATGAGGAGGCGCTGCAGGGAGTCGTCGTCGGGGGCCTCGACGGTGAGGCGGGCGCAGCTCGGGTCGTGCGCGTCGTGACCGACGTCGAACTCCTCGATGACGTAGTCGCCGCCGTACTCCCGGATGTCGTCGAGGACGCGCGACAGGATGCCGCTGTCCATCAGGTGACCCGTGATCTCGACCGTCTCGCGCGCCCCCACGCGCGAGACCCTACGCCCCGCGGATCGTGACCGGCGCTCAAACGCGCGAGCCGTCGTCCCAGGGATCGCGCGGAGCCTTCGGCATGTCGAGGACGAGGTAGACGAACCCGCCGACGAACCAGCCGACGAGCGCCCAGCCGACCAGGGGAGCGACGTAGAAGGAGAACAGGCCGATGACGAGGGCGACGACCGGTGAGACGAACACCCCGGCCCAGGCGAGTCCCCGCTGCCAGGTGCGCGGGACGGGGAAGGGCGGCGCGGGAGGGGGCTTGAACTGCTCGGCCCGGGCGATCGCCTGCTCGCGACGCTCGACCTCGTCGACGTCGCGCAGGTGCTCGGGCAGCTCGTCCGACAGCTCGTCCGACGGGGGCACCGTGGGGTCGTCAGCCGAGGCACCCGCCGCGTCGTCGCTCGGCTCCTCGACCCGGTCGGCGGGAGGCGCGTCGGCGCTGGGCGAGGAGCGCGCCTGGTCGTCGAGGACGGCGCGCTCGCCGTAGTGGGCGACGATCTCGCGCCACGCGAGCTCGGTGCGGCTCTCGTCCTCCGGGCGACTCACACGGTCCACGGTAGCGGGGGACTGGTTCCACGTCGCGGGGTCGCTCGGGGGCCCTCCGCCGGACGACCGGTGCGGCGCTCCGACGCGTCCGGGTGCGGCCGTGCCGGGCTGGTGCACACTGTGCGCGTGAAGCTCCCCCTCCCGGGCACCCGGGCCCCGCTCCTCGACCCCGAGCGGGTCGCGCCGATGTCGACGCCTGCGCGGCCCGAGCTGACGGGCGGACGGCGCATCGGCGTGCTCGTGCAGCACGGCTTCACCGGCAACCCCGTCTCGATGCGACCGTGGGCCGAGGACCTCGCGGCACGCGGCTACGCCGTCGAGATGCCGCTGCTCCCCGGTCACGGCACCCGCTGGCAGGACCTCAACAAGGTCACCTGGGCCGACTGGGTCGCGACCGTCGAGGGCGCCCTCGACAAGCTGTCGTCGGAGAACGACGCCGTGGTGGCCGTCGGGCTCTCCATGGGCGGTGCGCTGTGCCTGCGACTCGCCGCCGACCACGGTGAGGACCTCGCCGGGATCGTCGTCGTCAACCCCGCGGTCGACACGCTGCGCAAGGACGTCAAGCTGCTGCCCCTGCTCAAGCACGTCCTCCCGGGGATGCCGGGCATCGCCAACGACATCAAGAAGCCGGGCGCCGACGAGCACGGCTACCCGACCACGCCGCTGAGGGCGGCCGCGTCGATGTTCGCCGGCTACGCCGACCTGCGCCGCGACCTGCCCAGGATCGCCGTCCCGGTGCTGTTCTTCCGCTCGGCCGAGGACCACGTGGTCGACATCGCGAGCTCGCGCGCCCTGCACGCGGGCCTGTCGTCCACCGACTTCGAGGAGCGGGTGCTGGAGGACAGCTACCACGTCGCCACCCTCGACCACGACGCCCCGCGGATCCTCGCCGAGTCCGCCGAGTTCATCGAGCGGGTCACCGCCCAGCAGCAGGGATAGTCTCGGACAGTGCTCTATTGGTTCCTGAAGTGGATCGCCCTCGGGCCGGTCCTGCGACTCGTCTTCCGGCCCAAGGTCTACGGGGTGGACAACGTGCCCGAGGTGGGTCCGGCGATCATCGCGAGCAACCACCTCTCCTACGCCGACTGGCTGTTCATGCCGCTCACGCTCAACCGTCGCGTGACCTTCGTGGCCAAGGCGGAGTACTTCACCAGCCCTGGCATCAAGGGCTGGTTCCAGAAGAAGTTCTTCACCGGCGCCGGACAGGTCCCGATCGACCGATCCGGCGCCAACGCCGCCGAGGGCGCGATGAAGTCGGCGATGAGGATCCTCGCCGCGGGCGACCTCTTCGGCATCTACCCCGAGGGCACCCGGTCCCACGACGGCAGGCTCTACCGCGGCAAGACCGGGGTGGCCCGGCTCGCCCTGGAGAGCGGCGCCCCGGTCATCCCGTGCGCGGTGGTCGGCACCGACGTCGTTGCGCCCACGGGCAAGGTCTATGGCACCTGGACGCGCCCGGTCGTGCGCTTCGGCGCGCCCCTCGACTTCTCCCGCTACGCGGGCATGGAGAACGACCGCTACATCCTGCGCTCGATCACCGACGAGATCATGTACGAGATCATGCGGCTCTCCGGCCAGGAGTACGTCGACCTCTACGCGAGCAAGGCCAAGGAGCTCGACAAGGAGAGGGCCAAGCAGGCCGACCGCGAGAAGGCCGAGCGGGAGAAGGCGGCGCGCGAGCAGTCGGACGACGGGCCCGGGCAGCCCGATCGGAAGGCGTCCTGAGCCTCCTGCGGCGCCCGCTGCCGGTGCACCCGCGGGCCGACTCCGCCCTCGCCGTCGAGGACCGCCTCTACTCGGCGCTCGCGCTCGTGCGGGTGGTCGTCACCGTCAACATGGTCGGCCTCAACGCCTACCGCCGCGACAGCTTCGCCCACCCCGACGTCGCCCTCGCCGTCGTGCTGGGCCTCGTCGTGTGGACGGGTGCCGCGATCTGGCTCTACGGCCGTCCCGCCACCCGTACGCCGGCCCTGCTGGTGGCCGACCTGCTGATCGCCGTCGCGGCCATCGCGGTCACGCCGTGGCTGAAGTCGGAGGGCTTCCTCGCGACCCTGCCGGGCTTCTGGGTGATGGGCGCCCTGCTGGCGTGGGCGATCCACTGGCACTGGAAGGGCGGCCTCGTCGCCGCCGTCGTGCTGTCGGTGGCGGACCTGCTGCCCCGTCAGGTGGTCGACCAGGGCAACTACGGCAACGTCTTCCTGGTCGTCATCGGCGGCCCGATCGTGGGCTACCTGTGCGAGTCGCTCCAGCGCATGGCGCGCGAGCGCGACGAGGCCGAGCGGGCGGCGGCAGCCGCGGAGGAACGCACGCGCCTGGCTCGCGCCGTCCACGACGGCGTCCTGCAGGTGCTGGCGATGGTGCAGCGGCAGGGGGCGGCCAGCGGCGGACAGTGGGCCGAGCTCGGCCGGCTCGCGGGCGAGCAGGAGCGCGGCCTGCGCTCGCTCATCCGGCAGCAGGACACCGTGCCGGCGGGGGCCGGGGACCTGGTCGACCTCGCCGGCGCGCTGGAGGCCATGGCCACCGCGCACCCGGTGCGGGTCGAGGTCGCCACCCCCGGTGGCGCCGTGCCGGTCGACGCCCACGTGGTGGCCGAGACCGTGGCGGCGGTCAAGGCGTGCCTCGACAACGTGCTCGCCCACGTCGGCCCCGACGCCACCGCGTGGGTCCTGGCCGAGGCCGGGCCGGGAGCGATCACGATCTCGGTGCGCGACGACGGTCCCGGGATCGCTCCCGGTCGGCTCCACCAGGCGGAGGCCGAGGGGCGCCTGGGCGTGGCGTCGTCGATCCGCGGGCGCGTCGAGGCGCTCGGCGGCACCGCGACCGTGCAGAGCGGAGAGTGGGGCACCGCGTGGGAGCTGGCGGTGCCGCTAGCGTGAGGCGGGTGACGATCCACGCCGGCCACCCGTTCCCCACCCCGGACGACCCCGTACGCCGCCTGCGCGGGCGCCTCGGTGGGTCCGTCTCGCTGTGGACGGCCGGGGACGACGCGGAGCGGGCCGGCCTGACGGTGACGTCGTGGCTCGTGGCGGGCGGCGAGCCCGGCCGGGTGGTGGCGCTGCTCGACCCGGACGCCGACCTCACCGAGCTGCTGCTCGAGTCGGGACGGGGCGTCGTGCAGCTGCTGTCGTGGGACGACCGCGGCCTCGCCGACGCCTTCGCCGGCACCGCCCCCGCGCCCGGCGGGCCGTGGCGGATGGCCGACTGGGTCGACACCTCCCACGGGCCGCGCCTGGCGCGGGCCGGCACCTGGGCCCTGGTCAGCGTCGAGACCCAGGCGGAGGCCGGGTGGTCGCGGCTGGTGACCTGCACCCTCGACGAGGTGGTGGTCGGCGACGACGACGAGCCCCTGGCGCACCGCCGCGGTCGCTACGTCCCGCCCGGCGCCTGACTGGTCTAGTCTCCTGCCCAGCTCTCGGAGGGGGGACGCATGGTCAGGGTGATGGTGGTCGACGACCACCCCATGTGGCGCGACGCGGTCGAGCGGGACCTGCAGGCGGCCGGGCACGAGGTCGTGGCGGTGGCCGCCAACGGGCGTGAGGCGATGGCCCGGTTTCCCGCGGCGGCGCCGCAGGTGGTGGTCCTCGACCTCCAGCTGCCCGACCACAGCGGGGTGCAGGTCACCGGCATGATGCTCGAGCACGACCCCGCGGCCCGCGTGCTGATCCTCTCCGCCAGCGGTGAGCAGGCCGACGTCCTCGACGCCGTCAAGGCCGGTGCCACCGGCTACCTGGTCAAGTCGGCCTCCAGCGCCGAGCTCATCGACGCGGTGGCCCGGGTCGCCGAGGGCGACACGGTGTTCACCCCCGGACTGGCCGGGCTGGTGCTGGGGGAGTTCCGCCGCATCGCCGACGGCCCCGCCGACGACCCGCGTGACCAGCTGACCGAGCGGGAGACCGAGATCCTCAAGATGGTCGCCACCGGCATGAGCTACAAGCAGATCGCCGGGCGCCTGGTGATCTCGCACCGCACCGTGCAGAACCATGTGCACAACACCCTGCGCAAGCTGCAGATGAACAACCGGGTGCAGCTGACCCGGTGGGCCATCGAGAACGGGCTCGACGAGTCCTGATCGCGCCGCTCAGGACGGGATCGTCACCACGGCGAGCACCCGGTCGACGGGGTCGTCCCCGGTGAGCTCGACGCGCCACTGGTCCGTGCCGCCCGACACCCCGCCCGAGGTGCCGCACGGCGTGGGCCGGCGGTCGGGCGCGGCACACGCCAGCGACAGCACCTCCTGCGACCGCACCACCCGCACGTCGCGCGCCTGGGTCGCGGTGACGTCGAGCGACGTCGTGGTCGCGAGCCCGCGGCCGTCGGCCGACGAGCTCCGCTCGACCGCACCCGTGAGCCGGTAGCGCACCTGGATGCGCGTCGCCTCGGCGAAGGAGTACGACGACCCGCCCGCGGGCACGACGCGCGGCCCGGCTGCGGTGCGACCGTCGGCGACGACCTCCACGTCGGCCGCCGCGATCTGGACGGCCCCGTCGAGGTCCGGCAGCGTGAGCCCGACCTCGTCGAGCGGGAGGTCGGAGTGGATCCAGTGCGTGACCTCGAGGTCGCCGTCGGCGCGCACCTCGGTCACGGCCCGCGACTCGCCCGCCGCGGGCCAGCCGTCGATCGGCAGGGCGGCCGCCGGTGGGCGCGACGACCCGTCCACCCCGACGACCTGCCACACCCCGACGGCGCCTCCGAGGACCCCCGCGAGCGCGAGCGCCACGAGCAGGGGCGTCCGGCGGTCCGGCCGGCTCGGCCGGTCCGGGCCGGCGACCGGGACAGGAGCGGGGGGAGCGGCGGGGACAGGGGCGGGGACAGGAGCGGGAGGAGGGGCGGGGACAGCGGCGGGGGCGGGTGCGGGCGCCGGTGAGGCGGGTGCGGCGGCACGGGGTCCTGCCGGGCGGGGCGCGCGCCGCGCGGAGGCCTGCTGCTCGGGTGGACGGCGCGGCGCGGGCGGCAGCACGGTGGGCAGGCGCTTCTGGAAGGGCTTCTTCGGGCTCATGTCGTCTCCGGGGGACCGATCGGCCGGGCACTCACCACGGCGAGGTTCTGGTAGCCGCCGCGGCCGGCGTCGTAGGGCGGCGCGCAGGTGACCAGCGTCAGCCGGAGATCGCCGGCCGCGGCGTAGATCCAGGCGTCGTCCGCGAGGCCGCCCTGCGGCACCAGCCGCCGCGACGTCACCTCGAAGTCCTGCCGGAGGCCGTCGGCCTCGAGCCGCACCCGCGCGCCCTCCGAGGTCGTGAGCATCTCGGCGAACGGTCCGAGTCCCTCGGTCCACGAGTCGACGTGCGCCGCGAGGAGGATCGAGCCGAACGGGTCGCCGATCCGGGAGCCGCCGCGCCACCATCCGGCGACGTCGACGTCGTCGGGGACGTCGAGGACGCCGGCCCCGGTGGTGCCCGCGGCGGTCACGGGGACGACGCGTCCGCTGGGGAGCGTGGCGCTGGCCGGTCGGCGCGGAGACACCTCCGATCGCGCCCGGCGCGCGGGGAGGACCGGCTGGGGACGGGGGTCCGCGGCCTGAGTGGTCGGGTCGTCGGCCGCCGGTGGGGTCGCGGCGGGGCCGGTCCCGGCGCACCCGGCGGCGGCGAGGAGGAGACCGGCGGAGACCAGGATCCCCGGTGCGCTGCGGGTCATCCCGCGGGTGGTCGCGCGGAGGTGCGGGCTCGCGGGTGACGCAGGCAGGCGCGGGGGCGCCGGGCGCGCACGAGGAGCCCTGCCGCCACCAGCGCTGCCACGGCGAGGGCGGACCACGCCCCGGGTGACGGACCGGGTGGCAGAGCGGGCCACGGACCGGAGGCGGCCGGGTCGGCGGCGGAGGCCCCGAACGGTGCGACCGGGGCGCGCACCAGCCCCGCCGAGCCGGTCTCTATGCGCGAGGGGCGCACGCTCCCGTCGGGTGCCAGCCGGGCGGTGTGCGCGATGACGTTCATCGAGCCGTCGCGCGGGTTGCCGTAGGCGTAGATCATCGAGAGCGTCCGGGGCTCCAGCGTCACCTCGAGCGGTCCGAGGATGGGGTCGGCGTCCGTCCCGGAGGGCAGCAGCGCGACCTCGATGGACCCGGCCGGCACGTCGGCGTCGGCGAACTCGCCGTTGGCGATGTTGGTGAAGACGGTCTGCCCGTCCACCTCGACGTCGGCTGGGGCGACGGTCGCCGTGTGGGCGAGGAGGACGCGGGCCTTGCCGGGGCCGATGGGGCCGGCGGGCGCCGCGTAGGAGTGGACGACGGGGTCGCCGCCCACCTCGGCCGGCAGGTGCAGGACGACGTCGCTGGCCTCGCCGGCGCCGACGTCCAGGGTCGAGTCGACGCGCACGCCGTCGCCGCGGAAGCTGATCTCGTGGTCGCCGGACGGCAGGTCGAACGGGCCGAGCACGTCGCCGACGGCGACCCCCGCTGCGACCTCGCGCCCGTCGACGGAGACGTCGACCGAGGCACCGGGCACGGCCTGGATGACGGTGACCCGGGCGGGGACGGGCGCGGGCGCGTCGGCGCTCGCGGGCGGGCCGAGCACCACCGGCAGCCAGGCTGCCGCCACCAGCGCACGGAGTCGTCGACGCATCCCCACCACATCCCCACAGCCCGGCGTCCCGAGCGGGAGACCGTCCTCACCTGAACACCGGCCGGCCGGGCGGCTCAACCCCGATATGGGGTATGCCCACGCGCGCGCGGGGCCACGGGCTACGGTCGTCGCGCGCCCGGTGGCCGGGTGGGCGAGAGCGAGGAGCAGCGTGGACGACGACACCGTGGTCGGGGCCTACCTCGCGCGCCTCGGGCTGGATGCCGCGCCGCCCGCGACGCTGGCCGGGCTGCGCGAGCTCCACCGTGCCCACGTCGCCCGGATCCCCTACGACAACCTCTCCACGATGCTCGGCCGTCCCGACCCGGTCGACCCGGTCGCGGCCGCCGCGCGTGCCGCCGGCGGTCGGCGGGTCGGCTACTGCTTCCAGCAGAACGGCGCGCTCGGCTGGCTCCTGGAGCGGCTCGGGTTCGCCGTCAGTCGTCGCCACGGCCACGTCTGGTTCCGGCCCGAGGACCAGCTCGGCACCGCCCTCAACCATCTGGTCCTCGTCGTGTCCGGGCTGCCCGCCGACGACAACCCCGGTGGCCACTGGTGGGCGGACGCCGGGCTGGGGGAGGGCTTCGCCGAGCCGCTGCCCCTGGTGCGCGGCGACCACGTGGTCGACGGGTGGTCCTTCGGCATCGGAGCGGGCTACGGCGCGCAGGCGGCCGGGCGCCCGACGGGGCCGGCCGCCTGGACCTACCGGCACCTGCCCGGCGGCGTGCTGCGGGGCCTGGTCGTCACGTCCCGCGACCACTCGGCCGAGGCCGTCGAGGCGGCGCACGACACCCTGAGCCGGGGCCCGGACTCGCCCTTCCGCCGCGTCGTCGTCGCCCAGCGCATCGACGGGGCGCACCAGCGCACCGTGCGGGGACTGGTGCACCAGGTCATGACCCGGGGTGGGAAGGACCAGCGCGACCTGACGTCGTACGCCGAGTGGCGCGGCGCGCTGGTCGACGACCTGCTGCTCGCGGTCGACGACGTCTCCGACGACGAGTGGGCGTCGCTGTGGGAGCGCACCCGGGCCGCCCACCGGGCCTGGGACGAGGCGGGTCGCCCGTGAGCGCGGCGCAGTGGCGGCGGGCGACCGCGGACGACGCGGTGGCGCTGCGCGACCTCGAGCGCGTCGCGAGCCAGGTCGGGCTCGCCCACGTGTTCGGCGAGCTGCCCTACCCCGACGACGACGTGCTCGCGCGCTGGGTGCTGCTCCTCGACGACCCGGAGGTGAGCGTCGAGGTCGTCGAGGACGGGCAGGGGCTGGTCGCCCTCGCCGCCCACGACGGCTCCACGCTGCGGCACCTGGCGGTGCGGCCCGACCACTGGAGCGCCGGGCTGGGCAGGGAGGGCTTCCTCCGCGCCGAGGCCGCGGGAGCACGGCGGCTGTGGGTCCTCGAGGCCAACGCCAGGGCGCGCCGGCTCTACGAGTCCCTCGGCTGGGCACCCAGCGGCGTCACCCAGGAGTGCCCCTGGCCGCCCCATCCGACCGAGGTGGAGTACGCCGCTCCCTAGGATCGGTGCATGCCGGACGCCGACCCGCTGCTGGAGATCGCCGACGACCTCTACGCGCTGCCGCTCGCCGACTTCACGCCCGCGCGCGACGCGCTCGTCAAGGAGCACAGGGCCGACAAGGACCTCGCCGCCTCGATCAAGGGGCTGCGCAAGGCGTCCGTCGCGGCGTGGGTGGTCAACCTGCTCGTGCGCCGCGACCCCGACCAGGTCGACCAGGTGCTGGCCGTCGGCGAGGCCCTGCGCGACGCGCAGGACAACCTCGACGCCACCCAGCTGCGCGAGTTCACCAAGCAGCGCCGCCAGCTGACCGCGTCGGTCACCACCGCGGCGCGCCGGATGGCGCGCGAGGAGGGGGTGCGGACGACGGAGTCGGTGGCCGAGCAGGTCGAGGCCACCCTCACCGCCGCCATGCTGGAGCCCGACGCCGCGCGCGCCGTGCGGAGCGGCCTGCTGGTGAGCGCGCTGTCGGCGACCGGGCTGGGCGACCTCGACCTCGGCGGCGCCGTGGCCGTGCCCGAGGCGCTCGGCTTCAGTGCGAAGGCCCGCCCGGCGCCGGGTCCCGACCCGACGCAGCGTCCGCAGCTCCACGTCGTCCCCGATCCCGACGCCGACGTCAAGGCGCGGTCGGCGGCCGACGAGCGGCTCGCCGAGGCGCGCAGCGCGCTCAAGGACCACGAGAAGGAGCACCGGGCGGCCCGCCGGTCGGTCGAGAAGCTGCAGGCGCGCACGCTCCAGGTCCAGTCCGAGATCGACGAGCTGCGCGGGCGGATCGCCACGCTCGAGGACACCCTCGAGGAGGTCGACGAGCAGCTCGCCGAGGCCGAGGCGGCGCAGGCCGAGGTCGAGGAGGCCGTCGACGAGGCCAGGTCCGAGGTCGAGGCGGCGCGCGAGGCCCGCGAGCGGCTGAAGGGCTGACGGGCTGACGGGCGCTCAGCCGAGGCTCGCCCAGCCCTTCGACCGCTCCACGGCCTCGCTCCACCTGGCGTAGGCCGCGTCGAGTGCGCCGCGGTCGCCGCCGGGCTCGAAGCGGCGGTCCAGCGACCACGTCGCGCGGAGCTCGTCGGTCGAGTCCCACACCCCGGTGCCGAGCCCGGCGAGGAAGGCGGCGCCCAGCGCCGTCGTCTCCACGATCTCCGGACGCTCCACGGCCCGGCCCACCTGGTCGGCCTGGAGCTGGCAGAGGAAGTCGTTGGCCGCCGCGCCGCCGTCGACGCGCAGCGTGGTGAGCTCGGGCAGGGTCTCCAGCACGTCGCGCACCTCGAAGGCGATCCCCTCGAGCGTGGCGCGCACGAGGTGGGCGCGCGTGGTGCCGCGGGTGATGCCGAGGATGGCGCCCCGGGCGTGCGGGTCCCAGTGCGGTGCCCCGAGCCCCGTGAGCGCGGGCACGAAGACCACGCCGTCGGAGTCGTCCACGGTGGCGGCGACGGCCGCGGTCTCGGCGGCGCTGCCGACGATCTGCAACCCGTCGCGCAGCCACTGCACCGCCGCTCCGGTGACGAAGATCGCGCCCTCCAGGGCGTAGGTCAGCCCACCGTCGGGGGAGCGCCAGGCCGCGGTCGACAGCAGGCCGGCGTCGCTGCGCACGGCCGTGCTGCCGGTGTTGGTGAGCACGAAGGAGCCGGTGCCGTAGGTGCACTTGGACTCGCCCTCGTCGAAGCAGGTCTGCCCGAAGAGCGCGGACTGCTGGTCGCCCGCGACCCCCGCGATCGGCAGGGACAGGCCGAGGAAGGTGGCCGGGTCGGTCGGTGCGATCTCGCCCCAGTTGGGCACCAGGTCGGGCAGAGCGTCGCGGGGGACGCCGAAGAGCTCGCACAGCTCGTCGGACCACTCGCCCGACTCGAGGTCGAGCAGGAGGGTGCGACAGGCGTTGGAGACGTCGGTGACGTGCCACGTGCCGCGCGTCATCCGGGCGATGAGGTAGGAGTCGACCGTGCCGACGGCGTACCTGCCGGACTGGACGAGCGCCCACGTGTGCGGCTCGTTCTCGGCCAGCCACGTCAGCTTGGTGCCGGAGAAGTACGGGTCGAGGCGCAGGCCGGTGAGCTCGGCGACCCGGTCCTCGTGGCCCTCGGCGCGGAGCCGGTCGCAGATGTCTGCCGTGCGCCGGTCCTGCCACACGATCGCCCGCCGCGGCGAGCCGAGCGTCTCGCGGTCCCACAGCACGATCGTCTCGCGCTGGTTGGTGATGCCGATCGCCGTCAGCTCCGACTGGTCGACCTTGGTGAGCACCTCGCGGGTGGCCTCGATGGTGGCCTGCCAGATCTCCTCGGCCGAGTGCTCGACCCAGCCGGGCCGCGGGAAGTGCTGCCGGAACTCCTGGTAGCCCGTGGCCGCGATCCGGCCGTCGGGCGTGACGACGACGGCGGTGACCCCGGTGGTGCCGGCGTCGATGGCCAGGATGCTCACTGCGCGTCGCCCCGGAGGATCGCGAGCACCCGACGGTCGATCCAGGCCGGCCGCAGGCCCGGCGCGACGCGCATCTCGTAGTTCTCCGACCCGACCCACTCCCGGAAGCTGTCCTTGCCCTCCGCCTTGGCGAGCGACTCGAGCTCGATCATCAGTGCGTCGTCGACCGGCACCTGCTCCTCGGGCGTCGAGGCGGTCAGGTAGAGCTCGTTGAGCTCGACCAGACGCGTCAGCTCGGCGACGGGGTCGGCGTGGTCGTCCACCCGGAGGTCCACCGCGACGTCGTCGTGGCCGCCGTAGCCGGCGCCGTCGCGCACGACGAGCAGCGCCGCGGACTGGCGCCCGCGGCTGTCGCCGCCCGCCTCGTCGCCCGCCGCCAGCGCGGCGAGCAGGCGGCGCTCGAGCGAGCGGCCCTCGGCGCCGATCCACGCCCGCTCCATCGCCTCCACCACCTCGGGTCCGGTGAGGATGTTGCCCTGGATGGCGTAGCCGCCCCGCTCACCGCTGCGTCCGGTCGTCCCGCCCGCCCAGGCGAAGCACTCGGCTCCGGTGAAGGTCGCGGCGTTGCCGTCGGAGTCGACGATGCCGACCTGCCGGTGCTCGCGGTCCTCGTCGTCCTCCACCAGCCGGTCGAGGGCGACCTGGGCGGTCGCGCCGTCGTCGAGGTGGGCGAGGCCGAGGTACTTGTAGGAGGTGTTGGCGTCGGCCTGCGTGGCGACCGCGCCGATGCCCGCGGCGGCCGCAGGCACGGCCGAACCCACGGCCAGGAACTTGGAGGCCACCGCGACGCCCCACGACTCACCGTCGTCGGACCGAGCCACGATCGAGAATGTCATGGCCCGACCCTAGTGTGAGCACGTGCTGACCCGTCTCGGCTTCCCCCACGTCGGGGAGCACCGCAGGTTCGTGGCCGCGATCGTCGCCGACACCGTGGGCAGTGGGCTGTTCATGCCGATCACGCTGCTCTACTTCATCGCGATGACCGATCTGTCCCTCGTGCAGGTCGGGTCGGCGCTGTCGATCTCGGCGCTGCTGACGATGCCCGGGGCCTTCGTCATCGGCGCCCTCGTCGACCGGTTCGGCCCGCGCCGGATGATGCTCGCGGGCAACCTGGTCCAGGCCGCCGGCATGGTGGCCTACCTGTGGGCCGACTCGCTGCTCGCCGTGGCGCTGTGGGCCACCCTGCTCAACCTCGGGCGCCAGTCGTTCTGGGGGTCCTTCGGCAACGTCGTCACCGCGATCTCGGCGCCGGGGGAGCGGGAGGTGTGGTTCGGGTTCCTCCAGGCGGTGCGCAACCTCGGCTACTCCGTCGGCGGCGTGCTGGCCGGGCTGGCACTGCAGATCGGCACCGATCTCGCCTACCAGTCGGTCGTGGTGGTCAACGCGGTGACCTTCGTCCTGGCGTTCGTCCTGCTGCTCGACGTGCCCGACCACCGCGCCGCACACGCCGACGACGCACCGGTCGAGGGCTGGGGCGTGGTCCTGCGCGACGGGGCCTACCTGCGCCTGGTGGCGGGCCAGCTCGGATTCGTGGCGGGCATGATGGTGCTCAACTTCGCGCTGCCGGTCTACGTCGCCGAGACGATCGCCCTCCCGGGCTGGGTGGTCGGGGCGATCTTCACCCTCAACACCGCGATGGTCGGGCTCTGCCAGGGACTCGTCGTACGCCGCATGAACGGACAGGTCCGGGCCCGGATGATGGGCCTGGCCCAGGTCGTCTTCGTGGTCGGCTACGCACTGTTCGTCCTCGCCGGCTGGCTGCCGGTGTGGCTCGCCGTCGTGGCCATGCTGGTCGGCGCCGCCGTCTACACCAGCGGCGAGCTCGTGGGCGGGCCGGTGTTCAGCGCGACGGCCGCCGAGGCCGCCCCCGACCACCTCCGGGGCCGCTACCTCGGGCTGTTCCAGCTCAGCTGGGGCATCGGGGGAGCGGTGACCCCGATCGCGTTCACCTGGCTGCTCGCGCAGGGGCAGACCACGCTGTGGTGGGTGCTGGCGCTGGTCGCCGTGGTCAGCGCGGCCTACCTCCAGCGGCTGCCGCGCGTGCTGCCGGCCGCCGGGCGGCGGGTGACCGACCGCTCCGAGCAGGCGGAGCCGGACACGGCCTAGCCACGTGCACCGAGCTCAGGCCTGGCCGATCCCGGCGAGCAGGTCGGTGAACCACTGCTGCGAGGCGTCGAAGGGCTTGTGGCCGGCGATCCGCTCGAACTCGATGGCGCGCAGCTCGTCGCCGCGGTCCTCGTCGTGCCCGATGACGCCCGCCCGGCCCTCGAGGGCGCAGGCGACGGCCAGCTCGGCCATCTCGCGAACCAGCGCCAGGTCGGTCTCGTTGGCCGGCGCGGAGCGGGAGAAGTAGCCGGACTTCTGCACCATGGTCTTCTCCGCGCCGATGGCCTCGGAGAAGCGGTCGGCGAAGTACTGTCCCGGGTTGATGGTGTCGATCTTGACGTGGCCGAACGGGTCGCGGCCCACCGTCTCCCCGGTCGCCTCGAGATCGGCGACGATGTCGTCGATGCCGGCCCCCTCGGCGAGGAAGATGTTGACGCATCCGGTCTCGTCCATCACGGCGCGCAGCCGCTCGGCCTCGGCGGCCAGGTCGATGTGGATCTCGGGCACGTAGACCGCGTGGATCGCCCAGGTGCGGGGGTCGAGGCCGATGCCGGGCAGCCAGTCCTGCTCGGCGTGCCAGGCCATGTAGGCGCGCGCGGCCGACGCGGTGAGCCAGCCGCTGGCGCGGCCCATCACCTCGTGCACGATCAGCATCCGCGGGTTGGAGCCGTGCTCGGCGAGCACGTTGCGGGCGAAGCGCCCGGTCTCCTCGGCGGCGGTCAGCGCGCCGAGGCTCTGCCGGATCGGGACGATGTCGTTGTCGATGGTCTTGGGCAGGCCGACGACCGTCAGGTGCGAGCCCCGGGCCTCGAGGTGCGCCGCCAGGTCGGCCGCCGCGGTGTTGGTGTCGTCGCCGCCGATGGTGTGCAGCACGTCGACGCCGTCGGCCTGCAGCCGCGCGGCGGCCACCTCGAGGGCGGTCTCGCCCTCGCCGATGAGCCCGCGACGGCGGCAGTCGTCGTCGTTGGTCAGCTTGACGCGGCTGTTGCCGATCGGGCTGCCGCCGAACCGGTGGAGCAGCGCGGCGCCGACGCGCTCCTCGGGACCGACCGTGACGCTGTTGCCGGTCAGCAGCCCGTGGTAGCCGTGCCGGTAGGCGATGAGCTCGATGTCGGGGTCGGTGGCGTCATAGGTCTCGATCAGTGCCCCCACCGCGGAGGACAGGCACGGGGCGTATCCGCCGGCCGTCAGGATCGCAACACGCTTCGGCATGGGGGGCAGCGTAGTTGGAACGTTCACATGCCCGGTAGGGGAGTCCATGTGGCGTCGGGCCCACCCCTTCGGTGGTGCCGGTGCGGCTCAGCGTGCGACACGACGCCGTCCGGGATGCTGCGGTGGTTGCCACGTCCCCGCGGCAGGGCCATTGTGAGGGGAATGCCGTGCGGGGGCACGGGCCGACGATGGGAGCCTCGGATGAGCGCGACAGAAGCCGCGGAGCAGGACGTCAACGGATCGGAGACCACCGAGCTCAAGCGGGTGCTCGGCCCGAAGCTGCTGCTCCTGTTCATCGTCGGCGACATCCTCGGCGCCGGGGTGTACGCCGTGACGGGCAAGCTGGCCGGTCAGGTCGGCGGCGTCGCGTGGCTGCCGTTCCTGGTCGCCTTCGCGGTCGCGACCGTGACGGCGTTCAGCTATCTCGAGCTGGTCACCAAGTATCCGCAGGCCGCGGGCGCCGCGCTCTACACGCACAAGGCCTTCGGCATCCACTTCATCACCTTCCTGGTGGCCTTCACGGTGGTGTGCTCGGGCGTCACGAGCGCGTCGACGTCCTCCAACCTCCTGGCCGCCAACCTGCTCATCGGCTTCGGCAACGACGACCCGAGCACCGGCACCACCCTCGTGACGGCGCTCGTCTTCATGGTGGTGCTGGCCGCGATCAACCTCCGCGGCGTCGGGGAGAGCGTGAAGTTCAACGTGATCCTCACGATCGTGGAGATGACGGCCCTCGCCATCGTCATCGGCCTCGGGGTCTGGGTGATCGGCCGCGGCGAAGGCGACCTCGGACGGATCACGGTCTTCGAGAGCCCCGACGACAAGGGCCTGTTCATGGCCGTCACCATCGCCACGGCGATCGCCTTCTTCTCGATGGTGGGCTTCGAGGACTCCGTCAACATGGTGGAGGAGACCCGCGACCCGCTCCGGATCTTCCCGCGCACCATGCTCACCGGCCTGGGCATCGCCGTCGTGATCTACATGCTCGTCGCCATCTCGGTGGTGGCGGTCATCCCGTCGGGGCAGATCCTCGAGCCGACCAACGCCGAGGCGGGCATCCTGCTCGACGTCGTGAAGATCGGCGCCCCCGACCTGCCGATCGACACCGTCTTCCCGTTCCTCACCGTCTTCGCGGTCGCCAACACCGCCCTCATCAACATGCTGATGGCGAGCCGGCTCATCTACGGCATGGCGCGCCAGGACGTGCTCCCGCGCTCGCTCGGCAAGGTGCTGGCCGGTCGCCGCTCCCCGTGGACGGCGATCCTCTTCACCACGCTCCTGGCGCTCGGCCTGATCACCGTCGTCACCCTCGACTCGGAGTCCTCGGTCGTCGGGGCGCTCTCGGGCACCACGGCGCTCCTGCTGCTGGCGGTGTTCACCATCGTCAACATCGCCTGCCTGGTGCTCCGACGCGACCCCACGCCGGACGACGCGTTCCGCGCGCCGTCGTTCCTGCCCGTCGTCGGCGCCCTCTGCTGCGGCTACCTCCTCGGGCCGTGGGCGCGGCTGGAGGCCGACATGGTGCAGTACAAGATCGCCGCCGGGCTCCTCGCCATCGGCGTGGTGCTGTGGGCCCTGACCTGGATGACCAACCGCGGCGTGCGGGCCAAGAAGACCGGGTTCCGCGACATCGACCACCTCGACGAGTGAGTCGGCACCGACGACGTCCGCGGGTCCTCGCGCGGACGTCGGTCGCGACCTCTACGGTTGTCCGGGTGATGCGACGACCTCTCGGGCCCCTGCTGGCGGTGCTCGTCGCCGGTGCACTCGGCTGCTCCACGGCCACCTCGTCCGGCTCGTCGGCCAGCGCGGCGCCGGGCTCCGACTACCCCGGGCAGAGCGTGCCGCCGGCGTCCGCCGGTCGCGCCGGTGACGCCGACGCTGCGTCCGACCCCGCCCTCCGTGCCCGTGGCCCGCGGGACCGCCCGCCGGTGCCCTCGGCCCCCGACCTGGCCGGGGCCTACCGGTTCGTCTCGGCACCCGACTTCCTCAACCAGGACGTCGCCGACCTCACCGCCGGCGGTCGTCGCGAGCACGTCGTCGCCGCCACGGGCGAGGTGGCCAACTCGACCAACGAGGCCTACGAGACCGCCCTCGGCCGGGTCATCGACGAGATGGCCGACCAGGGTGCCGACGACGTCCTGGTCGCCGGCGACCTCGTCGAGGGCCGCTGGGGGCGCGACGACTCCCGGACCGGCGTGTTCGGCCCGGTCCGCACCGACGCCCAGCGGCTGCGCGCGTGGCGCCGGGCGGCCGACGTCTACTACCCGGCGTGGTTCGAGCGCTTCGCCGACCGCGGTCTGGCCACCTACCCGGCGGTCGGCGACCACGAGATCGGCGACGACCCCTGGCGGGCCCGGCGGGGCGACCCGTGGGTCGACTTCAAGCGCCGCCACCTCCCCGAGTTCAAGCGGATCTTCGCCCAGCACGCGCTGAGCGGGAGCGACGGACTGCCCCGGTTCGCCGACCGTCCCCCGCGCGGACCGGCGCGGCACACCGCCTACGCCGTGCGGCTCGACCGCGACGTGCTCCTGGTGAGCCTCGACGTCTTCGAGCGCCGCGGCGGCGACGTGCACGTGTCGGTCGACCCCGCCCAGCTCCGCTGGCTGGCCGGGGTGCTCCGGCGCGCCGAGCGCGACGACGTGCCGTGGGTGATGGTGCAGGCCCACACGCCGATGCCCGGTGCGGTGCGGGTGCGCAACTCCACCCACCTGGTCTACGAGAAGGGCCGCTCGTCCGACCTGTGGCGCACGATGGTCGACGGGGGAGTCGACGTCTACCTCAGTGGTGAGGTGCACGACCAGACTGTCCGCCAGCGCGACGGCGTCCTCGAGGTGTCGCACGGCTCCCTGTTCTACCGCGGCGAGGCGTCCTACGTGGTGGGGCAGGCCACGGCCGAGCGGCTCGTCCTCGAGAACCGCCAGTTCCGCGGCACGGTCGGCTTCGACTCCCGGCTCTGGACCACCTCGCGCCAGGGAGCGCCGGCGCAGATCTCCTACCCCCCTCGCTCGATCGTCACCGGCACCCTGGTGGCGAGCCGCACCCGCGCGGGGGGCGTGCGCGTCGACGACGCCGAGGGCGTGCTGGTCCCGCGGGGCTGAGCCCCGCCCGGTGACGTCCGTGCCGTGGGTCACCCGTTCAGGGTTCGGTCACGGTTCGGGCAGGGAGGCGGCGTCGCCGTACCCTTGTCGCGTGAGCGCCATCCCCACCCTCGAGCAGCTGCACGCGCTCGGGCCCCGCCAGCAGCCGACCTACCCCGACGCCGGGGCGGTCGACGCGGCCGTGGCCCGACTGAGGACCGCGCCGCCGCTGGTCTTCGCGGGTGAGTGCGACGACCTCACCGACAAGATCGCCGCGGTCTCCCGCGGCGAGGCGTTCCTGCTCCAGGGCGGCGACTGCGCGGAGACCTTCGCCGGCGTCACCGCCGACAACGTCCGCAACAAGCTGCGGGTGCTGCTGCAGATGGCGGTCGTGCTGACCTACGCCGCCTCGGTGCCGGTCGTGAAGCTGGGCCGGCTCGCCGGGCAGTACGCCAAGCCCCGCAGCTCCGACGAGGAGACCCGCGGCGACGTGACGCTGCCGGCCTACCGCGGCGACGCCGTCAACGGCTACGACTTCACCCCCGAGGCCCGCATCCCCGACCCGCAGCGCCTGGTCGAGGTCTACAACTCCTCGGCAGCGACGCTCAACCTGGTCCGCGCGTTCGTGACCGGTGGCTACGCCGACCTGCGCCAGGTGCACACCTGGAACACCGACTTCGTGCAGAGCTCGCCGTTCGGCCGGCGCTACGAGGCGGTGGCCGACGAGATCGAGCGGGCGCTGACCTTCATGCAGGCGATCGGCGCCGACCCCGACGAGTTCCACCGCGTCGACTTCCACTCCAGTCACGAGGCGCTGCTGCTGGAGTACGAGCAGGCCCTCACCCGCATCGACTCGCGCACCGACCTGCCCTACAACGTCTCGGCGCACTTCGTGTGGATCGGTGAGCGCACCCGCCAGCTCGACGGGCCGCACGTCGAGCTGCTCTCGAGGATCAAGAACCCCATCGGCATCAAGCTCGGTCCGACCACGACGCCCGACGACGCCCTGGCCTACGCCGCGCGGCTCAACCCGGACAACACGCCCGGCCGGCTGACGTTCATCACCCGCTTCGGCGCCGGCAGGATCCGCGAGGGCCTGCCCGCCCTGGTGGAGAAGGTCAGCGCCGAGGGCCTCAACGTCGCGTGGGTCTGCGACCCCATGCACGGCAACACCTTCGAGGCCTCCTCCGGCTACAAGACCCGTCGCTTCGACGACGTCATCGAGGAGGTGCAGGGCTTCTTCGACGTCCACCGCAGCCTCGGCACCTGGCCCGGCGGGGTCCACGTCGAGCTCACCGGCGACGACGTCACCGAGTGCGTCGGCGGCGGCGAGGAGATCGACGAGGTGGGCCTGTCCCACCGCTACGAGTCGGTCTGCGACCCGCGGCTCAACCGGGTCCAGTCCCTGGAGCTCGCGTTCCTCGTCGCGGAGATGCTCCGCAAGGCCTGACGGCTCCACGGGTGGGGCACTCGTCTCCGGGCAGTGGGGCGGAGGGGGGTAGGTTCGGCGCGTGATCGACCTGCGCTCCGACACCCTGACCCGCCCGTCCGACGCGATGCGCGCGGCGATGGCCCGCGCCGAGGTGGGCGACGACGTCTACGGCGAGGACCCGACGGTCGCGGCGCTCGAGGAGCGGGTCGCGTCCACGTTCGGGCACGAGGCGGCGATGTTCACGCCCACCGGCTCGATGGCCAACGTGCTGGCCGTGGCGAGCGTCGTGGCCCCGGGCGAGGAGGTGCTGTGCGAGTCGTCCGCCCACATCGCGCGGGCCGAGCTCGGCGCGCACGGGGCGATCACCGGCCTCACGATGCGCACCTGGACCCACCCGCGCGGACAGGTCGACCTCGCCGCGATCGAGACGATGTACGCCCCCGACATGGGCCCGTTCTTCGTGCGCACCGCGGCCGTGTCGGTGGAGAACACCCACAACTTCGCCGGCGGCACGGTGCTGCCGATCGACGACCTGCGCGCGCTGCGTGCGTGGGCGGACGAGACCGGGACGAAGGTCCACCTCGACGGCGCGCGGGTCTGGAACGCCCACGTGGCGACCGGGACGCCGCTCGCCGACTACGGGCGCATCGCCGACGTGCTCGCGGTGTGCCTGTCCAAGGGCCTCGGGGCGCCCATCGGCTCGCTCATGGTGGGCTCGGCCGACGCGATCGCGACGGCGCGGGTGCGCCGCAAGCGCATGGGCGGCGGGATGCGCCAGGTCGGCGTGCTGGCCGCGGCAGGTGCGTACGCCCTCGACCACCACGTCGAGCGCCTGGCCGAGGACCACGCGCACGCCCGCCTGCTGGGCGAGGCGCTCGGGCTCGACCCCGCGGCCGTGGACACCAACATCGTGGTCGTCGAGCGGCCCGACGCCGTGTCGTTCGTCGAGCGAGCGGCCGCGGAGGGCGTGCGCATCGCGGCCGTGGGACCGCGCGCGGTGCGGCTGGTGACCCACCTCGACATCTCGCGCGAGGACGCCGAGCGTGCGGCCGCGGTGCTCAGCCGGCTGGCCGCCCCCTGATGCCGACCTCGCTGATCGCGGTGTAGTCGCGCCCGAGGCTGCCCGGGCCGGGCGACGTCACGTCGACGAGCGTGAGGGTGAGCGTCGAGGTCTCCACCGGGGGCACGTCGCGCCACTGCATCCCCGGTCGCTCGGCCAGCACCTGCTCGACCGAAGAGCCGTCGTCGAAGCCCCACCGGACCGCGACCGTGCGCCGGTTGTTGGGATACCAGTCGACGCCCGCCACGGTCTTGGCGTAGCCGTTGATGAGCCCCACGCGGGTGACGACGGCCGGCTCGGGCAGGGTGATCGTGATGGACTGACCTGTCGCGTCGCCGGCCGTGCGCCACGCCGTGCCCGGCTTCCCGTCGCCCATCTGGTCGGCCTCGTAGGCGACGAGGTTGCCGTCGAGGTCGGTCGTCGGGGGCGCGGTGCCGGGGACCTCGAAGGTGGCACCCCGGGCGAGGTTGCGCGCCTTGGCGGGCTCCTCGCCCTCGTCGTCGCTGTCGCCTCCGCCCGCGCCGGGCGCGGAGGGGTCGGCCGAGGCGCTGCTCGTCGCCCGGTCGCCCGCGGCGTCGTCGCCGTCGGTGCTGAGGACCTGGAGGAGCAGGAAGGCCAGACCCACCAGCAGCAGGGCGCCGACGACCCACCCGATCCACGCCTTGCCCCGCACCGGCAGGTCGCTGTCGAGGTCGTCGACCTCCTCGTAGGGCAGCAGGTCCTCGCCGGGGTCCCACGCCGGCCGCTCCGGCTCGGGGCCGAACGAGCGCTCGGCCGGGTCGACGGGAGGGGTCGTCGGGGGCACCGGGGTCGGGTCCGCAGCCTGGACAGGCGGCTGGACGGGTGGCTGGACGGGTGGCTGGACGGGCGCGGCGTCGGGACGATCGGCGACCCGGTCGGCGGTGTCGGGGTCGGCGGTGTAGGGGTCGGCAGTGTCGGGGGAGCCCGTCGAGGTGCCGCGCGCCGGCGCGGCAGGGGCCACCGCGACGTCGGGGGCGGACGCGGCGGGCCGGGGGACGCCTGTCGGCGCGGGGGGAGTCGGCGCGGGGCGAGTCGGCGCGGGCGCGCCGATGCGGTGCCCGCAGTTGAGGCAGAACCGCCCCACCCCCAGCTCGGCGCCGCACGCCACGCACGTGTCCACGGTCCAACGATAGGCGGCCGCGCCCACCTCGGGGCCGAGTCCGGACGACCGGACCCGGCTCACACGGCGATGTGCGGCACCTCACCCTCGACGGCGCGGCGCGGGGCGAGCTCGACGGTCAGCATCGCCACCAGGACCATCCCGCCACCGAGCAGCAGGCGGGTCGTGACGTCCTCGCCGCCGAGCCACACGGCGAAGAGCGAGGCGAACACCGGCTCCATGCTCATGATGATCGCGCTGCGGGTGGGAGGCAGGTGCGCCTGGGCCCAGGTCTGGCCCAGGAGGCCGAGGGCGCCGACGACCACGGCCATGTAGACCACGGCCCACCAGTCCGCGGCGCGGTCGGGGAGCACGATCCCGTCGTGGGCCGTCGCGAGGGTGCAGACCACCGCGATGACCACGATCTGCAGGATCGTCATGCCGACCGCGTCCTGCGCGGTCGACCAGGCGCCGAGGCCGACGATGTGCAGCGCGTAGAGCACGGCCGACGCCAGCGTGATCAGCTCGCCGTAGCCGATGCTCAGGCCGTTGAGCGCCAGCACCCCCAGGCCCACGGTCGCGAGCGCCACGGCCGCCCACGTCACCGGCGGGATCCGGGTGCGCAGGATGGCGGCGGCGAGCAGTGGGGTGCACACGACGTAGAGCCCGGTGACGAAGCCGCTGATGCTGGCGGGCGTGTGCGCCAGCCCGGCCGTCTGAAGGATCTGGGCGACGCCGTAGAGCAGCCCGAGCACCACGGCGTGGCGGCGTACGACCGGGGACAGCCGCCCGAGCGCCTTGGGTGCGACCGCCAGCAGCACGAGCGCGGCGATGCCGAAGCGCACCGCGAGGAAGTCGAGGGTGGGCACCCGCTCGAGCAGGTCCTTGATCATGAAGAACGTCGAGCCCCAGCACGCCGCGAGCGCGAGGAGCGCGGCCGCCGCCAGCAGGGACGTACGACGGGTCTGCTCGGCGCTCACCCGAAAATGCTAGGCCAGCCGCACCGAGCCGCCGGCGCCGCCCTCAGGCGTGGACGACCGACGAGAGGTGGCCTCAGACGAGGAACAGGGTGATCGTCGAGCCCTTCGGGACCTTCTCGCCCGCACCGGGGTCGGAGTCGGAGACGTAGCCGAGCCCGAGGTGGATGTCGGCCTGCTCGGTCTCGACCTCGAACCCGAGTCCCTCGAGCAGCTCGGTGGCGGCCTCGACGCCCATCCGCCGCACCTGGGGCACCTCGACCAGCTCGGGGCCGAGCGAGACGACGAACGAGACGGTGTCGCCGCGGTGGAGGGTGCCGGTCGTCGGGTCCTGGGAGATGACGTCGCCCTCGGGGACGGTGTCGCTGTACTCCTCCGCGCTCACGTCGACGGCGAGCCGGCGCTTCTCCAGCGCCGAGCGGGCGTCGGCGAAGGAGCGGCCGGTCCAGTCCTTGACCTCGATCGGCTTGCGACCGCGGCTGAGGACGAGGTCGACCGGGGCGCCGGGCTTGAGGGTGGTGCCGGCCTTCGGGGCGGTGCGGATGACCTGGCCCTCGGGCACGGTCTCGCTCCAGCGCCCCTTGCTCGACCCGAACGCGAGGTTGGTCGCGGCGAGGGAGTCCTGGGCCTGGTCCTCGGTCTGCCCGGTGAGGTCGGGGACGTCGTAGCGCTCGGGGCCGAGGGACAGGACGAGGGTCACGGTGCCGCCGTCGAGGACCTTGCCGCCCGGGCCGGGGTCGGTGGCGATCACCAGTCCGGGGGCGACGTTCTCGGAGTACGCCGGCTCGCCGGCCTCGGCCGCGAGGCCGGCGTCCTCGAGCTCGGCGGTCGCGGCCGGCTCGTCGAGGCCCAGGACTCCGGGCGTCGTGGTGTAGCGCTCCCAGCCGAACCACCACGCCCCGCCCGCGACGCCCGCGACGAGCAGGACGGCCAGCAGCAGGACGACGGGTCCCTTCACGGACCGTCGGCGGGCGGTGGTGGTGACCGGCACCGGCCGGCTCGGCCCGCGCCCGGGGACCGGGCGTGCGCCGTCGCGCGGCGCGGGGTGCGCGGCGGCGCCTGTCGCCGGCGCCGCGCTCCTGGAGCTCGCAGGGCTCGCAGGGCTCATCGTGCTCATGGCCACGGTGGCGGGGGCGGCCGTCGGGCCGGGCGCGCCGGCCGGGACGGCCGCCCCGGCCGGGTGGGCCGGTCGGGACGGACCGCCGGGTGCCGCCGGGTGCCGCTCCAGTGCCGTGGTGCGATCCGGGGTGCCGTCGTCGACGAGCCCGGAGTCGCGCGGGTCGACCTCGGTGAGCAGCGCGAGCGCGCGGGCGTCGAAGGGCTCCGGTGTCGTGTCGGTGCTGACGGCGGGCTCGTCGGGCGCTGCGCTGGGACGGCGGGGGAGCAGGTCGGCGGCGAGCTCGGTGTCGGAGTCGAGGCCCTCGCGCAGTGCCTGCTCCACGCGGTGCAGGTGGTGCAGCAGGACCGTGGCGTCGGCGGGACGGTGGTCCCGGTCGCGAGACGTGGCGCGGGCCACCAGGGCGTCGACGTAGTCGGGGATGCCGGGCTGCACCAGCGACGGCATCGGGACGTCGTGGTGCACGTGCCGGTAGGCGACCTGGATGGGCGACTCACCCTCGTGGGGCTTCGTCCCGGTGAGCAGCTCGTAGAGCACGACCCCCACCGCGTAGACGTCGGCTCGGGCGTCGGCCCGGCCGTCGACGACGAGCTCCGGCGCGAGGTAGGACACGGTGCCGATCAGCACGCCCCCGGTGGCGGTGTGCTGGGTGTCGGCACTGACCGCCTTGGCCAGGCCGAAGTCGGCGACCTTCACCCCGCCGCCGTGCGCCTCGTCGGCGATGAGCACGTTCTCCGGCTTGACGTCGCGGTGGATCAGGCCGGCGCGGTGGGCGGCGGCGAGCGCCGAGACGACCGGCTCGATCAGCGCCACGGCCCGAGCGGGAGGCATCGGGGCCTCCTTGCGGATCACGTCGCGCAGCGTGTGGCCGGGCACGTACTCCATCACCAAGAAGATCGTGTCGGTGCCGTCCGAGGTGTCGTCGCCCTGGTCGTAGACGCCCACGACGTGCGGGTGGTTGAGCCGGGCCGCGGCGCGCGCCTCGCGGACGAACCGCTGCGCGAACTCCTGGTCGTCGCCGAGCCCGGGGTGCATCACCTTGACGGCGACCGTGCGGTCGAGCCGCAGGTCGGTGGCCTCGTAGACACTGGCCATGCCGCCGCGCGCCACCCGGGCGATGATGCGGTAGCGGTCGTCCAGCAGGCGTCCGACCAGGGGGTCGCCAGCAGCGCCGGGCGCTGTCGCGCGGGCGTGCTCCGGTGGCTCCACGGTCGACCTCCATCACCGGTCGGGGAAGGGACCGGCGCGCCCATCGTACGGAAGCCGGGGCTCGGCCCACGCTCAGGCGCGGCCCCGGCGTGGCGTCAGCAGGCTCCGTGGAACGTGCTGAGCTCGAGCTGCGGGGCCTTGATCGACTTCTCGTTGGGCGCACGCATCGTCCAGTAGCGCATCCAGTCCATCTGCATCCGGGCCGGATCCATCGTCTTGCCGTCCTGCGCGCGGAGCTCGAACTTCAGCTGCCGCGGCACCGGGTCGAGCGCCTCGGCGCGGCGCTCGGTGTGGATCACGTGGGCGTCGACGAACCACGAGACGTGGTCCTCGGCGACCTCCACGGCGTAGGTGTGCCACCGGTCGTTGCGCAGGTGGCGACCGAGGAAGCCGCGGAAGGAGTTGTCGGGCAGCGTGTGCACGTAGGACTTCACGGTGTTGGTGCCGAGGGTGAAGTTCTCCAGCGCGATGTCGCGACCGCCGCAGCGCTGGTCGCGGGTGCCGGCGGGCACCAGCTCGGTGACGACCTTGAAGGGCTTGCCGCCCTTGACCTTCGACATGGTGCGCGCCCGCATGCGGATCTCCCACCGCCCGTAGGTGTTCCCCTTGAGGTCCAGCGTCGCGGACACGCTGCCGCGGGTGGTGCTCATGAGCGTGAGCATGCCGTTCTGGGTGCGGACGACGCCGCGCCCCTTCTTCTTCCAGAACCCCGGCTTCGGGCCGATGAACTCCTGCCGGAAGACACCGTGCTGGTACCAGCCGAAGGTGTTGCCGGCGTGGACCGGGCCCGGGGCACCGTCGTAGTGGTCGGCGGACGCGGGGGAGACCGCCGGGGAGAGCGTCAGGGCCAGCAGGCCCACGAGGCTCGCCGCGAGGACTGATCGGAGTGGGCGCATCCGCGACACGCTACGGACCGGTGGCCGCGGCGACAACTCCACCGGGCCCGCGACTGCCGGGCCGCGACCCCTCTCACCTAGGCTGCCCGCATGAGTGACGTCCCCCTCGCCGACCGTGACCTCGCCGCCCTCGTCCCGGAGTGGCTCGACTGGGACCAGGCCGCGAAGCTGCTCGGTGTCACACCGGGCAAGGTGCGCACGATGATCCGTGACCACGAGCTGGCCGCCGCGGTGTCCGAGCCGGGCACCGGCCCCCGGGTGCCGGCGGCCTTCATCCAGGACGGGGTCGTGGTCAAGGGTCTTCCCGGCCTGCTCACGCTGCTGCACGACCACCGCTTCGACGACCGCGAGTGCATCGCGTGGCTCTTCACCGACGACGACCTCCCGGGCCGCCCGATCGACGCGCTGCGCGAGAACCGCGGCAGCGAGGTCAAGCGCCGGGCGCAGGTGCTGGAGTACTGATGGCGCCTGCCGGCCCGACCGGCAGGCAGCGCTACCGCTGGCTGCTCCTGCTCCTCGCGGCCGCGCTGCTGGTCGCGTGGCTGGCCGGCGGCGGCTGGAAGGGCGGGACCGGGCAGCCCGGCGAGCCGTCCGCGCCCTCGCCGTCGGCCTCGTCGTCCCCGACCCACGACTTCACCGCGACGACCACACCGACGAGTGAGCCGACCAGTGAGCCGAGCGGGGGTACGTCCGGCGCCCTGCCGGTCGTCCGGCTCGCCGACCTGCCGCCCGAGGCCGCACGCACGGTGGAGCTGATCGACGCGGGCGGACCGTTCCCCGAGCCCGAGCACGACGGCACCACCTTCGGCAACCGCGAGGAGCTGCTGCCCGACCGGCCGACGGGCCACTACCGTGAGTACACGGTGCCCACGCCGGGCGTCGACCACCGTGGCGCCCGCCGCATCGTGGCGGGCGAGGACGGCGAGCTCTACTGGACCGGCGACCACTACAGCTCCTTCTCGCGCATCCGGAGGTAGACGTGAGCGACGCAGCGACGCGAGCACGTCGATGAGCGGGCTCGCGGCCGTGCTGGCCGGACGCGAGCCACCCGGCATCCACCGGTGGCACGCGGCGTTCGAGGTCGAGGAGGTGCGCCACGCAGTGGAGCACGCCGGGTGGGGCTTCGGCTACGTCGACGGCTGGACCGGCGCCGACACCAAGCCCGCCTTCCTGGCCGCCGTGGGGGAGGCCCTCGACTTCCCCGACCACTACGGCCAGAACTTCGACGCCCTCGCCGACTGCCTGCACGACATCGGCGAGCACCGCGACGGCGTCGTGCTGCTGTGGGACGGCTGGGCGACCCTGGCCCGGACGGACGAGAGGGCGTTCAGCGTCGCACTCAGCGTCCTGGGCTCGCGTGTCGAGGCCGATCGGGGCGTGCCGTTCGTGGTGCTGCTGCGCGGCGAGGGACCGGTGCTGCCGGGCGTGACCAGCCTGGACTGAGGCCGTCGGGCCCCGCCGTCGGGCCGAGCCGGGCGGGGAGCGTGGGTCAGACCGTGCGCTGGGTGGCGGCGGCCGCCAGCTCGACGAGGACGTCGCACGCGTGCGGATCGATGTCAGCGGATCGCAGCGCCTCGACCGCGTGGTCGGCGAGCTGCCCGATCACGGCCTCCACCTGGGCGCGGGCTCCGGACTCCTCGATGATCCCGCGGAGCTCGTCGACGTCGGCGTCGCTGAGCGGAGTCCCGAGCGCGGCGTCGAGCCGCTCGGCGGCGGCACGCGGGGCGGCGTCGAGGGCGAGCGCGACCAGGACCGTGCGCTTGCCCTCGACCAGGTCGTCGCCGGCCGGCTTGCCGGTCTCGCCTGGGTCACCGAAGACGCCGAGCAGGTCGTCGCGCAGCTGGAACGCCTCGCCGACCGGGAGCCCGAAGCGGCCGAGCTGGTCGAGCTGTCGGGGGGTGGCGCCGGCGAGCGCGGCGCCGATGTGGATGGGGCGCTCGATGGAGTACTTGGCCGACTTGTAGCGCAGCACGGTCATGGCGGTGTCGACGTCTGCGCGCCCGCGCGCCTGCACCGACACGTCGAGGAACTGCCCGGCGATGACCTCGTTGCGGCACCGCTCGAAGAGCGCCAGCCCGGGGGCCACCTCCTCGGGCGCGAACCCGCTGCCGCGCAGCATGTCGCCGGCCCAGCCGAGCAGCAGGTCGCCGAGCAGGATCGCTGCGGCCGCGCCGTACTGCTCCGGGTCGCCGCGCCACGCGGCGGCGCGGTGCTCGGCCTCGAACGCGCGGTGGGTCGCCGGGCGGCCGCGCCGGGTGTCGGAGGCGTCCATGAGGTCGTCGTGCACGAGGGCGCTCGCGTGCAGCACCTCGAGGGAGGCGCAGGCGCGGGCGAGGGCGGCCTCGTCGGCCACCTCCGGGCGGATCGCGCGGTGCCCCCAGTGGCAGAACGCCGCGCGGAACCGCTTGCCGCCACGCACCGCCGTCCGTGCCTCGGCGACCAGCCGGCCGGCATCGGGCCCGAGCGGGACCAGCTCGGCCTCGCGGGCGGCGAGGAACTCGTCGAGCACCTCCTGGACCTGGTCGCGGAAGTCGGCGGGGTCCCAGGTGGTCACGCGGTGCAGCCTAATCAGTGGGACGATACGAGGGGTCACGGCTGTGCTCCGTAGGCTGGTTGCCATGACCTCCGCACCCGGCCTGAGCATGCGCGAGCTCCTCGCGCGCGGTGAGCGGTCGTTCTCCTTCGAGTTCTTCCCACCCAAGGACGAGGCGGGCGAGGAGCAGCTCTGGCAGGCGATCACCGACCTGGAGCCCTACCGCCCGACGTTCGTCTCGGTGACCTACGGCGCGGGCGGCACCACGCGGGACCGCACGGTCGCGATCACCGCGCGCATCGCCCGCGAGACCGGCCTGCTCCCGGTCGCGCACCTCACCTGCGTGGGCCACACGACCGACGAGCTCCACGCGATCCTCGACGACCTCGGTGCCGCGGGCGTGCACCACGTCATGGCCCTGCGCGGCGACCCCCCGGGCGGCCCCGGCGCCCCGTGGACCCCGACCGACGGCGGACTCACCTACGCCAACGAGCTGGTCGCCCTCATTCGCGAGCGCGCCGACATGCGCATCGGCGTCGCGGCGTTCCCCGAGGGGCACGTCGACGCGTCCGACCTCGACCACGACGCGCGCGTGCTGAAGGCCAAGCAGGACGCAGGGGCCGAGTTCGCGGTGACCGAGATGGTGCTGCGCGCCTCCGACTACGTCGCGCTCGTCGAGCGCGCGTGGGCAGTCGGGGCCGACCTCCCGATCATCCCCGGCATCATGCCGATCCTCGGCCTCCGGTCGATGGAGCGGATGGTCGAGCTGTCTCGCCGTCAGCTCCCCGCCGAGGTCACCGCGCGGCTCACGCCCCACGCCGACGACCCGGCGCGGCTGCGCGCGGAGGGCATCGCGATCGCGACCGAGCTCTGCGAGACGCTGCTCGACGCGGGCGCGCCGGGACTGCACTTCTACACCCTCAACCGGTCCAGGGCGACGCGCGAGATCTTCGCCAACCTGCAGATCACCGTCTGAGCTCGGCCCGACCCACCATCTCGGCGACCAGGGCGGCGCTGAGGCCCGCGAACGGCAGGCCCGACCCCGTCGTGGCGTGCGCGCCCGCGGTGAGCACGCCCTCGATCGGCGTGCGGGGACCGAGTCGCGTGCGAGCGGAGCGCGGTCCCTGCCAGAGCACGCCGTGCGGGGACCCGCCCCACGCCTCGACGAGGTCGCGGGGCGTGCGGTCGATCCGGGCGACGACCTGACGGCGCACGTCGAGGCCGCGGCGGGCCAGCGCCGTGAGCAGGTCCTCGCCGAGGCGCCCGCGCGCCAGCACCGTCCACGCAGCGGCACCGTCGGGCGCCCGGCCGCCCGTGCGCACCACGAGCAGCGGGTCGCCGTGCAGCACCACCTCGTGCGTCAGGTCGGGCAGGTCGCCCTCGAGGGCCACGTGGCACACCGCCGGCGGGCAGGCCGCTCTCGTGCGGCGGACGTGGCTCGCGAGCGCGGGCAGGCGACGCGGGTCGACGGCGACGACGACGACGTCGGCGTCGAGCTCGTCGCCGTCAGCGGTCCGCACCGCGACCACGTGGTCGGCGCGCACCACCAGGTCTGCGGCGGGGGTGCCGGTGAGCACCGTGACCCGCCGCAGGGCGAGCCGGTCGGCCATCGCCGTGCCCAGGGCGGCGAGCCCGCCCGGCACGGTCCAGGCGCCGAAGCGCTGCTCGAGGTAGACGTCGACGCCGGCGATCACCGGCGCGTCGCGCGGGTCGTGCCCGTCCATGACGACCCGGTGCCCGGCGACCAGCCGCAGCCGCTCGTCGCCGAGCGTGCGGCGCAGCCGCCGGTGCAGCGACTCCCGCCGCTCCAGCAGCCTGAGCAGCTCGCTCGGGGCGACGTCGGCGTCGAAGGGGCGTTCGTACCACTCCTTGCGCAGCAGCTCCCACGGCTCGCCGTAGGACGCGACGTGATCGACCCACTGCTGTCCCAGGCCGGCGCCGAGCTCGTCGAACGCTGCGAGCTGGGCCGCGCGCGACCCGCCCGGCAGGACCAGCGACGAGCCGTCCGCGAAACGGTGCTCGCGCACCACGTCGAGCGGCTGGAGGTCGACCTCGCGCTCGAGCGGACGACCGGACTTGCGGAACAGGTCGCGCACGACGGCCGGCAGCAGGGTGCTGGTCGGTCCCGCGTCCCAGGCGAAGTCGTCGTGCTCCACCGTCGTGAGCGCGCCGCCGAGCCGCTCGGACCTCTCGAGCAGAGTGACCTCGTGGCCGAGCTTGGCCAGCCGGGCCGCGGCGGCCATGCCGCCGAACCCGCCGCCGACCACCACCACGCGTGCCACGGGGGGAACCCTAGGCGACCCGGTGGACGGGCTCCCTCGCGCGCCACCGGCGCCAGCCACGGCGGACCAGTCGCCCGACGAGCAGCAGCATCACCAGGCCGAGGAGCAGCAGGACGCCGGCGATCGCGGCGGCCGCCTGCGGGTGCTCGAGGGAGAACCAGACCACGCCCAGCACCGCGGCGTCCTCGGTGATGCTGGCCAGCACGTTGGTGGCGGGCTCGGGGGAGGAGTTGAGCGCCAGCCGCCCGCCCGCCTTGGCGAGGTGGCTGAGCAGGGCCGTGCCCCCGCCGACCACGCCGAGCACGGCCTGGTCGAGGGAGGAGGCGTCCCCGGCGAGCAGCACGCCGATGACCGCCCCCGCGGTGGGGCGCACGGCCGTGGAGATCGCGTCCCACGTCGAGTCGATGTAGGGGATCTTGTCGGCGACGAACTCCATCGCGTACATGAAGCCCGCCGCGGCCAGCACGTCCCACCGGCCCAGCGCGTCGGGGATGTCGGCGAAGGAGCCGAGCCGGTCGGCGACGCCCAGCACCAGGACCACGAGGTAGGCGTTGATGCCGCTCGCCCACCCGCTCGAGAACGTCAGTGCCAAGGCGTCCATCAGGCCGGCACCTCAGTCGACCTCGACCTCGACGGCGCCCGTCATCGCCACCAGCTCGTCGTAGGACGTGGAGAACACCGCGGCCGGGTGGCCGGCCGCCGCCCACACGACGTCGTGGCGTCGCAGCCACGGGTCGATCCACGTGCGGATCGGGGCCGGGTGGCCGAGCGGGGAGACGCCGCCGATCACCTGGCCGGTGTGGAGCCGGACGAAGTCGGGGTCGGCCCGCCGGAGGCGCGCGACACCGATGCGCTCGGCCACCGCGGCGGTGTCGACCCGGTGTGCGCCCGAGGTGAGGACGAGGACCGGCTCGCCGTCGGCGTCGAAGAGCAGGCTGTTGGCGATCGCGCCGACCTCGCAGCCGAGTGCCGCCGCGGCGAGAGCCGCGGTGTGGGCGCTGTCGGGCAGGATGACCACGTCACCGGTGCCGCCGCGCCGGTGGAGGTCATCTCGGAACGAGGTGATCGATGCGTGCTCCGTCGACATGGCGCGAGCCTAGCGACCCGACGACGAGCCCCAGGGGAGATCCGATGGCGCGCGACCTGCCGCGATCCGTGGTCAACAGCCTGCGCGTGCTCGTGCTGATCGTCGCCACGGCGGGCCTGATCACGCTCCTGATCCGGCTGATGCGCGACGACGTGATCCTCGGATGGGCCGAGGGCAACCCGTCGGCGCAGGGGCTCCTGGCCCAGGGTGGCATCGAGCTGCTCCGCGAGAGCCCGATCGTGCCGGGCTTCGTCGCCCTGTCGATCGTCGCGTTCGTCGGCTTCGCCGCCCTCGTCCTCGTGCTCGGGTCCCTCTTCGTCGGCGGCCACGGCTGGACCCGGCCCGTGCTCACGGGCACCGCGGGCATCGGCGTCCTGGTCGGGGTGGTCTGTCTCGACGCCCGCCTCCCGGCGGTGTTCGTCGTGCTCTCGGCGCTGGTGATCGTCGAGGGCCTGGTGCTGTCGTTCTTCCTGTGGCGCCGCGAGACGACCGCCTTCCTGCGCGGCGACTGAGCGGGGCGGCCCGCCCCGGCCCGCCCCGGCCCATCCCTCGCCCGGCCCATCCCTCGCCCGGCCTTGACGGGCTGTCGGTGGCAGGTAGTACCGTGGCGGTGTTCGAACATCTGTTCGATGCGACCCGGGTGGGCGTGACCTCGACCCCCACCTCCACCCGGGTCGGCCCCGGGTCGACCGAGGTGCGGAGGAGGCACGATGAGTCAGGACCACGACCCTGTCGAGGTGCGGAGCGGGGTGACGGACGACTCCCGCGGCTCGCCGGTCGCCCGGACCGAGGAGCGGGCATGAGTGCCGCCGCTGCGAGCGCCCGCCGCCACCCACTGGCGCAGCCGGGCCCGCACCTGCTGCCGGCCACCGCCCACTCCTACCTCCAGCGCTCCGCCACGTCGCTGCGCGACGCGATCACGGCTCGCGACGTGCCCACGCGCTACGCCTGCGCCCACGTCGCGGCCCTCTGCGCGGCGGCCGCACTGCTTGCCGCCCGCGCCCGGCCCGCGCCGCGGGGGCGCCGGCAGAAGAACGCCTGGGTGCTGCTGGCCGAGGTCGCCCCCGAGCTCTCCGAGTGGGCGACCTTCTTCGCCGCGGGTGCGGCCAAGCGGGCCGCCGCCGAGGCGGGCTCGACCCGTGCCGTGAGCGAGCGGGAGGCCGACGACCTGGTGCGCGACGCCGACCGCTTCCTGGCCGTGGTCGAGCAGACGCTCGGCCTGGTCCCGCACGCGAGCGTCGCCTGAGGCGGGGGAGAGAGGTGACCTCCGACTCGCGCGTCCTCCCGTCCGGACGATCCGGGCGCGCCCGCGTGCGCCCGCGGGGCTCGGTCGACGAGCCACTAGGGTGGCGCCCATGGCCCAGCCGTCCGCCAGCCCGTCCGCCAGTGAGCGCCGCCAGTCCGTCCGCAGCGGCGTGGCCTGGGAGGGCGTACGCCGGCTCCTGGAGCACCGTGGTGACGCGGAGGGTCGGCCCGCCCGCATCGTCGACGTCGGCGGCGGCACCGGCGGCTTCGCCGTGCCCCTGGCCGAGCTCGGCCACGCCGTCCGGGTCATCGACCCCAGCCCCGACGCGCTGGCCGCGCTCGACCGACGCGCCCGCGAGCGTGGGGTGGCCGACCGCGTCACCGGGCAGCAGGGCGACCTGTCCGACCTGCCGCACCTCGTCGACGAGGCCGACCTCGCCGACCTCGTCCTGTGCCACGGCGTGCTGGAGATGGTCGACGACGCCGCCGCGTCGGTGGCGTCGATCGCCGGGGTGCTGCGCCCCGGCGGGCACCTCAGCCTCCTGGTGGCGCAGCGTCACGCCGCCGTGGTGGCGCGCGCCATGGCCGGGCACTTCCAGGCCGCCCGTGAGCTGCTCGACGACGGCGGGTCGTCGGCGGGACAGCCCGGACGCGGTGGGCACCGCTTCACCCACGACGAGGTCGTCGAGCTGCTCGCCACCGCGGGCCTGCGTCCCGAGAGCGTGCACGCCGTCCGCGTCTTCGCCGACCTCGTCCCGGGCAGCCTCCTCGATCTCGAGCCGGGCGCGACCGCGGCGCTGCTCGAGCTCGAGCAGGCCGTGGCCACCCGCCCCGAATACCTCCCCCTCGCTGCCCAGCTCCACGTCATCGCCCGGCGCTGACAGTCGCCCCCGCGGGGGCCGGCGGTGACCGAGACGCCGCTCCTCCACGTCGACATGGACGCGTTCTTCGCCTCCGTGGCGCTGCGGGAGCGTCCCGACCTGGTCGACCAGCCGGTGGTGGTGGGCGGCAGCGGGCGCGGCGTCGTGCTGGCCGCCAACTACGTCGCGCGCGGCTACGGCATCCGCTCGGCGCTGCCGATGGCGCGGGTGCGTCGGCTGTGCCCGCACGTCGTGGTGCTCGCGCCCGACTACGCCACCTTCGCCGGCGTCTCCGCCTCGGTGATGGAGACCTTCCGCGACGTCACTCCCGTGGTGGAGGCGATGTCGCTCGACGAGGCCTTCCTCGACGTGCGCGGTGCGACCCGACGCCTGGGCGAGCCCCGTGAGATCGCGGAGCGGCTCAGGGCCACCATCCACGACGAGCAGGGCATCACCTGCTCGGTGGGGGTCGCGGCATCGGTGTCGGTGGCCAAGGTCGCGAGCCGGCGCGCCAAGCCCGACGGCGTGGTCGTGGTGCCGCCCGCCGAGGTCGCGTCGTTCCTGCACCCGCTCGACGTCGGGGAGCTCTTCGGCGTCGGCGAGAAGACCCGGACGGTGCTGCGCCGCGCCGGCCTCCTCACCGTGGGCGACGTCGCGCACACGCCGCTCCCCACCCTCCAGCAGACCCTGGGCCGCCACCTCGGTCGCCACCTCCACCAGCTCGCGTGGGGCACCGACCGCAGCGAGCTCTCCGCGACACCCGGCCCCCACGAGCCCGAGAGGTCGATGGGTGCGGACGAGACCTTCGCCCGCGACACGGCCGACCGCGAGGTCGTCGTCCGCGAGCTCCTGCGCCTCTCCGCGCGGGTCACCGGCCGGATGCGTGCGGCCGGCGTGGTCGGGCGCACGATCACGCTCAGGGTCCGCTTCGCCGACTTCACGACCATCACGCGCTCGCGCACGATGCCCGAGGTGACCGACGTGACGGTGGAGGTGCACCGTGCGGTGACCAGGCTCTACGACGCGCTCCGGCTGCGGCGCGAGCGCCTGCGTCTGGTCGGCGTCCGCGTCGAGGGTCTGGTCCCTCGGGCGATGGTGCAGCGGCAGCTGGTGCTCGGCGAGCCCGAGCACGGATGGGCCGAGGCCGACCGTGCGGTGGACCGGGCCACGCGCCGCTTCGGGGCGGCCGCCGTGCGCCCGGCGAGTCTCGTGTGAGGGAGGCGTTCCTCGCCCCTCGGACGGAATTTTCTGGGGGACGCCTACCCTAGGCGCAGCAGCGTGCCTAGACTTGCAGCAGAAGGTGAGGAGGAACCGTGGAGCTCTCCGAGGAAGAACTGCGAATGCTCGAGCAGATGGAGCGCGCCCTCGTCGAGGAAGACCCCAAGCTCGCCTCCACCCTGCGCGGCACGTCCTTCCAGCGGGCTGCTCGTCGCCGGATGATCCTGGGCGGTGCCGTGCTCCTCGTCGGCATCGGTCTGCTGATCGTCGCGGTGCTCCTCGACCTCAACGCCGTCCTCCAGACGGTGGTCGGTGTGCTGGGCTTCGTGGTGATGCTCGGCGGCGCGATCCTGGCCCTGACCTCCGCGCGCAGTCCCGGTCACCCGGCGGCTCCCACGGTGCGTGCCTCGGGCCGCACCGGCTTCGGGGTCGTCGACGGCGGTCGCCCCAGCCGGCCCGCCCGGCAGCGCTCGGGCGGCCCCTTCATGGAGCGCATGGAGGAGCGGTGGCGTCGCCGCCGCGAGCGCGGCCTCTGACCTCCGCAGCACGCGCATCACGTCCCATCGACGCCAGGCGCCCGCTCGTCCGACTGCGTCCCTCGGCTGGGAGCTGAGCCTGTTCCTGCTGACGCTCGACCTCGTGGGCGTCGCGATCGTGACGGCCACGCCGTCCTTGGCGATGGTCGCCGTCATGGTGTGCGCCGCCGCTGCTCCCGTGGCCGTCGTCAGCTTCTTCGTCCGGCTGGTCGCGGCGATGATCGACGAGAGTCGGCGTCGGCGGCTGCTCCGCCGTGTGACCTGGGCCCGACCTGAGCCCGGCCCGAGCCCTGCCCCGTTCCTGCCGGGCCGGGCCGTCAGCCGACGAGCTCGTCGACCGTCTGGGTGGACTCCCGGTCGGGGGTCGCGGTCGTGGCCCGGGCCGACCGGGAGCGGCGACGCCACGACGTACGCCGTCCCACCACCGATGCGGGCCACCACCGCGCCCTGCGCTCCTCGCGCGGCGTCACGCCTGCGGCCAAGGACTCCTCGACGACGAGGAGGTCGGCGCCGAACCGGTCGGCGGTGCAGGTCTCGGGATCGCGGGCGTAGCGGCTGCGCTCCAGCGTGACGACGAGCCGGTCGAGCGCCTGGGCGGCCCCGGGAGCCTGATCGCGTCCGCGCCGCGGCCGGTCGGGCCGCGACGCGTCGTCGACGGGTGCCGCGAGGAGCCGGCCGATCCAGTCGCCGGCCCGACGCGGCGAGCGGCCGTCCGGCCATGCGTGGCCGAGGTCGACGGCCACGTCGCGCAGCTCGGCCCAGAGGTCCTCGATGCCGCCCTCGAGTCGGCGGCGCCGACGTGCCCGCCGGACCAGGTGCGGCGTCGCCAGCACGAGCGCCACCAGGGCCAGACCGAGCAGGCCCGACAGCACGGGCACCCAGGGGATCGAGGACGCGCTGCTGTCGTCGGCCGCCGCCTCGGCGTCGGCCTCCTCGCCCCGCTCGGGCAGCAGCTCGGTCGACCGGCTGGCGCTGGGGGACGGCGCCTCGGTGACCGCCTCGAACTCGGCCTCGGTGTAGTCGGGCGTCTGCGTGGCGCGGTCCTGCGGGGTGGGCTCGAACCGCACCCAGCCCGAGCCGGGGAAGTAGAGCTCGGGCCACGCGTGGAGGTCGTGAGAGGAGAACTCCCACGACCCGTTGGTGGCCCGCTCGGGCTCCAGGAAGCCCACGGCCACGCGGCTCGGGATGCCGATGACCCGCGCCATGATGGCCATCGTCGCCGCGAACTGCTCGCAGTAGCCCACCCGGTCGTTGAGGAACGCGAGCAGGTCGGCACTGCCGTCGCCCGCCGACGGCACCTCGGCGAGGTCGTAGCGGAACCCGCCGTCCTCGCGGAACCACTGCTGCAGCAGCTGCGCCTTCTGGAAACGGGTGGGCGCGTCGGCGGTGACGCTGGCCGCGATTCGCCGGATCTCGTTGCTGAGGGTGGGGGGCACCTCGGTGAAGATGCCGGCCACCGACCCGGCGCCCGACACGGCCGAGTCCATCCGCTGGGCGTCGTAGGTCAGCTGGACGCCGGTGTAGTCGTAGGTGCTGTCGGCGGTCGTGACGTCCTCGCGGGCCGCGATGACGTCGCGGGTGTCGAGGTCGAAGCGCCAGTCGGTGCCGGCCGCGATGCGGGTCGTCTGCGCGGCGGTGGGCAGCCACGCCGAGGTGAAGTCGGGGCCCACCCGCACGTCGTACTTGAACTCGCGGCGCGGCACGTCGCCGCTGACCCCGTCGAGGGGCGGGAGGTCACCGGTGGCCGACTGCGACTCGGGGATCTCGCGGTCGCCCGGCGTCCACTCCGACCCGCTGAAGCGAGCGAGCACCGAGACGCGCAGGTAGGTGGGCTTGGGCCCGGAGGTGGTGACCCACAGCAGGGGCACGTCTGCGCCGCGGGTCAGGTCGCGGCGCAGGTCGACCATCGGGTCCTTGACCTCGACCTCGCGGGTGCCCGGACCCTTGCCCTCGAAGACGCTCATGCTCATGGTCGGCACGGCCGCCGGCACCACGACGGCCAGCGCGATCGCGGTGGCGCCGAGGGCCAGCGCAGTGTTGCCGATCGCCCCGGTGCGGACGGAGAACGAGCCCTTCTCGCCGTCGGGCGCCCGTCCCCAGCTGGTCACGTGGTCGCTGTGCTGGAGAAAGACCAGGGAAAGGAAGAGGCCGGCGACCACGACGAACAGCCACCACGACACGGCCTCGCCCGTGACCGCGACGGGCAGCGTGTAGGCCGCGAGCAGCACCAGGCCGGCTACGGGCGCGCGGCGCAGCGTGCAGGCGACGAGGTCGACGAGCAGCACGATCAGCGTCCCTCCGACCAGGAGCAGCGGATGGACGGAGGGCACGCCGAGCTGGATGGGGGCGGCATAGTCGCGCGAGGTCTGGAGGGCGTCGTCCAGCGCGGCCAGGAACGCCTCGACGTTGCCCGGGGTCGGGACGGGTGAGCCGGTGGTGGTGCCCAGCACCAGCAGCGCGGCCACCACGACCTGGCCGGCCACGACGGCGAGCGCGGGCAGCCGGCTCCACCGACCGAGGGCGCCCATCGCGGCGACGACGACGCCGATCATCAGCAGCGGGATCGCGACCCGGGGGAAGCCCTCGGTCAGCACGCGCCACGACAGCACCGTCGCCCACGCCGCGAGCAGGGCGATGCCGGCGATCCGCAGCTGGTGGGGGAGCGTGCTCCACTCGGTCCTCATCGGCTCGCCCCCGCTGACGCGGTGGCACGGCTCCGCATCAGCCCGAGCTCCTGCCAGGCCGTGTCGAGGCGGTCGCGCGGGCCGAGGGTGATCGAGCGCCAGCCGGTCGCGGTGAGGTGGGCGGCCGACCCGGGGCCGGGGTGGACCGGGAGGTGGGGCGCCCACGCGTCGACGTCGAGGGCGATCGCCAGGCTGGACGACGCGTGGTGCTGGAGCCGGCGCAGGAAGGGCAGGTCGGTGTCGCCGAGCGCGCCGAAGACGCCGATCGTGAGGCCGCCGTGGCCGGGCTCGGCCAGCCACTGCGTGTCGGGAGCGGGCGAGTGGTCGAGCTGCACGACGGCGAGCGCCTCGAGCAGCGGGATCGTGCTGGCCGCGGCGGTGTGGGAGTGCCACTCGGTCTCCCGGCTGTCGCCGGACGCCGTGACCAGCCGGACGGTGTAGCCGTGGTGCGTGAGGTGGACGGCGATGGAGGCCGCGGCCGACACGGCCGCCTCCAGCGAGCTGGCCGCGCCCTGCCCTCGGTGGGCGGTGCCCCGGTTGTCGAGGAACACCGTCGCCCGCGACTGCCAGGGCTGCTCCTCGCGGCGCACCATCAGCTCGCCGACGCGGGCCGAGCTGCGCCAGTGGACGCGCCGCAGGTCGTCGCCGCGCCGGTACTCGCGCACCGTGACGTCCTCCGCGCTGCCGGTGGCGAAGGCGCGCGGGCGGTTGTCCCCCGACCCGGTCCACGCCCCGCCCAGCGGGATGCTGGGCAGCGCGACGGTGCGCGGGGTGACCGTCAGCCGCGACGTGGCGTGGAACGTGCGGCCCAGCTCGACGAGGCCGAACGGGTCCGTCACCCGCACCGCCATCGGGCCGATCTCGAACTGGCCCCGCAGCTCCGAGCGCACCTGGTAGGTCGCGTGCCGGCGCCAGCCGTGGCCGAGGCCCTCGAGCACGAAGCGGGGCCGTGTGCCGAGCACGTAGGGCAGCCGCTCCTCCAGGAGCAGCACGCCAGTGGGGGTGCGCGACTCGTTGGAGACGGTGAGCTCCACCGTCGCCGGCTGACCGGCGACCACCAGCTGCGGCGACACGGTGCGCACCAGTGCGAGGCGGTAGCGCGAGCGCCCGACCCACCAGGCGGTGAGGAGCGGCAGCGCCGCGACCAGCACGCCGATGCGGACGACCGAGGGGTGTCCCACGACGATGGCCGCGACCACCGTGGTGATGCCGGCGGCCAGGAACGCCCGTCCGCGGACGGTCAGCGCAGCAAGTGCCTCACGCACGGCTGCCGCGTGGGATCGACGGGGAGCCGGTCGTGGAGTGGGACGTGGCGTGTGACGTGGAGTCGGACGCGGTGGGCACCGGCACCGACTCCACGATGCCGGACAGGATCGCCGAGGTGGTGCGTCCGCTCATCGTCGCCTCGACGTTGGGCAGCAGCCGGTGCGCGAGGACGGACGAGGTGATGCCGTACACGTCGTCGGGCAGGACGTAGTCGCGTCCCTGCGTGGCGGCGACGGCCTTGGCGGCGCGGACGAGGTGGAGCGTCGCCCGCGGCGAGGCGCCGAGGTGGAGGTCGTTGCTCGCGCGCGTGGCGGTGGTCAGTGCCACGGCGTAGCGCTGGACGGCGGGCGCGACGTGCACGCGCCCGACGATCTCGATGACCTTGCGGATCTCGCCGGCGTCGGTGACCGGCTCGAGGTCGTCGAGGGGGTTGCGGGCGGTGTGCCCCTCGAGCATCGCGATCTCCGCCGACTCGACCGGGTAGCCGACCGACACCCGCGCCATGAAGCGGTCGCGCTGTGCCTCGGGGAGGGCGTAGGTGCCCTCCATCTCGATCGGGTTCTGCGTCGCGATCACCATGAACGGCCTCTCGAGCTGGTAGGTCGCGTTGTCGACGGTGACCTGGCGCTCCTCCATGCACTCCAGCAGCGCGGACTGGGTCTTGGGCGACGCACGGTTGATCTCGTCGCCGACCACGATGTTGGCGAAGACGCCGCCGGGGCGGAACTCGAACTCGCGGGTGTCCTGGTTGAACACCGAGACCCCGGTGACGTCGGAGGGCAGCAGGTCCGGCGTGAACTGGATGCGCCGTACCGAGCAGTCGATGCTCCGGGCCAGCGCCTTGCTCAGCTGCGTCTTGCCGACGCCGGGCACGTCCTCGATGAGGAGGTGGCCCTCGGCCAGCAGCACGACGAGCGCGGCGTTGACGACGTCGGGCTTGCCGGCGATGACGCGCTCGATGTTGCCGCGCACGGCCCCGGTCACCCGGCGCACGGTGTCGAGATCGGGCGCCTGCCCGGTGGACCCAGTCGTCACGTCGTTCGTTCCCCTCGTGCCCGTGCGGTCGACCCGTCCGCCGATCCGTTCGCCGATCCGGTCGTCGACCTCGCCACCACGGTATGTGGTGCGCGCAACATACCGCTCGGTCGCTGCCGCGGCGCCGATGCGGAGACGAACGCCCTCGTCCTGCGCTCCCCTCGGCACCACCCTTCGCCACGCCGTTCCCCACTTCGCTCCACCACGGCGCGCCGGCTTCCCCCACCGACCCTCCACCAGGGCCGTCCTGAGCGTGGATCGGCCCCGTTCCGCGCTCCCGGACCGGTCACGGCGCGGCGCGTGCGCACCCATCGGAGAGGTCGCGGAGCCGCCGATCCGGGCGCGAAACGCGCTCGATCTGGTTGACGGTGGAGCGAAGTGGGGTACTGTGGTGCGAAGTGGGGGACAGGGTCGATCTTTCCCGCCGAGCAAGGGGAGGTGCCGGGTGTTCTTCGGCACCTACACGCCCAAGCTCGACGAGAAGGGCCGTCTCTTCCTCCCGGCGAAGTTCAGGGACGAGCTGACGGAGGGACTCGTGGTGACCAGGGGACAGGAGCGCTGCCTCACTGTCTGGTCGCTGGAGGACTTCGGCCGGCTCACCGACCGGCTCCGAGAGGCGCCGGTCACGCAGAAGAACACCCGTGACTACGTCCGCATGCTGTTCGCCGCCGCCAGCCAGGAGGTGCCGGACAAGCAGGGGCGGATCAACATCCCGGCCCCACTGCGGGAGTACGCCTCGCTCCGCAAGGAGTGCGTCGTCATCGGGTCGATGAACCGGATCGAGATCTGGGACCCGACCGCGTGGGCGACCTACTCCGAGGAGCAGGAGCAGAAGTTCTCCGAGCTCAGCGACGAGGTCTTCCCCGGGATCTGAGCACCACCCCGCAGCAGCACCAGCACGCACCACCCGACAACGCCAGACAACAGCACAGCTGACATCGCGACCCGTATCACCAGGTCTCGAGCCCGCTCCTCGCGGCCATCTGGGGCACTTCCCCGGCACCAGAGGGCACCCCCTGCTCCGGCAGGGGGCAAGGAGCGGGCAGGGACCTGGTGCGGCGGCTCGCCCCGTGCCACACGGCGGGGAGTGTCAGCCGCACCGCCAGCTCCGGCCCCGCCACCTCAACATCCGGCCCGGCCGGGCCGGCGCCCAGCACGTACATCCGCAGCAACCAGTGGGGTCGAGACGATGAGCACCACCCAGCGCGTGGGACGCACGGCAGCACCGCCGTCGCGGGTCCGCGACCAGGCGCGTGAGGCGGTCGCGCTCGTCGCGTTCTCGGCCGCGACCGCCTGCGGGCTGGCGCTCGCCCTGCTCCTGCTGATGCGCCTGGGCTCCCAGGGTTGAGCAGATGACGACTCCCCGCCACGCCCCGGTGCTCCTCGACCGGGTCGTCGCCCTGCTGGCCCCTGCGCTCGAGGCCCCCGGCTCGGTCTACGTCGACTGCACCCTCGGCCTCGGCGGGCACAGCGAGGCCGTCCTCGAGCGCCTCCCCCACGCCCGCGTGATCGGGATCGACCGCGACCCCGAGGCGCTGCGGATGTCCTCCGAGCGGCTCGCGTCCCACGGCGACCGGTTCACCGCCGTGCACGCCGTCTACGACGAGCTGCCGGAGGTGGTCGGCTCGCTCGGCCTGGACCACGTCGACGCCGTGTTCTTCGACCTCGGCGTGTCCTCGATGCAGCTCGACGTGCGTGAGCGCGGGTTCGCCTACGCCGAGGACGCGCCGCTCGACATGCGGATGGACCCCACCACCGGCCCGACCGCGGCCGAGCTGCTCAACACCGCGACCGCCCAGGAGCTGACCCGGATCCTGCGGGAGTACGGCGAGGAGAAGTTCGCCAGCAGGATCGCCCGCGAGGTCGTCCGGCGCCGCGAGGCGACGCCGTTCAGCACCAGCGCCGACCTCGTCGAGCTGCTCTACGCCACGATCCCCGCACCCGCCCGGCGCACGGGCGGCCACCCGGCCAAGCGCACCTTCCAGGCGCTGCGGATGGCGGTCAACGACGAGCTCGCCGTGCTGCGGCGGGCGATCCCGGCCTCGATGGAGGTCATCGGCGTCGGTGGGCGGGTGGTGGTCGAGTCCTACCACTCGCTCGAGGACCGGCTCGTCAAGCGGGCGTTCGCCGACGCCACCCGCCTCGACGTGCCGCCGGACCTGCCGTTCGTGCCCGAGGGCGCCGAGCCGGCCCTGCGGCTGGTCACCCGCGGCGCCGAGCGGGCCGACGAGCAGGAGATCGCCGAGAACCCCCGCGCCGCCTCCGTCCGCCTGCGCGCCGTCGAGCGCGTCCTCCCGTCCACTCCCACTTCCCCAGGAGTCGTCCGATGAGCAGTCCCGCCCTCCAACCCCGGACCCGGGTCACGCGGATCGCCCAGGAGGCCGTCGACAAGGCCCGCCTGAGCGTCGTGCCGCGGGTGCGCACCCGCGCCCCGCGGATGCCGTTCATGACGTTGGTGAGCCTCGTCCTGCTCGCCGGGATCGTCGGCCTGCTGCTCTTCAACACCTCGTTGCAGCAGGCGTCCTTCGCCGCGTCCGCCCTCGAGTCCGAGGCCGACACCCTCGCCGCCCGCGAGCAGACCCTGCGCATGGAGCTCGACGAGCTGCGCAACCCGCAGCGGGTCGCCTCGCAGGCCCAGGCGATGGGGATGGTCATCCCCGCCGCACCGGTGTTCCTCGACCTCGAGACCGGCGAGACGAGCGGCGTCCGCACGCCCGCCACCCCGGAGAACGCGCTGCTGCTGCAGCCGCCCGCCCCGGTCAAGCCGGCCGTCCTGGCCCCGCGCCCGACCTACGTCGAGGTGCCGGCCGCTCCGCGCGTCGAGGAGCAGGGCGCGACCGCCGCGGGAGGCACCGACGCCAAGCCGCGCAAGAAGCGCAACCGCTGACGGCGCGCTCGCGCGGATCCGTCGCGCCGCGCGCCTAGATTGTCGACCAGGCCGGCTCCACCCCGGAGCCGTCCGGGAAGCGAGGGAGATCAGTGCCGAGCACCCGCCCCAGGCGCGGCGCCTCACGTGGCGCGCCCATGCTGCGCCTGCGCATCGGGTTCGTCCTCATCGCGATGGTCCTCTCCTTCTTCGGTGCCCGGCTGGTGCAGCTCCAGGGCGTCGATCCCCGCTCCTACGCGGTCCGCGCGGCCGCCGAGGGCGCGGTGCGGGTGCCGCTGGAGGCCGAGCGCGGCGACATCCTCGACCGCAACGGCCAGCCGCTCGCCGACTCCGTCAAGGGCAAGATGGTCATCGCCGACCCCGCGCTCACCGCAGACCGGGCGCCCGAGCTCGCCCGGCTGCTGACCGACCGGCTCTCCGTCGACTACTTCAGGACCCTCACCGCGCTGCGCGGCCGCAAGGACGGCAGCCGCTTCGAGTACGTCGCCCGGCGGGTGCCGAGCACGCTGGCGGGCGACACCCTCGCGGCCCTCGACGAGGCCGGCTTCAAGGGCATCAGCCTGCAGGACGACCCGATCCGGTCCTACCCCTCCGGTGACGTGGGCGCCAACCTGATCGGCTACATGGGCACCGACGAGCCGCTCGGCGGCTTCGAGCGCACCTTCGACACGCAGCTGGCCGGCGTCGACGGCGAGGCCACCTGGCAGTCCAACTCGGGCAAGGGGGTGCGGATCCCGCTGCGCGAGAGCACCCTCAAGGCCGCCCGCAACGGCGAGGCGCTGCGCACCACCATCGACCGCGACCTGCAGTGGTTCACCCAGAAGGTGCTCGCGCAGTCGGTGCGCCAGTACCGCGCCGAGAGCGGCGCCGCGGTCGTCATGGACACCCGCACCGGCGAGATCCTCGCGCTCGCCGACTACCCGACCTTCGACGCCAACGTGCCGACCGAGTCCGACCAGGACGACCTCGGCTCGCGCGCCATGAGCGACACCTACGAGCCCGGGTCGGTGCAGAAGGTGCTCACCGCCGCCTCGCTGATCGACGCAGGCAAGGCGTTCCCGCGTCAGCGCTTCAAGGTGCCGTCCAGCCTCGCGCGCCAGGACCGGGTGATCGGCGACTGGTTCGACCACGGCGACATCCGGCTCACCCTGGCCGGCATCATCGCCAAGTCGTCCAACATCGGCACGGTGCTCGCCGCCGACGCGTTCTCGCCGCCGGAGCTGGTGGCCTACCTGAAGCGGTTCGGGCTCGGCACGCGCACCGACATCGGCGTCCGCGGCGAGACCCCCGGCATCCTGACCCCCGGCGAGGCGATGACGTCGCAGACCAAGGACCGCGTCGCCTTCGGGCAGTCGCTCTCGGTCAACGTCGCCCAGATGGCCGCGGCCATCAACACCATCGCCAACGGGGGAGTGCGGGTCTCGCCCAGTCTCGTCTCGGGGTCCGCGGTCACCGACGACGGCGTCACCGTCGGCACCGACGTCGCCACGCGTACGCGCGTCGTCAGCAAGAAGGCCGCGCGCGCGACCGCACGGATGATGGAGAAGGTCGTCGACCCCGAGGACGGCGTCGCGCCCGCGGCACAGGTGCCCGGCTACCTCGTCGCCGGCAAGACCGGCACCGCCCAGCGGGTCGCCAGCGACGGCACCGGCTACGACGGCAGCACGTCGGTCTCCTTCGGAGGGTTCGCTCCCGCCGACGACGCCCGCTTCACCGTCTACGTCGTGGTGCACGCCCCCCGGGTCGACGGCGGCGGCGGCTCGATCGCGGGGCCGGTGTTCTCCCGGATCATGGGCTACGTCCTGGGCCGCTACGGCGTCGCGCCCACCGACGGCACCCCGTCGCGCCTGCCCGTCGAGTGGTGAGTCGATACGCTCGGTCGGTGCACGAGTCTGTGAGTGCGACGCGACCACGGCAGTCCCCGTCGACCCCTGCGGTCGAGCTCGCCGAGTGGCTCGCGGCGACGACGGAGGTGGCCGTCCACGGCGATCTCGACGTCGTGGTCACCGGCATCTCGCTGAGCACCGCGCGGGTGCGCCCCGGCGACCTCTACGCCGCGCTCCCCGGCGCGCGCGCCCACGGCGCCGACTACGCCGAGCAGGCCCTGGCGGCCGGGGCGGTCGCCGTGCTCACCGACCCCGACGGCCTCGACCGGCTCCCGCCGGGCACGCCCGCCCTCGTCGTGGCCGACCCCCGACGGGTGCTCGGCCGGCTGGCCGCCCGGGTCTACGGCGACCCCGCCGACGCGCTCCGCGTCGTCGGCGTCACCGGCACCCAGGGCAAGACCACGACCACCCGGCTCCTCGAGCAGGGCCTCACCGCCGCGGGGGTGACCTCGGCGGTCATCGGCACCGTCGGCACCCGGGTCGCCGGGGAGGACGTCCGGACCCAGCTCACCACCCCGGAGGCGCCCGACCTGCACGGCCTCTTCGCGGTGATGCGCGAGCGGGGCGTCGACACCTGCGCGATGGAGGTCTCCAGCCACGCCCTCGTGCTCGGCCGCGTCGAGGGGGTGCGGTTCGACGTCGCCACGTTCCTCAACCTCGGGCGCGACCACCTCGACTTCCACGCCGACCTCGACGACTACTTCGCCGCCAAGGCCGGCCTCTTCACGCCCGAGCGGGCCCGGGTCGGTCTGACCAACGTCGACGACGAGTTCGGCAGGCGCCTGCTCGACGTGGCGCGCATCCCGATGTCGACCTACTCCTCGCGCGGCGCCGACGCCGACTGGCGGGCCACCGACGTCGAGCTCTCCGCCGACGGCGCGCGCTTCACCGTCCTCGGCCCGGGGGTCGAGGTCCCGGCGCAGGTGCTCCTCCCGGGCGAGTTCAACGTCTCCAACGCCCTGGCCGCCATCGCCTCGGCAGCCCTCGCCGGGCTCGACCCGCGCCGGGTGGCCGACGGGATCGCCCGCGTGGGCGGGGTGCCGGGCCGGCTCGAGCCGGTGACGGCCGGCCAGGACTTCACCGTGGTCGTCGACTACGCCCACAAGCCCGACGCCCTCGAGGCGGTGCTGGCCACCCTCCGGCCGCTGACGGACGGACAGGTGGTCGTCGTGGTGGGGGCCGGGGGCGACCGCGACACCGCCAAGCGCCCGGTCATGGGCGAGATCGCCGCGCGGCTCGCCGACGTCGTCGTCGTCACCGACGACAACCCCCGCACCGAGGACCCCGCGACCATCCGCGCCGCGCTGCTGGCGGGTGCGCGCGGCGGCGCTGCGGAGGTCCTCGAGGTGGGGGAGCGCCGGCTCGCGATCCGGGAGGCCGTGCGGCGCGCCCGCACCGGTGACGTGGTGCTCATCGCCGGCAAGGGCCACGAGACCGGCCAGGAGGTCGACGACGTGGTGCACCCCTTCGACGACCGGGTCGTCGCCGCCGAGGAGGTCGAGTCGGCCCTGGCCGCGCGACGCGACGGCACCACGGGGTCGGAGGCGCCGGCCCGCTCCGACGGCTCGGGGGCCCGCGCATGATCGAGATGTCGCTCGACGAGATCGCCCACGTGGTCGGCGGCACCGCCCACGGGGAGGCGCTCGTGCGCGGCGGCGCGTTCATCGACACGCGCACGCCCGAGGACGGCGGACTCTTCGTGGCGGTCACCGGCCAGCGGGTCGACGGTCACGACCTGGCCCGCGCCGCCGGCGACGCCGGCGCCGTCGCCGTGCTCGGCACCCGGCCCACCGAGCTGCCCACCGTCGTCGTGGCCGACGTGACGACGGCCCTGGGGCTGCTGGCCCGGCACGTCGTCGACCGGCTCCCCGACGTGGTCGTCCTCGCGATGACGGGCTCGCAGGGCAAGACGGGCACGAAGGACTACCTCGCCCACGTGCTGTCCGAGGACGCGCCGACCGTCGCCACCCGCGGCAACTTCAACAACGAGCTCGGCGTCCCGCTGACCGTGCTGCGCGCCACCTCCGAGACCCGCTACCTCGTCGTCGAGATGGGGGCCCGTGGGATCGGCCACATCGCCGAGCTGTGCGCGATCGCGCCACCGCGCGTGGCCGCGGTCCTCAACGTCGGCTCGGCCCACATCGGCGAGTTCGGCAGCCGGGAGGCGATCGCGCTGGCGAAGGGCGAGATCATCGAGGCGCTGCCGGCCGACGGCACGGCGGTGCTCAACGCCGACGACGACCTGGTGGCCGCGATGGCCCCCCGCACCCACGCGCAGGTGATGACCTTCGGCAGTGCGTCCGAGAGGTCCGCGCAACACCCGGTCCCCGACGTCGCCGTCAGCGAGGTGACCACCGACGAGCTCGGTCGGCAGTCGTTCGAGCTGGCCCACCGCGGCTCGGGGGCCACCGTGCACCTCGCGACGATCGGCGCCTACCAGTGGCGCAACGCCGCGGCAGCCGCCGCCATGGCACTGGCGGCAGGGCTCGACCTCGACACGGTCGCCGACTCGCTGGGCGACGCCGTGCCGGCGAGCCGCTGGCGCATGGAGCTCGGCGAGCGTCCCGACGGCCTGGCCGTCCTCAACGACGCCTACAACGCCAACCCCGAGTCGATGACGGCCGCGCTGGAGACCCTGGCCGGCATCGGCGCACGCAGCGGGCGGCGTACGGTCGCGGTGCTCGGCCAGATGCTCGAGCTCGGCGACGGGGCCGCCGAGGCCCACCGCGGTGTGGGCGCCTACGCCGCGGAGGCCGGGATCGACGTCCTGGTCGCCGTCGGCGACGAGGCCGCCGCCATCGCCGAGGGCTTCACCGCGGTCGGACGTGGGGGAGTGAGCATCGCCACGGCGGGGCGTGACGAAGCCGCCGACTGGCTGCGGCACAATGTCTCGGCTGCTGATGTCGTCCTGGTGAAGGCATCGCGGGGGGCGGCGCTGGAACTGATCGCCGACGACCTCCTGACCGGGAGCGGCAAGGAAGGAAGCACCACATGAGAGCCATCCTGTTCGGAGGAGGACTCTCCCTGCTGATCTCGCTGCTGGGCACGCGCTACGCGATCAGGTTCTTCACCCGCCAGGGATTCGGGCAGCCGATCCGTGACGACGGGCCGACCACCCACCACGTCAAGCGCGGCACCCCCACGATGGGCGGGGCGGTCATCGTGCTCGCCACCGTCGTGGGCTACGCCGCCGCCAAGGTGATCACCGGCACGGCACCGACGGCCTCGGCGCTGCTGCTGCTGTTCCTCTTCGTCGGCCTGGGCACCGTCGGCTTCCTCGACGACTTCCTCAAGGTCAGCCGGCAGCACAACCTCGGGCTGCGCAGTCGCGCCAAGATGATCGGCCAGACGCTCGTCGCGGTCATCTTCGGCTTCCTCGCGCTCTCGCCGGCGCTGGAGGACGAGCGTGGCTGGCGACCGGCGTCCGACCACATCTCCTTCATCCGCGACTACGAGCGCTTCGCGCTGCCGACGGCCCTCGCGATGCTGCTGATCTGGTTCTTCGTGACCGGGTTCAGCAACGCGGTCAACCTCACCGACGGCCTCGACGGGCTGGCAGCGGGATCCTCGATCCTCGTCTTCGCCGCCTACACGCTGGTCAACATCTGGCAGAACAGCCAGTCGTGCGCCCTCCAGGCCGGACCGAAGTGCTACGAGGTGCGCGACCCGCTCGACCTGGCCGTGGTCGCCGCGGCCATCACGGGAGCCTGCTTCGGCTTCCTGTGGTGGAACGCCTCGCCCGCGCAGATCATCATGGGCGACACCGGCTCGCTCGCCCTGGGCGGCGCGATGGCCGGCTTCGCGATCATGACCCGCACCGAGCTGCTGCTGGTGATCATCGGCGGCCTCTTCGTCGCCGTCACCCTGTCGGTGATGATCCAGGTCTCGGTGTTCAAGGCGAGCCGCGCGAGCGGGCTCTTCCGCAGCATCTTCAAGGTGCAGCCCGGCCACCGGGTGTTCCGGATGACCCCGCTGCACCACCACTTCGAGATGCTCGGCTGGGAGCAGGTCACGATCGTGATCCGCTTCTGGATCATCACCGGCCTCGCGGTCGCCACGGGCCTGGGCATCTTCTATGCCGAGTGGGTCGCGGGCATTGGCTAGCACCCCGGGCGGTCTCGACGTCGACGGGCTGGGGCGCACCAGCGACTGGTCCGGCGTGCGCGTCGTCGTCGCCGGGTTCGGCGTCTCGGGGTTCGCCGCCGCCGACAACCTGCTCTTCCTCGGCGCGCAGGTGACGGCGCTCGACGAGTCGACCAGCGACGAGAAGGCCGAGAGGGCCCGGCTGCTGGAGACCCTGGGCGCCACCATCCGCCTCGAGCCCGGCGCCACCGACGTCCTGCCCGACGACGTCGACCTGGTGGTCACCTCGCCGGGCTGGCGTCCCACCGCGCCGCTCCTCGCCCAGGCCGCCGAGCGGGGCGTGCCCGTGTGGGGCGAGGTCGAGCTGGCCTGGCGGCTCCGCGACCCCGACCACGCCGCTCCGTGGCTGGCCGTCACCGGCACCAACGGCAAGACCACGACCGTGCAGATGCTGCGGTCCATCCTCACCGCGGCCGGCCTGCGTGCGGTCGCCGTGGGCAACGTCGGTCGCCCGATCGTCGAGGCCGTGATGGACCCCGAGCCCTACGACGTCCTCGCCGTCGAGCTCTCCAGCTTCCAGCTCCACTACACCCGGTCGATGGCCGCCGAGTCCGCCGTCGTGCTCAACCTCGCCGAGGACCACCTCGACTGGTACGCCGACGAGCCGGGCGGCCGCACCGGCATGGAGGTCTACGCCGCCGACAAGGCGCGGGTCTATGCCGGCGTCGAGCGCGCCTGCGTCTACAACCTGGCCGACCCGGCCACCGAGGACATGGTGCGCGAGGCCGACGTCGTCGAGGGCGCTCGGGCGGTCGGCTTCACCCTCGGCACGCCCGGCCCGGGCAACCTCGGCGTCGTCGACGACCTGCTGGTCGACCGGGCCTTCATCGAGGAGCGGGCCACCAGTGCCGCCGAGCTCTGCACGCTCGGCGACCTCGCCTCCCCGGCCCCGCACTTCGTCGCCAACGCCCTCGCCGCCGCCGCCCTGGCGCGCGCGCACGGCGTGAGCCAGCAGGCCGTGCGCGACGGGCTGCGGGCCTTCCGGCCCGACGGCCACCGCATCGCCCACGTCGCCGAGGCCCGCGGCGTCACCTGGATCGACGACTCCAAGGCCACCAACCCGCACGCCGCGCAGTCCTCCCTGTCCGCCTACGAGCCCGTCGTGTGGGTCGCCGGCGGGCTGGCCAAGGGGGCCCGCTTCGACGACCTCGTGCGGTCCGTGCGCGGCCGGTTGCGCGGCGTCGTCCTGCTGGGCCGCGACCGCCGGGTCGTCGCCGACGCTCTTTCGCGACACGCGCCCGATGTGCCGGTCATCGATGTGGGCGCCGACGAGACTGGGGATCCGATGGAGCGCGTGGTCGACGCGGCCGCCGGGCTCGCCAGGGCCGGTGACACGGTGTTGCTCGCGCCGGGATGCGCCTCCATGGACATGTTCACCGACTACGGCGCTCGCGGCGACGCGTTCGCCACCGCGGTGCACGCTCACATCGACCGCACCGACCAGACCGACCCGCCCGACACCGACTGAGGGCGCGCACCGACCCGAGGGGAGCCGCGACGATGACCACCGTCAACCCCGGGGACGTCGGGCTGGGCGTCGCGTCGCCACCGGTGGACGGTGCCGCGGACGGGACGGTGGACGGGCAGGTCGACGCCCCCACGCGTGCGTCGTCCCCACGCCCGCCGCTCGGCTCGGGCCTCGCCGCGGGCTGGCGCTCGGTGCGCGAGGCGCTCGACAAGCCCCTCGCCTCCTACTACCTGCTGCTCGGCGCCTCGGCGCTGCTGCTCACCATCGGCGTGATCATGGTGCTCAGCGCCTCCAGCGTGCGGGCCTACCTCACCTACGACGACTCCTACGCCGTGGTGAAGCGCCAGCTGCTGTGGGTCGCGATCGGGCTGCCCGCCGCCTGGGTGGCGTCGCGGATCCCGGTGCGGCACGTGCGCCGGCTGGCCTATCCGAGCTTCCTGGTGGCGCTGGTGCTGCTGGCCCTCGTCGCTCGCTTCGGCGTGCTCGTCAACGGCAACAAGAACTGGCTGGCCGTTGGCCCGGTCAACATCCAGCCGGCCGAGATCGCCAAGCTGGCCATCGTGCTGTGGGCGGCCAACATCTACGCCCACAAGGAGCGCCGCCTCCGCGAGCTGCACCACCTGCTCGTGCCGGTCGTGCCGGGCCTGTTCGCGGTGATCGGCCTCGTGCTCGTCGGCCGCGACCTCGGCACGGCGATGGTGCTGGCGGCCATCCTCCTCGGGATGCTGTGGGTGGTCGGGGCCCCGTTGCGGCTGTTCGGGCTCAGTCTCTCGGTGATGGGGGTGGCGGCGCTCGCGCTGGCCGCCACCGACCCCGAGCGGCTGGAGCGCATCACGCACTTCACCGACCCGTTCAAGGACTACACCGACGCCGGCTGGCAGCCCGCCCACGGCCTCTACGCCCTGTCCAGCGGCGGGTGGTTCGGGCAGGGGATCGGTGCGTCGACCCAGAAGTGGGGCGATCTCCCCGAGGCCCACACCGACTTCATCTTCGCCGTCCTCGGCGAGGAGCTCGGCCTCGTGGGCACCCTGCTGGTCGTCGGTCTCTTCTTCACCATCGCCTACGCCGCGATCCGCGTCGCGCTCAGCACCCAGGACCCGTTCGTGCGCTACGCCACGTTCGGGATCGTGGTGTGGCTGCTCGGCCAGATGATGATCAACGTCGGCATGGTGCTCGCCGTCCTGCCCGTCATCGGCATCCCGCTGCCCATCGTGTCCTACGGCGGGTCGGCCCTCCTGCCGTCGCTGGTGGCCCTCGGGCTGGTGATCGGGTTCGCCCGCCGGGAGCCGGAGGCCGCGGCGGCGCTGGCGGCACGCCGTCGCAACCGCTCCGCCGGCCTGTCCGCGGGCCACGCTCGCTAGGTTTGGCCCGATGCGCGTACTCCTCGCCGGCGGTGGATCCGCCGGCCACACCTCGCCCCTGCTCGCCACGGCCGACGCCCTGCGGCGGCTCGACCCGGGGGTCCGGGTGACCTGCCTCGGCACCCGCGAGGGACTCGAGGCCCGGCTCGTGCCCGAGGCCGGCCTGCCGCTCGAGTACGTGCCCCGCGTGCCGCTGCCGCGGCGTCCCAGCCCCGAGCTGCTCCGGACGCCGACGCGGTTGCGCGCCGCCCGCGCGGCGGCCCTCGAGGTGGTCGACCGGGTGCGCCCCGACGTGGTCGTGGGCTTCGGTGGCTATGTCTCCGTGCCCGCCTACCTGGCCGCCCGCAAGCGCGGAGTGCCGATCGTCGTCCACGAGGGCAACGCCATGCCCGGGATCGCCAACCGGCTCGGGGCGCGGATGACGTCCCACGTGGCCACCAGCTTCCCGGGCACGGAGCTGCCGCACGCCGTGTGCATCGGCCTGCCGATCCGGCGGCTCATCTCGACCCTGGACCGGGGTGCGCTGCGCGGTGAGGCGCTCACCACCTTCGGCCTGCGCGACGACCTGCCGACCCTGCTGGTCACCGGTGGCTCGCAGGGCGCCGCGCGCATCAACGCCGCGGTCTCCGGCGCCGCCCCCGACCTCGCGGCCGCCGGGGTGCAGGTGCTGCACATCGTGGGACCCGCGCACGAGCTCGCCGTCGAGCCGGGCGAGGTGCCCTACGTCGTGCTCAACTACGTCGACCGGATGGACCTCGCCTACGCCGCGGCCGACGCGGTGCTGTGCCGCTCCGGCAGCAACACCGTCACCGAGGTCTCCGGGGTCGGCCTGCCGGCCGTCTACGTCCCGCTGCCCATCGGCAACGGCGAGCAGGCGCTCAACGCGCGCCCGGTCGTCGACGCCGGCGGCGGCCTCCTGGTCTCCGACGCCGCCCTGACCCCGGAGTGGGTCGCGGCCACCCTGCCGGGCCTCCTCACCGACCCGGCGCGGCTCGCCGCCATGGGCGCCGCCGCGACCGGCGTGATCCCGCTCGACGCCGACGAGAAGCTGGCGCGCATCGTCCTCGACGCCGCAGGCGGACGGTCGTGAGGATCCCGGTCCCCGACGAGGTGCTGCCCGCGGCGGCGCTCGGCCGCGTCCACTGCATCGGCATCGGCGGCGCCGGCATCTCCGCGATCGCGCGCATCATGGCCCAGCGCGGCGTCCCGGTGACGGGCAGCGACGACCACGACACCCCGTTCCTTCCCGCGCTGCGCGAGCTGGGGGTGACCTGCCACCTCGGCTACGACGCCGCGCACCTCGGCGACGCCGACACCGTGGTCGTCACCACGGCTGCCCGCGAGGACAACCCCGAGGTGGTCGAGGCGCGCCGCCGCGGCCTGCGCATCCTGCCCCGCTCAGCCGGTCTCGCCTCGGTGATGCTCGGCTCGCGGGTCCTGGCCGTCGCCGGCACCCACGGCAAGACGACGACCACGGGCCTGCTCACGTCCGCGCTGCTGGCCGCCGGCGTCGACCCGTCGTACGCGGTGGGCGGGGTGCTCAGCGCCACCGGCCGCAACGCCGACGCCGGCACCGACGACCTGTTCGTCGCCGAGGCCGACGAGAGTGACGGCGCCTTCCTGCACTACCGCCCCCACGCGGCGATCGTCACCAACGTCGAGGCCGACCACCTCGACAACTGGGGGACGGAGGAGGCCTACCACCGCGCGTTCGACGACTTCGCCGCCACCCTCGACCGCAGCGGCTTCCTGGTGTGCGTGGTCGACGACCCCGGTGCGGCGCGGCTCGCGCGCCACGCCCGCGACGCCGGCCTCGAGGTGGTGACGGTGGGGGAGTCGCCCGACGCCGACGTCCGTGTCCACGACCTGCTGCTCGACGGCTCCACCTCGGTGTGCCGCGTCACCCAGCACGGCAGCGACCTCGGCGAGCTGCGGCTGCGGATCCCCGGGCGCCACTACGTCCTCGACGCGGTCGCCGCGCTGGCCATGGGCCTGCGGCTCGGTCTTCCGTTCGCGTCCCTCGCCGAAGGGCTGGGCGGCTTCACCGGCACCGGACGCCGCATGGAGCTGAAGGGCGAGGCGGCAGGCGTGCGCGTCTACGACTCCTACGCCCACCACCCCGTCGAGATCCGGGGCGACCTCGAGGCCGCCCGGGCCCTCGCCGGCGACGGACGCGTCATCGCCGCCTTCCAGCCCCACCTCGTCTCCCGCACTCGCATCTTCGGCGAGGCGATGGGCGCCGAGCTCGGTGCCGCCGACGAGGTCGTCGTGCTCGACGTCTACGTCGCGCGCGAGGACCCCGACCCGGCGGTGACGGGCCTGCTCGTCGCCGACGCCGTCCCGCTGCCGGCCCAGCACGTGACCTACGTCGACGGGCTGGGCGCCGCGGCCCAGGCACTCGCCGAGCGGTCGCGCCCGGGCGACCTCGTGATCACCCTGGGCGCCGGCGACGTCACGACCGTCGGACCCCAGGTGCTCGACCTGCTCGGAGGTGCCTGAGTGGACCGCGACGCGCCGCCCCGCGACTCCCGGCCCACTGGCCCGGGCGCGGTCTCGGGCAGCGACGCGGAGCACGGCGGACCCGACCCCCGGGCCGTGGCCCGGCAGCGCAAGCAGGCCGAGCGGGAGGCGAGGTCGGCCCGGCGCACCCGGCGCCGCTTCGCCCGGCGGCAGTGGGCGCGCCGGTGGCTGTCCCTGCGCTACGTCCTCGCCCTGCTGCTGGTCCTCGCGCTGCTCGCCACCGGCGTGCACCTGGTCTTCTTCTCCACCAGGCTCCAGGTGCAGCGCGTCGAGGTGGTGGGCAACACCCTCCTCAGCGACGGCCGGGTCCGGGAGGTCGCCGACGTGCCGCTCGGGGAGCAGCTCGCGCTCGTCGACCTCGCGCGCGCCCGGGCGCGCGTCGGCGCGCTCGCCGAGGTCGAGTCCGTCGACGTGACGCGCACCTGGCCCGACTCCGTGCGGATCGCGGTGGTCGAGCGCACCGCCGTGGCCGTCGTCGAGCTCGCCGGCCGGATCCGCGGCCTCGACGCCGACGGGGTGGTCTTCCGCGACTACCGCGCGGTGCCGAAGGGGATCCCGCGGGTGCGCCCCGGCAGCACCGCCGGCGGCGACGCGCTCCGCGAGGCCGCCACGGTCGTCTCGGCGCTCCCGGCCGACCTCGTCACCCGCGTCGACCACGTCGAGGTCGCCACCATCGACCAGATCACCCTCGTGATGCGTGACCGGCGCGAGGTGCTGTGGGGGAGTGCCGAGGACTCCGAGCTCAAGGCGCTCGTCGTGGACAAGCTGCTGGCCGCGCAGAAGGCGCCCTACTACGACGTCAGCGTCCCCGGCAACCCCACCTACCGCACCACTCCCTGACGGCTGCTCCCTGCCGGCTGTGGCCTCGCGGTGCGGTCGTGGCCGGCACACCGGGTGCAGAAATCGGCGCCGCGCCGGGCGTGTTGCCGGACTGGGGCAGAGCGGTCTGCCTATGGTCGTGCGAAAGGCGAGGTTGACATAACTATAACCCTCAGGCTCACGGTTAGGGTTCCGGCGGGCCGAGGGTGGCGGACTCGTCCATCCCCCTGACACAGACACTCAAGGAAGGCCCCGCAGCCGTGGCAGCAGCGCAGAACTACCTGGCGATCATCAAGGTCGTCGGCATCGGTGGCGGCGGCGTCAACGCCGTCAACCGGATGATCGAGGTCGGCCTCAAGGGCGTCGAGTTCATCGCGATCAACACCGACGCCCAGGCACTCCTCATGAGCGACGCCGACGTCAAGCTCGACATCGGCCGCGAGCTCACCCGTGGGCTCGGCGCCGGCGCCGACCCCGAGGTGGGCGCCAAGGCCGCCGAGGACCACGCCGACGAGATCGAGGAGGTCATCAAGGGCGCCGACATGGTCTTCGTGACCGCCGGCGAGGGGGGTGGCACCGGCACCGGTGGCGCGCCCGTGGTGGCCCGCATCGCCCGCTCGCTCGGTGCCCTGACGATCGGTGTCGTCACCCGGCCGTTCGCGTTCGAGGGCCGGCGTCGCGCCAACTCCGCGGAGGAGGGCATCAGCCAGCTCCGCGAGGAGGTCGACACCCTCATCGTGATCCCCAACGACCGGCTGCTCTCGATCACCGACCGCAGCGTCTCGATCCTCGACGCCTTCAAGCAGGCCGACCAGGTGCTGCTGCAGGGCGTCTCCGGCATCACCGACCTGATCACCACCCCCGGCCTGATCAACCTCGACTTCGCCGACGTGAAGTCGGTGATGGCCAACGCCGGCTCGGCGCTGATGGGCATCGGCTCGGCCCGCGGCGAGGACCGCGCGGTCGCAGCCGCCGAGATGGCTGTCTCCAGCCCGCTGCTCGAGGCGAGCATCGAGGGCGCCCACGGCGTCCTGCTGTCCATCGCCGGCGGCTCCGACCTCGGCCTGTTCGAGATCAACGAGGCCGCGGCGCTCGTCTCCCAGGCCGCCCACGCCGAGGCCAACATCATCTTCGGCGCGACCATCGACGACGCCCTCGGCGACGAGGTGCGGGTCACCGTCATCGCCGCCGGGTTCGACGGCGGGATGCCCAAGCGTCGCTCCGACGGCAACGTGCTGCGCCAGCACCAGCCCGCCCAGACGCAGGAGCAGACCCGGGCGGCTGCCCAGCAGGTCGCGACACCGGCCCGCAGCGACTCGTCCGGCGCCCCGGCTCCTGCGACGTTCGCGCCGTCGAGCTCCGACGGGCAGGCGCCGTCGGCTCCCGCCCGGCAGGCCCCGGCCCAGCAGCAGGGCCAGCCCGGTCAGCAGTCCGCCCCGTCCCGGCCGGCTCGTCAGGTGCAGTTCGACGACGACGACCTCGACGTTCCCGACTTCTTGAAGTGAGCTGACCCAGGACCGTGCCGCTGCTGCGCCATCGTGAGCGGATCGAGGGCGACCTCGTCGTCGAGGTCGCCTTCACCGACTCCTCCCTCGGCCTCGGCGACGCCGAGGAGGCTGCCGTCCGCGACGACGCGCTCGCCCGCTTCGCCGCCGCGTCGGGCGCCCGTCCCGTGCTCATGGACCAGGTGCACGGTGCCGAGGTCTCGACGGTGGACGAGTGGAAGCCCTACGACCGGCGGCCCACGGCCGACGCCCTGCTCACGTCGCGTCCCGGGCTGGCGTTGCTGGCCCGTGCCGCGGACTGCGTGCCCGTGCTGCTGGCCGACCCGGCCACCGGGTGGGTGGCGGCCGCCCACTGCGGCCGTCCCGGCCTCGCCGCGGGTGTCGTGCCCGCCACCGTCGCCCGGCTCCGCGAGGAGGGGGCCCGGCCAGCCGTCGCCTGGATCGGCCCGCACGTGTGCGGCTCGTGCTACGAGGTGCCTGCCGACCTGCAGGACGAGGTCGCTGCCGTCGTGCCCGAGGCCCGGTCCACCACGTCGTGGGGCACGCCGGCCCTCGACCTCGGTGCCGGCGTGCGTGCCCAGCTCGCGGCCGCCGGCATCCCCGACGTCCGGGTCGTCGACGCCTGCACTCGCGAGGACGCCACGTGGCCGTCCTACCGTCGCGACGGAGCGGCGGCGACCCGCTTCGCCGGCGCGATCTGGGTGGCCCGATGACGGAGCGTCGCGACGAGCTCGCCGCCCACCTCGACGTCGTACGACGTCGCATCGCGACCGCGTGCGCCGAGGCGGGGCGCCCCGAGGGCGACGTCTCGCTCGTCGTCGTCACCAAGTTCTTCCCCGCCTCCGACGTCCGGCTGCTCGCCGACCTCGGCGTCACCGACGTCGGCGAGAACCGCCACCAGGAGGCGGAGGCCAAGGCCGCCGAGTGCGCCGACCTCGGCCTGCGGTGGCACTTCATCGGTGGGCTGCAGTCCAACAAGGCGGCAGCCGTCGCCGCCTACGCTGACGTCGTCGAGTCGGTCGACCGCCCCAAGCTCGTCGCGCCCCTGGCGCGCGGCGCGACGGCCCGGGGGAGCGAGGTCGACGTGCTCCTGCAGGTCAGCCTCGACCCGCCGGGAGCCGACCACCGCTCCGGCGTCGAGCCCGCCGCCCTCGTCGACCTGGCGCAGCGCGTGGCGGACGCCGACGGGCTGCGGCTGCGCGGACTGATGGCGGTGGCGCCCCTCGGCGAGGACCCCGACGCGGCCTTCACACGCCTCGCCGAGGTCCGCGAGGCGTTCCTGCGCGAGCACCCCGCGGCGCGCGTGCTGTCCGCGGGGATGAGCGGCGACCTCGAGGCGGCGATCCGGCACGGCGCGACACACGTGCGTGTCGGCTCCGCGGTCCTCGGTCCGAGGCCCACGGTCCAGTAATGTCCACAACAGTCAAGCGGCACCCGGTCCCGGGTGCCAGGTCTAGCGGAGGAACAGTCTCATGAGCGGCGCGATGCGCAAGATCGGCGAGTACCTCGGCCTGCTCGAGGACACCGGCCACTACGACGACTACGACGGCGACACCGAGACCACGACCCACGACGCTGTCGAGCAGCGCCCGGTCACGCGCGAGCGTCGCCCTGCCCCCGTGTCCGACCTCGCCGAGCGCCGCCGTCCGGCCCCGGTCCAGACAGGAGTCGTGGCCGAGTTGAGCCGCATCACCACCCTCCACCCCCGCAACTACAACGAGGCCCGCCTGGTCGGTGAGAACTACCGCGACGGCACGCCCGTGATCATGAACCTCAGCGAGATGGACGACAACGACGCCAAGCGCCTCGTCGACTTCGCGGCCGGCCTGATCTTCGCGACCCGCGGCTCGATCGAGCGCGTGACCAACAAGGTGTTCCTGCTCTCGCCGCCCAACGTCGCGGTCTCGGCCGAGGACAAGCAGCGGATCGCCGAGGACGGGTTCTTCAACCAGAGCTGATCCATACTTCACCTGTGTACACCGTCGGTTCCATCCTCGTCGCCATCCTCTACGTCTTCATCGGCCTGCTCTGGATCCGCTTCATCGTCGACTGGGTGCAGGTCTTCGCCCGGCGCTGGGAGCCCCATGGCCCGCTGCTCGTGGCCCTCGAGGGCGTCTACTCCGCGACCGACCCGCCGATCATGGCGCTGCGCCGCGTGATCCCGCCGCTGCGGATCGGCCAGGTCGCCCTCGACCTGAGCTTCCTGCTGGTGATGGTGGCCGCATGGCTGCTGCTCAGCGTGGTGCGCACGATCTTCGGCGTCTAGAAACCATCCGTCACACGGGTCACTGTGCCCGGTGGCGGTCCGGGCGCTATTGTCTCCTGACAGCAGAGCCACCGTGATTACCGATCGTGAAAGTTTGGGTGACGTCATGCCGCTGACGCCTGAGGACGTGAGCAACAAGCGCTTTACGCCTGTCCGCCTCCGTGAGGGCTACGACATGGGCGAGGTGGACCAGTTCCTGGACGAGGTCGAGGCGGAGCTCGCCCGGCTGACCAAGGAGAACGACGACCTGCGCGCCAAGCTGTCCGCCGCGCAGGCCGGTGGTTCGTCGGCTCCCTCGTCGATGCCGTCGTTCGCGCCCGCGGCTCCCGAGCCGGAGCCCGAGCCCGAGCCGGAGCCCGAGCCGCAGCGTCCCGCTCCCGTGGCCGCTGCCGCACCGCAGCAGACGATGCGCGTCGAGACGATCGCCGACGCCTCCAACGCCGCGGCCCGCCTCCTCGAGATCGCCACGCGCAACGCCGACGAGCTCGTCGAGGACGCCAAGAACGAGGCCGACCGCATCGTCGGCGCTGCCCGCACCAAGGCCGAGCGCCTCGAGGCCGAGGCCAAGACCAAGGCCGACCGCATGGAGGCCGACGCGCGCCAGCGTTCGCAGATGCTGGACTCCGAGACCGCCGAGCGCCGCCAGCAGATGTTCGGCGACCTGGAGAAGGAGCGCGACAAGCTCAACAGCGACGTCGAGACCCTCCGCCAGTTCGAGCGCGAGTACCGCTCCCGCCTGAAGACCTACTTCTCGCAGCAGCTGGAGGCGCTCGCCCACGGCAGCGAGACGCAGGCTCCGGCCGACAGCAGCAACGCGCCCAAGCGCCTGCGTTCGGTCCTCGGCGACGACGAGAGCTGATCGCCGAGCACCAGCACGACCCGAGCACATGCGAGAACGACCGCCCCCAGGGGTGGTCGTTCTCGCATTTCGGCGAAACGGAGTTGGTCGGTTTGATCCCACCGGATAGCCTCCCTGCACCGTGTGGCTCCCGCCACACCTGACGCACGCCTGGAGGCCCTCGGATGGCTGGCAGCACGCGCAAGTCCCTGGCCGGCACGGCCGCCGCAGCAGCGAAGCGGGTGATCTCCCGCACGCGCACGACCGCCGCGCAGGAGCCGGCGGCAGCCGCAGCGAAGAAGGCCGCCGCCAGGGGGCCGGTCGCCAAGAAGGCGCCGGGCGAGAAGCCCGCCGCCACGAAGGCCCCGGCGGGCACGGCGCCGGTCACGAAGCCGCCCGCCACGAAGTCCACGGCGAAGAAGGCGCCCGCCACGAAGTCCACGGCGAAGAAGGCCCCGGCGAAGAAGGCCGCAGCGAAGAAGGCCCCGGCGAAGAAGGCCCCGGCCAAGAAGCCCGCAGCGACGAAGAGCCCGGCGAAGCAGGCCCCGGCCAGGAAGGCCCCGGCCAAGAAGGCCCCGGCCAAGAAGGCGGCCGCGACGCGGTCGGCACCTGCCGCCCCCGCACCCACGACCACGACGACGACGACGAAGGCTGCACCCGTGACGAAGGCCGCTCCGACGCCCGCCCAGAAGGCCGCCCCGGCCAAGAAGGTCCGCAAGGCGACCCCCTCGACCCTGGTGGTCCTCGAGGGCGAGAGCCCCTGGACCAGGACCGAGCTCAACGAGGTGGTCAAGGAGCTCAAGGAGCACCGTGACCGCCTGACCGCCATCGTGGGCGAATCGGAGGCGGAGCTGGCCGGGCTGATGCGCGATGCCGGCGACGGGGCCGGGCACGACCAGGCCGACGTCGGGGCGACCAGCTTCGAGCGCGACCACGAGCTCACCGTCCTCACCCGGGAGCGCGAGACGCTCGCGCAGATCGAGCGCGCCCTGGCGCACATCGACGACGGCAGCTACGGCGTGTGCGACTCCTGCGGCAACCCGGTCGGCAAGAATCGGCTGATGGCGGTGCCCCATGCCACACTGTGCATGTCATGCAAGCAGCGCGAGGAGCGTCGCTGAACTCCAGCGACCCGGCCGATCAGGCCACGGCCCGTCGTCGACGCGTCGATGCCCGCGTGCTGTTCGCGGCGGTGGCGATCACGGCCTACGCCGTCGACCTCGGCACCAAGGAGTGGGCCCTCAGCGCACTGGCCGACGGTGACATCCCGGTCCTGGGCGACTGGCTCACGCTCCACCTGACGTTCAACCCCGGTGCGGCGTTCAGCACCGGCACCGACTTCACCATCGTGTTCACCTGCCTGGCGATCGCCGCCGTCGTCGTGGTGCTGTGGCTCAGCCGCCGGATCGCGACCACCGGGTGGGCGCTGGCACTGGGGTTCCTCCTGGGCGGCGTCGCGGGCAACCTGACCGACCGCATCCTTCGCGACCCCGAGCCGTTCCACGGCCACGTCGTCGACTTCCTGATGCTGCCCAAGTGGCCGGTGTTCAACATCGCCGACGTCTGCATCAACGTCGCGGCGGGCCTGATCATCCTGCAGACCTTCCGCGGCATCGCCCTCGACGGCACCCGCGAGTCCGACGCCAGGTCCGACGCGGGGTCCGACGCCAGGTCCGACGAGGCCGAGGCCCGCCGGGAGCCCGGTCGCGAGCCGGGGCACGGGGCGACGTGACGACCCACGCCGACCAGCGCACGGTCTTCGTCCCCGACGGCCTGGCGGGCGAGCGCGTCGACGCCGCCATGGCCAGGATGTTCGGGTTCTCCCGCACCCGGGCCGCCGACCTGATCTCGCAGGGCCTCGTGCACGTCGACGGCTCCGTCGTGGGCAAGAGCGACCGGGTCGACGCCGGTGCGATGCTCGACGTGACCATCCCCGCGGAGTCCGACCCCCTCGAGGTCGTCCCGGAGGTCGTCGAGGGCATCCGGATCATCCACGACGACGACGCCATCGTCGTGATCGACAAGCCGGTCGGCGTGGCCGTGCACCCCTCGCCCGGCTGGTCGGGCCCCACCGTCGTCGGCCACCTCGCCGGCGCCGGGTTCCGCATCTCCACCAGTGGCGCCAGCGAGCGCCAGGGCATCGTGCAGCGCCTCGATGTCGGCACGAGCGGCGTGATGGTGATCTGCAAGTCCGAGCGCGCCTACTCCGTGCTCAAGAACGCGTTCCGTCGCCGCACGGTCGACAAGACCTACCACGCCCTCGTGCAGGGACACCCCGACCCGCTCTCCGGCACGGTCGACGCCCCGATCGGGCGCCACCCGCACCACGACTACAAGTTCGCCGTGATGGCCGACGGCCGCGCCAGCGTCACCCACTACGAGACGCTCGAGGCCCATCGCTTCGCCAGCCTGCTCGAGGTGCACCTGGAGACCGGGCGCACCCACCAGATCCGGGTGCACATGAGCGCGCTCAAGCACCCGTGCGTGGGCGACCTGACCTACGGCGCCGACCCGACCCTCGCCAAGCGACTGGGTCTCGAGCGGCAGTGGCTGCACGCGATGCGGCTCGGCTTCGAGCACCCCGAGACCGGCGACTACGTCACCTACGAGTCCACCTATCCCGACGACCTCGCCCACGCGCTCGAGGTCATCCGTGATGAGCGCTGACCTCACCCTGCGTCCGGTCACCCCCGACGACCTCGCCGTCGTCGCCGACCTGCACCTCGCCTCCCGTCGCGCCGCGGCGGACGCCTTTCCGCCGCCCGCGCACCCCGACCACGAGGTCCGGCAGTGGGTCGCGGGCTGGGACCTGTCGTCGTACGAGGTGTGGCTGGCCGAGCGCGACGGCGAGCCGTCCGGCTACGCGCGCTGGACGGCGACCTGGCTCGACGACCTCTACGTGCACCCCGCCCACCAGGGCCACGGCGTGGGGAGTGCGCTCTTCGAGCTCGTCGCCTCGACGCGCCCCCAGGGGTTCTGCCTGTGGGTCTTCGAGACCAACGCGCCGGCCCGGGCGTTCTACGCCCGCCACGGCTGCCTGGAGCTCGAGCGCACCGACGGCTCGGCCAACGAGGAGCGTGCGCCCGACATCCGGGTCGCCTGGCCGGGGTCGGAGCCGCTGGTCTTCCTGCGCGGGCTGATCGACGAGACCGACCTGCTCCTGGGCGACGTGCTCGCCCGTCGCACGGCGCTGACCCGGGCCGTGCAGGTGGTGAAGCCGTCGACGGAGCGCGACCCCGACCGAGAGGGGGAGATCGTGCGCCGCGTGGCAGCCGTGGTCCCGGCGCTCGGGCCCGAGCGGGTGGGGCGCATCGTCGACACGATCATCGCCGAGGCGCTCGACGCGTCCCGCTGAGCCGCCGCACGCAGGACGACCGGCCACCCCCGGGTCGGGAGTGGCCGGCCGTGCGTCGCTGCCCGGCGTGCGGGCGGGTGGTGCGAACGGGTGGTGCGGTCGGGTCAGTAGCCGACGAGTCCCGACTGCCACTCGACGAGGTCGCCGATCTTGGCGACGAGGGTCGCGTCCTGCAGGCCGTGGGCCTTTCCCTTCGCCTTCTTCAAGATGTGCGCCGCCTGAGCATGGTCGCCCTCCTCCGCAGCCGCCTCGGCGGCGGCGAGGTACTCGGCCACGTCGCGGCCGAGCTTCGCGTTGCGGTTGCCACCGTCGTCGGCGAGGTCGGCGGTGATCGCCACGACCTCCGGGAACGTCACGCAGTTGCCGCCGCCCTCGACGACGCCGGCGGTCCACTCGATGCCACCGAGCAGGTGGGCCAGGAACAGCGGGTCGGTGTAGGACGCCTCGACGTGACCGGCACCCTCGTACCAGGAGCGGCCACCCTCGAAGTTGTGGCACCAGGCGATCGGGTGGTCGGCGCCCATGGCCCCGCGACCCGGGCTGTAGGTCGACTCGTCGAGGGTGATCAGGACGTGCACGTCCTCACGCGGGTTGGCGGTGAAGTTGTACCACTCGTCGAAGCGCGACCACCGCTTGGGCAGCATCGTGGTGGAGGGGTGGGTGGGGCTCTCCACGACCATCGTCGCCTGCTGCTGCGCGGGGTGGGCGAGGAACCGCGCCGACCCGCCGGTCAGGCGGCTGAACCACGGGACGGCGTGCATCTCGTCGGTCGCCGCGTGGAGGCCGACGAAGCCGCCGCCCTGGCGGATGTAGCCCTGGAACGCCGCGAGCTCCGCGTCGTCGAGGGTGCGAGGGCTGGCCGGGTTCTGGTTGTTGGTGCCGTCCACGGGCGAGGCGAACATGATCGTGGCGTACTGGGAGAGCGCCTGGGTGCTGGTGAACGGCGTCGTGGCCATCGTCAGGTCGGGCTGGCCGGGGGAGCGCCCGATCGGCGGGTCCCAGACGTCGACGGTGAAGCCGTTGTCCTTGCCCAGCTCGATGACCGCGTTGGTGGTCTCGTCGATGTGGGAGTGGCGGAAGCCGAGGGTCTTGCCGACCACGAGCACCTTGTAGGGCTCGGCGGCGGGGGCGGCCTTCGGCTCGGCTCCGGCCGGGGCGAGCGTCGTCCCTGTCAGGAGCAGGGCGCCGGCGCACAGGCCGGTGGCGAGCAGGCTGATCGGTTTCCTCATGGTGGTCCTTCGCGCGGGGGGATTTGTTTGGGTTCCCAACAAATGGGGACAGGGGCACCGTAGTGACGTCCGTCACGTCGGTCAACGCTCCCCTCGGGGGTCCGGCATCATGGCCGCGTGCTGCTCTATGACGACGTGGTGAGCGAGTACCGCGACTTCGCGACCTACGCCGCGGGCGACTCACCGTGCTTCGAGGAGTGGGCGCTCGGGGTGTCCACGGACGAGGAGATGCTGGCCTGGCTCGGCACCCTGCCGCCGCTCAAGCGGCAGGCCAACCTCGTGTTCGCGGCCGCCCGGTGGCACGGTGCTCCCGCCCCGGCGCCGTACGCCGCCCTGCGCCGGGTGCTGCTCGAGCAGGAGCCCGAGGTGCGGGCGAGCGTCATGTCCCGGGCGACCCAGACCAACGAGGTCGGCCGGCTCGCGAGCCTCACCCCGGTCCTCGGCCTCCTCGACGGTCCGCTGGCGCTGATCGAGGTCGGGGCGAGCGCCGGGCTGTGCCTGCACCCCGACCGCTACGACTACGCCTGGCCGCCCGTGGGTGGGCTGCGGGGGAGCGGCGGCCCGGTCCTGACGGCCGCGGCCACGGGTCCGCTGCCGGTGCCCGCCCGCCACCCCGAGGTCGCCTGGCGCGGGGGCGTCGACCTCAACCCGCTCGACGTCGCCGACGCCGACGCGATGCGGTGGCTGGAGAACCTCGTCTGGCCCGAGCAGGACGAGCGCCGCGAGCGTCTTCGCGCCGCCGTGGAGGTCGCCCGCCTCGACCCGCCGGACCTGCGCCGCGGCGACCTGTTCGACCACCTTCCGGCGCTGCTCGACCGGGCCGCGACCCACGGCACCCCGGTGGTGTTCCACTCGGCCGTCATCGCCTACCTCGAGGAGCCCGACCGGCGTCGCTTCCACGAGCTGATGACCGGCCTCGTCGCGGGCGGGCGCTGCCGGTGGATCAGCAACGAGGGGCGCCACGTGCTGCCGTCGGTCACGGGCGACGCCGACGTCCCCCCGGGCCGCTTCGTGACCGCCCTGGACGGCACCCCGGTGGCCCACAGCCACGGCCACGGGCACGCGATCCACTGGCTGTGAGCGTGGCGCCCGCCACCCTCCTCGACGGGGCGAGTGTCCTGTCGGTGGGGCCGGTCAGACTGACGTAGGCTGACTGCCTTCCCCCTCTCCGCCTGGCGGTCGCCACCGACCCCGCCAGTGACACCGTCAGCGACCGAAGAAAGGTGCGGAAGTCTCCCCCATGTCGTCCGGCTCCACAGACAGCTCCACGGGCAACTTCGTGCACCTGCACGTGCACACCGAGTACTCCATGCTCGACGGCGCGTCCCTGCTCGACGGCCTGTTCGCCCGCACCAGCGACCTGGGCATGCCGGCCATCGCGATGACCGACCACGGCAACCTGCACGGCGCCTACGACTTCTACTCCAAGGCGCGCCGGCACGGCGTGAAGCCCATCATCGGCATCGAGGCCTACATCACGCCCGGCACCCAGCGCGGTGAGCGCCGGCGCGTGCGGTGGGGGCAGGGCGACCTGGCCGAGGAGGGCGGCAACGACGTCGCCGGCGGCGGCGCCTACACCCACATGACCATGTGGGCCGAGAGCACCGAGGGCATGCACAACCTCTTCCGGCTGTCGTCGCGCTCGAGCCTCGAGGGCTACTTCTACAAGCCCCGCATGGACAAGGAGATCCTCGCCGAGCACAGCAAGGGGCTGATCGTCAGCACCGGCTGCCCCAGCGGCGCGATCCAGACCCGGCTGCGCCTGGGCCAGTACGACGAGGCCGTCCGCGAGGCGGGCGAGCTGCAGGACATCTTCGGGCGCGACAACGTCTTCCTCGAGCTGATGGACCACGGCATCGACATCGAGAAGCGGGTCCGCGACGACCTGCTGCGCCTGGGCCGGGAGATGGGCATCGCACCCATCGCCACCAACGACTCCCACTACAACAACCCCGAGGACGCCGCCGCCCACGACGCCCTGATCTGCGTCGCGTCGGGCAAGCGGCTCTCCGACACCAACCGGCTCAAGTTCGACGGCGGCGGCTACTACATCAAGTCGCCGGCCGAGATGCGCGCCCTGTGGGCCGACCGCTTCGGGATGCCGGAGGCCTGCGACAACACGCTGGCGATCGCCGAGCGCTGCGACGTCGAGTTCACCGAGTCGACCGGCGGCTACATGGCCCGCGCTGACGTGCCCGAGGGCGAGACCGAGGACTCGTGGTTCCGCAAGGAGGTCTGGCGCGGCATCGAGGCGCGCTACCCCGGCGACCGCCTCGACCAGGAGGTCCGCGACCGGGTCGAGATGGAGCTCGCGATCATCTCCCAGAAGGGCTACTGCGGCTACTACCTCGTGGTCGCCGACTTCATCAACTGGGCCAAGGACAACGGCATCCGGGTCGGCCCCGGCCGCGGCTCGGGTGCGGGCTCGATCGCCGCCTACGCCCTGCGCATCACCGACCTCTGCCCGCTCGAGCACGGGCTGTTCTTCGAGCGCTTCCTCAACCCCGAGCGCCCCTCGATGCCCGACTTCGACATCGACTTCGACGACGCGCGTCGCGGCGAGGTCATCCACTACGTCAGCCAGAAGTACGGCGCCGAGCGGGTCGCGCAGATCGCGACGTTCGGCCGGCTCAAGGCGAAGGCGGCGATCAAGGACGCCGCACGCGTGCTCGACCACGGCTTCGCGATCTCCGACCGGATCACCAAGGCGCTGCCCGCCGACGTGATGGGCAAGGGCGTCCCGCTCAAGGAGATCTTCAACCCCCAGCACAAGCGCTACCACGACGGCGGCGAGTTCCGCGCGCTGCACGAGCAGGACGCCGACGTCCGCACCATCTACGAGACGGCGCTGGGCCTCGAGGGCCAGATCCGCAACTGGGGTGTGCACGCGGCCGGCGTGATCATGTCGAGCGAGCCGCTCATCGACATCGTGCCCATCATGGCCCGTCCCCAGGACGGGGCGGTGATCACGCAGTTCGACTACCCGATGTGCGAGTCGCTCGGCCTGGTCAAGATGGACTTCCTCGGCCTGTCCAACCTGCGGATCCTCGAGGACGCGCTGTCCAACATCAAGGTCAACCGCGACCTCGACGTCGTCCTGGAGGAGCTGCCCTTCGACGACCGCCCCACCTACGAGCTGATGGGCCGCGGCGACACGCTCGGCGTGTTCCAGCTCGACGGCTCCGGCATGCGCGCGCTGCTGCGCTCGATGCAGCCCGACCAGTTCGCCGACATCACCGCCGTCAGCGCCCTCTACCGCCCCGGCCCGATGGGCGCCGACTCCCACAACAAGTACGCCCGCCGCAAGAACGGCCGCGAGCCGATCGAGCCGATCCACCCGGCGCTCGCCGAGGCGCTCGAGCCGGTCCTGGGGGAGACCTACGGCCTGATCGTCTACCAGGAGCAGGTGATGGCGATCGCCCAGGTGCTCGCCGGCTTCACCCTCGGCGCCGCCGACAACCTCCGCCGGGCGATGGGCAAGAAGAAGAAGGAGGAGCTCGACAAGCAGTACGCCGGCTTCCAGGCCGGCATGCTCGAGCGCAGCTTCCCCCAGAGCGCCATCGACAAGCTCTGGGAGATCCTGCTCCCGTTCTCCGACTACGCCTTCAACAAGTCGCACTCGGCCGCCTACGGCGTCATCACCTACTGGACGGCCTACCTCAAGGCCAACTACCCCACCGAGTACATGGCCGCGCTCCTCACGTCCGTCAAGGACGACAAGGACAAGATGGCCATCTACCTCAACGAGTGCCGTCGGATGAAGATCCAGGTGCTGCCGCCCGACGTCAACGAGTCGCACGCCAACTTCACGCCGGTCGGCAACGACATCCGCTTCGGCCTGACCGCCGTGCGCAACGTCGGCAGCAACGTCGTCGACGGCATCGTGTCCGCGCGCGAGGCGAAGGGCCGCTACCTCGACTTCAACGACTTCATGGAGAAGGTCCCCGCGCTGGTGTGCAACAAGCGCGTGGTGGAGTCGCTGATCAAGGCGGGCGCCTTCGACGACATGAAGCACAAGCGCCGCGCGCTCGCCGCGGTCCACGAGACCGCGGTCGACCAGTTCGTCGACCTCAAGAAGAACGAGGCGATCGGCCAGGACTCGCTCTTCGCCGGGCTCGGCGACGGCGACGACGACGCCGGCTTCGGGGTGAGCGTGACGATCCCCGACATCGACGACTGGGACAAGCTCACCCTGCTCGGCCACGAGCGCGAGATGCTCGGCCTCTACGTCTCCGACCACCCGCTGCTCGGTCTCGAGCACGTGCTCTCCCAGGGCACCGACTGCACGATCGGGCAGCTGATGCTCGACGAGGACCGCGCCCACAACTCCACCCTCACCGTGAGCGGCCTGATCACCTCGGTCCAGCGCAAGATCACCAAGCGCGGCGACCCGTGGGCCACCATCACGCTCGAGGACCTCGACGGAGCCATCGACGTGCTGCTCTTCCCGAGCGCCTACACCCTCGCCTCGACCCTGCTCGTCGAGGACCAGATCGTCCGGATCAAGGGCCAGCTCTCCCGCGACAAGGACCAGCCGGAGCTGCGCGCCCAGGAGGTCACCGCGCCCGACCTCACCCAGGGACCCGCCGGCCCGGTCGTGATCAGCCTGCCGTCGACGCGGTGCACCCCGCCCGTGGTCGCCCAGCTGCGCGACGTGCTCGGCACCCACCCGGGCATGACCGAGGTCCAGCTGCGCCTGCTGACCCGCAGCTCGACCAAGGTGCTGCGCCTCGACGACAACCTGCGCGTCAGCCCGAGTCCGGCGTTGTTCGCCGACCTCAAGCAGCTGCTCGGCCCGGGTTGCCTGGCCGGATGAGTGACGCCACGCACGCGCCCGAGCAGTCCGGCGACGAGCCCGGGGCCGGTCCGGGACCGTCATCGCTGCGGCGCCGCCTGCTCTGGGTGCTCGTGCTGTTCGTCGGCGGCGGAGCGGCCGCCGGGGTGCTCTGGGAGCGCCTCGCGGAGCCCGCCACCGGCCTGGCCTACGAGGGCGGCTGGTACCTCGAGCCGGCCGGTCCCGACCTGTCGTTCCAGGCCGTCGCGCTCTACGTGGTGATCGCCTTCCCGCTCGGCCTCCTGCTGGCCGTGCTCGTGGGCAGGTGGCGTGGTCACGAGCGCGTCACCGTCCTGGCGGTGCTCGTGGCAGCCGGCCTGGGCGCCGCGGCGATGTACGCCGTCGGCCACGCGCTCGGTCCGCCCGACCCGCAGGCGCTGGCCGCGGGCAGCCCCGACTACACCGAGCTGCCGGCCGAGCTCGGCCTGACCGCCCCCGACCGGGACAGCGTCCCCTGGCACTCGACGGCACTGCTCGCGCTGCCCGGGGGAGCCATGCTCGGGCTGGTCGGGTCCTATCTCGGGGGCAACTGGGCCACGGCGCGGCGCGCGCGTGGGTAGGCTTCCCCCCGAACGCAAGTAAGCAGTCCCGGTGCCGCCGGGACCCGTGCAGTGGGGGAGCAGGACGACATGAGCATGACACCTGGGGGACCGGCCGAGCGGCCCGAGTACCTGGACGGATCGGGTCCGGCGCAGCCGGTGCCCGGCGACGACAGCAAGAAGCGGCTCATCGCCCTCGGGGCGATCGTGGCCGGCGGCGCGGTGGTCGCCGGTGGCGCCTGGGCCGCCAGCAGCTTCTTCGCCACCGGGTCGCAGCCCGCCGAGGCGCTCCCGGCCTCCACGGTCGCCTACGTCAGCGTCGACCTCGACCCGAGCGGCGGGCAGAAGATCGAGGCCATCAAGACCCTGCGGAAGTTCCCCGGGTTCACCGACCAGGTCGACATCAAGAGCGACGAGGACCTGCGCGAGCGCCTCTTCGAGGAGATCACGTCCTCGGGCGAGTGCGAGGGCCTCGACTACGACGCCGACGTCAAGCCGTGGCTGGGCTCGCGCGCCGCGATGGCCGTGGTCGACCTCGGCGAGGACGAGCCCACGCCGGTCGGCGTCGTGCAGACCTCCGACGCCGGCAAGGCCGAGGACGGCCTCTCGGCACTCATCGACGCCTGCGGCGGCGGCGAGGACGGCGGTGACGCCGAGGCCAGCACCGACGTCGGCGGCTGGGTGGTCGAGGGCGACTGGATCGTCGTCGCGGAGACCCGGGAGATCGCCCAGAAGGTCGTCGAGGCCGCCGACGGCTCCCCGCTCGCGGGCGACGCGGCGTTCGAGGAGTGGACCGGCGAGGCCGGTGACGACGGATTCATGTCGATGTACGTCGGCAAGGCCGTCACCAAGTACATGGACGACTTCGGCGCCACCGGCGCGATGCTCGGCGGCCCGCTGTTCAGCGGCGCTGCCGACCCGATGGAACTGTCCTCCGAGTGCCTGGCCGGGGCCACCACGACCGAGGAGATCGACGCCTGCCTCAACGAGCCCGCGTCCGAGACCTCGTCTGAGGAGGTCCCGCCGGAGCTGCAGCAGATGGTGGACGACTTCGACGGCATGGCCGCCACCGTCCGCTTCGACGACGGTGCGGTCGAGATCGAGTACGCCACGAGCGACTACCAGCCCGACATGACCAAGTTCCTCGCCAGCAAGACCGGCGCCGAGATGGTGGCCGGCCTCCCCGAGGACACCATCGCCGCCTTCGGGTTCTCCCTGGGCGAGGGCTGGGCGCAGGGCCTGCTCGACTACATCAAGTCGGTCGCGCCCGACGAGGCCGCGTCCGTCGACGACCAGATCGCGCAGTTCGAGTCCGAGACCGGCCTCGCGTTCCCCGAGGACATCGAGACGCTCCTCGGCGAGGGCGTCACCGTGTCCGTCGGTGGCGGGATCGACCCCGACGCCATCGCCAACGGCGGTCCGCAGGAGGTCCCCGCCGGCATCACGATCAAGGGCGACGCTGACGAGATCCAGGCCGTGCTCGACAAGATCAGCGCGGCAGTCGGCTACGAGGCCGAGGACTACCTCCAGGTCACCGAGGCCGACGGGCACGCCGTCCTCGCGCTGCAGGACGACTACCGCTCCTCGCTCGAGTCCGAGAGCGGCCTCGGCGACAGCGCCGCCTACACCGACGTCATCGACGGCGACGCGCAGACGGTGTTCTACCTCAACTTCGACGCCGACGACGACTGGCTGGTCCGGCTGGCCGAGGACGACCCCGAGATCAGCAAGAACCTCGAGCCGCTCGCGGCGTTCGGCGTCAGCGGATGGGTCGACGACGACGTCGTCCACGGCCTGGTCAAGATCACGACCGACTGAGGCACCCGCTCAGCGACCGATGGTGGCGGTCACCGCACCGGTGACCGCCACCAGGTCCTGCGGAGCGAGCTCGATGTCGAAGCCGCGTCGCCCGCCGGACACCAGCACGGTGGCGTGGTCGAGGGCCGAGGTGTCGAGCACCGTGCGGTGCGCGCGCCTCTGGCCGATGGGGGAGATGCCCCCGGCGACGTAGCCCGTGGCCCGCTCGGCGGTGGCCACGTCGGCCATCACCGCCTTGCTGCCGCCCAGCGCCCGCGCGAGGGCCTTGAGGTCGAGCTGTCCGGCCACCGGCACGACGGCCACGACCAGCTCGCCGTCGAGGGAGGTGAGCAGCGTCTTGAAGACCCGCGCAGGGTCCTCGCCGAGCGCCCCGGCCGCCTCGAGGCCGTACGACGTCGCGCGCGGGTCGTGCTCGTAGGTCCGCGGCAGGTAGTGGATGCCTGCCCTCGTCAGGGCGAGGGTGGCGGGGGTGCCGCCCGCACCCTGTGCCTTCTTCGCCATCGGCGCCGACTCGGCTCAGTTGGGCGACCAGGCCGTGCGGGCGACCTGCGTGGCCGGCAGGGACGGGATCACGTTGATGGCGCGGAGCTCCTCGGTCAGCAGCCGCGTGACGAGGGTGAGCCGCTCGGTGGCGTCGGGGGCCTCGAGCAGCGCCTGCCGCTCGGCCATCGGGAGCGGGGCCAGCGCCGAGAGGGTCCAGGCCAGGTAGTCGGGGTCGCGCGGCAGGGTGCCGCTGAACGGGTCGCCCTGCAGCTCCGTCATGGCCGCCCGGAACGCGGTGAAGGTCGCGCGGGCCCGGTCGAGCACCTCGGCGGGGACCTCGACCTCGGGCTCGGGCAGGACCACCGCCAGCCCCTGGGGGAAGTCGGCGCCGCGCTGCATCTCCTCGAGCACCAGCCGCTCGCGGGCCACCGCCACGATGTCGAAGGTGCCGTCGTCGCGGCGCTCGGCCTCGGTGAGCTGCAGCACGCAGCCGACGCGGTAGACCGACTGGGCGCCGTGGTCGCCGACCTCGTAGCCCTCCCGGATGGCGACCGTGCCGAACACCCGATCCGCCGGGTCGTCCACCTCGAGGAGGTGCCGCACGAGCATCCGGTAGCGGTCCTCGAAGACGTGGAGCGGCACGGCCATGCCCGGGAACACCACGGTGCTCAGCGGGAACATCGGCATCGGATCGCTCACACCCACGACACTAGTGGCCGCTGTCCACGATGGACGCGCCGCTTAGGGTCGTGCCGCCCAGGAACCTAGAATCGGGGCATGTCCCTGATCCGTCGCATCGACCTGAGGGGCGCCGACGCGGCGTCCGTCGACTACCGCGCGAGCGTGCCTCGCGCCGAGTTCGACGTCGAGGCGGCCACGCATGTCGTGGCGCCGATCATCGAGGCGGTCCGGACCGGGGGAGCCGACGCCGTCCGCGCGCTCACCCTCGAGCTCGACGGCGTCGACGTGCCCGACCCGCGGGTGCCTCCCGCGGCCCTGCGAGACGCCCTCGAGGCGCTCGACCCCGCCGTCCGGGCCGGGCTGGAGGAGTCGATCCGCCGGCTCCGGCTCACCAGCGAAGCCGACGTGGAGGCCGACTCCGTGGTCGAGGTGGCGCCCGGTGCCACCGTCACCCACCGCTCCATCCCCGTCGACCGCGCCGGGCTCTACGTCCCCGGGGGCCTGGCGCCGCTGGTGTCGACGTTGGTGATGAACGTCGTGCCCGCCCAGGTCGCGGGCGTGCCGTCGCTGTGCGTCGCCGCGCCGCCCACCCGTGAGACGGGGCTGCCCGACGCGACGATCCTGGCCGGCTGCGCCCTGCTGGGCATCGACGAGGTCTACGCCGTCGGCGGCGCCCAGGCCATCGCCATGCTGGCGCACGGCGCGGGCCCCTGCCGCCGGGTCGACCTGGTGACCGGTCCCGGCAACCTCTACGTGATCGCCGCCAAGCGCCTGCTGCGCGGCGTGGTGGGCATCGACTCCGAGGCCGGTCCCAGCGAGATCGCCGTGCTCGCCGACGACTCGGCCGACCCCGCGTTCGTGGCCGCCGACCTGCTCACCGAGTGCGAGCACGGCGGCACGTCCGCCTCGCTGCTGGTCACCGACTCGACCTCGCTGGCCGACGAGGTCGAGGCCGAGCTCGGCAAGCAGGTCGCCGCCACCCGGCACGGCGAGCGCGTCGCGGCCGCACTCGGCGGCCCGCAGTCCGCGATCGTGCTGGTCGACGACCTCGAGCAGGGCCTCGACGTCGTCAACGCCTACGCCTCCGAGCACACCGAGATCCACACCCGCGACGCGCGCGGCGTTGCCGCCCGCGTGCGCAACGCCGGTGCGGTCTTCATCGGACCCTGGTCGCCGGTGGCGCTGGGCGACTACTGCGCCGGCTCCAACCACGTGCTGCCCACCGCGGGCTGCGCGTGCCACTCCTCGGGGCTGGGCGTGCACTCGTTCATGCGTCGCGTGCACCACGTGGAGTACACGCGCGAGGCGCTCGCGGAGGTCGCCGACCACGTCGTGACCCTGGCCGAGGCGGAGGACCTGCCCGGCCACGGCGCCGGCGTGAGCTCGCGGTTCGCGGACCGCTCGCAGCGATGAGCGCGCCCTTCCCGCCCCTGCGGGACGACCTGTGGGGGATCGAGCCCTACGGCGCGCCGCAGCTCTCGCTGGAGCAGGCGCCCGTGCAGCTCAACGTCAACGAGAACCCCTACGGCCCCTCGCCGGAGGCGGCGGCCGACATCGCCCGGGCGGTCGGCCGGGCCGCGGTGTCGCTCAACCGCTATCCCGACCGAGAGTTCGTCGAGCTGCGCACGGCACTCGCGGCCTACCTCGACACCTCCGGCGGCTCGGGCATCACGCCCGAGATGGTGTGGGCGGCCAACGGGTCCAACGAGGTGATGCTCCAGCTGCTGCAGGCCTTCGGGGGTCCGGGGCGGGTCGCGCTGTCGTTCGCGCCCACCTACTCGATGTATCCCGAGTACGCCCGCGACGCGATGACCGAGTGGGTCGCCGGCCGCCGTGCCGACGACTTCTCGATCGACCTCGACGCCGCCCGGCGGCTGGTGGAGGAGCGCCGGCCCACGATCGTGCTGCTGCCGAGCCCCAACAACCCCACCGGCACGGCGCTGCCGCCCGAGGCCGTCGCGATGCTCTGCGAGGCGGCGGCGTCCTACGAGCCCGGCGGGCTGGTCGTCGTCGACGAGGCCTACGGCGAGTTCCGCCGCGCCGGCACCCCCAGCGCCCTGGAGCTGCTGCCCGCGCACCGCAACCTCGTGGTGACCCGCACGATGAGCAAGGCCTTCGCGCTGGCCGGTGCGCGCCTGGGCTACCTCGCCGCCGACCCGGCGATCTGCGACGCGCTCCGGGTGGTGCGGCTGCCCTACCACCTCTCAGCGGTCACCCAGGCGACCGCGCTGGCGGCGCTGCGCCACGCCCCCGAGCTGCTCGGCCGGGTCGACGACCTGCGCGCCGAGCGCGACGCGACGGTGGCGTGGCTGCGCGAGCAGGGCTTCGAGGTCGCCGACTCCGACGCCAACTTCGCGCTGTTCGGCAGGTTCGCCGACCGGCACGCCGTCTGGCAGGGTCTGGTCGAGCGCGGCGTGCTGATCCGCGAGACCGGGCCCGACGGGTGGCTGCGGGTCTCGATCGGCACGGCCGAGGAGATGGCAGCGTTCAAGGGCGCCCTGCTCGACACGGTCCGAGGCACGGACCACCAGACGGACCACGAGACGGACCACAAGGTGGACGACAAGATGGAGGAGCCGGCATGAGCCGCACCGCGAAGATCGAGCGCACCACCAAGGAGTCCAGCGTGCTCGTCGAGGTCGACCTCGACGGCAGCGGCCGCTCCGAGGTGTCGACGGGCGTGGGCTTCTACGACCACATGCTCGACGCGTTCGCCCGCCACTCGCTGGTCGACCTCGTGGTGACGACCACCGGCGACACCCACATCGACGCCCACCACTCCGTCGAGGACACCGCGATCGTGCTCGGCCAGGCGCTGCGGCAGGCCCTCGGCGCCAAGACCGGCATCCGCCGCTTCGGCGACGCGACCGTGCCGCTCGACGAGGCGCTGGTCCAGGCCGTCGTCGACGTCTCCGGCCGTCCCTACTGCGTGCACACCGGCGAGCCGGAGGGCCAGCAGTACGTCGCCATCGGCGGCACCGGCGCGCCCTACATGGGCTCGCTGACCCGCCACGTCTTCGAGACGATCTCCTTCCACGCCCACCTCGCGCTCCACGTGCGGGTGCTCGGCGGCCGCGACCCGCACCACGTCGTGGAGGCCCAGTTCAAGGCCTTCGCCCGCGCCTTCCGCGACGCGGTCGCCATCGACCCGCGCGAGACCGGCGTGCCCTCCACCAAGGGCAGCCTGTGACCGCTCCCGACGTCGTCGTCCTCGACTACGGCTCGGGCAACCTCCGCTCGGCCGTGCGGGCGGTCGAGCGCGCCGGGGCACGGGTCACGCTGACGAGCGACTTCGACACCGCGCTGGCCGCCGACGGTCTCGTGGTGCCCGGTGTGGGGGCGTACGCCGCGTGCATGGCCGGCCTGCGCGAGATCAAGGGCGAGCGGATCATCGGCCGTCGCCTCGCGGGCGGACGCCCGGTGCTGGGCATCTGCGTGGGCATGCAGATCCTCTTCGCGCGGGGGGTCGAGCACGGGGTCGAGACCGCCGGCTGCGACGAGTGGCCGGGCACCGTCGACCGGCTGCAGGCCGACGTGGTGCCGCACATGGGCTGGAACACCGTCGAGGTGCCCGAGGGGTCGCGCCTTTTCGGCGGCATCGAGGACGAGCGGTTCTACTTCGTGCACTCCTACGGCGTGCGCGAGTGGGAGCTGGTCACCAACGACCGCACCACGGCGCCGCTGGTCACCTGGGCCGAGCACGGGGGCGACCGGTTCGTGGCCGCGGTGGAGAACGGCCCGCTCTCGGCCACGCAGTTCCACCCCGAGAAGTCCGGCGACGCCGGTGCCGCGCTGCTGCGCAACTGGGTCGCGTCCCTCCCGACGGGCTAGGCCGGCGCGGCTGGGAGGATGACCGCGTGCCCGACTGGCCCGTCGTCCCCCTCTATGCGTTCCTCGTGGTCGTGGCCTTCTGCCGGGCCGGAGGGACCTACCTGGTCGGGCGCGGTGCACGCGGCGCCGCGGGACGCCGCTGGTCGCTCGACAACGCCTGGCTGGCGCGCGGCGAGGAGGTCGTACGCCGCTTCGGCGCGCCGGCGGTCACCCTGTGCTTCCTCACCGTGGGCGTGCAGACGGCCGTCAACCTCGCGGCCGGCACGCTGCGGATGCCGTTGCGCCGCTACGTGCCCGCCCTGTTCCTCGGCGCCCTGATCTGGGCGGGGGTCTACCTCACGGTGGGGATCGCGGTGGTGGAGACGTTCTGGGGCGGCAGTCGGCCGTGGGCGCTGCTGGGCGTGCTGGCCGCCGTGGCGGCGACGGCGGTGTTGGTGCGCCACCTGCTGCGCCGGCGCCCGCAGCACTGAGGATCCCCGAAAACTGGGTCGCGGCGGGGTCGTCGGCGGGTCTACTTTCGCGGGGTGACCGAGCAGCTGAGCATGAACCAGATCATCCATGCCGCCGTGCGCCGCGACGTCTCCCGCACCGAGCAGGCGCTGCGCGAGCTCCGCGAGGGCGACGCGGCGCGGGCCGCGCAGATCCGGACCGCCTGGCGCAACCTGCAGCGTGAGCTGACCCACCACCACGAGGCCGAGGACGAGCACGTGTGGCCGTTCCTCGAGTCGCGCGGCTTCGACCTCACCCTGCTCGAGGAGATGGAGGCCGAGCACGTCGCGATGAAGCAGGCCCTGGCCGCGGTCTCCACCAGCCTCGACGCCGTTGTCGCCGCCCCCACAGCCGTCAACGCCACGGCCGCCGCCGACGAGGTGGCCCGCGCCCGCGAGGTCATCAACGGCCACCTCGACCACGAGGAGCGCGACGTCGAGGGCCCGATGGGGGCCCTCCACGACGACCCGGAGTTCAGGGAGCTGACCAAGAAGCTGCGACCGGCCAGCGCCGTCGACGCCGCCAACGCCCTCGCCTGGATGCAGGACGGTGCGGGCGAGCGCGAGCTGTCGTCGCTGCGCGCCGCGATCCCGGGCCCGGTGGTGACGGTGATGACCCGGGTGGTCGCCCGCCGCTACCGCCGCGAGGTCGCCCCCGTCTGGCGCTGATCGTCCTCGGCGAGCCGCTTGAGCGTCAGCAGCTGCCGACGCGCCATCACCAGGTCGCCCACCGACAGCAGCGGCGCCACCCAGTGGGGCGTCGCGGCGACCACCTTGAGCAGCAGGCGGGTGCCGTCGGGACCCGGCGCGACGGCGTACGTCAGGTGTGCGCCCATGATCGTCGCCGTCAGCTCGCGGCCGGGCACGACCGCCAGCACCCGTCCCTGGTCACCACCCAGCGCGCGGGTGAACGGGTCGCCGACGCGGGGCTCGGGCACGTCGAGGCGCTCGCGCGGCGACCTCCGCCCGAGGTTGTCGAGCAGGTCGTAGGAGTAGGGCGCGAGGCGCACCTGCCTCAGCCGGGCCCACACAGTCGCCGGCTCCGCGTCCACCGTGACCCCGCGCCACGCCTGCATCGTTGGCGCTGGCACGAAGGCGTCGCACCCGTATCCGCGACGTGCCTCCTCGGGGCTGACGCCCCACCGGTCGCCGATCACGGGCCCCACGCTAGCCCGGATCGATGCACGCCGCTCGGTCCCAGGGAGGAGCCGCGCATGCAGCAGTAGTCTCCCGCAAATGGGGGAGACGACCATCGAGCCGCTCGACGACACGGCGGCAGCCGACTGGCTGGTGTCGGCCATCCCAGACCACTTCCACGGACGGGTCGTCGACCTCGTCACGAGCACGTTCCCTGCCTACGCACGGATCTTCCACCGTCCCGATCAGGGTCTCCCCAGCGGCGACCGTCCGAGCACGTGGGCCGCGATCGCCGACGACCGCGGCGCGGTGTTCCATCCCGCTGCCCAGTTCACCGACATGTCCCGGGAGGCCGATCGACCAGACACCGAACGGATACCGGGACCGCGTCTCGGGACGCTCGATCCGATCACCCTGCCGCTCATGGTCGCCCACCTGAGCGCGCACACCGACACTCCCGAGGTGTGCTGGTCCGCCCTCTGGGCCGGCTTCGGGAGCTCGCCCGCGCGATGGCGTGCCAAGCCCGCCTTTCGGCTGCCGGGCCGCCAGTACTGGCTGTTCTCGGGCGCGCTGGCTGACGTGGTCGCACTCTCGTCCGAGCTCGAGACCGCCGGGCTTCCCGAGACGTGGAGCAGGACGGTCCGCGCGATGGGCATCGTCCAGTCGCCCACGATCTGGTGGCCGCACGACAGGTCGTGGCTTGTCCACTCCGAGATCGACTACGACAGCACGATCGTCGGCGGCACGCCTGCGCTGATCCAGGAGCTCGTCGCTGATCCGGAGATCGAGGCCCTGCAGGTGGACGGGCACGTGTCGCTGTATGCGAACGGCGACCGGATCAACGGCTCGCATCCCAGCGGCCGGCCCCCGCTCGGCTGAGGGCGAGGACGACGATGAGCGGACCCCAGCCCCGCGGGGGGAGGTCGGCCCGGGTCGCGCTTGCGCCGCCTCCCCGGCGCGAGGGTCCGGGGCGGCTCGGCGCTGGTTCGGTTCCGTTCGTTGCGCTTCCGCGAGCTCTGCGCGGAGGCCGATCCGGTCGTGGGCGCGGCGGCACCTGCCTCTGGCCCCGCCAGTTGGTCGGGGGCGGGGCGTGGGGCGGGGTCATGGTCGCCGAGGTTGGGGGATGCCCGGCGGAACCGACGCGGGTGGGTCGAGTGAGCGCGTGCCGGTCTGGTCACGGCGGTAGTGGTGGCCGTGCGGCGAGGTCCACTCGTACGCACCCGGGTCGGTTGTCCGGTAGTGCCAAGCGGGTGGGTCTTGAGGCGGTGATGCGACCGGCACAGCGCGGCGAGGTTGTCGCTCCGGGTGGGGCCGGGCTGCGGTCTGCCCTCGGCTGCGGCGTCGTGGTCGTAGGGGGTGCCGTGGTCGATGTCGCAGCCCTTAGCGGGGCGGGTGCACCACGGGAAGACACAGGTGCGGTCCCGGAGGACGACCCTGCTCGCGGAGCTTGTCGGGGACGTCGTAGCCCGCTGCAGTGAGCTCCGTGTTGAGGTCGATGACCGGTCTGATGGTGACCTTGGTGCGCGAGTCGGCACACCAGTCGCGGACCTGGTCGAGCAGCACCAGCCGCTGCCCTTCCACCACTCGAGCAGCCCCACTAGGACAGTCTCGTCCCCGCTGGGACACCCGGATCCGGGTGGTTGAGCGGGGTCGTGACCGCTCGAGGCGCCCAGTCGGCCCGAACCGCATCGTCCCGGCGAAGTGCACCTCGTGGTCGTGGAGGGTGGCGTGACGTGGGTCGACGTACAGGTAGTCGTCCTCCGGATCAGTCGACCGGCGGGCGCGGCGAGGTCGAAGCGCTTGATGGCCTCGGCGACGAGCCGGTCGAGCTGCGCCGGACCCACCCGCCCCGCGACCGCGACGGCCGCAGCCCGGCCCCCACCACGAGCCCGCCGTCTCGCCACCACCACCGCCGACGCGCGGGCGAGCGGGGCGATCCTAGGATCGACCCATGCCCAGCACCCCCGAGCAGCCCTACCTCGAGCTCCTGCCCGCCGTCGACATCAAGGGCGGCCAGGCCGTCCAGCTGGTGCAGGGCGTGGACGGGTCGGAGAAGCGCTTCGGCGACCCGATCGAGGCGGCGTTGCGCTGGCAGGAGGCCGGCGCGGAGTGGATCCACCTCGTCGACCTCGACGCGGCGTTCGGGCACGGCCACAACCGCGAGCTGCAGGCGCGCATCGTCGGCACCCTCGACATCCAGGTCGAGATGAGCGGCGGCATCCGTGACGACGAGTCGCTCGAGGCGGCGATTGCGGCCGGCTGCCGGCGGGTCAACATCGGCACGGCGGCGCTCGAGCAGCCCGAGTGGTGCGCCCGGGCGATCGCGACCTACGGCGACCGGGTCGCGGTGGGCCTCGACGTACGCGGCACGACGCTCGCCGCCCGCGGCTGGACGCGTGACGGCGGCGACCTCTACGAGACTCTCGCGCGCCTCGACGGCGAGGGCTGCGCGCGCTACGTGGTCACCGACGTCAACAAGGACGGCATGCTCCAGGGCCCCAACCTCCAGCTGCTCCGCGACGTGTGCGCCGCGACCGACCGACCGGTCGTCGCCAGCGGCGGTGTCACGACGCTCGACGACATCCGCGCCCTGATGGGCCTCGTCGACGAGGGCGTCGAGGGGGCCATCGCGGGCACGGCGCTCTACGAGGGCCGCTTCACCCTCGAGGACGCGCTCGCCCTGACGAGGGGCGCCTGAGCATGGAGTTCTTCGAGTACCACACCCGCCTGGCGGCGTACGTCCTGATCGTCGACGACCAGGACCGCGCGCTGCTCGCGTGGTGGAACGGCGAGGGGCACAGCGACCCCGAGTGGTCGCTGCCCGGGGGCGGCATCGACTACGACGAGTCGATCATGGACGGCGTCGTCCGTGAGGTGTTCGAGGAGACCGGCTACCACGTGGAGCCGGGCATCCTGCTGGCCGAGCACCACTTCACGGCGCAGGGCCGGACCTTCGACGGCCCGTTCAGGTCGCAGCGCTTCGTCTTCGAGGCCACGATCACGGGTGGCGAGCTGGGCACGACCGAGGTCGACGGCTCGACCGACTACGCGCGATGGGTGCCGCTGGCCGAGCTGGAGGGCCAGCCGCGCTCGGAGATCGTCGACATCGCGCTGGCGGCGCGCGCACGAAGGCTGGCGGAGCGATGAGCCTCGCGATCCGGGTCATCCCGTGCCTCGACGTCGACGGCGGGCGGGTGGTGAAGGGCGTCAACTTCACCGAGCTGCGCGATGCCGGCGACCCCGTGGAGCTGGCGCGGCTGTACGACGCCGAGGGCGCCGACGAGCTGACCTTTCTCGACATCTCCGCCTCCCACGAGGGCCGTGCCACCACCATGGAGGTGGTCAGCCGCTGCGCCGAGGAGGTCTTCATCCCGCTCACCGTCGGCGGCGGGGTGGGCAGCGTGACCGACGTCGACCGCCTCCTGCGTGCCGGCGCCGACAAGGTCGCGGTCAACACGGCTGCGATCAACCGCCCGGAGCTGGTCGCCGAGATCGCCGACCGATTCGGCAACCAGGTGCTCGTCCTCAGCGTCGACGCCCGTCGGGCGACCGGCACGCAGAGCGGATTCGAGGTGACCACCCACGGCGGTCGCAGGAGCGCCGGGCTCGACGCGATCGAGTGGGCCGTGCGCGCCGCCGAGCTGGGCGCGGGCGAGATCCTGCTCAACGCGATGGACGCCGACGGCACGACCGTCGGCTTCGACCTGGACCTGATCAGGGCCGTACGCCGCGAGGTGAGCATCCCGGTCATCGCGAGCGGGGGAGCGGGGGCGGTCGAGCACTTCCCGCCGGCCGTCGAGGCGGGAGCCGACGCCGTGCTCGCGGCGACGGTCTTCCACTTCGGCACCCTCAGCATCGGCGAGGTCAAGGCCGGCCTGTCCACGGCCGGTCATACGGTCAGGACGGCCCACCCGGAGTCGTAGGATTCGGCCATGCTGAAGACGCCCCGGCGCGTGGCGAAGCGCCACCTCGCCATCGCCGCCCTCGCGACCGCCACGGTCGCGCTCACCGCCTGCGCCCCGACCGACGAGGGCGACACCGCCACCGACGCGACCTCGGACGCCTCCGAGTCCGCCGACTCCGCGAGCGCCGACGCGTGCACGCCCGAGACCCTCGAGACCGTCTCCGAAGGCACCCTGACGATCGCGACTGACGACCCGGCCTACGAGCCGTGGTTCGTCGACAACGACCCGGCCAACGGCGAGGGCTACGAGTCCGCCGTGGCCTACGCCGTCGCCGAGCAGCTCGGCTACACCGAGGACCAGGTCACCTGGGTCGCGGTCCCGTTCAACAAGGTGGTCCAGCCCGGGCCCAAGGAGTTCGACCTCGACATCAACCAGGTCTCGATCACCGAGGCCCGCCGCAAGGCCGTCGACTTCTCCTCCGGCTACTACGACGTCGTGCAGACCGTGATCACCAACGAGGGCAGCGCCATCGAGGGCGCCACCAGCCTGGCCGACCTGGCCGACGCCAAGCTCGGCGCACAGGTCGGCACCACGAGCTACACCGCGATCACCGACCAGATCCAGCCCTCGCAGGACCCCGCGGTCTTCGACACCAACGACCAGGCCGTGCAGGCGCTCAAGAACGGTCAGATCGACGGCATCGTCGTCGACCTGCCCACCGCCTACTACATGACGGCCGTCCAGCTCGACGACGGCACCATCGTCGGCCAGCTGCCGCTCGCGGAGGGCGAGCCGGAGCAGTTCGGCGCGGTGCTGGCCAAGGACAGCCCGCTCACCGAGTGCGTCTCGGCGGCCGTCGACACCCTGCGCGAGGACGGCGTCCTCGACCAGATCGGCCAGGAGTGGCTGGCCCAGCAGGGCGCTCCCGAGCTGTCCTGATGACGGACCGGGTCGCCGACGAGGCGCCTGGGGGGTGGCTTCCCTCCGCGGTCCAGCTCGAGCGTGACGACTGGCGGAGGCGCCGCACCCTGCGCAGCGCCGTGATCGCGGCGGGCAGCACCCTGCTGCTACTCGGCGCGATCGGCGCCGCCGTCGTCGGCTCACCCGGCTGGGAGCGCGTCCGCGAGACCTACTTCGACTGGGACAAGGCGGTCTCGTCCTTCCCCGCGGTGCTCGACGGGCTCTGGCTCAACATCCGGGTCATGGTCGTGTGCTGGATCCTGATCCTGGTCGTCAGCCTGACGGTCGCGATCGTGCGGACCCTGCGCGGCCCGGTCGCGTTCCCGCTGCGGCTGCTCGGCACGGCGTACGTCGACGTGTTCCGCGGGCTGCCGCTGCTGCTGGTGATCTTCCTGCTCGGCTTCGGCGGCCCGGCCCTCAGCCTGCAGGGGCTCCCCACCTCGCCGCTGTTCTGGGGCGGCACCGCGCTGGTGCTCTCCTACTCCGCCTACGTCGCGGAGGTCTTCCGCGCCGGCATCGAGTCGGTGCACCCCAGCCAGCGGCTGGCGGGCCGGTCGATGGGACTGACCTACGGCCAGACGCTGCGCCACGTCGTGCTGCCCCAGGCCTGGCGTCGGGTCATCCCGCCGCTGATGAACGACCTCGTCTCGCTGCAGAAGGACTCCGGCCTGATCGCGGTGCTCGGCGTGACCGACGCGATCCGTCGGGCGCAGATCGAGACCGCGCTCGACTTCAACTACACGCCCTACGTCGTGGCGGGCGTGCTGTTCTGCTGCCTGACCATCCCGATGGCACGGCTCACCGACCGCTACGCCCGCAAGAAGGGCTACCACGGAGCAGGAGGACCTCTGTGAACGCTCCCACCGAGCTCCTGCGCCTCGCCGGCGTCCGCAAGTCGTTCGGCGACCACGTGGTGCTGCGCGACGTCGACCTGACCATCGAGCCCGGGCAGTGCGTCGTCCTCATCGGCGCGTCCGGATCGGGCAAGTCCACCCTCCTGCGCTGCGTCAACCTCCTCGAGGTCGTCGACGACGGCGTGATCACCTTCGAGGGGCGCGACATCACCGACCCGCGCGTCGACGGCGACAAGGTCCGCTCGCGGATGGGGATGGTGTTCCAGGCCTACAACCTCTTCCCGCACCTCGACGTCGTCGGCAACGTGACGCTGGCGCTGCGGCTGGTGCACGGGGTGGATGCCCGGGAGGCCCGGTCGCGCGGGCTGGCGATGCTCGAGCGCGTCGGCCTGGCCGAGAAGGCGACGGCCCGCCCCGACGACCTGTCCGGCGGCCAGCAGCAGCGGGTGGCCATCGCGCGTGCGCTCGTGGCCAACCCCCGCCTGATGCTGCTCGACGAGGTGACCAGCGCGCTCGACCCCGAGCTGGTCGGCGAGGTCCTCGACCTGCTCACCGAGCTCAAGGCCGAGGGCGTGACCATGCTGCTCAACACCCACGAGATGGCGTTCGCCCGCGACGTGGCCGACGAGGTGTGCTTCCTGCACGACGGTCACATCCACGAACGGGGGCGCCCCGATCAGGTGCTCGGCGACCCGCAGCAGGAGCGCACCCGGGCGTTCCTGTCCCGCATCCGCGCCTCCTGAGCGGGGGCGTGCAGCGGCGTACTGATTCGTCCGCTGTCAGTGCCGAGGAATAGCCTTGCCAGGTTGGGCGGTTGCTGTGAGCAACCGACCCGCGAGACGCGGATCACGACGAGGAGGCGGGCGACACCTGTGGGCGAGGACGCGAAGCTGCGGGGCACCACCACTCTCGACGGCTTCCGGGTCCTGTGGGTCGGCATCAAGCGCGAGCCCACGGTGTTCACGGTCGCGACGCTGGGCGCGGTGCTGTTCGGCGTCCTCACGGTGGCCGACGCCTGGGTGCTCGGGTGGGCCACCGAGCACGTCCTGATCCCCGCCTTCGACACCGGCGAGATCGGCACCGACATGCTGCTGTGGGTGGTCGCGCTGTTCATGGCGGTCGCGATCCTGCGCGCGGTCGGCATCGTCGCGCGCCGCCTCGGCGGCGGCATCATGTACTACCGGATGCAGTCGCACACCCGCCGCGGCGTCACCCGCCAATACCTCTCGCTGCCGATGGAGTGGCACCAGCGGCACCCCACGGGCCAGCTGCTCTCCAACGCCTACTCCGACGTCGAGGCGGCGTGGGCGCCGATCATGCCCCTGCCGATGGCGCTGGGCACGATCGTGATGATGGTCATCGCCGTCGTGCAGATGTTCGTCGCCGACGTCGTCATGGCGCTGGTCGGCCTGCTGGTCTTCCCCGCCGTGGTCGTCGCCAACCTGCTCTACCAGCACTACTCCTCACCGCTGATGACCCGCGCGCAGGGCCTGCGGGCCGAGGTCAGCGAGATCGCGCACGAGTCCTTCGACGGCGCGATGGTCGTCAAGACGCTCGGGCGTGAGGTCGAGGAGACCGACCGCTTCCGCGCCAAGGCCGAGGAGCTGCGCGACACCAACATCCGCGCCGGGCGCATCCGGGCCGTCTTCGACCCGACCCTGGCCAGCCTGCCCAGCCTCGGCGTGCTCGTCGTGCTGGCCGTCGGCGTCTCCAGGGTCTCCAGCGGTGCCACCGACCCCGGCGACGTGGTCACCGTCGCCTACCTGCTGACCATCGTGTCCTTCCCGATCCGCGCCATCGGCTGGCTGCTCGGCGAGTTCCCGCGATCGGTCGTGGGCTACCGCCGTGCCAAGGCGGTGCTCGACGCGACCGGCAGCATGGCGTTCGGCTCCGACGAGCTGCCCCGCGACGCCACGGGCGGGGCACTCCTCGAGGTCGAGGACCTCCACTACTCCTACGACGCCGACGCGCCGCTGCTGCGCGGCGTCGACTTCGACGTCCGCCCCGGACGCATCGTGGCCCTCGTCGGCGCCACCGCGTCCGGCAAGAGCACCCTCACCAGCCTGATGACCCGCCTGGTCGACCCCGACGCCGGCCGGATCCGCCTCGAC